>JAEYPB010000094.1 GCA_023411175.1 Bacillota bacterium | reverse complement strand
GCCGGAACTGCCTAAAGTGCATCTCCTCCGCGGGATTCTGCTTTGCCTGTTCATAGGCAGCGCGTACTGTTTCGAGCGGGATCGTCACGCCAATGGACGGGTTCACCCGCCGCCAGATACGCTCGTCCTCCCAATCGTCACCGTCCTCGATGCCGAACACGGCGGGATAAAAGCTGGGATCAATCTTGGACCCGTCCAGCACTGCCTTCGCCTTGCAGTGGATCTCATAGCAAATCGACGTCTTATCGCGCCCAGCCGTGGTGATGAGGAAATAGAGCGGCTGCCGTCTGGCGTCGCCCGTGAATTTGGTCATCGTATCGAAGAGCTCGCGGGTCTGCTGTGCGAACAGCTCGTCGAAAATCAGCCCGCTCACGTTGAAGCCTTGCTTGGACTTGGTTTCCGAGGACAGCACCCGGTAGAAGCTGTTCGTGTGGTTGAACACGATCCGCTTGGTGCTTGGTATAAGCTTTGAAAGTGAGCGCAGATCCCGGTTTTGCTCGACCATCGCCTTGGCTGTGTTGAACACGATGCTCGCCTGGTTGATATCGGCGGCGCAGGAGTAGACTTCCGCGCCCGCCTCGCCATCCGCGAACAGCAGATAGAGCGCGATGGCAGCGGCGAGTTCGCTTTTACCGTTTTTCTTTCCAACTTCCACATACGCCGTGCGGAACTGACGGTAGCCGTCCTCGCCGACGATGCCGAAGATGTCGCGTACGATCTGCTCCTGCCAGGGCATCAGGTGGAACGGCTTCCCATGCCATTCGCCCGTTGTGTGTTTGAGCATCTGGATGAAACCGACCGCGAAGTCGGCGCGCCGGACGTCGTAACGGCTGGTCGGGAGCATCAGCTTGGTGGGGGTGTATTTGTAGCCGCCCAACGGCGCACCTCCTTTGGAGAAAAATAAAAGACCTCCGAAGAAGTCTGAAAAGCCTGTCTATACGAGGAACAGCCCTGCCAGCCTGACTCAGGCCGAAAGGGGCGTCCCCTGGGTAAATGGCTGAAGGTTATTCCGCCTCGCCCGTCAGGATGAACCTCGCATATGCCTTGCGGTCGGTTTCGATGAAGTTGACCAGTTCGTGGAAGCCCTTCTCAAAGGCGATTCGTTGGACAGTATGAGTGTCGAACATGTTTGTCAATCCTTCCGCGCGGATGGCGAGGATTTGCTCACGGAGGATGTCGGTCACAACGCATCCCCCTTGTCCACGCGCCTGATCACATCCACGCCGTAGACCGCGCCAAGCGTCGAGCCGTCGTCCCAGACGCAGAATACCGTTCCGGTGTCGTCCACGAAGTCAACTGTGCCGCGGCTGCCGGGCTTGAGGGTGGTATAGGGATCGGACATAGCCACCAACTCGACTCTCGATCCAATCGGGTACGCCATACGCACACGCTCGACCTGTTCCTTACTCGGAAACTTCATCGCTTGCCGCCTCCTCTTTCTTGCCGTTCTTCCAGCTCGAATTGCCTTCTAGCCTGGAAAGCAGGACCTTCCGCGCCGCCTTGTACTCGTCGCCGATGAAGCCAAGGGAAAGCAGGAAGCACCGCATGGCGTACTTCGGATTTCCATCGGCATCCTTATCCTTCGCCGTGACGCGCTTTTTCGCAAGCGCCGTCCTGCAGAGAAGGCTGACCAGCGTCGCGTAGGCGGCGGTGTGATCGGCGTCGATGTCTTCGCCGAACCAGGGGAACACCAGCGTATCCTCTGTCATTTGGATCGGCAATTCATCCGCGCCGAGAGCGGCTTTCAGAAGCGCGGCTTTGGCGCCCACCAGCTTGGTGAGGTTTTCAAGCTTCTCAGGCGTGAACCCCTTGAGCGGCACTTCGATGGTGAGGCGGTCGGGCTCGGGAACGTCGCTCGGCTGCATCCCGTTCTCGCCCTGCCAGTCTTCGCGGCGCTCCCGCCCAAGCCCCAGTTCCTCGCGCTCGGTGAGGTTCAAGTCCTCGTATTCGGGCTGCCCTTCCAGCCACGCTGCCGCGTGCTTGAGCATGGCTTCGGTCGGCGGGACGTTGGGGTCCGCGTACCGGCCGGGGTGGTGCTGATCGATGTCGGGGTATTCGTCGTATTCCTCGCTGACCGCCTTGAAGTCGTGCAGACCGCAAAGGTCGGCGACCAAATCGCGGTTGTCCGGACCCGTGACCGTCCCGGTCTTGTCCATGTGGAAGTTGCCAACCTCGTAAGCCGCCGTGGGCATTCCAAGGTACTTGACCGGGGCGTTCAATTCCTGACTGATGGCGGCTACCAGCGACTTGCGTTCTGCGCCCGTGAGATTGTAGCAGACTTTCATGTTTTAAGCCTCTTCTCCCTTGATTCCGCGGGGCTTGCGCCCCTTCGGTATGCGTATGTTCGCTCTAAACGCCCCAGATAGCAAGCGGTTATGCGATAATAGACGTACAGAATATCAAGGGAAAACACGGGTTCAGTCTTGTGTACAAGTCACGATGCCCGCCATGACGAAACACACGCAAGGCAGCGCCACACCGTTGCCCCAGAGTTTGTATTCGGCGGCGTCAGAGTGCGGGTTCTGGAGCCATTTCACGATTTGGCTGCGGCTCTTGGGTCTTGAGGACGTACCCATGTTCTTGCGATGGGTTTCCCAGACCTCCGACCAGAAGGCAATATCCTGCTCGGTCGGTACCGTCGTTTCAAGCCCCGCGCACCAGTCAGGCGGGAAGCCTTGGAGGAGAGCGCACTCAGTCGGAGTGAGCCTGCGGACGACATAGCGCGGCTTGTCCGATTTCTCAGCGGTCACCGCCGTCCGCGGTGCCAACGCGGCCTGCGGGTCCTTGTAATCCCGCGCCATGAGCGTTGAGGCCTGCTCCTCCCGAAACTCCGCAAAGCCTCCCATGGTCATGGCGTACGCCACGGCATGGCGGTCGGCGGTATTGAGCGTGAACGCCGTCTCCGCGTTTACGCCACTCCCCTGGGGACCATTCTTCTGTTCCCGCCCAATCAGGCTTCCCTGAACGCACACGGCGATGCCGCCCTGGTTGCAGGCGGGGTTCCCACCGCTTTGGTCGAGCGTGCGCGCGGTGTTTGCCTCGTAGAAACCGCTGCGCGGGTTTGCTGACAACATCGCGCCTGAGTTGTGGGCGCAGACGCCAAACGCGGCCATCACCATAGGGGCGGAATTGACGCCCGCCTGTCCGTTCATGTTGGCGGCACAGGGTCCGGCAACGAGAGCCGTATAGTCGGTCACTCGGTTTTCGTGGTCGCCTGTAAGGGTGTTTGTGATCTCACCGCCGCCGTTTCCACGGGCGTCGTAAACGACCGCCGTCTGGTTGTCGCCGGCGTCGGCGCGCAACGTTCCCGCGAATTCTTCCCAGCAGTGCCCGCCTAACCGGGAAGCGGCGCCCGGCTCGAAAGCTACTGCTCGGCTCCCGCCGCCTGCGCTTCCAGCGCCAGTCGCAGCACCTCCGGCAGTTCCTTCCCCCGCTGGAAAGCGCGGCGCAAAATCCCTGCGCACGCCCTCTCGCTCAAACAATATCTCTCCGGCGCGTTCGCCTCTAAAATCCGCGACAAGGTAGATGCGCTTGCGCCGTTGGGCGACGCCGAAGAATTGCGCGTCAAGAGTTCGATAAGCCAAGCTCCATCCGTCTCCCACGAGTACGTCGGCATACGGCCATCCGTTCTCGTCAGGCGCAGGCACCTGGGCGCCCGGCGCGACGATCCCGACGACCGAGTCAAGCACGGCCTTGAAGTCTGCGCCTTTGTTTGAAGAGAACGCGCCGGGGACGTTCTCCCATACGATGAATCTCGGGTATCTGCCATCGGTCGCGCGCCTCATTTCTTGGATGATCCGGATCGCCTGATAGAAAAGGACGGATTGATCGCCGTCCAAACCCGCGCGTTTTCCCGCGACCGACATGTCGGTGCAGGGCGAGCCGAAGGTGATGATGTCCACGGGCTCGACTTCCGCGCCGTTGATCGTGGAGATGTCGCCGTAGTGCTTCATCTCAGGCAGACGCTTCGTCGTGACCCGGATGGGAAAGGGCTCGATCTCGCTCGCCCAGACAGGCCGGATGCCGTGTAAAACGGCTCCGAGCGGAAACCCGCCGGAGCCGTCGAAGAGGGAACCCAGGGTGAGCGGCTTATTCACGCGCAGCCACCTCTCTCATGAGATCGGTGTAGGCGAAGGTTTGTCCGCCGCGCTCGCAGGTGATGTCCACGCCGCCATTTTGCTTGAACTCAGCGTACCTTCGCTGGATGACGGAGGCGTACTTTTCGTCCAGTTCGAGCATATGGCAGATCCGATCCGTCTGCTCACAGGCGATGAGCGTGGAGCCGCTCCCCCCGAAGGTATCGAGCACGATGCCGTTCGCTTGGCTGCTGTTGCGAATCGGATAGGCGAGCAGGTCAAGCGGCTTGGATGTCGGGTGGTCGGCGTTGCGCTTGGGCTTGGCGAAGTTCCAGATGGTCGCTTCGCTCCGCCCGGCGTACCATTTGTGCGTGCCCGTTTTCAGCCAGCCGTAGAGGATCGGCTCATGCTGCCACTGGTAGGGCGAGCGACCCATCACGAAGCTGTCCTTGACCCAGACGCACGTGCCGCTGAGATGGAAACCCGCCTCGCGGAACGCCCTGCGGAAGTTCTCGCCCTCGGTGTCGGCGTGAAATATGTACGCCGAGCCGCCCGACTCAAGGTTCTCCGCGAGATTCCGAAACGCCGAGAGGAGGAATTCGTAGAACTGCTCGGCTTTCATGCTGTCGTTCTTGATCTTCAGCCCGCTCGCCGATTCAAATGCCACGTTGTATGGCGGGTCGGTCAGCACAAGGTTCGCCTTTCGGCCGTCCATCAGCTTCTTTACCGTGGCGGCGTCGGTAGCGTCGCCGCAGATCAGGCGGTGCCGGCCGCCAGCGGGGCTCCCGCCGAGCGTCCACACATCGCCGGGTAAAACAAAAGCCGCCTCTTCCAGAGCGGCCGTCAGGTCGAAGTCGTCGTCCTCTACGTCGTTACCGTCGCCGGCGAACAGCTTCTCGATCTCCTTGGCGTCGAAGCCGGTCAGTTCAAGGTCGAAGCCGAGGTCTTTCAGTTCGCCGAACTCCAGAGCGAGCAATTCCTCATCCCAGCCCGCGCTCAAGGCAAGCCGGTTGTCGGCTAGAATGTAAGCCCGCTTTTGGGCGTCCGTCAGATGCTCCGCGAACACGCAGGGCACTTCGATCAGCCCCTCGGCTTTCGCCGCCGCCACGCGCCCGTGACCCGCGATGATGTTCAAGTCCCTGTCCACGATGACGGGGTTCACGAACCCAAACTCGCGGAATGAGGAGCGCAGCTGCAAAATCTGCTCCTTGCTGTGGGTGCGGGCGTTCCTCGCGTAGGGGACGAGGCGGTCAATGTCTACTTGCTCAAACCGGGACGTGGATCGCATTCTTAGAACCCCCTGTTCGTGAGCAGTTCCAGGAAGGCGTTCTTCTCTTCGCCCCTGTCGCTGCTGTATCGGTTGATGATCTGCATGATGAGGTTGAAGTCGTCACGCATCGCTTTGTAGTAGCCTTGTCCCGCCGTGACATAGGGCGACAGCTTGAGCTCCTTCGTCATCCGGCCGATCTTCCGGTTCATGCATTCGCAGGCGAGAAAGCCCTGCCTGTTCAACACATAATCCGTGATCGTCTGGGGCGCGACGAAACCTTCGCAACCGCGCGCCGCAATGAATTCCTCGAGTTCGGCTCGCAAAACTTCAGCCGCGGGGACTTCCTTCTCGCACTCTTTCATCGCCATCGAGAAGTAATTCGCCATTACATTTTTGGAGTACACTTTTTTCGGCGCTGGCGCGGACGGGACAGACGGTTTTACCGCCTTGCCTTCGAGCTTCTTGTCGTTGATGCTTTTCCGAGGACGCCCCGCCCCCGGCCGATACCCTCCGCTGGGCATGAACGTCACCTCGTTTGATTTTTGAATTTTGATTTTTGATTTCCGAAAAACTCACGCAACAGGGCGGCCCGCTTCGGCGCGTTAAAGTGGTAGAGAGTTGATCCCCCCCTATTGAAGGACGGAGTACCTCCTGCGCCACATCGGAGACCCACAAACTTTACTTGTCTGTGGACTCGCCCTGCTGCGCAAAGGGATGAATGATTTGCCAACATCATCGAACTTTTTTGAAAATCCTGTAACAAATCAGCCATTATGCACTCTAATAGGATAAAGGGGGTGAGACGGTGGAGGATTTTGCCGCCCAATGCGCGGCGCATTACCAGCATGTGTACCGCTTTGCGCTGAGCCTGTCGCGCGATGCCAGGATAGCGGAGGACATCACACAAGAGACCTTCGTCCGAGCCTTCCGGGGATATGCGCGGTTTGAACGCCGCTGTAGCGTCTACACATGGCTCTGCCAGATCGCCAAGAACACCTACTTCGCACATGTCCGCAAGGAAGAGCCTTATGTGACAGAAGTCTGTCTTCCAGAGCTCACTGCTGAAGGTACCATTGAGAGCATCTACCTCGAGAGGGAGCGAGAGATTGCGCTGCATCAGGCGCTACATCGCATGGAGGAGCCGTATAAGGAAGTGCTGACGCTGCGGATTTTCGGTGAGCTCGGATACGCCCAGATTGCTGCGCTCTTCCAAAAGAGTGAGAGTTGGGCGCGTGTAACCTTCTATCGGGCAAAGGAAAAGCTCAGAACCATTATGGAGGTGGAACTGTATGGCGATTGATTGCAATGTCATCCGCGATCTGCTGCCGCTCTACTGCGATCATACGCTGAGTGTGGAGAGCCAGAAGTTGGTGGAAGAACACATGAAGGACTGCGAGGCCTGCGCAGGTGTGGTAGCACGCATGCAGGAAAAGATCGAGCTGCCTCCGATTGAGGACATTTCCCTTGTAAACGCGTGGAAGGGCTTCCATCGGGCGCTCAAGCGCACACGCATACAAGCAATCGCGCTGGGGATTGTGATCGCGTTACTGCTGGTGTTGGGAGGGTCGTGGGCATGGGAATACATACTAAACGCAAGCCTAGCACCGATCCCAATCACGAACATTGAAATCAGCAATTTGTGTCAAACACAATCAGGTGTGCTTTTGTTCCACATGAACACAAACGGCTACACCGAAGGAACACGCGTTACTTACACCTACGATCTGGATCAAAAAGTTGTCTATGTCCAATGGTTCCAATCGTGGTTGACACGCGGCAACAGAAAAGAGCCCGTTCCGTGGTCAGAGCCCGGAATACTGCTGCGCGACGGCGTCGGGTATTCGTACGATATCGGCGAAGTTGATCATGACGAGGTTTCAGAGCTTCGCGTCGGTACTCCAGAAGAATATATCACCATTTGGGAGACCGGCATGATTGTTCCCCCGGTCGATGAAGCTACCGACACTGGTATAGAACTCGGTTGATCGTGCCTACAGAGGGGAAATCAAATCTCGACCGCGAGAAGGATTGATAGAATGAAATACTGGGCGGAAAGATAACGTAGTTTACTAGAGCCTTCTCCTTACTTCCGCGCCCAGCGGTCGCCGTCGCGGGCGGAGATGGCGGGTCAATCCCAGATTTTGTGTAAAGCCGAAAAGACGTGATAAAACGTATACCTTGGTAGCTTGTAGGATGAGGCGGGAAGCAGGGCTCTGCTTACCCGCCTTGACTGCACGGTAGCATAACCCGAG
>JAEYPB010000082.1 GCA_023411175.1 Bacillota bacterium | reverse complement strand
CTCGTCGTCTCCACCGGCGAAATCTACGGCCGCCTGCCGCCGGAGGAAATCCCGACCCGGGAGGAGAACCTCGGCTGGATCGACGTATTGTCGCCCCGCTCCGCGTACCCGGCGGGCAAGCGCGCGGCGGAGACGCTGGTTGCCGCCTATCACGCGCAGCACGGGGTGGACGGCGTGATCGCGCGGCCCTGCCACGTGTACGGCCCCACCGTCACCGCCCGGGACAACCGCGCCGCCACGCAGTTTTTATTGGACGCCGCCGCCGGGCGCGACATCGTGATGAAGAGTCCGGGGCAGCAAATCCGAAGCTATTTGCACGTGGCGGACTGCGCGGTAGCGCTGATCGCCATCCTTCTTGAGGGGGTGGCGGCCCGCGCCTACAACGTGGCCAGCCCGGATTCGGTGTTGACCATCGCGGAATTTGCCGATCTCTGCGCCAGCGCGGGCGGCGCCCGCGTCGTATTTCAGCTGCCGGACGATGCGGAGAAGCGCGGTTACGCGCCCACGCAGCCCCAGGTTCTGGACGCGTCGGCGCTCGGCGCGCTGGGTTTTTCCGCCCGGTTCGCGCCGGCGGAAGGAATCCGCGGCACGGTGGAGATCCTGCGGCAAGGGCTGAATGCCTGACCGCGGCTTGACATGGCCGCGATCGGCCTCTATACTGAACATATAAGCTACTTGGGCAACATTACGACAGGAAAGAGTGAGAACCATATGACGGTCGCGCTACTTACCGCCGCCGGATCGGGAACCAGGATGAAATCCGAAATTCCCAAACAGTTTCTTCCGGTCAACAACAAGCCCATCATCATCTACACCATGGAGGCTTTCGAAACCCATCCGGGTGTCGACGCGATCCTGGTGGTGGGACTCGCCGGCTGGCACGAGATCCTCTGGGCCTACGCTCGGCAGCACAACATCACAAAGCTCAAGTGGATTGTGGACGGCGGCACCTCCAACCAGGACTCCATCCGGCGGGGTCTGATGGAGCTGAGGAAGCACCTTTCGGACGACGACATCGTGATGATCCACGACGGCAACCGCCCGCTGGTGTCCCAGGCGATCATCTCCGACAGCCTGACCCGCCAGAAGATCGACGGCGACGCGGTGGCGGTTATCCCCTGCGTGGAAGCGGTGTTCCGCTCATCAGACGGCTGCACTGCGTCCGACCATGTGCCGCGGGAGCAGCTCTACCGCACCCAGACGCCACACACCTATACGATGGGAAAACTTATGTGGGCCCACGCGGAGGCGGAAAAGCGCGGCATCGACAACACCGCCGCCACCTGCGCGCTGATGTTCGCGCTGGGCGAGACCGTGCACTTCTCGGTGGGCAGCGAGAAGAATTACAAGATTACCACCTCGGACGACATGGACGTCTTCACGGCACTTTTAAAAAACGAGCGCAGCGGCTACTGAAGCGCGCGCAGACACAAAACGCCCCCTGAGCAATCAGGGGGCGTTTTGTGTCGGGAGTCGGCTAGCCCAGTTGGTCCACGCCTTCGATCAGGAAGCGCGCGACCTTATGCGGCACTCGTTTTTCAGACGGCGGAAGCTGCGTGTAGTCGCCGTACATCCGGGTGAGCCATGCGTGGTAGTCGCCCGGCGCGGTGTACATCCGCCCTTCGAATTCCAGCCGCGCCGGCGGCTCGAACACGCTCTTTTTGAACGTCTCCTTGCGGTGGCCGAATATGCCCGCGTAGGTCAGCCAGTAGGGGAGGTTTCTCCCCTCGTGCCGCCTTGCGATCCGGTCCCGCACTCGCCGATAAAAATCAAACGGGAGCATCCGGGCCAGCCCCATGTAAATGCTGCCGCCGAGCGAAAAGGGTTTTTGGTTGTAGTAGTTGCGGATGACGCGGTTCAGGTGCCGCTCGATCAAGTATCCGTCCAGCGTTTGGAGTAGGCTCGTCTCCCGGGGCTGGTCGTCCAGCGGGAACACGTCGATCCACACCCCGGAGCAGGGCAGATCAAACTGCCGGATGTAGGTGCTTTCATAGACGGTGTTTTTGCGCCGGACGCGCACCGTGTAGTAGGGATCTTTGGGGATTTCGGATGGGATCTCCAATGTCAGCTCCGGCGGCAGTTCGCGGGCGGCAAGCTCCTGAAAACGGTTGAAGTCAGCGCGCGGCATGGCCACGTCCACGTCGTCGTCCCAGGGGATGAAGCCCTTGTGCCGAACCGCGCCGAGCAGCGTTCCGCCGACGATGTAGTACCTTAGGCTGTGCTTTTCGCAGAGGTCCGCGAGCGCGGCGAGTTGCTCCGCCTCCAGCTTCTGCAGTTTTTTCAGCCAGTCATTCATGTGGTGCCTCCGCTTCTGATGGCTGCCGCGTTTATATCCCGCAACTCAAGCATGGAACAATTGATTATCGCCCGCGCGTGATCTGATAAGCATCCCGAACCGCATCCGCGATGGTCTCGCGGTATGCGGCCCGCCCTGATTCGTCATACGGTTCCTTCAAAGCGCGTTCCATCTGATCGACGACGGCATGTGCGGCCGCGCGATCGCCGGACAGCGCCCGATCCGGGTGCCCGATGATCTGCATGAAATCGTCCACCTTGTCGTTCCAGGAGAGAACCACCGCCGGTATGCCCATCGAGTAGGCGGAGATGCAGGAGTGCAGCCTGAAGGTGATGATGCCTTGATAGCCCGCAATGGTCTTAAGCAGTTCGCTGGCTTCGGTTGGGCGCGGAACCAGGCGGGCGGGGCTCGCCCCCAGCGCGCTGATTACTTTTTCGCCAAATTCGTGGTCGTTTTCAAATCCGTTGCCGAACAACTGCCATCCATAGCCCCGCGATTCCAGCTCCGCCACGATCTCGCGGTACATATCCATTAGATTGGCGTAGGGAATCGGCCGATCATAGGACTCAAACGCGCTTTCGCGCACGAGCCCCAAACCGATCACAGGGCGAGGACTGGCCTTGACGTCGAACGCCTCCGCCGCCCACACGGCCGAGTCCGCCACAAGGCGCGCGGCCTTGGCACCCTGCAAGTATCGCTCGTTCATTAGATCCACGTGGTCGCGCACGGTAATCAGCCGGACGTTGGGGCTTGTCAGAGCCCGGCGCATTGTTTGGAAGCGGAGGGCCTGGGGATCACAATCGCCAACGAGGCCCACGGCGTTAAACACTACGGGTTTCCCCGCCCGACGCGCTTCACGTACGATCAGTTCGATCGCGTCCTGATAGCGGTTGTAGCTGTACTCGATGATGCCTCCGCCGGCGAACATGGCCAGATCGGCGCTTTGGATTATCGGCCGGAAGTAGGCGCGCATTCGGGATGCGTAGTTTGGGTCTGCGAGCCACTCCAGACGGGTGAAAAAGTCCCTGAGGGATGCGTCCTTAGCCATGCGTTTGCCCTTTTGTACGACGCGCCGAACCAGTTTGTCTATCGGCGAGGGGTCTTTGGAGCAGGCAAAGGCAGGATTCTTCCCCGGCGTATAGAGTTTTGCGGTGCGCTGTACGCGGCCGTACAAGTCGCATACGGTAAACTCGAACGCTTCGTCGGGCGCGGCCTTCTGAAGCAAGTACCCGGTGCAATTGATGACAAGGTGCTCGCCCAGATTGTTGGACATATTCAGCGAGATCAGAACAATTTTCACGGCGGTCTCTCCTTTAAAGCACTTCGTCCGGCCCCGATGTATCGAAGGAGAGCCGCGTCGGCGTATGGGCCTTGCGCTTTTCTTCGGGCGGGAGCTTCATATAGTCGCCGTAGATGGTTCGCAGCACCGCGTCCCAGTCGCCCGGTACGCGGAAGGCGCGTCCCTCGAAATCATGGGTCGCGGCAGGTTCGTACCATTCACGGCGGAACGTCTGATGCATGAGGTCATAGGGGCTGAAGGTGCTGACCCAAAATGGAAGCCCTTTGCCGGCATGCCTTCGCGCGATCCGGTCTCGCAGATTTCTGTAGAAGTCAAAGGGCAGAAGGCGTACCAGGGCCAGGATTATCTTTCCGCGCAGCGCGCGCTGTTCGGCGTCCCAGTTGTATACGAAGACCAGGCGCTTCAGTACCTGAAACACCATATAGTCAAAGCGATGTATCGGAGAATTGACGTCGGGCTGCTCGTCCAAAGGCATGATGTCGATCCAGATGCCGGTGGAAGCAAGGCCAAAGCGCCTGGAGCGCCAGTTTTCGAAAACCGTGTTGAGTTTTCGGATTCGCATTTGATAGTAGGGACTTACAGGCACATTTTGCCAGGCTTCAAGGTAAAACCTTTGATCCAATTCCTTGGGCGCGATCTGAAGGAATCGATCAAAATCCGCCCGCGGCATGGCCACATCCACGTCGTCGTCCCAGGGGATAAAGCCATTGTGGCGAACCGCGCCCAAAAGGGTGCCGCCGTCCAGATAGTAGCGGAGGTTGTTGGCTTCGCAGATGCGAACAAACTCGTCCAGGATTTCCAGTGACACCAGCTGAACCTTGCGGAGCCAGTCCTTGGGCATATGTTGTTGTCTCCTCGCCATGTCAAATGCGGCGCGCTCCGCGCAAAAGTCCCGATTCTATGCCTGAAGGGGCCGCCAGCCGAAAAAAGAGAAGCGTGCAGGACCCGGACGATCGCATGCTTCTCCTCCGGCGGGGGCGGGCCTGGCATTCACGCCGGCGCGCTCCGGCCATTAGCATATATTATAGATACAAATTCTTTGCTCGTCAAGTACGGCCTCCCGTCCGCCTTATCAAAACTGCGATGATCGCCGTCCCGAAAAGCGCGGGTCGACCGAACGCTGTACAGGGGCGGAGACAGGAGACATCGGACGCTTCGCCTGCTGAATTTATCAGAATACGGGGTCGGAACTGTTCGGCGGCCAATGGCCCGTGGCGGGCATTGAAATCCCGATTTGCTGTTACAAACGTGCGATATGTAGTTATATATCAGGTAAGATGAGTTGCGCGTCAATAGTGTGTTTGCTTGTTAAATACTGAAGAACGCACTGCTTTGGTTGACAAACGCGCAGGTGGAAATTTATAATAACCCTCTGTTGCCCAACAATTAAGAGAAGCGCGATGTGAAGAGATCCGGTAACATTATCATGGGATTCTGATGTGCGTGGGGAAGATTTTGGCACTGGCCGGTAACTGGGCATGTACGTCAATTCACCCCTGTGTGTCAATCCCATTATGCGACCAGCCGGGAAAACGGGCGGTACGGCGGTTTTTCGAATCGCGAAATCGAGGCTTGTAGAGATGGACATCTATGTTGCGAGGCAGCCAATATTTGACCGGTACATGCAGGTGTACGGGTATGAACTTCTGTACCGTCGGGACAGTCTGAACGGCTTTCCTGGTGTGGACGACAACCGGGCCACGGCGGAACTGATCTATAATTCTTTCATGGTGCTGGGCCTTCATGACCTCACCGAAGGCACGAGGGCGTTCATCAATTTTTCGAAGAAGCTCATCGGCAGCGACGTTCCCTATCTCCTGCCTTCTTCGGGCGTGGTGCTGGAGGTGCTGGAACGCGGCGAGGTGACCCGGGATACCATCGAAGCCTGCAAGAACCTGCGCGCAAAAGGGTACAAGGTCGCGTTGGATGATTTCATTCCGGGTAAGGACAACGAGATGCTCCTGGAGCACGCGGACATCGTCAAGGTGGAGTTTCAGGCCGTCAGTCTGGAGGAACAGCGCCGGCTCATCCGTAAATTCGGCGCAACGCGAACCTTTCTCGCCGAGAAGATCGAGACCCGGGAGGACTACAAAAAGGCCGCCGAGATGGGGTACAGCCTGTTTCAGGGGTACTTCTTCAGCAGGCCCGCTGTCATCGCCGGCAAGGAGATCGGGGCGCTCAACACAAACCTGATGCGCATTATGAAGGAACTGAGCGCGGATGATCCCAGCTTTGAGACGATCGAACAACATGTCGAGCACGACCTGGGCCTCTCCTACAGGTTGCTCAGGCTGGTGAATTCGGTCTATTATGGGCCGAGGCACAAGATCAAAACTATCTGGCACGCGCTGACGCACCTGGGCGTCTCCGGCATGCGCCAGTGGTTTTCGATCATGATGCTCAAGGATATACAGAACATTGAAAACGCCGAGATGGTCAAGGCCTCGCTGACCCGGGGAAAGCTGATGGAGCTCCTGGCCGAGGAGAGAGGCGACTCCGAGAACCGCTCCGACTATTTCTTCGCAGGCCTGTTCTCTCAGATCGACATGCTGCTGGACAAGCCCATGAAAGAGATTCTGGACGGCCTTCCGATCGAGGGCAAGATCAAGCGGGCGCTGATGGGCGAGGCAAACGAGTACCGCGCGCTGCTTGATTGCGTGGTCGCCATTGAGCAGGGCAACTGGGAGGAAATTGACAGCGAGAGCGACGTGAACCTCATCGGTGCGCGGCGGTTTATGTCGCTGTACATCCGGGCGCTCAGATGGGCCAAGAGGCTGGAAAACTGAAGCATTAAAACGATATTCGCGAGCATGGGGACGGAACCTGCGTGCGGCTGGAATCCTGCGGGATTTCAGCCGCACTGACCAATCGAATGGATGGCGCACCAGTATCCTTGACTGGTGGCGCCATCCCGACGAACATGCCGCAAAAACAATGGAACCTCGAGGGGCCTTTGCGGATGATTTCGCCCCCGCTCCCTGCGTTAACGGGGTACGGGGGCGAAAGTTTGGTTTGACTTTCGGTGCGCCGCCCGCGAGGCGCTTTATGCGCGCACGATCCGAAGGAGGATGTCTACCACCGCATCCATCTCCTGAACGTCGGCGCACTCCATGCGCCCGTGGCAGTTCATGCCGCCGGTGGGCAGGTTCGGGCAGGGCAGCCCCATAAAGGAGAGCCGCGCGCCGTCGGTGCCGCCGCGGATGGGCACAGCCTTCGGCTCGCACCCCGCCGCGCGCATGGCATCCATCGCCCTGCTCACGATGTGCATGTGGGGCAGGATCTTCTCCTTCATGTTGTAGTAGGTATCCTTCATTTCAAGGGTGATGCTGCCCGCGCCGTAGACATCGTTCAGATAGGCGGCGATGCGCGCCATGGCGCGCTTGCGCGCCTCGAATTTCTCCCGGTCGTGGTCGCGGATGATGTAATGGAGGGTGGCCGTCTCCTCGGTGCCGCGGATGTCGTTCAGGTGGAAGAAGCCCTCGTAGCCCTCTGTGTGGGCGGGGATTTCCGCGGAGGGCAGCATGCGGTTGAACTCCATCGCCATCAGGATGGCATTTTTCATCTTGTTCTTGGCCGTTCCGGGGTGGATGGAGAAGCCGTTCACCGTCACCGACGCGGAGGCGGCGTTGAAGTTCTCGTATTCGATCTCGGCGAGGGGCCCGCCGTCCACCGTGTAGGCGAATTCGGCGCCGAAGCCTTCGACATCGAACAGGTCCGCGCCCTGGCCGACTTCTTCATCCGGCGTGAAGCCGATCAGGATTTTGCCATGGGGAATGGACGGATCGGCGAGGAGCTGTTCGCAGGCGGTCATGATTTCGGCCACGCCGGCCTTGTCGTCCGCGCCAAGGAGCGTGCTCCCGTCGGTAACGACCAGGTCGTGCCCGACATGCTCGGCCAGATGCGGAAAGTCCGCCGCCCGCATCACGATGCGCCCGGCCTCGTCCAGTGGGATGTCGCCGCCTTCGTAGCGCACCACGCGCGCGTTGACCGGCGAGGCGGGCACGCAGTCCACCGTGTCCATGTGGGCGATCAGGCCGATGGCGGGGGCGTTTTCCACGTTTGCCGGGATGGAGCCGTACACGTAGCCGTGTTCGTCTATCCGGGCGTCTGAAATGCCCAGAGCCTTCATCTCATCCACCAGTGCCCGCCCGAAGACCAGCTGGCCGGGGGTGGTGGGGCAGGTTTTCGCGTTTTCGTCGGACGCGGTGTCAAATTGCACGTAGTTTAGTAGCCTCTCATAGGCGCGCATGGTTCGCACTTCCTTTTATGATTTCAGTCTTCAGGTTGCGCCATTTCGGTCTTACTTATCGCTCTCCTGGCCAAAATCGCCCTTCCTGCGGTAGAGCTTGCGGTCCAGCGACCAGATGCGTTCAGTGAAGCTGCCGGGGTTCACCGCCGAAAGCGCGCGGTCCATTTCGTACATGCGGGCGTCCAGAAGGTCGATGAGGTGCAGCACCTCGGCCTCCGGGATCATGGGGCGGCGGGGGCTGCCGTACTCCGGCAGGTCGTGGTGGGAGAGGATCATGTGCTCGAGCAGCACGAGCAGCTCCCGGGGTGTGCCCAGCGCCTGGCCGGCTTGCTCCAGCTCCGCGACGCCCGCCACCAGGTGGCCGATCAGGTTGCCCTCCACCGAATAGTCGCTGACGAGGCCCATCTCGTCGGAATCAAACTCCCGGATCTTGCACAAGTCGTGCAGCATCACGCCCGCGGCGAGGAGATCCCCGTCCAGCTGGGGGTAGATCTCCGAAATCGCGTCGGCATCCCGGAGCATGGTGGTGATGTGGTGAAGTAGGCCGCTTCGCTCCGCGTGGTGCAGCTTCGACGCGGCGGGATAGTAGGTGAGCTGTTCGCGACACTCGTCGATGCGGTAGCGGACGATGGCGCGCAGCGGCTCGCTCTGGATCCGGTCGATGCGCGCGTTCAGCTGCGCCATCATTTCGTTTCCGGTTTGCGGCGCGCAGGGGACGAGCTGGCTCAGGTCCACGCCGTCCGCCGGCTCCGTCGGGCGCATCTTGTCCACCCGGAGTTGGGGCCGGCCGTTGTACTCCAGCATCATGCCGCGCACCTTGACCACCGTGGAGGGCTTGGGCGGCGGGGTCTGCCCATCCCACATCTTGGCGTTGACTTCGCTTACGCGGTCGCTGAGGGTGAGGTCCAGGTATTTTGAGCCGTTGGAAGAGGTGCGCTGCTCGGCGGCGCGCACCAGAAGATAGCCTTCGATCATCTGCCCCTTGATCATCGCGGACAGCTGCGGCTGCTGCTGGGACTGCATGGTTTCCTCCTTGAAGTCAATCGAGGGTTGTGCTACAATCATATATCAAACGCCTCTTTTTGGCAAGTATCGGGGGGAGAAAGATGAAATACGTGCTCGTCGTGGGCGACGGCATGGCGGATTTTCCGCTGGAAGAACTAAACGGCAAAACCCCGCTTGAACATCTCAAGTTAAGATTCTTCGACAGGGTCGGCGGCGGCAAACTTGGACGGCTGCGCTCCTGTCCGCCGACGCTCCCGCCCGGGAGCGACGTGGCGTTTCTGACGCTTCTTGGCAACGACGCGCGGGGCGTGTACGCCGGCCGGTCGCCCCTCGAGGCGGCGGGCATGGGCGTCATGCTCCAGCCCGGCGAGGTGGCCTTCCGCATGAACCTGGTGGCGCTGGGAGATGGGGCGGAGGGCCTCAAAATGCTCAGCCACAACGGCGGCGGCGTGGAAGGCGCGGACGCGCTGGCGCTGGTGAGGGCGGTGACCGCGGACGCGGAATTCCAGAAAATCGGCGCGGAGCGGGGGCTCATCGTCCACGAGACCGACACCTTCCGCCACATCGCGGTGGCAAGGGGCAATGCCGCGGAATTTTCGCTGAAGCCGCCCCACGACATCGCCGGGCAGCCCATCCAAGGCTACCTGCCCGCGGGCACCGGCGGGGGATGGCTCCGGCGGCTCCAGGAGGCCGCGCACCGCGCGCTGTCAAGACATCCGGTAAACCTGAAGCGTGCCGCGGAGGGGCTGCTTCCCGCCAATTCCGCTTGGTTCTGGGGCGCGGGCGAGGCCTGCGTGCTGCCCGACTTTACCGAAGCGTACGGCATCAAAGGCTCGGTGATCTCGGCGGTGCCGCTGGTGAAGGGCATTGCGCTGCTCAACCGGCTGAAAGCGCCGGGGGTCGAAGGCGCCACGGGGCTTCTCGACACCAACTACGAAAACAAGGTCGCAGCGGCGCTGGAAGCGCTGGCGGCGGGGGATGATTTTGCGCTGGTGCACATTGAGGCGCCGGACGAGATGAGCCACGACGGCAGCCTTGAGAACAAGCTGGAGGCCATCCGACGGGTGGACGCGCGGGTGGTGGGCCCGCTCCTTGAAAAGCTGCCCGTGCTGGGCGACTTTCGGATGCTCCTGATGCCCGACCATTACACGCTTCTATCCACCCGGACCCACGACGCGACGCCGGTGCCCTTCGCCCTCTACGACAGCCGAACGGAAGCCTCGCCCCGGCCGTTTACCGAGCGGGCGTGCGCGGACGAGCCGGTGCTTGAGACCGGCGACCAGCTGATGAAGTTATTGTTTGAGATGGAATGAACCGCAAAATGGAGCGCCCCGCGAAATGCGGGGCGCTTGCTTACTTCTGCTCCACCATCTGCGTCATATGCTCTCGGAGCTTTTCAAAGGTCAACTGACTGATGACGTGCTCGATCCGGCAGGCATCCTGCTGCGCGGTTTCGGCGTCCACGCCAAGCTCGATCAAAAAACGGGTGAGCAGCGTGTGACGTTCGTAGACCTGCTCGGCCAGCGCGCGCCCGGCCTCGGTCAGGTGGATGCCACCCGCGTCGTCCACGGTGATGAGCAGCGCCTGCTTGAGGTTCGCCATCGCCACGCTGACGCTGGGCTTCGAAAAATCGAAGTAGTTGGCCACGTCCACGGAGCGAACAAAGCCGTTCTGCTTTGACAGCACCAATATGGCCTCCAGGTAGTTCTCCTTGGACTCCTCGACGCGCAAGGTACTCGCCTCCTCTACGCAGGCATTGTACCACGAAAGCGGCGCTTTTTCAATCGGCTGGTTCGGCAGATCAGAGCGCGGCGCTCTCCCGCGGATCGAAGGCGTAAAGGGTTTCTCACCCCGAGGTTGCGGCGGCGGAGGGGCTGTGGTATCATTATTTCCGGGCGGATCAGCGCCCGGGAGGCTTTATGAAGGTACTGCACATCAATTCCTATTACCAGACCGGGGTATTCTACAAAAACCTGTTTGACCGGCAGGTCTCGCTGGGGGACGAAATTGACGTCTACACCCCGGCGCCGAAGGGTTTTTCAGCGCTGGGGCGCGATTTCGGGCCCTATGCCTTTGTCGATGTGAACCACCGCCGGGCGGACAGGATCTTTTTCCATCTGAAACAGTACAAGATGCTGCGTGGCGCGCTCCGCCGCTACGAGCCGGAGGGGTACGACCTTCTGCACGCCCACTCGCTCCTCACCAACGGCGGCGTGGCCTATAATATCCACCGCCGCTTCGGCGTGCCCTATATTGTGGCGGTGCGGGATACCGATGTCAACGTGCTGATGCGCCGCATGCCGCACCTTCGGCCGCTGGCCAGGCGGATTCTGGAAAATGCCGCCAGGGTGATCTTTCTTTCGGAGAGCTACCGGGATCGGGCGCTGACGCCGTACCTGTCCCCGGAGGAGATGGCTCGGGTGAAGGAAAAGTCCGCCGTGGTGCCCAACGGCATTGACGAATTGTGGCTCCGGAACCCGCCAACGCCCCGTGCCCATCCCAGCGCGGAGGAGGTGCGGCTTTTGTTCGTCGGGCAGCTGATCGCGCGGAAGAACCTGCCTGCCGCCATCGCGGTGGCACAGACGCTGGCGGACAGAGGGCGAAAGGTGCGGCTTACGGTGGTGGGGCAGCCGATCGATCGGGCGGTGGTGGAAGCCGCGCGGAAATCGGAGCTGGTCGAGCTCCTGCCGCCCCGACCGATGGCGGAGCTGATGCCGCTGTACCGCGCCGCGGACATTTTTCTATTGCCGTCCGGCCGGGAGACATTTGGGCTCGTGTACGCGGAGGCGCTCAGCCAGGGGCTCCCCGTGCTCTACACGAGGGGGCAGGGCTTTGACGGCCAGTTTCCGGACGGGGAGGTGGGCTTCGCCATCGACCCGAACGATCCGAACGCCACCGCGAACGCCGCGGAGCGCATCCTGAAGAATTACGCCCGCTTCAGCGCCGCGGCCGTCCGGGGCAGCAAAAAATTTGATTGGGACGAAATCGCCCAAACCTATCAGGCGTTCTACGGGGAGGTCACAAGGTGAAGCGGATTTTGATGATTACGAAGGAGTACCCGTCTCCGGGCGAGCCGGTGTACCCCTTCGTCGAGCAGCTGGTGAACGCATTTTCAGATTTATCCGTCCAAGTGACGGTGGTTTCGCCGGTAAACCCGCTCCGGCGGCTCCTTCGCGGCGGCCATGTGCCGCCCGCGCGGGAAGTGCGTGGGACGGATGGGGGCAGCAAGGTTCTCTTGCTTCGGCCCCGATACCTTTCCTTCGGCGGACGGCGGACGGGCCCGGTCAACCCGGCGATGTGGACGCTCTCCGCCTTTTCCCGGGCGGCGGAGAGGGCGATCCGAGGTCTTCCGGAAAAACCGGAGGCGCTGTACGGTCACTTTGTGTTTCCGTCGGGGCTCACCGCCGCGTCTCTCGGCGCGAAGATGGGCATCCCCGCATTCCTTGCCTACGGTGAATCGACGGTGAAGCTGTTCTCCGGCGTGCCAAAGGCGGAGGTCGCCCGGCGGCTCAAAAACCTCGCCGGCGTGGTGGCGGTTTCCGGGGAGAACGCCCGGGAGATCGTCGAAGACGGCTACTATCCGTTCCCGGAGCGGGTGCGGGTGTTTCCAAACGCCGTCGATCCCGAAAAATTCCGCCCGATGGATAGGCGGGCGGCGCGGGAACGGCTGAAGCTGCCGCAGGATGAATTCATCGTGGCGTTTGTGGGCGGTTTCATCGAGCGGAAGGGCGTCCGGGTGCTTTCGCAGGCGCTGGACGCTGCAGGGGCCTCGTCCGTCTTCATCGGCCGGGGGGATCTGCGCCCCACGGCGAAGGACATGCGCTTCTGCGGCGCGGTGGATCATGATGAAATCCCCCTGTATCTCGCGGCGGCGGACGTGTTCGCGCTGCCGACGCTGAACGAGGGCTGCTGCAACGCCATCGTGGAGGCGCTGGCGATGGGGCTGCCGGTGGTGTCGTCCGACCGCCCCTTCAACGACGGGCTTTTGACGGAGGAGAACTCCCTCCGCGTCGATCCCACCGACCCTGCCGCCGTGGCGGCGGCCATCGCCGCGCTGAAAGAGGCCCCGGCGCTCCGGGCGCGGCTGGCGGAGGGTGCGCGAAAGACCGGGGAGAACCTTCAGATCGCCATGCGGGCGAAAAACATCCTGAAATTTATGGAGGACAGGCTGTGAACCGACTGGTAAAGGGCGTACTCGTGTTGGCGGCGGTGGGCGCGGTGGTGGAACTGGGGCTGATGGGCGTGGTGTTTCTCGCGGAGAAGACGCCCCGCCCCCTCGAAAAGCGGGACGCCATCATCGTCCTGGGCGCGCGCATCATGCCGGACGGCGAATTGTCCACGACGGTGCTGCACCGGGTACAGACGGCGCTCAAGGCCTACAATGACGGATACGCGCCGCTCATCATCGCCTGCGGCGCGCAAGGGGCCGACGAGCCCGAGACCGAGGCCGGGGCGATGGCCCGGTGGCTGATCGAAAGCGGCGTGCCCGCATCCGACGTGGTGGTGGAGGACAAGTCCACCGACACCATTGAAAACCTGCGGAACGCGCGGGCCGAGATGGCGGCGCGAGGGTTCCAAACCGCCATCGTCGTCACCAGCGACTACCACGTGACCCGGGCGCTCTGGCTGGCGAAGGATCAGGGACTCGACGCCATCGGCGCGTCCGCGCCGGGCAACATCACCTTCGGGCAGCGCATCGCCGCGCGCTTTAACGAGAGCCTGAGCTGGATCAACTACTTCTCGGGGGGCTTTCTAAAGAGCTTTGTATTCTGGAGATGAACGGCGCCGCCGTGCCGAAAGGCGGATGGCGTACTGACCCAAATGCGGACAGCGCCACCGGCATCCGGTGGCGCTGTCCCGTTCCCGACGTACGCGGCGCCCGGAACAATTGAAAGCCTTATGGGGACTTTGATGGATACCTGTACCGCCGCCAGAGCTTACTGACGGCGGTGTTTCGTTCTCGACGAAGGCGGAGAAGCGGAGGCCCCTTCAGGAGGTCATCCGCTCAAAGGCGATGAAGTCGTCGCCGAAGAAGCGCACCTGCCGAAGCTCCCGGTAGCCCATTTTCCGGTACAGCCTCAGCGCGGCGGGGTTGTGGACGGAGGCCAGGTGGCGCGTGGCGGCAAAGCCCAGCCGGGCCGCCTCGCGGGTGACGCAGGCCATCACCTCCGCGCCGATGCCCCGCCTCTGCAGCGCAGGATCGACGCACAGCCGCGCCAACACGCAATTGGGTACGTCCGTCCATCCGGCGTCCAGGCCGTTTTCAAAGTCCTCTTCCAGCATGGAGATGACCGCCAGAATCCGGCCGTCCTCCCGCAGCGCCCAGAGCTCACCGTGGGTGATGTCCTCGTCGATCAAATCCCGGGTGGGGTAGGTATCGTCCCAGTCGGTGGTTCCATTTTCGCGCCCGGTGCGCTTGGCAGCCTCGAACATCGCTTCGATCGCGGCTGCTTCGTCGGGGCGCGCGCGTTCAAAGATGCGCATGCCATCCCTCCAGACAAAACTTACAAAACCAGCCGGCCCCTGTTCGGGCCGGCCGGAAAAGTCCGGGAAACGCTTATTCCTCGTAGATGAACTTATACAGCCGGGCGGCATTGGCCGCAAAGTCCACGTCGTACAGCGCGGCGCCGTTTTCCTTGCGCGACTCGCTCTTGTAGGTGTTGGTGATGGGCATCAGGCCGGTGGTGATCTTGCCGATGCCGCTCTTCAAGACCGTGGTGGCCAGGCCCACGGCGCTGAACATCTCGACGTTGGTGTCCACATACCCCCACATGGAGGTGGCCAGCTGCATCAGCTGCGTGACCGAGATGGAGTTGCGGAATTTCTTGATCGCGGCGTCAATGACCAGGCGCTGCCGCTCGGTGCGCTGGTAATCGCTGTCAATGTGGCGGATGCGGGCGTAAGCCAGCGCGTGCAGGCCGTTCAGCTCGGTGTCGTCGCCATAGGTCTTCAGGTCATACTCGCCGGCCTGCCACTTTGCCTTGTCCAGCCCGAGCAGGCGCCCCTGCTCCGCCAGACTGCCGTTGATCTGTTCCATTTCCTTCTTGGTAATGTTCAGCCGGACGCCGCCCAGGATGTCCACGATCTCCTTGAAGCTGCCAAAGTTGACCAGCACGTACTCTGTGATGTTCAGCTTGAAGCACTCGTTGACCACCTTCATGGTCAGCTCCGGCCCGCCGTAGTAGCTGGCCGAATTGATCTTCCGGTCGCCGTGGCCGGGGATGGGCACGATGGTATCGCGCATGACGCTGATGAGCTTGATGCGCCCGTCGTTTGTATTGATGGAGGCGATGATGATGGTGTCGGTCCGGGACACCTTTTTGATGTTGCGGGTATCGGAGCCCAGAAGGAGGATGTTGTGCCATTCGGTGGGCAAGCCCTCCGTGACGGAAAGGTCGCTCACCTGAACCTTCTGATCGCCCTCGAGGGGGGCGAGGTCCGGATTGGCTTCGAGGATAGCGTCAATGGTCTCCGTGCCGCCCTCGCCGCCGGAGGCATCCCCGCCGTCGGAAGCGGTCTGGTTGGCGTCGGCGGAGCCCGCCGGATCAGCCGTAACCTCGGCAACGGGGGCAGGCGTCGGCGCGATTTGGGGTTGGTTCACCACGCGGGAGCCACCGCGGTTGGCCAGTACGACGCTGAACATGACCACCAGTACCACGAGAACCGTCAAAAACGCGTAAAACCTGCCGGTGATCCGCTTTTTTGGCCTGCGGCGGTTGTAGGAATTGTAGCCCCTGTTGTTCACGGAAACAGCTCCTCGACTCAGGTTACGCGGCATTGTCCGGCGCGTCCAAATTCCGCCGGACACACATCACGCGCCAGTGTACATGATTATAGCGTATGAGCGTATAAAATGCAAATCAGAATGGGTAAAAAAAATATGGCGATGTCCGCACAAAATCCAAACAGCATTTCGCCAAACAGCCCATGGGATTTGCGGACTTTTATCCCGCGCATGCGGGAAGAGAGCCGCTGCCCGAACTACTTGACAATGCCGCCGCCCAGGCACTCGTCTCCCCGGTAGAAGACCGTGGACTGGCCGGGGGTTACGGCGCGCTGGGGCCGCTCGAACCGGACGAGGATTTCGTCGCCCTCGATCAGGATGCGGGCATCTTCCAGCGCCTGGCGGTGGCGAAGGCGCGCCTTTACCGGGAGCCATTCGCCGCTTGCGGCCGGCGGTTCCCCAGCGATCCAGGTGGCCTCTTCCAGCAGCGATTCAGAGGAAAAGAGCAGCGGCGAATCGGCCCGCTGGTCGACCAGCAGCACGTTGTTTTGGAGGTCCTTGCCCACCACGTACCAGCGCCCGCCGTCGCCGCCCACGCCCAGGCCGCGGCGCTGGCCGGGGGTGTAATACATCAGCCCCTCGTGCCGGCCGACGGCTCTTCCATCCACGGCGCGGATCTCGCCGGGCTGGGCTGGCAGGTAGTTTTTGAGGAACTGGCGGAAGTTGCGCTCGCCGATGAAGCAGACGCCGGTGGAGTCCTTTTTGCCGGAGGTGGCAAGCCCCGCCTCGAGGGCCACGGCGCGGATCTCCGCCTTGGTCATGCCGCCCACCGGAAACAGCGCCATTTCGAGCTGCGCCTGATCGAGCATGTAGAGAAAATAAGTTTGGTCCTTGTTTGGGTCGCGGCTCATGAGAAGGCGCGCGCGCCCGTTCGATTCGTCCGTTCGCGCGAAGTGCCCGGTGGCCAGTTTTTCGGCGCCCAGCCGCACGGCCAGGTCTCTGAGCGCGCTGAACTTGATCTCGCGGTTGCACAGTACGTCCGGATTGGGCGTGCGTCCGCGGCGGTATTCCGAGAGAAACCGCTGAAAAACCCTGTCCATGTATTCCTTTTGAAAATTGACGGCGTAGTAGGGGATGCCGATTTTGTCGCACACGCTCCGGACGTCGGCCCAGTCGCTCTCCGCGGTGCAGACGCCGGAATCGTCCTCCTCGGCCCAATTGTTCATAAATACGCCGATCACGTCGTGGCCCTCGCGCTTCAGAAGAAGCGCGGCGACCGACGAATCGACGCCCCCCGACATGCCTACGACAACGCGCATATGCCCTCCGAAACCGCGGCGGTCAGGTTCACGGCTGCTCGATGGCGGCCTTCGCGAAGGCGCGCGCCGCGTCGAGGTCGGTCTGCGCCGGGCCGCCCCGCCCGAAGAGGTTCTTGTTCGGCGCGGTAAAGACGCGATCAGCCACCGCGATGCCGCGGGCGACCAGCGCCGCGCGCATCTGGTTGGCGGCTTCGCCCCTCGGGCTTGCGCACTGAAAGAGCGCGGCGCGCCGGACGCGATTCGGGTTCAGCGAATCGATGAAGGACAGCGTCACCTTGTCGGCCCGATCGCCTTCGCAGCCCAAAAACATCAGATCTACATTTTCGGGCATGTACGCCGGCAACAGCGGCTCCGGCTGGCAGCCCGCCACACGCGCGATCGCCACAGCCACCGCTTCCGCCGGGCCGCGCTGGCTCATATAGTAGACTTTTCGCCGCATACACTACACCCCGCTTCACATGACCACGTATGGGTCAAATGATAGCGGGGTCATGTAATATCCACAAGACGCAGGTTGTTATTTCACGCAATCTTCGAAAAAACGGCCGTTAGCTGCCTTGAAACCGCCCGAAATTAGACGAATTCATTGTAGATCGCGCGGACGGCCTTCTCGAATTCCTCCACATCGACGCCGACGATGATGTTGAGCTCGCTGGAGCCCTGGTCGATCATGCGGATGTTGATGTCGGCGCGGGCCAGCGCGGCGAAGAGCCGGGCGGCGGTGCCCTTCTGGCGCACCATGCCGCGGCCGACGGTGGCGATCAGCGCGAGGCCGCTGCTCAGGTCGATGGCGTCGGGGTGGCAGGTCTCCTCGATGCGCTCCACCACCTGGTCGCGCCGCCCCTGAAGCTCGTCGTCGCCCAGGATCACGCACATAGTGTCGATGCCGGTGGGCAGGTGCTCAAAGGACATGCCGAAGTCCTCGATGGATTGCAGTACCCTGCGGCCAAAGCCGATCTCGCTGTTCATCATGGCTTTTTCGATGGACAGGAGGGTGAAGTTCTTGTGTCCGGCGATGCCGGTGATGGTGGAGCCGGTGGGGCATTCTTCGTCCCGGACGACGATCATGGTGCCCGGGTGCTCGGGCTTAAAGGTGTTGCGGATGTTTGTGGGGATGCCCGCCTTGCGCACGGGGAAGATGCTGTCTTCGTGCAGTACCGTCGCGCCCATGTAGGAGAGCTCCCGCAGTTCCCGGTATGTAAGCCGGTCGATGGTGCGCGGGTTGTCCACAATGCGCGGGTCCGCCATCAAAAATCCGGAGACATCCGTCCAGTTTTCGTAGAGATCCGCGCCCGCCGCGCGCGCTACCACCGCGCCGGAGATGTCGGAGCCGCCGCGGGAGAAGGTCTTGATCTCGCCGTTGGGCAGCGAGCCGTAGAAGCCGGGAATCACCGCGCACTCGTGCTTTTCCAGCCGCTCGGACAGGAGCTGGTTGGACCATTCGCTGGCGAAGTGTCCCTGGCGGTCAAACTTGAACACGTCCGCAGGGTCGATAAAATCCCAGCCCAAAAGGCGCGAAAGGATCAGCCCCGAGAAGTACTCGCCCCGGCTGGCGGCGTAGTCCGGGCTGCCGGAGGCAATCTTTTCAAAGGTTTCGGCGAGCATCGGCGAGAGGTCGTAGTCCAACCCCAGTTCCCGGATGATGCCGCCAAAGCGCTCGGAAATCCTGTCGAACACCTCTGTGCAGGGCTCTTTGCGCTGCGCCAGCTTGTAGCACTGGTAGAGCATGTCGGTGATCTTGACGTCTCCAGCGTTGCGCTTACCGGGCGCGGAGGGTACCACGTACCGCCTGGAAGGGTCGCTCAAGACGATGTCCCGGACCCGCTGGAAGGCGCTCGCGTCGGCCAGCGACGTTCCGCCAAATTTCGCCACCTTAATGCCCATCTGCATTCCCCCAATGCCGTAATTGCAAAACATTATACGGAGCACATCGCGCCCCGTCAAGGCTCTTTCTGTTTTTTATAGTATGAGATTAAACGCGGCGCGTTCATCCGTTCGGCGATGGGGCTCCGCACCGCACCGCCGCACGCGGCTGGATTTGACGCCTCAACCAGCGCAAACCGCCGTAAAAGTGCTTTCCGGATACACAAGAGGAGGCCGCATTTTTGCGGCCCCCAAGAGGTTTGTTTTCAGATTGCCTTAGTTGTTCAGGATCTCCAGCGTCACATTGAGCTTGATGGTTTCGTAGCTGTTGCTGGCGTTATTGAAATTCCGGTTGTTGTTGCCGCCGCCAAAGCCGCCGAAGCCGCCGAAGTTTCCGTAGTAGTCGCCGTAATTACCGCTGTCCTGGCCGGTCTGGTTGCTGTTCACGAACTGGGTGGGGTTCGCGTAGCGGACGACGGTCACCTCGACGGTGTCGCCGGCCTTGTGCTTGTCGAGCTCGCCGGTCAGCTCACGCAGAGACTTGACGCGCTCGCCGTTGATTTCGGTGATGAAGTCGTACTGCATCATGCCGGCCTTCTCGGCGGGGCTGCCCTGAGCCACGGAATAGACCACGACGCTGGAGGGCGGGTAGTTGTTCATCGCTTCGTCCGGGCCGGTGAAGTCGGTGACGGTGATGCCCATCTGCGGGCGAATCACCTTGCCGTCCTTGATCAGCGCCTGAGCGATGGGGTAGGCGGTGTCCACCGGGATCGCGAAGCCCAGGCCCTCGAAGGACACGCTGGAGAACTGGCTGCCCGCGTACTTCAGGGTGTTGATGCCGATCAACCGGCCGCTCACATCGAACAGTCCGCCGCCGGAGTTGCCGGAGTTGATGGGCGCATCGTGCTGGATGTACTTCACGTCGCGGGTGGTGTTGTCGCCGGCCACTTCGCGCTCAAGGGCCGACACGATGCCGCTGGTCACGGTGTTGGCCAGCACCTCGCCGCCGGGATTGCCGATGGCGATGGCGGTCTCGCCGACCACCAGCTCCGCAGAGGAGCCCAGATCAACCGGCACCAGCGCCGCCGCAAGCGATTCGTCGGTAATCTTCAGAACCGCGAGGTCGGTGGACGCGTCCGCGCCGATTAGCGTGGCATCCGCCTTGTCGCCGGAGGGCAGGAGCACGCTGAAGCTGGAACCTTCCTCGATGACGTGGTTGTTGGTCAGGATGTAGCCGCCTTCCGCGATCACCACGCCGGAGCCCTGGGCGATCATGTCCTCGGAGGTCTTCCGGGTCTGAGGATCCCAGTTTTCGTTGTTGGTGATGACGCCGACCACGGAGTTCGCGGTCTTCTGCGCCACCTGGATGGCGGGGTTGGTGTCTTTGATGGTGACGGGGGCTACGGTGTAGGTCTCGGGCACGTTGCTCTCGGCCATGACGCCGCTTGCCATGACGCCGGCCAGCATGATGGCGGACAGCGCCATTGCCAGCGCCGCGATGCGGATCGCTTTCTTTTTCATCTTGAAAACCTCCTCTTTTGGTTTCTGGCCTTATCATAGCAGATAATTTCCGATAATTTATGAACGGACTTTAAACAATGAGACCCGTAGCAGAAAAGTTTTCCCGCCGGTACGAACGGGGCGCTTGCCATGGATTTTACGCCCCTTGTATTTCTTTCAAACGCTTGCGCGCTACAATGGCGCTGTATTTTATAAAGACATGGAGGAGAAGACATGAAAATGAGATCCCTGCTCGGCGCGCTATTGGCCTTGGCCCTCACGCTGACGGCGGTTCCCGCCCTCGCCGTGACGATGGAAGACGTTTCCATCGAAAAACCCGCCCGTAACGTCATCCTTCTGATCCCGGACGGCATGAGCGTGGACGGCGTCACCCTCACCCGCTGGTATTTGGGCGGCGGGGCGCTGAACCTGGATGAAATGGCCAGCGGCATGGTGCGCACCCATTCCGCCGACGCGCCCATCGCAGATTCCGCGCCCGCGGGCACGGCGATGGCCACGGGCCACAAGTCCCACACCGGGTATGTGGGCGTGCTGCCGGACGAAAACAGCATGCCCGGCCTTGCGCCCATCGCGCCGGAGGATCAGAAAAAACCGGTGGCCTCGATCCTCGAAGCCGCGCAGCTGGCGGGCAAGGCCGTCGGCCTCGTCGCCACCAGCGAGATCATGCACGCCACCCCGGCGGACTTCTCCGCCCACGACCCCAGCCGCAAGAATTATGACGCGATCTCCGAGCAGCAGGTGTTCCAGGAGCTGGACGTGGTGCTGGGCGCCGGCTCGAAATACTTCAGCGCAGAGAACCGCCAGGACGGCGACGACCTCTCCTGATGGTGGAGGGCTCCAAGGTGGACTGGGCCGCCCACGCCAACGACGCCGTCGGCCTCATTTCGGACATCGGCGCCTTTGACGAGGCGGTGGGCGCCGCGCTGAACTTCGCGAAGAAAGACGGCGGTACGTTGGTCATCTCGGCCACCGACCACGCCAACAGCGGCATCACCATCGGCAGCGCCAATACCACCTCGGACTACGACAAGCGCCCGCTGTCCGACTTCATCGATCCGCTGAGGAAGGCCAGCCTGACCGGTGAGGGCATCGAGAAGATGCTGAACGAAGACCGTTCGAACGCCGCCGAGGTCATGGCGGAGTATTACGGCATCGAAGACCTGACCGAGGAAGAGCTTGCGGCTATTAAGTCCGCCGAGGCGGGCTCGATGAACTACGCCGTCGGCCCGATGATCGCCCGCCGCGCCAACATCGGCTTCACCACCGGCGGCCACACCGGCGGCGACGTGACGCTCTACGTCTACGCGCCGGAGGGCGTTAGCCTGCTGACCGGCACCGTCGACAACACCGACATCGCCCGCTACATGGCGGAAGCGCTGGGCGTCGATCTTGACGAGGCCTCGGCGAAGCTGTTCGTCCGCGCAAAACCCGCCTTCGAGGCGAAGGGCGCGACGGTGGCGATCGACGAGACCGACGCGGCCAACCCCGCCGTCGTCGTCAAAAAAGGGGACAAGGAGGTTCGCATGACCGTCAACCGCAACATCGCCCTCGTCAACGGCGAAGCGGTGAAACTGGAGGGCGTCGTGGTCAACAGCGGCGACCTCTACGTGCCCGAGGGCGCGCTGGCGCTGATCGACTGATTAACCAGGATTCTGTCGCCTGTCGGAAGGCCCCGCAATCGCCGCGGGGCCTTTCCGTTTCCGGCGCGGAATCGCGCCATGACGTTTAGCCGCCGTTGAAGTTCGGCGCCCGCCGTGGTAGAATAGCCCTTGGACGCTGCGGTCAGGCCTGCGCATTTGCGCAAAAGCGATCCATCCAAAAGAGAATCGGGCGCCGCTGGAACGCGGGCGCCCGCGAGGAGCGCATGACGATGAAGAAAAGCATGCTCGGAAACACCGGCATTGAGGTCTCCCAGATCGGACTGGGTTGCGCGAGCTATTGGGGCATGAGCTCGTTCAGCGAATCGACCGCGATCGACATCTTCCTGAAGGCGGTTGAGTCGGGCGTGACGCTCTTCGATACCGGCCACAACTACTCCGGCGGCAATGCGGAGGTGCGGCTGGGGCGGGCGATCCGTGCGCTCGGGTCAAGGGAGGGCCTTGTGCTCTCCTCCAAGTGCGGCACGCGGAGCAAGGGGTATGGCCGGTACTACAAGGATTTTTCGCCCGCCTGGATACGCGAAAGCTGCGAAATGAGCCTCGAGCGCCTGGGGGTGGACCATCTCGATCTATTCATGTTTCACACCCCGTCGCTTGCCCACCTGACGGACGAGGCGATGGCGGCGCGCCACGGCCTGAAGGCCGAGGGGCTGGTCCGGGCGGTGGGGCTCAGCAACCCCGGCCGCAGCGTGCTCCGGCGCGTCGAGGAAAAGGCGGAGTTCGACTTCGTGCTGCTCAACTACAACGTCATGAACCGGGACGTGGAGCCGCATCTTGAAGTCTTGCGGGGCAAGGGGCTCGGCGTCATCGCCGGCGGCTGCCTGGCCCATGGGCTCTATTCCGGGAAGATCTTTAAAATCACCCGCCCGAGGGACGTCTGGTACCTGGCGCGGGCCGTCGTAAGGTTCCGCGACCAGCTGGCGAAGGGGGTTTCCTACCGCTTTATCGAACAGGTGGATGGGATGAGCGGCGCGCAGGTGGCCCTCCGGTACGTGCTCGACAACCCGTGCGTCAACGCCGCGGTCTTTGGTACGACCAGCGCGGCGCACCTTCAGGACAACCTCGCCGCCGAGGGCATGGCCATCCCGGCGGATGTTCTGGAAAGGCTCCGCGCCATGCCGTAGGGCGGGCCTGCATTCGCGCGCCTTTTCGCGTTTTTTACGATTTCTTTGTTGACGAGGGGGATGGACGAGCCTATAATGGTCAGGATAACACGAAGGATGGTGACGGCCTTGAGGCGCATCCGCGGCTTGGTTTTCCTCCCCGGCGGCTCGTTTCAATTGCTGGAGATATTGGTGGAGGGCGGGCGGATCAAAGCCATTGGGCCCAGTGTTCCCTCCGGTAAGCCCGATCAAGAGAATAATTGTCTCGTCGTTCCCGGTTTCGTTGATGTTCACGTACATCTTCGAGAACCGGGTTTTTCTTATAAAGAGACGATGCGCTCCGGCACTTCGGCCGCCGCCCGGGCCGGGGTGACGGCGGTGGTTTCGATGCCCAATGTGAATCCCGCGCCGGATTCGCCGGGTGGGCTGGAAGCGCAGCTTGAGATCATCCGCCGGGACGCCCGCGTCCGGGTGGTCCCCTGCGGCCGCATCACGAAGGGGGACGGGCTTGCAGACCTGGAGGCCATCGCGCCCTTTGTCGCCGGGTTTTCCGACGACGGCTTCGGCGTGCAGGATGGCGCGCTGATGGAAAGGGCCATGCGGGCGGCGAAGCGGCTCGGAAAGCCCATCGTCGCCCATTGCGAGGATACCTCCTGCCCCAAGGATTCGCCGGAGGCCGAGTGGAAGCAACTGGAGCGCGACCTGATCCTCGCGGAGAGGATCGGCTGCCGCTACCACGCCTGCCACCTGTCCACGAAAGAATCCGTGGAGCTGATGCGCGCGTACAAGGCGCGGGGCGTCGACGCCACCTGCGAAACCGCGCCCCACTACCTGGTGTTCTCGGACGAGGACGTGACGGATTCCGGGCGCTTTCGGATGAACCCGCCCATCCGCACCCGCCGGGACCGGGAGGCGCTGATCGAGGGCCTCGCGGACGGCACCATCGACATGGTGGCCACCGACCACGCGCCCCACTCGGCGGAGGAAAAATCCCGGGGCTTTGAAAAGAGCCTGAACGGCATCGTCGGCCTTGAAACCGCGTTTCCCGCGCTGTACACCCACCTGGTGCTGCCGGGGCGGCTGAGCCTTCCGCGGCTCCTCGAAACCATGTGCCTCGCGCCCCGGCGGCGCTTCGGCCTCCCGGGCGGCATCGAGGAGGGCGCGGCGGCGGACATTGCGGTAATCGACATCTCAAGCGAGTGGGTGGTCGAGCCGGAGAGGTTTCTGTCCCTCGGGCGCGCCACGCCCTTTGAGGGCATGTGCCTTCAAGGCGAAGCGGTCATGACGATGGTTGGCGGCGAAGTGGTATGGCAAAAGGAGGGGTTTCGATGCTGAGCCGGGTTCTCGAAAACGAAAAAATCGCCCGGGGCGTGATGCGGCTCCGTCTCACCGGCGATACCGCGCTCTGCGCGCCGGGGCGGTTCGCGCACCTTCAGGTGCCAGGCTTCTACCTCCGGCGTCCGCTGTCCCTGTGCGATTGGGACGATAACAGCTACACGCTGGTGTACAAGGTGGTGGGGGAGGGCACCGCGGCGATGGCCGGATGGAAGCCCGGCTTTGAGACCGATGCGATGGTGGGCCTGGGCCGGGGCTATGACCTGGGCGCCTTCGGCGAGCGGCCGCTTCTTATCGGCGGCGGCTCCGGCGTGCCGCCGCTCTACGCGCTGGCGAAGGCGCTCGTCCGGCGGGGCAAGAAGCCCGTGGCGCTTCTGGGGTTCAACGCCCCCGACGAGGTCTTCATGCGGGCGAACTTTGAAGCGCTGTGCGAGACCCGCATCGTCGTGGGCGGCTACGTGACCAACGCGAGCGACGGTCTCGACGGCGACTATGTGGCCGCCTGCGGCCCGGAGCCGATGCTCCGGGCGGTGTACAATGCGGTGGATCTGCCCGGCCAGTTCAGCTTCGAGGCTCGAATGGCCTGCGGCGTCGGTGCGTGCATGGGCTGCACCTGCGAAACCAAGCTGGGCGCGAAGCGCATCTGCGCCGACGGCCCGGTCTTCCGAAGGGAGGAAATCCTGTGGACACGCGGGTGACATTGAGCGGTTGGACGCTGGACAACCCGGTGATTGCCGCCAGCGGCGCCTTCGGGTACGGCAAGGAATATCACGGGTATTACGACATCAACTGCCTGGGCAGCTTCTCCTTCAAAGGCACGACCCTCAATCCGCGCCTCGGGAACCCGCTGCCCCGGATCGCCGAGACGGCCTCGGGGCTCCTCAACGCCGTCGGCCTTCAGAACCCCGGCGTAGAGCACGTGCTCGCCCACGAACTGCCGGAGCTTCAGGCCTTCTTTCACAAAAAGGTGATCGCCAACATCTCCGGCTTCTCGGTGGAGGAGTACCAAAGAGCCTGCGAGATGATCGACGCCTCCGACGCAGTCGGCCTGATCGAGGTCAACATCTCCTGCCCGAACGTGCATGGCGGCGGCATGAGCTTCGGTGCTAGCGCCGAAAGCGCCGCCCTCGTCACGAAGGCGGTGAAGGCCGTGACGAAAAAGCCGGTGTACATGAAGCTTTCGCCCAACGTGACCGACATCGCGGAGATTGCCAAAGCCTGCGAGGGCGCGGGGGCGGACGGGCTCTCCCTGATCAATACCCTGCTCGGCATGCGGATCGATCTGAAAACCCGGAGGCCCGTCCTCGCCAACAAAACCGGCGGGCTGTCCGGCCCGGCGATCTTGCCGGTGGCGCTTCAGATGGTCTACCGGGTGTACGACGCGGTCAAAATCCCGATCATCGGCATGGGCGGGGTATCGAGCGCCCGGGACGTCATCGAGATGATGCTGGCCGGCGCGACGGCGGTTCAGGTGGGCGCGGCGAACCTGGTAAACCCCTACGCCTGCCGGGACATCATCGATGGTCTGAACGCGGAGATGGAAAGGTATGGCATCACGGCACTGACCGACATCATAGGAGGGGCGCATGGAGAATAACGTCATCATCGCACTGGACTTCCCGGGCGCGAACGAGGTGTACGACTTTCTGGAACTGTTCCAAGGCGAGAAGCCCTTTGTCAAGATCGGCATGGAGCTTTTCTACGCCGAGGGGCCGGAGATCGTCAAAAAGGTCAAGGGGCGCGGACATCCGGTATTTCTCGACCTGAAGCTCCACGACATCCCGAACACGGTAAAGCGGGCGATGCGGTCGCTCTCCGGCCTCGACGTGGACATCACGAACCTGCACGCCGCGGGCACCATCGACATGATGCGCGCCGCGCTCGAAGGGCTGACCCGCCCCGACGGCACGCGGCCGAAGCTGATCGCGGTGACGCAGCTGACCTCCACCTCCGAGGAGCGGATGCGCGGCGAGCTTCTGATCTCTGCCTCGATGGAAGAAACCGTCGCCCACTACGCAAAAAACGCGCAGGTTGCCGGGCTCGACGGCGTGGTGTGCTCGCCGCTTGAGGCCGCGCTCGTCAAGCGCGCCTGCGGACGGGACTTTATCACCGTGACGCCGGGCGTCCGCTTTGCGGACTCCGCCGCCGACGACCAGGCGCGGGTCATGACCCCGGAAAAGGCTCGCCTGGGCGGCAGCGACATGATCGTGGTCGGCCGGCCGATCACCGCCGCCAAAGATCCCGTGGGAGCCTATCTGCGCTGCGCGCGCGAGTTTGGAGGAAACGCATGAAACGTGATATCGCCAAGGATCTGCTCGCCATCAAGGCCGTGTTCCTGCGGCCGGAGGAGCCCTTCACCTGGGCCAGCGGCATCAAGTCCCCCATCTACTGCGACAACCGGCTGACGCTGTCCGACCCCGGCGTCCGCACCCGCATTGAAAGCGGTCTCGCCGCCCTCGTCCGCGCGCACTACCCGGATTGCGAGGTGCTGATGGGCACCTCCACCGCCGGGATACCCCACGCGGCCATCGCCGCGCACCTTCTGGGGCTTCCGATGGGCTATGTGCGCTCCGGCGCGAAGGACCACGGCCGCAACAACCGCATCGAAGGGCGGCTGGACGCGGGCCAGAAGGTGGTTGTGGTCGAGGATCTGATCTCTACCGCCGGCAGCGCCATCGAGACGGTGGAGGCGCTTCGCGAGGCGGGGGCGGAGGTTCTGGGCATCGTCAGCATCTTCACCTACGGCATGAAAAAGGGGCTCGAGCGCCTTCGGGCGGCGGGTGTCAAAAACGTGTCGCTCACCGACTTCGACCAGCTGGTAGAGGTCGCCGCCGAGGCGGGCTACATCGAGCCGGACGCCGCGCCGCGGCTTCTCGCCTTCCGCGACAATCCTGCCGACGAGGGCTGGATGGCCCGAAAGGAGGAAGGCTGATGCGCCACCTGATCGACATCGAGGACCTGTCCCTCGCCGAGATCGACGAGATTCTGAACCTGACCGACGATATCATCGCCGACCGCAAAAGGTATTCCGACGTGATGCGCAGCAAAAAGCTGGCCACGCTCTTCTTTGAGCCCTCCACCCGCACGCGCCTCAGCTTTGAGGCGGCGATGCTGGAACTGGGCGGGAGCGTCCTGGGCTTCTCGACCGCGGAGTCCTCCAGCGCCGCCAAGGGCGAAAGCGTCTCCGACACCGTGCGCACCGTCGCCTGCTACGCGGACATCATCGCCATGCGCCATCCGAAGGAGGGCGCGCCGATGGCGGCGATTCAGCGGGCGAAGGTGCCCATCATAAATGCCGGTGACGGCGGCCACAACCACCCCACCCAGACGCTGACAGACCTCATCACCATCCGCCGGGCGCTGGGGCGTTTGGACCACATGGTGGTCGGCCTCTGCGGGGACCTGAAGTTTGGGCGCACCGTGCACTCCCTCATCACCGCGATGAGCCGATACCCGGGCGTCGAGTTCGTGCTGATCTCTCCGCCGGAACTGGACATCCCGGACTACCTGAAGCGCCTGCTCTCCCAGCGGGGCGCGGCATGGCGGGAGGTACAGTCGCTGGAGGATGTTATGGGCGATCTGGACGTCCTCTACATGACCCGCGTGCAGAAGGAGCGCTTCTTCAACGAGGCGGACTACGTGCGGCTCAAGGACAGCTACATCCTGACGCCGGAGAAACTTCAGGGCGCGAAGGACAGCATGATCGTGCTGCACCCGCTGCCCCGGGTCAACGAAATCTCCAGCCGCGTGGACGACGACCCCCGCGCCCGCTACTTTGAACAGGTGGAAAACGGAAAATTCGTGCGCATGGCGCTGATGATGAAGCTGTTGGAGGTGAGCGCGTAATGAACATCGACGAGATTGAGAACGGCGTGGTCATCGACCACATTTCCGCCGGGCGGAGCATGGACATTTACCGGTACCTGAAGCTGGACAAGCTGGACTGCTGCGTCGCCATCATCAAGAACGTGCGCTCGAACCGCATGGGCAAAAAGGACATCATCAAGATCGACGCCAGCTTCCCGGTCAATCTGGACACGCTGGGCTATATCGACCCCGGCATCACCGTCAACATCATCCAAAACGGAAAGAACGTCGAAAAGCGCAAGCTGGAGCTGCCGGAACGGCTGGTCAACATCATCTCCTGCAAGAACCCCCGCTGCATCACCAGCGTCGAGCAGGAAATCGACCAGATTTTCAAGCTCTCCGACCGGGAGTCCTGCACCTACAAGTGCGCCTACTGCGAGGCGGAGCGGAAGCGCTGACGAGAGCGCTGAAATTTCCTTCGGATCTTTCAGCGCGAGGGAACGAGGGGCTTCTGCGCTCGCCTGAACCCCTTTGGGGTTCCGGGCGGCTCGCTGACCTAAGGAATTGTTTGCCGCGCCGGTGTTCGCACTGGCGCGGCAAACGCGTTTCCGGCGCGCATGTCGCCGGAAACGATGGAAGGGGAACGACGGGGGTCGGTGGACGATAAACCGCAAAGGCGGATATCAAAAGCCCGCGCATTCGTGCGCGGGCTTCGTGCTGCTTGAAGGAGGATTACAGGCCGAAGTTCTCGATCTTCGCGGCGGCCTTCATCTCGTCCAGCTTCTTGGAGAAAGTGCTGCTCTGGGCGGTTTTGAGCGCCTCGGAGCTCAGCGCTTCCTTGACGGAATCGTACGCCACCGGGCCGGCGGGCACGTCTGACTCGTAGCGGATGAAGTGGTAGCCGTAGCTGCCCAGAACCGGCGCCGAAACGTCGCCAACCTTTTCAAGGGCGAGCGCAGCGGCCAGGAACGCCGCGTCGAAGGAAGCGCCTTCAGACACATAGTAACCCTTTTCGGCGTTGGCGGAACCGGCCTGCATGCCCGGATCCTCGCCGTAGGTGTCGATCAGGCTCTGGAAGTCCTCGCCGGCATCGATCTTGGCCTGAACCTCATCCACCTTGGGCTGCGCCTCCTTGAGGAGTGCGTCCAGTTGGGTCTGGGCTTCGGCCTTGTCGGCTTCGGAGGTTTCCGCGTTTGCGATGGTGCCCTTCAGGGTGTTAATTTCGTCGATTTTCTCGGGCTTGATGAGGATGTGCTTGACGGCGCGGATGCCCTCCGGCGTGTAGTAGGCGGTGGTGCCGCTGATCACCGCGGTGCAGTAGGCGGCGGGGTCCGCATCGTAGGAGGCCTTCTCCGCGGCGACCTTCTCATCGTAGGCAGCCTTCACGTCCTCATCGGACACGGTGACGGGGTCGATGATGCTGCTGTAGAGCGTGTTCAGCACCTGCGACATCCGGTACTGCTCCTTGACCTTCTCAAGCGCGTAGCCCTGGGATGCGAAGTACACCTCGGCCTGCGCCTTGGCGTCTTCCTCGGTGACGCCGGACTCGGTGAGGTAGGTGGAATAATTTGCCAGCGCGGCGTTGTAGTTCTCCTCGGCCTTCTGGTCGAGGCTCGCGCCTTCTTCGTCGGTCAGCTGATCCAGCCCCAGCCGCGCGGCCTCATGCTGCATCAGCTTGACCTGGATTGCGTATTCAAGCGCCTGTTCCATCAGGACGGAGCGGATGGCCTCCTGATTTACGTCCACATAGCCCGCGTATTGGCTGGCGAGGGTCTGAAAGTAGCCCTCAACATCGCTTAAGAGGATTTCGTCCCCGTCCACCGTGGCGACGACCTTGGCCGGGTCGGAAGTGGGTGCGGGGGTGGCTTCGGCGGCAGCTTCCGGCGCGGCCGCTTCGGGAGCAGCTTCGGCAGCGGGGGCTTCGGTGGCTTCCGCCGCGGGCGCTGCGGTGGCAGCAGGCGCTTCCATGAGCGCGCCGACGGGCAGCATCATAACGATCAGCGCGATGACCAGGGACAGAAGTTTCCTCATTTTTACATGCCTCCAGTTTTATAGGAACAGGCGGCGCTTACGGCCGCCCGTTTTCCTTTGGACGAAAAATGCTGAAAAAAAGATGCGTCAGGGCGTGGTGAAGCTCTTGTTCTGCTGCTGGAGCTTCTCGATCGCAGCCTGCGCCTCGGCGAGGAGCGCATCTTTCTCGTCGATCACGGCCTGCAGCTCCGCTTTGGCCTTGGTCACGGCCTCGGCCAGCTTGGTCTCGCCGTCCTTGACGGCCTGGGCGACGGCGGATTCCTTATCGGCGGCGGCGGCTTCGAGGTCGGCCTTGGCCTGATCGAGGGCAGACGTCAGCTTCGCTTCGGCCTCCACGGCGGCGGCGTCCTTGTCGGCGGCGGCCTGATCCAGCGCGGCCTTGCTCTCTGCCGCCGCATCGGTCAGCGCCTGCTCTTTTTCCGCGATGGCGGACTCGGCGGCTTTCAGGTCGTCTCCGGCCTTGGCCAGGGCATCGTTCGCCAGTTTCTGGCTGTTGTTCAGGTTGACGCAAAACACCACGGCGACGATCAGGGCGATGGCCAAGAGCAGCGAGACCAGTTTCCAGGCTTTCATTTTGTGAACCCCCCAACGTTATAGATCCTCGGTGAACGATACAAATTATAACATAAGCATAATCGATTGAACAGGGGCGCGGGCAAAAAAAGCGCGAAGTCGTGAAAATGTGCGAATTCTGCCGTGAAGGACGGCACGGCGAAGAAACGACAAAAAGAACCGGAAGGCATCGCCTTCCGGTTCTTTTTCAACGAAGCTTAGTTGATGATGAACGGCTTGATCTCTTCCATCAAGTCTTCGCAATCGTCGTTGTACACTTCCAGGGTGATGGGGCGCGAAAGGTCCAGACTGAAGATGCCCAGGATGGACTTGGCGTCCACCACATGACGACCGGCGCGAAGGTCGATGTCATAGGGGTGCCGGTTGACGATGTTGACAAACGTCTTGACGTTTTCGGCCAAACTCAGCTTGATGTTGACAGCGCGCATAACAATACCTCACTTACATCCTCATTGAGTCCGCTGTCATCACTATACATCCCCCCTGCGCGCCATTTCAAGTGTTATTGGGTCATTTACCAACTTTTAATTTGTAAGGATATGGATAAATGTATGTGGCTCTAAAAAAGTTGTTGACACGCGTCTTCCAGTTTGCTATAATACCATTCGTCGGTCGGATGCGGCTGTCAAAGCGGCGTTCGGTTGACACCTTGCCGAATGGTGTAACGGTAGCACCTACGACTCTGACTCGTATTGTCTAGGTTCGAATCCTAGTTCGGCAGCCAAGCATGCCTCCATGGTCAAGCGGTTAAGACGTCGCCCTCTCACGGCGAAAACAGGGGTTCGAGTCCCCTTGGAGGTGCCAACGGAAAGCCCCTGAAATCGTAAGATTTCAGGGGTTTTTGCTATGTCTGCGGAGGCGTGCCTGCGCGGCGCGCAGAAGAAAGCGGGCATAACAAGCGGCGCCGGAACCCTTTGGCTCCGGCGCCGCTCAGATCATCGACAGAATTCCCCGGGGGTCTGATCGCTCCCGGCGCCGCTCTTATAAAGCATTCGGCGTATTGGAAAGCCTACCCCTTCTCAACCTTCACGGCCCGGCCCTCCCGGGCGGCGCGGTCGGCGGCGAAGATGGCGCGCATGGCCTTCACGGCCTCGTCGCCCTCGGCGAGGGAAGGCGTGTTGGTGAGGATGCTCGCAACAAAGGCGTCGATGACGCCGGTGGAGCGGCGCTGGCCCGCAGTCTGCTCCTCGTTGGTGGTGATCCTGTCCAGTTCGAAGTGCTCCACGGTGCCGTCCCGCCTTTCCAGGATCAGCGACTGGCGCGGATCGTCGTAGACGCGCAGCACGCCCTTCGTGCCGTAGATGCGGGTGGAGTTGTCCTCCTGGCCGTAGAACGTCCAGCTGACGCGCAATACGCCCATGCCGCCGCTCGACAGCCGCATGACGCACACGGCGTTGTCGTCCACCGAGATGGGCGCGCCGTCCGGGTATTTTTTGTCGAGGGTGTCCACGAAGGCGCTGACCTCGGTGATCTCCTGGCCCGTCAGGTAGTGGATCAGGTCGGCCTTGTGGATGCCCAGGTCCGCCAGCGCGCCGAAGGCGGCCTTGCTGCGGTCAAAGAACCAGCTGTTGGCCGCGCCGGTCCAGATTTCAGGGCCGGAATGGCCGAAGGTGGTCAGAAACGACAGCACGCTGCCGATTTCGCCCGCCTCGATCAGCGACCGCGCCTTCTGGTGGGCGGGCGCGTAGCGCTGGTTGTGGCCGATCATCAGGTGCTTGCCGCTTTTGTGGGCGGCCTCCACCATCGCCTCGCACTCCGCGAGGGAGACGGCCATCGGCTTTTCGCAGAGCACGTGCTTGCCCGCGTTCAGCGCCTTGATGGTCAGATCCGCGTGGTACACGTTGGCGACGCACACGCTGACGGCGTCGAGGTCGAGGCCAATCAGCTCTTCCGCCGTCTCACACACCTTGCCGCCGAACTTATCGGCCATCGCCCTGGCGCGCTCCGGGACGTAGTCGTACCAAGCGTCGATTCGGCACGACAGGTTTTCGGCGTATTCCGGTGCATGGCGTACTTCGGTGATCTTTCCGCAGCCGAGGATGCCGATTTTAAGCATGCCGCGCCCTCCTTTACTTTCTCCTGCCCTGGGTGTTCTGCAAGAGCACCGCGATGATGATGATGCCGCCGGAGATGGCGCCGTTTAAGAATGTCGGTACATTCGCCATCGTCAGGATGTTGTTGATGATCTTGAACATCAATACGCCCAGGAAAGTGCCGATGACCTTGCCGCGCCCGCCCGACATGGACGTGCCACCGATGGCCACCGCCGCGATGGCGTCCATCTCAAACAGGTTGCCGGCGCTTGCGGAGGAGACCGCCATCACGCGGGAGGCGTACAGCCAGCCCGCGAAACCGCAGAGAAGACCCGTGATCGTGAAGACCAGCGTCTTGATCTTGTCCACGCCCACGCCCGCGAGGCGGGCCGAGGTCTCGTTGGAACCCACCGCGTAGACGTGCTTGCCCAGCTTCGTGCGCTGCATGATGAGGCCGAAGAGAAGCGACAGCGCCACCAGCATGATCATCGGATAGGGGATTTTGAGCCCGAACACCGGGATGTTCCCGGCGGCCACCATGCGGAACGCCTCGTAGTTGGCCTTGTCCGCCACGGTGAAGGGGCCGCCCTGGCCGATCTGGTTGATGATCGATCGGCAGGCGGTCTGCACCGCCAGCGTGGCGATCATCGCGGGCATGTGGCCCTTGGAGACCAGAACGCCGGTGAAGGTGCCGATGAAAAGCCCCAGCGCCAGGCAGAACAGGAGCATCAGCCAGATGTTCGACGTGGCGTTCAAAACCAGAATCGAAAGGCCGGAGATGATCGCCACCTGCGAGCCGACGGAGATGTCGATCTGCCCGGCGCAGATGACCATCGTCATGCCCAGCGCGATGATGCCCGTGGGCGCGCTCTGCACAAAGATGTTCGAAATGTTCGTCCACCGGAAGAAGTTGGGGTTGAAGTAGAAGGCCAGCGCCAGCAGCATCACGAAGGAGAGCCAGTAGCTGTACTCCGACAGGAGCCTTTTCAGGAAGTACCGGGGGGAACGCGCCTGCGCCATCTTAAGCATGCTTGATACCCTCCAAATTCGCGCCGGTGGCGTAGTACATCATGTTCTGTTCGGTCAGCTCGTTCCGTCCGAGGGATGCCCGCACCTCGCCCAGGTACATGACCAGACAGCGGTCGGCGACCTTGAAGATCTCCGGGAACTCCGAGCTGAAGACCAGAATGGCCTTGCCGCTCGAGGCCAGCCTCAGGATCAGGTGATAGATTTCAAACTTCGTGCCCACATCAATGCCCTGGGTGGGGTTGTCGAAGATCAGGATGTCGGCGTCGGTCTCCAGCCAGCGCCCGAGGATCACCTTCTGCTGGTTGCCGCCGGACAGCGACGTGATGGGGTTTTTCGGGTTGTCGGCCTTGATGGACAGCGCTTTCTTCTGGCGCTCGTACCGTTTGGCCTCCTCTTTGGGGTTTATCAGGAGGCGGCGGAACTTGGTGTTGAAAAAGCCCATCGAGGTGTTGTCGTAGATGGACAGGTCGCTCAGGATCCCGCGTTCCTTGCGGGCGCGCGGTACCATCGCAAGCCCCATGCGCATGCGGGAGATCACCGGGCTGCCGGGCTTTACCGGCCTCCCGTTCACGGAGATCTCTCCGGTGGCGGCTTCCGCGCCGAAGAGCGCGTCCGCCAGGCTGTCCCGTCCGGAGCCCTGAAGGCCGGTGATGGCGATCACTTCGCCCCGGTGCAGGTCAAACGATACATTCCGGAAGGCCGCGCCGGACAGGTTCTTCACGGAGAGCGCCACTTCGCTTCGGACGTAGCTGGGTTTGTGGGCGAAATCCTCGTCCGCCAGCTGGCGGCCGATCATCATGTCGGTGGCGCCTGCCTCGTCGATGTCCAGGAATGCGCCGCTCGATACGTATTTTCCGTCCCGGAGCACATAATAGGTGTCGCAGATCGCGAAAAGCTCCGGCATCTTGTGGGATATATAAATGAAGCTGACGCCCTCTCTTTTGAGTTGGCGCATGATTTCAAACAAGCTCTCGATTTCGTGGGTGGACAGCGCGGTGGTAGGCTCGTCCATGATGATCAGCTCGCTTTTGAAAAGGAGCGCCCGGGCGATCTCCACCAGCTGCTTTTCGGCCGGTTGGAGGCGGCCCACGGGGGACCAGGGGTCGATGTCCACCTGCATGCGTCGGAAGACCTCCGCCGCGCGACGGGCCATTTCCTTTTTGTTTAGTAGCGGCCCGGAGAGGATTTCCTCGGCCAGGTACAGGTTTTCAAACACGGTCAGGTCGTTGCAGAGGCTGAGCTCCTGATGGATGAAGCGGATGCCCAGCCGCATGGCGTGGAGTGCGTTTTCCAGGCGCACTTTCTTGCCGTCCAGATAAATTTCGCCCTCCGCGGGCGCGAGGGTGCCGGCGAGTGCGTTCATAAGCGTCGACTTGCCCGCGCCGTTCTCACCCAGAAGGCCCACGATTTCACCCGGGCGAACGGTGAAATCCACATGATCCACCGCCCGGACCGGCCCGAAATCCACCACGATTCCCTTCATTTCTACCAGCACTTGGGCACCTCCCTTTGCGAGACTGCGCGATGTCCGGCCTTTGGCGTTTCCGGAGGCTCGCGCGGGGAATCAAGTTTCCGCCATCAGTGCGAGCACTGGTGGCGGAAACGGTTCCTTCGGTCAACGCGCCGCCCGGAAATGCGCGGGCACTTCAGGCGCGCTTGGCTATGGCGTCAAACCCCGCCGGGGGATTTGCTTCCGATCAGCCGGACACCGCCGCGTAACGCTCGGCGTACTCCTGGCTGGCGCGGTAGTCGGCCACGGTGGTCTTATCGATCTCGATGGTCGGGATCAGGAAGAGCTGGCCGGCAATGTCCTGGCCTTGGTACTGCTCGCCCTTGCCCGCGGCGACCGCCAGGCGGATGCCTTCACGGATGAAGGAGGGGCTGAAGAAGTAGGTGACCAGCTCGATCTTGGCGTTGTCATAGGCGTCGAGGGTCTCCCTGCGGCCGCCGACGGAAGAGATCAGCTTGATCGACTGCTCGCCCGCGAAGTTGCCCAGGGCGATGGTCAGGCCGTCCACGATCTCGTCGTCATGGGTGCAGATGAAGTCGAGGTCCGCGATCACGGCCGGGTCGGTGGTGTTGAGCCAGTTCTCCATGAACTCCTGGCTCTTGGCGTTCGACCAGTCGGTCTGGAAGGGCTCGTGCACCTGCTCGAACTGGGCGGCGTAGGCCGAGGCGTTCAGCACGTCCATCATGCCCTTGGTGCGCTGCACGCTGACGGTGGAGCTGTCGCCGATGAAGGTCAGGAACTGCAGCTTTTCGCCGGCGTCCAGGCGGTCCTTGAAGTACTTGATGAGGTATTCGCCCATCATGTTGCCGATCTTCTCGTTGTCGCCCATGATCTCGGCGGTGAGGCCGGTAAAGTCGGGGATCAGGCGGTCATAGATGACCAGCTTGACGCCCGCGTCCACGACGGTCTGGGCGGTGGAGCGCAGTTGCTCGCCTTCGAGCGGCCACAGCATGATGACGTCCGGACCCCAGGTCAGGATGTCCTCGATGACGGCGATTTGCTTGGCCGCTTCGCCGCCGACGCCGAACTTGAACTCGACCTCGTCGCCGAGGGCGGCCTTCTGGGCCTCGATCTCAGCCTGAGCCTGGGCGATGGAGTCACCGGTGAAGCCGTGGTCGCCGTCCGGCGTTACGACGCCGATCTTGAGGGCGTAGGCGCTCGAGAACGACAGGAGCAGCATAAGGGACAGGGCTAGCGCTACGAGTTTCCGCATGGTATTACCTCCCGCTGAGTTGTTATGCTCACCGGCCCTGGCAGGCCGAGAGTTTCGATGGGGGCGCGGAGGATTCGCGGACGATCAGCCGGTGGGGCAGGAGAACCTCCCGGTCAAGGGGTGCGCGGCTGATCGCGGCTTCCAGCATCTGCATGGCCTTTTCGCCGATTTCGGCGCAGGGCTGTGCGACGGTGGTCACATGGGGATGGAACATGGTGGTGTGCTCCACGTCGTCAAACCCGACGACCGTAACGTCTTCCGGCACCCTGAGGCCCATTTCACGGGCGCTGGCGATGGCGCCCAGCGCCAGCATGTCGGAAACGCAGAGGAGCGCCGTCGGCCGATCGGGCATCCGCAGGAGTTCCCGCGCCGAATCGAAGCCGCTTTTAAAGCTGTAGTCCGCCGCGCCGCGGCGGATGTAGTCCTCCCGGACGTCAAGGTTCGCCTCCCGGAGCGCGTCCCGGTAGCCGGAGAGGCGCAGCGCGGTGGAGATGTACTGGTTCTGGCTCGACACGAGGCCGATGCGCTCGTGGCCCAGCCAGATCAAGTGCGCCATCGCCTCCCGCGCGGCGGCGTAGTTGTCGATGGAAACCCGGGGGAGGGGGAGCGCCGGGTCAAATTCCGAGCTCTGCACCAGCGAGAATTTTTCGGCGTAGGGCTGAAGCCAGCCGGACGCCCGCTCCGTGGCCAGGAGGATCGCCCCGTCGGCCTGCCGGCGGACCAGCATGTCCAGAACCCGCTTCGTTTCCGCCCGGTCGCCGCCGGTATCGCAGAGGAAGGCGCTGTAGCCCATCCGGTGGGCAGCCTTGCCGATGCCCGCGATGATGTGCGTGTAGTAGGGGTTGGTGATGTTGGGCGCGACGATCAGGATGATGCGGCTCTCGTTCAGGCGCAGGTTCCGCGCCGAAACATTGGGTGCGTAGGAGAGCGCCTCCACCGCCGCGCGAACCCGCTCGGCGGTCGCCGTGCTCACCTGCCCCTTGCCGTTGAGCACGCGGGAGACTGTCGCCACCGATACACCGGCGGCCTTGGATACATCCAGAATCGTCGCCATTGATCCTCCGCTTCCCGGGCGAGGGGCATAAAGCCCCGAAAAAAACGCCGCACAGTCTGGTAATCGTTTACATAAATGTAGCATGAAACTTTCTAACTGTCAAGGATAAATTTGGCATTATCGTCGATAAAGGAAAGAAAACGGTTTCGAAGGCACTTGATTTTGGCTTGAAACCACGGGAAACCCCTGAAAATGCCCACGAGAATTAATTTTATATAAACTGTTGATTTTGCGGCGCAAGCTCCGTATAATATAAATGCAAATGCGAATCATGCGCAACTACTCGCGCGGTTTGCATAAAGTCCGGGGAGGGTATGTTTGTGAAGAAAATGCGGTTTCTGGCTGCGGTTCTAGTGGCGCTCATGGCGCTGGGCGCTCTGAATGGCTGCGCTGAACAAAAGGGCGGCCTTTCGGTCGTGGCCAGTTTCTACCCGATGGCCGATTTTGCAAAGAAGATTGGCGGGGACAGGGTGGAGGTCTTTACGATGGTGCCCACGGGCGCGGAACCTCACGACTGGGAACCGTCCCCCGCCGACATCGTGCGCCTTGAAAAAGCGCAGGTGTTTGTGTACAGCGGTGCGGGCATGGAGCACTGGGCGGAGGATGTCGTATCTTCGCTGGGCAACAAATCCCTCGTCGTCGCGGAGGCCTCAAAGGGAATCGCGCTTCCGGAGGGCGATCCGGGCCATGAGGATGAGGAAACCCACGAAGCGGACGGGCATGGCCACGGGGACGGCGACCCGCACGTGTGGCTGGATCCCCAAAATGCCAAGGCGCAGATGGCCTCTATCCGCGAAGCGCTGACCCAGGCCGACCCCGACGGAAAGGCCGTCTATGACACCAACTACGAAAAGTACGCGCTGGCGCTGGATGAGCTGGACGCCGAGTTCCGGGAAGGGCTGAAGGATCTGGCGCGCCGGGACATCGTGGTGGCCCACGCGGCCTACGGTTACCTTTGCGATGCCTATGGGCTCCATCAGGTGGCGATCGAGGGCCTTTCGCCCGATTCAGAACCCGACCCCGCGCGCGTGGCCGAGATCATCGACTTTGCGAAAGCGAACGACGTGCAGGTGATCTTCTTCGAATCGCTGGTCAGCCCCAAGGTGGCCCAGTCCATCGCCGCCCAGGTGGGCGCGCGGACAGATGTGCTCAGCCCCATCGAGGGCCTGACGAACGAGGAGGCCGCCGCCGGGGAAGACTACTTTTCGGTGATGCGCAGGAACCTGGCCGCGCTGTCGGCCGCACTGTCGTAGAGCGCCCGCTCGTGGCGAAGTCTTTCATATTAATACAGGGCGGCGCTTTGCGCCGGAACAGGGGAATCATGCGGAAGATCATAGAGGCGGAAAACCTGGGCTTTTCCTACGGCGGGGAAAGCGTGTTCTCCGGCGTGACGTTTTCGGTGCGCGAAGGGGACTTCGTGGCGCTTATCGGATCGAACGGCGCGGGCAAATCGACCCTTATAAAGCTCCTCCTCGGGGAGCTTTCGCCGTCCGCAGGCGCGATCCGCCTCTTTGGCGGCGACGCGGCGCATTTTCATGACTGGCCGAAGATCGGCTATCTGCCCCAGAACGCCGCCCGGGCGGGGCAGGGATTCCCGGCGTCGGTGCGCGAGGTCGTCGAGGCCAACCTGTACACGGGCGCGGGGCTCCTTCACTTTCCGGGGCGCGCGCTTCGGGCGCGGGCGGCGGAGGCGCTCCGGCAGGTGGACATGGCCGGCTACGAAAAGCGGCTCGTCGGAGAACTGTCCGGTGGGCAGCAGCAGCGGGTGATGCTGGCGCGGGTATTGGCCGGACAGCCCGAGGTGATGATCCTGGACGAGCCGGTAAGCGGCGTCGATCAGAAGACCGTGGACGCGCTGTACCAGCTCTTGATCCGGCTGAACCGCGAGCAGAACCTGACCATCCTGATGGTCACCCATGACGTGGCGCGGACTTCCGCCATCGCGTCCAGGGTGCTTTGCCTGGAGGAGGGGTCGCTGGTGGAACTGGAGCCCCATCAGGTGAAGGAAGAGCTTCGGCACCGCCACAAGCACCCGACGGAAGGAGGGGACGGCCATGGACATCTTGCAGTATGACTTCATGCGCCGCGCGTTCCTGGTGGGGCTGCTCATCTCGGTGATCGTGCCCTGCGTGGGCGTGGTGGTGGTCTTAAAGCGCCTTTCGATGATCGGCGACGCGCTCAGCCACACGTCTCTGGCGGGGGTCGCTGCGGGGCTGATACTGGGCGTCAACCCGATCCTCGGCGCGGTGGTGATGTGTACCGCCGCGGCGCTGTCCATCGAATTCATCCGAAAGCGCATGCCCCGGTATCAGGAGATGTCCATCGCCATCATCATGTCCGCGGGCATCGGCCTTGCGGGCGTATTGTCAGGATTCGTGCCGGGCAACGCCAACTTCAACAGCTTTCTCTTCGGCAGCATCGTCGCCATCGACGACTTTGAACTGTGGATGGTGGCGGTGATCAGCGGCCTCGTTCTTCTGTGCTTCATCGTGTTCTACCGCGAGCTTTTCTTTATCGCCCTCGACGAGCGGGCCGCGCGGCTGGCCGGAGTGCCGGTGGGGGCAATCAACTTCGCCTTCACCATCCTGACCGCGGCCTGCGTATCGGTGGCCGCGCGGACGGTGGGCGCGCTGATCGTGTCGTCTTTGATGGTGATCCCGACGGCCTGCGCAATGCGCTTCGCCAGAAGCTACCGGCAGACGGTCCTCTATTCGGTGGGCTTCGCGGCCTTTTTCATGCTGGTTGGGCTGGTCGCGGCGTTCTATCTGGGGCTTCGCCCCGGCGGCGCGGTGGTGCTGACGGGCGTAATCTGCCTCAGCCTGATCCTCGTTCTCGGCGGGCGCCGGGCGCGGGGGGCGCTTTGAAAGGAGGCGGACAATGCAGGATGTGAACTGGCCCGAGGGCCTTAAAAAGACAAAGCAGCGAGAGCGCGTGCTGGAGGTGCTCGCCGCCACCGAGACGCCGCTGAGCGCCCTCGACATCGCGGCGAAAATCGAAAAAGAGGGCGGCGGCAGCGCGTGGCTCTCCACGGTCTACCGGGCGCTGGAATCCTTCGTCGAGCACGGGGTTGCGGTTCGGATTGCCGTGATGGGCAGCGACGTGGCGCTCTACGAGCTGCGCACCACCGGGCACCACCACTACGCCGTGTGCGTGGACTGCCACCGGATCATTCCGCTGAAGAGCTGCCCGGTGGGGCACTTCGTGCCGGAGCTGCCGGAGGATGGCTTCGCCGTCACCGGCCACAACCTGGAGGTCTTCGGCCACTGCAAAAACTGCAAAGGACCGAGCACATAGCGCGAATGTGAAGCGTCGCAAGCGGTTGACAGGCGTAGCCCGCTCGGATAGAATATAGAGCTTATATGTTTATTGGGATATGAGGTGATTTTATGCCCCATCAGAAGCGGGTCGCCGCGATACACGACATCTCCTGCTTTGGAAAATGCTCCCTGACGGTGGCGCTGCCGGTGATTTCGGCGATGGGCGCGGAAGTCAGCGTCATTCCGACGGCGGTGCTGTCCACCCACACGGGCGGCTTCACCGGCTACACGTTCCGGGATCTGACGGACGATATCCTGCCCATCGTGCGCCATTGGCAGGGCCTCGGCCTCAGCTTTGACGCCATCTACACCGGCTATCTCGGCTCCTTCCGGCAGATCGACATCGTGCTGGAGGCGTTCGACGCGCTGAAGGGGGAAGGTACCCTCATCGCCGTCGATCCGGTGATGGCCGACAACGGCAGGCTCTACGCCCACTTTCCGCAGGATTTTCCCGCGGGCATGCGCAAGCTCTGCGCGAAGGCCGACCTGATCGTGCCCAACCTGACAGAGGCGGTGCTGCTCCTGGACGAGCCGTACCGGGACGGCCCGCAGGACCCGAAGGAGATCGAGGCGCTTATGCGCCGCCTTTCGGCCCTCGGCCCCGGCAGGGTGGTGCTGACCGGCGTATCCTTCGGCGAGGACGCGCTTGGCGCGGCCTATTACGATGCCGCTGCCGGCACATCCGGCGTGCATCTCGGGCCTCGGATCGAGGGCTACTACCACGGCACCGGCGATCTGTTTGCCAGCGTGCTGGTGGGCGCGCTCGTGGCCGGCCGCAGCCTTTCGGACGCGGTTGGGCTGTCGGTGGACTTCACAGCCGCCTCCATCCGCCGCACGGCGGACGCGGGCACGGACAAGCGCTTCGGCGTCAACTTTGAGGCGGGGCTCCCCGGTCTGGGCGCCGAGATGGGGGCTACCTGAAGGGAAACACCCGAACCCAAACGAGATAAGTATTATAATGAAGCGCCGCGGGTTTTTCCGCGGCGCTCTGGCTTTTTGGGCTGTCTCTGCATCGCCCGGAGATCAGATTTTTAAAGGCTTGAGGCTTACGGAAGGGCGCTCGAAGGAGGGTTTGCCGCTGCGCAGTCCCGCCCCCATTTTGACGCGAGGCCGGTGGTCAGCGCCTCCACCAGATATGACCAAAGCGGGCGGCGCGCGGGCACCGGATGGCCGCTTTGATCAAACACCATGCAGCTGAGGGCGTGGGCGGGCTCGCAGGACTGCTGAACGAACACACGCTCCTCCGGGTGGTACAAAAGCGCGCCCACCGGGTCGCTCTGTGTGACGTAGTTTACCGCGCGCTCGCGGAGACGTAGGCGCTGGGCTTCCGTCAGCTGGCAGCGGGCGAAGCCCTGCCCGTCGAAGCACACGCAGGCCGCGCCGCCGTTTTCCGCCACGGCAAGGCCGTACATCGCGTTGTGCGCGCCCTTCGAATGGCCGGTCAGCATCAGCCGTCCATCGGGGAAGCGGTTGACGAAGCGCTCTACCGACCGGTACTGCGTCGAGCCCACGAGAGGCGCCATGAAGTTGTCCGTCCAGTCCATGATGCCGGACAGGGATGTATGGGATTCGGTGGGCCGCATGGCGACCACCTTGCCCTCCTCGGGGGACTGAAACGCGTAGGCCGCGAAGCCGGGCTGCGTCAGGTCCACTTCGCGGGCGATCAGCACCATCGGCCCGACCACGGGATCCTGGGTGATGTCGACCATCGGCTGCCGGCCGTAGGGGGGGAGCTCGCCCGGCGCGGCGAGAAGTTCTGCGGCCAGAACGGCCGCCGTCTCGCCCAGCGCGTCGTTGCCCTCCGGAAAGTCGTAGTAGGCCAGTTGGCACAGGAGCGACAGCTGCCAGGGCGTCATGAAAAACACCTCCAGATCAATCGTCTCGTCTGCGGATGATGGGCATGGACATTCGGCCCCTCTTCGAACGTTTCCGGCGGCATGCACGCCGGGAACGCAGTTTCCGTAGTCAGTGCGCCGCCCGGAAATCCGGGAGGATTTCAGGCGCGCGCAGAGTTCCTCTTTGGCGCTGAGAAGCCGCGAAGCGGATTTTCTGCGCCCTTTATGGAAAGCACCTCCAGACAAATGTGGTCAGCGCGCAAAGTCCGGCGCCGATCAGGGTGGGCATAAGGATTGCGGCCAGCGTCCAGCGCAGGCTGCCGGTCTCGCGGTGGATGGTCAGGCAGGTGGTGGCGCAGGGCCAATGGAATAGTGAAAACAGAAGGAAGCAGACGATGGTGCGCGCCGTCCAACCGTTTTTCATCAGCACATCCCAAAGCGCTGCGGCGGAGGCCCCGCCCAGCGTCCCCTCGGAGAGGTACCCCATCGCCGCGATGGGCAGCACGATCTCGTTGGCGGGAAAGCCCAGGATGAAGGCGGTCAGCACCATGCCGTCCATGCCCAGCACATACCCGAGGGGATCCAGCGCCCCGGCCATGCGGGCGACCAGGCTCACACCCCCGGGGCGCAGGTTGGCAAGAATGTACAGAAGGGCGCCTGCCGGCGCGGCGGAGACGAGGGCGCGACCCAGCACGAAGGCCGTCCGGTCGATCAAGGAGCGCACGAGCACCTTGCCGAATTCCGGCCTGCGGTAGGGTGGCAATTCCAGCGTGAAGGCCGACGGCATGCCGCGAAGCAGCGTCGCCGAGAGTATTCTGGACGAAGCCATCGTCACCGCTACCCCCAGCGCGATCAGCCCCGTCAGCCCCAGCGCACCCATCAGCTGCGGCGCGCCGCTGCCCGCGAACAGCGCGCCCAGCAATAGCACCATCGCCGGAAAACGGCCGTTGCAGGGCACCATCGCATTGGTCAGGATGGCGATCAGCCGCTCCCGGGGAGAGTCGATGATCCGGCAGCCGATCACCCCTGCGGCGTTGCACCCAAGCCCCATGCACATGGTAAGGCCCATCTTGCCGCAGGCGCGGCAGCGGGCGAAGGCGTTGTCCAGGTTAAACGCCACCCGGGGGAGGTAGCCCGAATCCTCGAGCAGCGTGAACAGCGGGAAGAAGATGGCCATTGGCGGCAGCATCACCGAAACCACCCAGGCCGTCACCCGGTAGATTCCGTCCACCAGGAGGCCGGTCATCCAGCCCGGCGGGAGGCGTGCCGCGAGCATCGCACGCCCCTTTTCAAACAGCGACGCCAGCCATTCCGAAGGCACGTTTGCCCCGGCGATTGTAATGTAGAAAACCAGCGCCAGAAGCAGCAGCATCAGCGGGATGCCGGCGCGCCTGCCCGTCACCAGCCGGTCAACGGCCAAGCGCCGGCTGTCCGTCCCCTCGCCTCCCTTTACGCACCGAGCGCAGATTGCCGCAGACGCCCGGTAGATGGACTCCACCACCGTCGCCGCCAGTTTCTCTGCCGGGCACCCCTCCCGCGCCATCTGCGCGCGGGCTTCCTCCACGGCGGCGATCACCTCCGGCGTCCTGAAAGGCGCGAGCGCCGGATGCCCCTCAAGGGATGGGTCCGCTTCAAGGAGCCTGAGCGCCACCCACCTCGCGGACATGACCGGCTCCGGCGGAGGGGGAAGCGCGCGGACGACATGCCGGATCGCGCGCTCAACGGCCAGCGGGTAGGGGGCGTGGTAGGGCGTGGAGGGGAGCGAGCCCACGAGGTCGATTCGCCGGATCAGGTCCCGGAGACCCTGCCGCCCGCGCGCGCTGATCATGACCACCGGCGCGCCCGTCATGCGCTCGAGGAGCGCCCCGTCCATCCGGATGTTCTGCCGGTCCGCCTCGTCGATCAGGTTGACGCACAGGATCGCCCGCCCGGTCATTTCAAGGATCTGAAGCGCCAGGTTCAGGTTGCGTTTGAGGCTGGTGGCATCCATGACCACGACCACGCCGTCGGCCATGCCGGTCAGGAGGAAATCCCGCGCCACCTCCTCCTCCGCGGAGCGCGCCGCCAGAGAATAGGCGCCCGGTAGGTCAATCAGCTCGTATGTACGCCCGCCTCGCTCGAAGGTGCCGCGCGCCAGCGCCACGGTCTTGCCCGGCCAGTTGCCGGTGTGCTGCCGGAGGCCCGTCAGGTGGTTGAAGAGCGTGCTCTTGCCCACGTTGGGGTTCCCGGCCAGCGCGATTACCTTTTTAGAAGCCACGTCCGTCCCCTCCTGCCTGGCTGATAAAGATCGACCGCGCGCTCTCCCGTCGGAGCGCGATTACCGCGCCGGCGGTCAGGTAGGCGCGCGGTTCGCCGGACGGTGCGGCGAACAGGCATCGGACTGTTTCGCCTGCCGTAAAGCCCAGATCGAGCAGCCGACGCTGAAGCGCCGCGCCCCCTTCCAGGGCCGATATCTTTGCCGAGCCGCCGATGGGCAGATCCGCAAGGGTCGTCAAGGGCACCGCCTCCGTTTCGTCTTTCCATCCTATGAGCCGCGCTGCATGCCGGTTCAAAAAGCGCGCATACTCGGCGTGGAGGGATGAATCATGAAGGATTGGGCGGGGAAGCTCCGGTTATTTTGGAAGAAATGGGGCTTCTATCTTTTGGCGGCGCTCTGTCTTCTCCTGATCGCGGGGGCGGCAATCTACGGCCGCGCGAAGCTGTTCGGAGCGCCTCAAGTGGCGGCGGGGTATGACCGCGCGGCGGAGGTGGCGGCGCAGGTGACCGCCGTGCCCGTCGCTTCGGCGGCACCCACGCCGGCTTTGACGATTGCGCCGGCGCTGGGCTGGCCCGTTTCCGGGCGTGAGATCCTCCGGGATTATGCCGAAACCCCCGTGTGGTTCCAGCCGCTGGGGCTGTACGAAACCCATCCGGGCGTCGACATCCGGGCGGAGGCGGGGGAGGACGTCCTCGCCGCGGCGGACGGGTTCGTTACCCGCGCGGAGTACGATCCGCAGTTGGGCTATCTTGTCGAGACGGAAGCGGACGGCCTCGTCGCGCGGTATGGGAACCTCTCAAAGGCATTGCCGGTTTCCGTGGGCGACTGGGTGCGGCGCGGGCAGAAGATCGGCTCGGTGGGCAAAACCGCGCCCACGGCGAAGGCGCTGGGCGCTTTTTTGCACTTCGAGGCGTTTCGCGGCGGCAGGCGCGTGGCACTACCCTAGTTGAGGGTGCATAGTATGGCACGGATTCCCCCGAAAGGAGCGAAGAAACGTGTCATACGTTCTCAATCAAAAACGCCGGGGTGGCTGCGGACACCACGGATGCAGTTCCGGATTCTGCGGCGAACGCCGCCGTCCTTGCCGGGACTTTGACCCCAGGGGCTGCTGCGACTGCGCCAATCCGCCGGACTGCTTTGAAGGCGAGTTCTTCCGCGACCCGATCTACCGCGGCGCGTGTGCGCCCGATCCTGATCCCTGCAGCCGCGACTGGGCCAACAACATCTACCTCCACTGCGCCCAGACCGAGCGCCTCGTGGTCCGCGAGAATGGCGGGCGTGTTCCGTTTGAATCGATCTGCAGCTACACAAGCGGCGCGTTCCGCCAATGCCGCGGCGAAATTCTGCTGATGTGCGGCGGCACCTACCTGATCTTCGTCAAGATTCTGGTGCCCGCGAACGAAACGCTGACCACCCGGCTGTCGCTGCACTTGAACGGCGTCGAGGTGCCCGGTACCGCCATCAACATCGCCAAGACCACCACCGGTTCCTCCGCGTCGTACGAGTTGAACGCCGTGATCAGCGCCAGCGAGGACGACGTGCTGAGCCTCCATTCGTCGAACGCCTTCGACCTGACCGGCGACGACGTGCTGGCATCCATCACCATTCTGAAGGTGGACTGACAGACGCGCCCGCCTGAATGCAGGGCGGATTTCGCGGGATTTGCTGACGGAAACGCCACGGCCGCCGGATTTTCCGGCGGCCGTGGCGTGTTCCAGCGACGTACTGGCAGTAATCCCCCTGCGGCTACTCAGGGTCAGTGGAGTAGGCGAGGTCGATGGCCGATACAACGCCGTCGTCCATATGGTAGAAGAGGGATCGGTACTCGCGCCACTGGTCCGGTTCGTCCAGCGTGCACCAGCCGTACAGGAAGGCCGCAATGCCGTCCGCATTCTCTGTCGCTAGGGTAAAGCCGCCCACAGGCCAGGTTTCGTTCCTGTACCAGGTTTCGTCCACGGCCGGGTTGATGTCCTGAACGGTGTAGTCGGCGACGCCGACGCTCCGGGTGAAGAACGCGGCGGCCACGTCCGCCTGCGCCGCGCCGGGCTGTACGCCCCGTATGGCGGGCAGCGGGTAGTCCGCGCGCTGCCATTTGGCGCTGAGAAGGTCGGCGCCGAGGCCGTCAAGCCCCTCCGGCAGCGCTTCGCTTTCCCCGGCTTGGCGGCCCTCGATCAGGCCGTCTTCGAGGCTTACGCGCAGGGTGACCTCGCCCAGCGGCGCGCCATCCTCCGCCGCGCTGCGCAGGGTCAGGTAGGTCTCGCCGGTGGCGGGGCCCTGATAGGCCCAGGCGCAGTCGTCCGGCGAAAGAAGGGCGGCGTAGTCGCCCACGGTAACGAGGCCCTGTGAAATGGTTTCGATGTCCGCGCCGGTGAACGGCGAGCTCTTCCCGGATGACTCCGCGAAGGCGGGGAATACGGCGAGTAGGAGAAGCGCGAAGGCGAGAACCTGGATGCATGGCCGTTTCATGGTGAATCCCCCAAATCATCGTTTTGTTCGTGCGCCTGCTAAGAGCGCGGCGCCACAATTGTTAAGACGGAAAATCCTGGATTTTGTGCCACTGCCGCAGGTCTTGGATGAAAAATATTTTCGAGGAAAAAAGCAGGGGGCGCGACTTCCCGTTTGACCGCGCGGCCCCGCTGGGATACAATAGAATGACCGGGGGTGGGATGTATGCGTACGGTCCTTACGGCGGAAGAAATGCGCGCGCTGGAAGCGGAATGCTTCCGGCGGGGCGTTCAATCGATTGACGCAATGGAGCGGGCGGCGGCCGCGGTGGCGGACGAGCTCTTAAAAAGACTTCAGCCTCGCGCGCTGGTGTACTTTGCCTGCGGGCCGGGCATGAACGGCGGGGACGGCTACGCCGCGGCGCGGCTGTACGCGCAGCGGGGCGGCCGGGCGGTGGTCATCCCCATAGGCGAGGAGGCGCGGCTCACCGGAGACGCGCTGACCAACTGCGTCCGGGCCCACGAGACGCCCCGGGTCTGGTTTCGCGGCCCGGAGGAGGCCGGCGAGCGGCCCGACGCGTGGGTGGACGCGCTGTTTGGCATCGGCCTGAAGCGGCCGCTGGAGGGGGCTGCCGCGCGCCTTTCGGCGCGGATGGTGGCGGACCGGCGCGCCGGGAGCCTCGTCTTTGCGGTGGACATCCCCTCCGGGCTGGATGCCACCACCGGGCGGCCGCTGGGTACTGCGGTCGGGGCGGATGTGACGGTCACCTTCGAGCACCTGAAGGCCGGGCACATCCTGTCTGCGGGGCCGGAGTATTGCGGGGAAGTGGTCGTCCGGCCCGTAGGGCTTGAGGGCGATGCTCCGGGGGCGGCGCTTCTCGTCGAGAAGGGCGACCTTCGGCACGCGCTGCCCCCGCGAAGCCGCGAGAGCCACAAGTCCACCTTCGGACAACTTCTGCTCGTTGCGGGTTCCGTCGGCATGGCTGGGGCGGCGCTGATCGCGGCGCGGGCGGCGCAAAAGTGCGGCGTGGGGCTGATGACCATCGCGTGCCCGGAATCCATCGTGCCGATTTTGCAGTTGGGCGCGCCAGCGGCCACCTGCCTGCCTTTATCGGAGGAGAATGGCGCGGTTTCCGAAAGGGCGCTGCCCGCGCTCCGGGCGGCGCTGGACGGCGCGACCGCCGTGGCCATCGGGCCGGGGCTTTCTCGGCGGGCGCATCCGGGGGCCGTTCGGCTGGTATTGGAATCGGGCCTCCCGGCGGTGGCGGACGCCGACGCGCTCAACCTGATCGCGGAGAACCCGGACCTCGTGGCGCTGCTTAGGCCACGCCACGTACTCACGCCCCACCCCGGCGAAGCCTCGCGGCTGATCGGGGAAAAGCCCGAAAACCTGATCGAGGGCGCGCGCCGCCTGCGGGCGCTGGGCGCGACGGCCATCCTGAAGGGGCCCACCAGCGCCATCGCCGGGGAGAGGGTCTACCTGAGCGCCTCCGGCACCCCCGGCATGGCGCGGGGCGGCAGCGGCGACGCGCTGACGGGAATTCTGGGCGCGCTCCTCGCCCAGCGGATCGAGCCGGAAAAGGCAGCCTGGGTCGCGGACGAGCTCCACGGCCTCGCGGGCGAAGCGGCGGCGAAGAAATTCGGAGAGGTCTCCATGGGCCCGATGGACCTGGTGGACTGCCTCGGGGAGGTCGTGCCGCTTGCGCGTTGAACACCCCATCCGGCAGGCCGCGCCCCGCGCCCGGGTCGACCGGGGCGGCGCGCTGTACCTGAGCGCTGCGCCGCTTCCGGGGTTTGACGCCGAAGCGCGCGGCGCGCTCTATGCGCTGACGCCGGAAACGGCGCTGATCGACGCTTTTTCCGAATGGGCGCGGCCGCGCGCGGCAGGGGACGCCCTCGCCGCATCGCTGTCGGGGCTTGTAGGCGGCAAGGCGGACGGGATTCCGCTCCTTCTGGAGGGAATAAAACTTCTGGAACTGCCCGCGGCGGAGGGTGCGCTTTGGGCGTACGAAAAGCGCGTGCGCCAGAGCGCGGCGGTGTGCCTTAGGGAAAAGTCTGGCGGCGGCCTGCTTACGATGTGCGCGATTTGCCTCGCGATCGCGAGAAAAGGCTTAACCAAACAATAACCGCGTTAATACAAGCGCTCTTGCGAGCGGCTTTCGCCGTGTGCTACAATGACCCATCCATCCCACGGGAAGGAATCCACAAGGAAAGCGAGGGTCGGCCATGGGCTATCAAAAAATGACGGAGGAGCAGATTGCCCGGTCCATCGTGAGCAAGCTGCAGCGCCATTTTGGCTGCGAGCTCGCTGACGCCACGCCAAACCAGATCTATCAGGCGGTCGCTTCGACGGTGCGCGACGAAATCATGCAGCGCCGGGCGGAGTCCCGCGGCGTGCGTAAAGAAGCAAAATCCAAAAAACTCTACTACCTGTCCGCGGAGTTCCTGGTCGGCCGCGCGCTGCACAACAACATGATCGCGCTGACCAACGAGCGTGAATATATGGAGGCCTTCCAGAAACTCGGCATCGACAAATCGCTGGTCTTTGAGCAGGAGCCGGAGCCCGGCCTCGGAAACGGCGGGCTGGGGCGATTGGCGGCCTGCTTTCTTGATTCGCTCGCCGCGCTTCAGCTGCCCGCGATGGGCTGCACCATCCGCTATGAATACGGCCTGTTCCGCCAGAAAATCGTGGACGGATATCAGGTCGAAATGCCCGACAACTGGCTTGACAACGGCAACCTCTGGGAGATCGCGAGGCCGGACCAGGCGGTGGAGGTGCACTTCGGCGGCACCGTCGAGCAGTACGTGGACGGCATCGGCCGCACCCGCTACCGCCAGGCGGGCAGCTACATGGTGGAGGCTGTGCCCTATGAGATGCCGGTCCTGGGCTACGACTCCACGATGGTCAACATGCTCAGAACCTGGTCGGCGCGCTCGCCCAAGACCATCGACATGCCCTCCTTCAACCGCGGCGAATACGTGCAGGCGGTCGAGCAGAAGGAATTGGCCGAGGTCATCTCCAAGGTGCTCTACCCGGAGGACAACCACGCCGCGGGCAAGGAGCTGCGCCTGAAGCAGCAGTACTTCTTCTCCAGCGCGTCGGTGCAGTATGCGGTGAAGGACTTCATCAAGGTTCACGGCCGGGACTGGGACATCTTCCCGGACAAGGTGGCCATCCACATCAACGACACGCACCCCGGCATGGCGATTCCGGAACTGATGCGCATCCTGATCGACGAGCACGGTCTCGACTGGGACCGCGCCGAGGACATCACCCGCCGAACCTGCGCCTACACCAACCACACCGTGCTCCAGGAGGCCCTCGAAAGATGGCCGGAGGAGATGGTGGAGCGGCTTTTGCCCCGGATCTACATGATCCTGAAGGAGCTCAACGAGCGCCTGTGCGGGAAGCTGTGGGGCGTGTACACCGGCCAGTGGGAGCGCATCGGCCGCATGGCGATCATCGGCTACGGCCAGGTGCACATGGCAAACCTCTGCGTTTCGATGTGCCACTCGGTCAACGGCGTCAGCCAGATTCACGCGGACATCCTGAAGCGCCAGACCTTCCACGACTTCTACCTGATCGAGCCGGACCGCTTCCGGGGCATCACCAACGGCATCACCCACCGCCGCTGGCTGATCCAGTCCAACCCAGCGCTTTCGGCGCTCATCGACGAGGCCATCGGCGACGCATGGCGCAAGCGCCCGGACAAACTCCGGGATCTTCTGCCCTTCGCGGACGACGCGGCCTTCCGGAAGAAGTTCGAAGCCGTCAAGAATGAAAACAAGAAGGCGCTGGCGGCCTACATCCGCAGGCGGCAGGGCGTCGCGCTCGACACCCAGACCATCTTCGACGTGCAGGCGAAGCGCCTGCACGAGTACAAGCGCCAGCTGATGAACGCGCTGTCCATCCTGATGATCTACGACCGCATCGACAGGAATCCGACCCTCGACTTCCACCCGGTCACCTTCATCTTCGGCGCGAAGGCCGCGCCGGGCTTCTACCGGGCGAAGCTGATCATCCGCCTCATCAACGCCATCGGCGAACTGGTCGCAAAGCACCCCCGGGCGTCGAAGCTGATCAAGGTGGTGTTCCTTGAGAACTACTGCGTGTCCGCGGCGGAGGTTCTGATGCCCGCCACCGACGTGTCCGAACAGCTCTCCACCGCCGGCAAGGAGGCCAGCGGCACCGGCAACATGAAGTTCATGATGAACGGCGCGGTGACCATCGGCACGATGGACGGCGCCAACGTCGAAATCTTCCAGTCGGTGGGCGCGGACAACATCTACATCTTCGGCCTTTCCGCCGAGGAGGTGGAGCGCGGCTATGCCACCTACCGCGCCAGCGCCATCTTTGAGACCAACGCCGACATCCGCCGGGCGCTGACCATGCTCATCGACGGCACGCTGTCCCCGGACAACCCGCACCTGTTCCAGGAGCTCTACCACGCGCTCCTGTTCGGAGACAACGGCGGGATGGCCGACCCCTACTTTGTGCTCAAGGATCTGCCCGACTACCTGCGCACCCGGCAGCACCTGGCGCGGGACTACGACGACCGCGACAAGTGGCTGGCGATGGCCGTGAGAAACGTGGCCTGCTCCGGCGTTTTCTCCTCCGACCGGACGATCGCGGAGTACAACGAGAAAATCTGGCGCTTGAAGCCGCTTCAACTATGACGCTGTACCACAATTCCCAGGATCCGGCCTTCCGGACGCCGCCGGGTGCCCTCGCCGCCGGGGAGCAGGTGACCCTCGGCATCCGGGCGGAGGGCGCGAAGAAAGTGACACTTCGGCTCTGGTGGGATGGCGCGCCCGTCCTCGTGCCGATGGAGAAAAATGACGCCGGGCTTTTTGAGGCCCGGTGGCGCCTGCCGGAGACGCCGGGCCTTCTTTGGTATTACTTCATCTGTGAAGCGGACGGCGCGCGCGCGTTCTACGGAAACGCGCCCGACTGCCTGGGCGGCGAAGGCGCCGTCTGGGCGTACGAGCCGCCTTCGTTCCAGATCACGGTGTACGACCCGGCCTTCGAATCCCCCGCGTGGATGCGCGAGACGGTGATCTACCAGATCATGGTGGACCGCTTCTACGCGTCAAGGCCGGTTTTTGAGCGCACGCCGCCCGAGTTTGGGCACTGGCACGAGGACTGGTACGAGCCGCCGGAGCAGGCTATCCAAAATGGCGACAACGCCGCAAACGACTTCTTCGGCGGTGATTTGGAGGGCGTCCGGCAGAAGCTTCCCTACCTCAAGGGCCTCGGCGTCGGCGCGATCTACTTTAACCCGATCTTTAGGGCGCGGTCCAACCACAAGTACGACACCTCGGACTACCACGAAATCGACCCGGCGTTTGGCGATGAGGAAGCCTTCCGCGCCCTTTGCAAAGACGCGAAGGCGCAGGGCATCCGCATCGTGCTGGATGGCGTTTTCTCGCATACGGGCGCCTACAGCAAGTACTTCAACCTCGACGGCGCGTACCCGGCCCCCGGCGCGTGCCAGAGCAAAAAATCGCCCTACGTGTCCTGGTACACCTTCATGAAGTGGCCCCAGGAGTACGACTGCTGGTGGGGCGTAAGGACGCTCCCGAACGTCTCGGAGATGGACGATGGGTATCTCGACTTCATCATCCGGGACGAGGACGCCGTGGCGGCCCACTGGCTGCGCGCGGGCGCTTCCGGCTGGCGGCTGGACGTGGCGGACGAGCTGCCCGTGCCCTTTCTGCGCATGCTCCGCCGGCGCGTCAAGGGCGTCGATCCGGACGCCGCACTGATCGGCGAGGTGTGGGAGGACGCGTCCAACAAGGTGGCCTACGGCGAGGTCCGCACCTATTGCGAGGGCGATACGCTGGACAGCGTGATGAACTACCCGCTGCGCGAGGCAATTCTGGGCTTCATGAACGGCGACTTTTCCGCCAAGCAGTTTGCCCGCAGGATCAACCACCTGGCGGAGGCCTATCCGAAGGGCTTCTTCTACGCGCTGATGAACATCCTCGGAAGCCATGACCGGCCCCGCGCGGTCAACGCGCTCGCCGACGCAGGCGACCAGAGCCCGCCCCGGGAGAAGCGCTCCGCGAAGAAGCTCACCGCCGCCCAGTACGCGCTGGGCAAGCGCAGGCTCACCGCCGCTTGGCGGTTTCTGTGCGCGCTGCCGGGCATGCCCTGCCTCTACTATGGCGATGAGGCGGGCCTTCAGGGCATGTCGGACCCCTTCTGCCGTGGAACATACCCCTGGGGACGGGAGGACCAAGCGCTTGTTGACGACTTTGCCCGCGCGATCGCCCGAAGAAACGGAAGCCCCGCCATGAAGACGGGCGACATGCGGCTCTTCGCCGCCTGTGACGACGTGGCCGTCGTCGTCCGCCGCATCGCGCTCGGGCGGGACGCCTTTGGAAACCCAGCCCCGGACGAAACCGTGCTCGCGGCCCTGAACCGCGCCGGCGCGCCCCGCCGGGTGGAGATCAACCACGAATGGCTCGGCGGCAAGCTGACGCTGGAACTGCCGGCGCAGCATTGCCTTGTTATCGAGAACCCTTAGAAGCTGAAAGGAAAGAAACCCCATGAAGCTGGCCGTTTTTTCGGATATCCACGCCAACCTGACCGCGTTTCGCGCCTGTGTCGCCTTTGCCGACCACCTCGGCGCAGAAGGGTATATCCTCCTGGGCGACTACGTATCCGACTGCCCCGATCCCCACGAGACGCTGGAACTCCTGCGGCAGATGTCGCAGAGGAAGCCCTGTCACATGGTCTACGGGAACCGTGAACAGTACCTGTTCGACCATGAGGCGAACCCCGACGGCGACGGCTGGTGCGTATCCAGCCAGACCGGCTCGCTCCTCTACACATACCGCCACCTGACGGCGGGGGATTTTCGCATGCTGCACGAGATGCCGCGCAAGGCGCGCATCGAAATCCCCGGATGCGCGCCCATCCTCGCCTGTCACGGCGCGCCGGATTCCATCAACCAGCTGGTCTACCCCGGCACGCGGGATGCGGACAAGCTTTTGAAGAATCTGCAGGAAGCGGTGCTGCTGGTGGGGCACTGCCACATCCAGTACCGCTACGAGGCCTTCGGCAAGCAGCTGATCAACCCCGGCTCGTTGGGCATGCCCATGAGCCCCGGCCTCACCAAGGCGCAGTTCGCGATGCTGACCGATCAGGACGGCCGCTGGCAGGCGCGCATGCTCAACGTGCCCTACGACAGCCGGGAAGAGCTGGACCGCTTCGACAAGAGCAGCCTGGGCGAGATGGGCCTGATGTGGACGAAGGCCGTCCGCAGGCAGATCCAGCACGGCGGCAACGCGACGTACGACCTTCGCAAGCTCGCCGACCGCATCGCTCAGGAGATGGACCTGGCCGGAACGCCCGAGGTGTGCTGGGAGGAAGCGGCGAGGCGGCTGGAGCTCGTCTAGCGGCGGGGATCGCCGGGAACAATTATAAAGAAGCCCGGGGCTTGTCAACGAGCGGATCCTAAAAAACCGCATGTTTTTCAGGCCCTGTTTTCCCTTTACTTTCGGCGGCCGCCGTACTATAATGGGTGTTATATCGACGGAAAGGGTGTTTTCCATGGCCGAAACCACCGTGAGATCGCTGTTCCGAACGCCGCCTCAGGCCGACCTAAGCGGCGTCAAGGTCAGCGGCTGGGTTCGCACCATGCGCGAGAGCAAGGCTTTCGCGTTCATCGAGCTGAGCGACGGCACGTTTTTCAAGCCCCTGCAGCTGGTGCTGGAGGAGGAAAAGCTGCCGGATTACAAGGACCTGACCCGCGCCATCGGCGTAGGCGCATCGGTCGAGGCCGAGGGCACCCTCGTCCTGACGCCGGACGCCAAACAGCCCTTCGAGCTGAAGGTCTCCTCGCTGCGCGTCATCGGCGAAAGCCCCAGCGACTACCCGCTGCAAAAGAAGCGGCACACGCTGGAGTACCTGCGCACCATCGCCCACCTGCGCCCCCGGGCGAACCTATTCCAGTGTGCGTTTCGGGTGCGCTCCATCGCCGCCCAGGCGGTGCACCGCTTCATGCACGACAGGGGCTTTCTGTACGTGCACACGCCCATCTTCACCGGCAGTGACTGCGAGGGCGCGGGCGAGATGTTCCAGGTGACCACGCTTCCCATCGCCAATCCCCCGCGCACCGAGGACGGCTCGGTGGATTTCGACAAGGACTTCTTCGGAAAGCCGGTTTCGCTGACGGTTTCGGGACAGCTCAACGCCGAAACCTTCGCGCTGGCCTTCCGTGATGTGTACACCTTCGGGCCCACCTTCCGCGCCGAGCAGAGCTATACCGCGCGCCACGCGGCGGAGTTCTGGATGATCGAGCCGGAGATGGCCTTCGCCACGCTCAAGGAAGACATGCAGTTCCAGGAGGACCTGGTCAAATACCTGATCGACGCCGTGCTGACCGAGGCCCCCGAGGAGATGGAGTTCCTGAACGGCTTTGTGGACAAGGGGCTGATCGAGCGGCTCGCCGCGGTGCGCGATGCCGAATTCGCCCGCGTCAGCTACACCGACGCGGTGGAAATCCTGAGGGCGAGCGGCGCGGAATTTGAGTACCCGGTGTTCTGGGGCTGCGATTTGCAGACCGAGCACGAGCGGTACCTGACCGAAAAGCACTTCGGCCGCCCGGTGTTTGTCACCGACTACCCCAAGGAGATCAAGGCCTTCTACATGCGCCTGAACGACGAAGGCAAGACCGTCGCCGCGGCGGACCTCCTGGTGCCGGGCATCGGTGAGCTCTGCGGCGGCAGCCAGCGCGAGGAGCGCGAGGACGTGCTGCGCGCGCGCATCGCCGAAATGGGCATGAATCCCGAGGACTACTGGTGGTACCTGGAGCTGCGCAAGTATGGCACCGTGCCCCACGCGGGCTTTGGCATGGGCTTTGAGCGGCTCATCATGTACCTGACGGGCATCGCCAACATCCGCGACGTACTGCCCTTCCCGCGCACCACGCGAAACGCCGAGTTTTAAAGGGCGATCCGAAAACCGCATAGAAGACAGTTCGAGGCCCTCCTGTCTGAAGCCGGCGAAGCCGGTGGAAAAAACAAAACCAGGTTTTATCGCCGAAAGGCGTGAATCATAAGGGGCGCGTATGCGCCCCTTAATCTTTGGGCCGCTGGATTGCGGCCTGTATTTTTTGGAGGAGGAAATTCCATGAAGATCGATCTCAGGTTCATCCTGCGCGCGGCTGTGGTCGCCGCGCTGTACGCGGCGGTCACGCTGCTGCTCGCGCCCATCAGCTACGGCCCGCTGCAATTTCGCGTAGCGGAAGCGCTGACGCTCCTGCCGATGCTGACGCCCGCGGCGGTTCCGGGGCTGTTTGTCGGCTGCGTCGTGGCCAATCTGATGTCGCCCGCCGTCACCCTCCTGGACGTGGTGTTCGGGTCGCTCGCAACGCTGGGCGCGGCAATCCTGACCCGCCGCCTTCGGAACAGGCCCGCTGTCGCGGCGCTTCCGCCGGTTCTCATCAACGCCCTGGTGGTGGGTGCGGTGCTCGCCTTTTCGTACAACCTGCCCTTCTGGCTGACGGCGCTGGAGGTGGGCGCGGGGCAGCTGGGCGTATGCTACCTCCTCGGCCTGCCATTATACTACGCGCTTCGACGAATGCCCCACAACATCTGGTGACTTCGACGGCGTTTGCACGCAAGATATTGGACACAGATGTTAATAATTCTTATTTGGGCTTGAATTCGTAATATAAATGCAATATAATGGAGGCGATTTGTAGCAGGAAGGAAGTGCGCGCTTGAGCATAACCGCTTGGGGCAAACGGGCGCTGGTCGCGGCCGTCATCCTGATCCTTACGGTATTTGTCACGCAGGGCACGGCGCAGGCCGCGGCAACCTATCAGGCCAAGTCAACCTGCAAGATATACAGCAAGATCGCGAAGAACGCCAAAGCGCTGAAAGTCACCAAGGGCCGCAAGGTCACCGTCTACGCCGTCAAAGGCAAGTGGTGCAAAGTCAAGGTGGGCAATGTCAAGGGATACATGCTCAAGGCCTCTCTGGCCAAGCCGACCAAGGCGAAGTCCAGCGGTTACAAGACACTGCGAAGCGGCAACAGCGGCTCTCGCGTTAAGCAGCTTCAGGCACAACTGGCAAAGCGTGGCATGCTCTCCTCCGGCTCGGTCAACGGCCGGTACAGCGGTTCTACCTCCTCCGCCATCCGCAAGTTCCAGATGATGGCCGGGCTCAGCGTCTCCGGCACCGCGACCGTCGCTACCCAGAAGAAACTCTTTGCCTCGAGCAGCAAGCGCCCGAAGGTCACGATGACGAGATGGTCCGCCTATTCGATGGCGAGCGTATACCCTGACGGCGCGCTGGCGACCATCGTGGATCTCAACACCGGCAGGCGGCTTCGCATCCGGCGCGTGGGCGGCAGCAACCACTTCGACGTGGAACCTGCCTACGCCTCCGACACGGCGGTGCTCAAGAAGCTGTACGGCGGCACCTGGTCCTGGGATAGCCGCGCGGTGCTTCTGATCGTTCGGGGGCGCTACATCGCGGGCGCCATCAACGGCATGCCCCACGGCGCCCAGATCAGCCATTCCAACGGCTTTGACGGACAGATATGCCTGCACCTGTACGGCAGCACCACCCACGGCAGCGGCGATTCCAATTCCGCGCACCAGCGCAACATCCGCCGCGTCTACAATTACTTCAACTAGGAAAACCGTCCGCCCGGTTCCCGTAAGATCCGGTTTCTGAGATTAAGAAAAGCAGCCTTCGGCCGCTCAGCGCGCCGCGGCTGCTTTTTGAATGGTCCGCAAACGGGGGGATTCAGTTCGCCGCGGGCGCTCCGCGCGCTTTTCCTCAGCGCTGCGCCCGGAAGATGGCGGTGGAACCCTCGTGCCAGACCGGCTCCGCATGCCCGAAGGCTTCGCGGAACAGCGCCAACTGGTGACCGACCGTCATCGGGATGTCGATGTGGTAGAACCCGACGGGTTTGTCCCGCACGGCGGCGCGCATCCCTTCGAGGCAGTCCCGCTCAAACGCGTCGTCCGCGGCGACAAAATCCGTCTCCACGTACACGCCGCCCGGCCGAAGCGCCTGCGCGATTTTTTGATAGAGCCGCAGTTTTGCGTCCGCTTCAAAATGGTGCATCGTCTCCACCGACACCGCCGCGTCGAAGGGGCCGGGGAAGGGGACGGAGAAGTAGTCGCCCTGGATGAGGGTCAGATCCTTGCCGAAGAACTTCTGCCGGAGCGCGCCCAGCATGCCGCCGGAGAGGTCGATGCCGGTCACCCGCGCGTCCGGGCAGAGCCGATAGAGCGCGTCCAGCTCCAGCCCGGTGCCGCAGCCGAGATCCAAAATCCGCATCCCCGGCGCGATAGGCAGCGCCCGGACCGTCTCCTCGTAAAACCTGTCCGAGCCCGCGACGTTTTCCAGCATGTGCGCCTCGTACCCGTCCACCCGCGCGTCGAAGAACGCGGCCATTTCCTCAAAAGCCATGAAAGCACCCCCTTCGGATATTATAGCACGGCGCGCCGTGACTGGAGAACTCCGCGCGCACAGCGCGGCGGGATTGACGAACACTTAATTTGACAGATTTCAGACGCAAGGGTACAATAAAATGTGCAAAATTTAATGGTGAGGAAGGTATGAATGAACATTACGCACTCGTCCGAGCTGCGCTCGCTGTTCCTGAAGTTCTTTGAATCCAAGGGCCACGCGGTGATCCCGTCGGCGTCGGTCATCCCCGAAAACGACCCGACGGTTTTGTTCACCACCGCGGGCATGCATCCGCTGGTTCCGTACCTTCTGGGCGCGAAGCACCCGATGGGCACGCGGCTGACCGACGTGCAAAAGTGCATCCGCACCGGCGACATCGAAGACGTGGGCGATTCCAGCCACCTGACGTTTTTTGAAATGCTGGGCAACTGGTCGCTGGGCGACTACTTCAAAAAAGAGGCCATCTCCTGGAGCTGGGAATTCCTGACCAGCCCCGAGTGGCTGGGTCTCGACCCGAGCCGCCTGGCCTTCTCGGTGTTCGCCGGGGACGATGGCGTGCCGAGGGACGACGAAGCCGCCGGCATCTGGCGCGAGCAGGGCGTGTCCGCCGATCGCATCTTCTACCTGCCCCGCAAGAACAACTGGTGGGGCCCCGCCGGCACCACCGGCCCCTGCGGCCCGGACTCCGAGATGTTCATCATCACCGACAAGGAGCCCTGCGGCCCCGACTGTTCGCCCGCCTGCGACTGCGGCCGGTACCTTGAAATCTGGAACGACGTGTTCATGCAGTACAATAAGCAGGCGGACGGCAGCTACGCGCCCCTCGCCCAAAAGAACGTGGACACCGGCATGGGCCTCGAGCGCACCATCGGCGTCTTGACCGGCGCGAAGAGCGTGTACGAGACCGATCTCTTCACCGGCATCCTCGGCAAGATCGCGGAGCTGTCCGGCAAGGCGTACGGGACGGACGAGGACACCACCCGCTCGATGCGCATCATCGCTGACCACGTGCGCACCGCCACCTTCATCATCGGCGACGACCGGGGCGTCACGCCTTCGAACGTAGACCAGGGCTACGTGCTGCGCCGCCTGATCCGCCGCGCGGTGCGCCACGGCATGAACATCGGCCTCCCCACCGGCTCGACGGCGACGATTGCCGAGGTCATCGTGGGCCAGTATTCTTCCGTATATCCCGAGCTTGAGCGCAACCACGCCCACATCCTCGAGCAGTTCAACCTGGAGGAAGACCGCTTCCAGCGGACGCTCAAGCAGGGCATGCGCGAGTTCGACAAGGTCATTTCCGAGATCGGTCGCGTGACCGCCGCCGTCGAGGCGTTTGAGGCCGCCCTCAACGCCGACCCGAAGGCCGCCGCGGAGGCGCTGGCTTCGAAGCTGCGCCCGACGCCGGAGAATCAGCCCGTCATCGAGGCGCTGCGCGCCGACGGCGCGGATTACGCGGCCCTCGCTGCGAAGCTGCGCGCCCAATACGGGCGAATCGATGGCCGCGCCGCCTTCAAGCTGTACGACACCTACGGCTTCCCCATCGAGATCACCACCGAGATGGCGAAGGAGAAGGGCCTCGCGGTGGACGCGGAGGGCTTTGAGGAGCGCTTCCGCCAGCACCAGGAGAAGAGCCACGCCGGCGCGGAGCAGCGCTTCAAGGGTGGCCTCGCAGACTCCACCGAGGAGACCGCGAAGCTGCACACCGCGACCCACCTGCTGCACGCGGCGCTGCGCACCGTGCTGGGCGCTGAAGTGGCCCAGAAGGGCTCCAACATCACCGCCGAGCGTCTGCGCTTTGACTTCTCCTTCCCCAGGAAGATGACCGAGGAAGAGGTCAAACAGGTCGAAGCGTTGGTCAACGGCTTCATTGCGACCGGCGGCAAGGTGGTCTGCGAGGAGATGACCGTGGACGAGGCCAAGTCGGCGGGCGCGATCGGCCTGTTCGAATCCAAGTACGGCGAGCGCGTCAAGGTGTACACGATGGGCGCCTTCAGCAAGGAAATCTGCGGCGGCCCCCACGCCTCCGACGTGGCCGACCTCAAGGGCTTCAAGATCCTGAAGGAGGAATCCTCCTCCGCGGGCGTGCGCCGGATCAAGGCGGTCGTCGGCAAATAAAAAGGATCGGATCAAGGCGGTCGTGGAAAATAAAACAGAAGAGGTAGCGGTATGAAACATCTTTCGGAAATGAGCTTCCAGGAGCTTCTTGACCCCAAGGGTCACCCCTGCCCCTTATGCGGCAAGGTGCACACCACCGGGCTGAAGGCGTTTGAGGCGGGCCGAGGCGCGATCGAAGGGTTGCCGGCCATGCTGAAGGCGCTGGACATCCGCCGTCCCTTTGTCGTATGCGACAAGAACACCCACGCCGCCGCGGGCGAGCGGGTGGAGTCGCTGCTTCGCGGGGCGGGCATCCCCTACAAGCTGTTCATACTTTCGGCCGAGCACGTCGAGCCGGACGAGTTCTCCGTGGGCTCGATTCTGATGGCCTTCGACACCGCGTCGGACGCCATCCTCGCGGTGGGCAGCGGCGTCATCAACGACTGCTGCAAGGTGGTCTCCCACGCGGTGGGCAAGCCCCAGGTGGTGGTCGGCACCGCGCCGTCGATGGACGGCTATGCGTCCGACTCCTCCTCCATGCACGTGGGCGGCGTCAAGTCGACCCTCTACAACGCCTGCCCCGTCGGAATCATCTGCGACAGCGAGATCATGAGCCAGGCGCCGATGCGCATGCTGTGGGCGGGCCTCGGCGACATGATCGCAAAGTACGTCTCCGTCTGCGAGTGGCGGATGGCGAACCTCATCATCGGAGAGGAGTACTGCGAGGAGATCGCGGGCCTCATGCGCGCGTCGATCAAGAAGATCGTGGACAACGCGCCGCGCCTCACCGCGCGGGACCCGGAGGCCAGCCAGGCGGTGGCCGAGGGGCTCGTGATGTCCGGCGTTGCGATGTCCTTCGCCCAGTCCTCCCGCCCCGCCTCCGGCCTCGAGCACTACTTCTCCCACATGTGGGAGATGATGGGCATGGAGCGCGGCCAGAAGGCCGACCTGCACGGCATTCAGGTGGGCGTCGGCACCCGGCTGGCGCTGGGGCTGTACGACTGGATCCGCACGCTGACCCCCGACCGGGCGCGCACAGAGGCGTTCATGGCGTCCTTTGACGAAGCCGCGTGGGAGGCGATGGTACGCCGCATCTTCGGGAACACCGCGCCGCAGATCCTGGCCATTGAGAAGAAGGCCATGAAGAACGACCCGGCGAACCACAAAAAGCGCTTTGACGCCATCGAGAAGCACTGGCCGGAGATCCTGAAGATCATCGAAGAGGAACTTCCGGAGACGGCGAAGATCGACCAGCTCATGCGCGACATGGGCATGCCCCGGGTTCCCGCGGACCTCGGCATCTCCGAAGCCGACGCCAAGGACGCCTTCACCGGCTCCCGCGAAATCCGCGACAAGTACCTGTCCGGCAGCATGCTGTGGGACATGGGCTTGACGGACGAGGCGCGGGCGAGAATCCACGCAGACTAACTTCAAAGGCATCAAAAAGGCTGCCCTTGGCGAACGCTCGCCAGCGGGCAGCCTTTTCTTGTGTCTGACCTACGCCTGCTTTCGGAACGCGAAAAACCGCTGGCCAATGTAGTTGAGGCCGGTAAAGAGCACCTGCCCGGTCAGGAGCGCCACCTTTTCGATGGTTTCCGCCGGGAGCGATGCTCCCGCGACGCTGTGGAGCAGCCAGCCGGTGGCGGGTTGGGCTAGGGAGTAGGCGATCACGTAGCAAACCGCGATCACCATCGAAAAACGCAGAGCGGCCGGCCACACCGATCCCTCGTATTGGAAGGACAGCTTTTTGTTGAGAAGAAAGCTGAGGACGCTGGTCACGGTGAAGGCCACGGCGCTGGAGCCCCAGTAGCCAAAGCCCGCCAGCGTATAGAGAAGGTACATGATCGCGGTGGACAGAAACGTATTGCCAAGGCCGATCAAGAGGAAAAAGAGAAGGCTTTTGTCAAGGAGCTTTTTCATGTTGCGCATCCGTCCCCTCATTCGTCCAGCACGCTGACCTTGTCGCGGCCGAACACGTCATAGGCCTGCTCCAGCACGCGCCCGTCGGCCTTGGGCGCTTCGCCCATCTGCACGAACCGCATGTGCAGCGGGCGGCCGAAGGCCTCCGACAGCGCCTGCTCCACCGGCGCGCGCTTGTCTTCCTTTTCCAAAATCTGCCGGTAAAATGCCCGCGCGCGGGGCAGCTCCAAAAGCGCGCTGTCGCCGTCCAGCCCGCGGAAAGAGGCTTCCTTCAGCATGCCGAAGATCTGAGGGTGGGATTTTGCGATCGCGTCCAGCGCGGCGCGGTAGTTCTCGGAGCCGGCGGCCTCGGCCTTGCCCGGTGTGACGGCCTTGGGTTTTGGCGGCGCGGGTGCGTGGGAGGGCGCCGCGCCCTCCGGTCTTTTTGCCTGCACGGCGGGTGCGGGGGCGGTGGGCTCAAAGGGGATGGATGCGAGGTTCTGCAGCTTCGCCTCCAGCTTTGCGATGCGCTCCATGAGCGCCTCCGGGTTCTCCTCTTTTTCCGGGCGGCATGAGCGCGCCGCGGCCAGCTCCAGCGCGCTCCGGGGTTGCGCCATCCACTTCATGTCGCCCTCGGCGCGCATGAAAAGATCCATCCAGCGGGTAAGCCCCGATCCGGGCGCGCCGGAGGCCTGCGCGATGAGGCGGGCGGCCTCCTCGCGGGTGGATTCGATCAGATCCTCCAGGCCGTCCTTGACCGACTGGGCGAGCAGCAGCGCGCGGAGGTGCCCCGTCACCTCCCGGGCGAATACCTGGGGGTCGCGTCCGGCGTCCATCGCCCGGGCGATCAGCGTCAGCGCCCGGCCCGCGTCGGCGGCGATGAGCGCGTCCGCAAACTCGTACATCATCTCCCGGCCGGAAGCGCCCAGCGCCTCCCGGACGCGGGCGGCGGTGAGGACGTCCTCCGACATGCAGGTATCCAGAAGGCTCAGCGCGTCTCGCATGCCGCCCTCGGCGCTTCTCGCGATCAGCTGCACCGACTCGTCCTCGGCGCTTGCGCCGGAGGCGCGGAGCACCGTCCACAGCCGCTCCTCGATCACCTTCGCCGGAATGCGGCGGAAGTCGAAGCGCTGGCAGCGGGAGAGGATGGTGGCCGGAAGCTTCTGGGGTTCGGTGGTGGCCAGAATGAACACCGCGTGGGCGGGCGGTTCCTCCAGCGTCTTCAGAAGCGCGTTGAACGCGCCGGTCGACAGCATGTGCACCTCGTCGATGATGTAGACCTTGTAGCGCCCGGTAGAGGGCGGGTACTGGATCTTTTCGCGCAGGTCGCGGATCTCGTCCACGCCGTTGTTGGAAGCGGCGTCGATTTCAACCACGTCCATCGACCGCTCCTCCTGAATCGCGGTGCAGGCTTCGCACGCGCCGCAGGGATCCGCGCCCGGCAGCGGGTTCATGCAGTTGACCGCCCGGGCCAGGATCTTCGCGGTGGTGGTCTTGCCGGTGCCGCGGCTGCCGCAGAACAGGTACGCGTGGGCGATGCGGCCCGACTCCACCTGGGCGACGAGCGTTTTGACGATCGCGTCCTGGCCCACCACGTCCTCGAATTTTTCCGGCCGCCACGTGCGGTACAGCGCCTGATAGCCCAACAAAATCCCTCCCGATGGAAGATGTTTATATCATAATCCAAAAGGCGCGATTTCGCAAATAACAAAAGCTCATTTAACATCATCTGCGAGGCATTTTGTCTGGCGCATGCTATAATGATGATAATGTGGCGAGATTTCGAAGGGTGGTTCGGATTTGAAGCGCATCGTTTTGACCGGCGGAGGCACCGCGGGCCATGTGACGCCCAATCTGGCGCTGATCCCGTCCCTTCTTTCCGAGGGCTGGGACGTGCACTACGTCGGCGCCGCCGACGGCATTGAGAAAAAGCTGGTAGAGCCCGTCAAGGGCGTTACCTACCACGCCGTGTCAACCGGCAAGCTCAGGCGCTACTTTGACCTGAAAAACCTGAGCGACCCCTTCAAGGTCCTCGCGGGCGCGGCGCAGTCCGTGGCGCTGATGGCGAGGCTCAGGCCAAACCTCGTGTTCGCCAAGGGCGGATTTGTGTCCGTACCGGTGGTCTACGGCGCCGCGGCGCTCAGGGTGCCGGTGCTGCTCCACGAGAGCGACATGACGCCGGGCCTCGCCAACAAGCTGGCGATGCCCTTTGCGAAGAAACTTCTGTGCACCTTCCCCGAAGCGGCGAAGCTTGCCGGCGACAAGGGGCTGTACGTGGGCACGCCGCTCCGGCCGGAGCTCTTCTCCGGCTCCCGGGAGAAGGGGCTGAAGCTCTTCGGCTTCCGGGACGACCGCCCGGTTCTGATGGTGGTGGGCGGCTCTAGCGGGGCGCAGGCCATCAACCGCGCGCTGCGCGCGGCGCTGCCGGGGCTGACGGCGGGCTTTCAGGTGCTGCACCTGTGCGGCGCGGGCAACCTGGAGACGAACTTCGAGGGCACCGCGGGCTACTGCCAGAAGGAGTACCTGACCGACGAGATGCCCCACGCCTACGCGGCGGCGGATCTGCTCATCTCCCGCGCGGGCTCCAACACCTTGTCGGAAATCCTGGCCCTTCGCAAGCCGTCGCTGCTGATCCCGTATCCGAAGTCGGCCAGCCGGGGCGACCAGATCTTAAATGCCCAGTCCTTCGAGGCTCGGGGCCTTGCCCAGGTGCTCTTCCAGGAGGACATGACGCCGGAGACCCTCCGGGCGCGGGTGGTGGAGGTCTACAAGAACCGCGGCGCGCTGATCGACGCGATGGAAAAAGAGCCCTCGGCCAACGGCCTGAAAAACGTGCTCCGCTTAATCCGCGAATACGCGGGCTGATCCCATACATTCTGAAAAAGTCCGGGCCCGCGCGCCCAGATAGATGCAATGTTTGACCAGAGGGCCGTCAACCGAAACGCGACGCTGATGATTCTGGAGGGTACGCTCTTTTGGGCGGGACTCTCCTTTTTGCAGGGTGACACCGTAATTACCAATTTTATCCGGCTGACCGCCGGCTCCGCGGCGCTGGCGGGGTTCGCGGCGACGATCAAGACGCTGATGTGGCTGGCCGGCCAGTTCGTTCTGGGGCTGTTCTTCCACCGGTTCCGCTCGCAGTCGCGGCTGATGGCGGTGGTGGGCTTCACATGCCGCCCCATTGTGCTCTTGATGGCCCTCATGATGTTCTCCGGCGTCACCGGCATGGCGGCAGCCTGGGGTTTCCTCGGGCTTTACGCGCTGTTTTTCCTGCTGGACGGCTTTCTTACCCTTTGCTGGGCGGAGATTGCCAACCGTACGCTGCCCATCGCCCGGCGGGGCGTGGTGATAAGCATGCAGCAGACCTTCGCCGGGATCGCGGGGCGGGGGGTGGGCTGGGCGCTCCGGGCGGTGCTGGGCAGCGAGCTCTCCTTCCAGATGCAGTATGCGGTGATCTTCGCGCTGGGCGGAACGCTGATGCTGCTGGACGCGGTGGTCCTATCGATGATCCGGGATGTGCCCCACCCGAGCCAGCCGGACCAGCCGCCGGTTCACCCTTTGAAGTACATTCGAAGGCTGCTGCCGATCCTCCGGGACAACGCGCCGGTTCGACATACGCTGGTCGCGCGCCTTCTCTATACCGTTACGCTGATGGCCGCGCCGATCAACCTGATGTTCGGGCGCGACGCGGGGCTGAGCGAGGCGCAGCTGGCGACGCTTGTGTTCATGCCCGTCCTCGGGCAGATCGTTGCGGGGGTCATGTGGGCGCAGGTGTGCCGCAGGTTCTCGTACCCGGTCATGATGCGGATGGGGGAGGCGCTGGGCATCCTCTGCGCGCTGACGAACATCCTGTGCTGGATGTTCGCCCGCTGGGGCGTTCCGGTGATGGTTCCGCTGTCGGTGGCGATGGTTCTGGTCTCGCTCAACACATCGGCCTATACAGGGTTCTACCAGCACATGATTACGCTGGTCGCGCCGGAGATCCGATCGGACGCCATCGTGCTAAACGCGCTGGTGCTCACGCCGCTGTCCTTCTCCACTTACTTTGCCGGACTGATCGTGGAGCACGCCGGGTATTTGCCCGTGTACCTCATCATGCTTGTTTCGGGTACGGTTGGATGGTTCCTGGTGCGGCGGCTTGTCCCTGTCACGCCGAAATGATCGTCGAACGCGCTTTGGCCGCCTTCTTCCCGCATATATAGTGCGGGATTTTTTTATGGAGGGCCGCCGGATGGAGGAACAACCGCTGCGCCGGGAGATCCGGCGTGTGCCACTGAACTTTGTCACACCGTCCAGGGAGCAGCCCCGGCGTCTGTTTGGGGAGGAAGGAATCGAATCGCTGGCCGAATCGATCCGGCGGGACGGGCTTCTGTCCCCGCCGATGGTCAGGCCATGCCCCGGCGGGTACGAGCTGATCGCCGGCGAGCGGCGGCTGCGCGCGCTCAAAAAGCTGGGCGCTGTGGCGGTGGACGCGCTGGTGGTGGAAGCCTCCGATGCGGAGGCGGCCGTCCTGTCGCTGGTCGAAAATCTGCAACGGGAGGAGCTCCATTACCTCGACGAGGCCGAGGCCTGCGCGCGGCTCGTCGAAGTGCACGGCCTGACCCAGCGGGAGGTGGCGCGGCGGCTGGGGCGTAGCCAGAGCGCGGTGGCGAACCTTTTGCGCCTTCTGGCGCTGCCGGAGTCCGTGCTGGACGCGCTCAGGCAGGCGCCGCTGGGCGAGCGCCACGCCCGGGCGCTACTGCGCCTGGGGAGCGAGGCGGATCAGCTGGCGGCGGCGGCCCGCGCCCAGTCGGAGGGCATGAGCGTGCGCACCCTCGAAGCCGTGATTGACCGCGTCGCCCGGCCCCGCCCCCGGTCGGTGCGCATTTACTGCCGCGACCAGCGCATGTTCGTCAACGCGCTGCTCGCCACCGTGCGCTCCCTCAACAAGGCGGGCGTCAAGGCGGTCAGCCGGGTGCTGGAAAAGCCGGACAGCGTCGAGGTAATCGTGACGCTGCCGAAGGCGTAAAAAAGCCCGCTCCGTTTTCGTGGAGCGGACACAAGACGCCGAACGGAGTTTTTCGCGGTTCTACACGTTGGCGCCTTTTCGCAGGAAGACCGGGACGAATGCGAAGAGCGTCAAAAGAGCCAGCGCCGCCATCACGCCGAAGGTGGCTTGAAGCCCGATGCGCTGGGCCACGAAGCCGCCGCCGAGGTTGCCCAGAACCCGCGCCACGCCGAAGCCCGAGACCGCAAGCAGCATCTGTCCGCGGGTTCGAAGCTCTTCCGGCACGGTCATGCTGATGTACTTCGCCATCGTCACCGTCATCACGATGAAGCCCCAGCCGTGCAGAAGCTGGGAGGCCATCGCCATCCAAACGTTGTTCGTCAGCGCGAGAATCAGCCAGCGGGCGGAGAGCGACGCCGCGGAGATCAAGAGCAGTTTTCCCGCCCCCAGCTTTTCAAACAGCCGGTCGATGAGCAGGAGAAAAGGCGTCTCGCTGGCGGACGAGACGAAAAACGCCCATCCTAGCAGCGCAGGGCTCCCGCCGGGGAGGCTCGTAAAGTACACTGGAAAGAATATGTAGAAATAGCCAAGCGTGGTCTGTAGGAGCGTCACCACCGCGATCAGCAGCATCAGCTTGCGGTCCTTAAACAGCGCCGTCATCGACGCGCTGTTTTTTTTGCGGGCGTGACCCGCCGTGGGGGGCAGTTGGTAGGTTGAGAGGAACACGAGGCCGATGAGCATTGCCGTCATCCAGGGCACCCGTTCCAAGTGGCCGTCAATCAGCCGCCCGAAGAAGATCGACGCGACGGCGAAGGAATAGGTCCCGAGCAGGCGTATGGGGCCGAAGGACTGGCGGTGGTTCTGCAGCGCTTCCAGGATCACCGAATCGCCCATCGGCTGGATCGCGGTGTAGCTGGCCGCGAACAGCGTCAGAACGCCGAAATAGTACCAGAACCCGTCTTTCTGCGGCAGAAGCAGGATCATTCCGGCGGAGAGCAGGCACATGGCGCGCAGGACGTTGTTCCGGCTCTTCGCGCGGTCGCCCGCGGCGCCCCAGGCCGGTTGGGTAACGACGCTCACCACCGGGACGGCGCTCATCAAAAGGCCGATCTGGGCGCTGTCCAGCCCCTTGTTCGCAAAATAGACGGAGATAAAGCCCTGGTAAACCGCGTTCGCCGCGTAATAGGCTGCCATAAACAGGGAAAAGCGCCACGGATATGAGCGTTCGCGGGTCATTCGGGAACCTCCTCGGCCGCCTGCGCACTGCGTTGGCGGCTACGGTAATAGGTGCGCATACTTTGCGCGTAAAAGAGAGCGGATCGCGTTGGTTCCGGCAGCGCGTCTCGCCGCGGGCCCCGGCGCGCCGAAAAAAGGCTCAAGTCCTATTGTAGCGCGAATTTCCAAAGTTAAAAGCGAGTTTTCGAAAAACATTTGCGCGCTTTGCGCTTTTGGTTGTATAATAGAAAATGGAGAAAAATTGGGGGAACGACATGCCGATACAGATGATCGCGTCAGATCTTGACGAAACACTTCTCAACAAGCGCGCGGAACTGACGCCGCGTACGGTGTCCGCCCTTCGGCGCGCGATGGGCGCGGGCGTTCGGGTGGTGCTGGCCTCCGGCCGCATGGTGAAGGCGATGGCGGTCTACGCCGGAGAAATCGGCGTCAACGCGCCGGTGATCGCGTTCAACGGCGCGCTCACCTACGACCTGAATTCGAAGGAGGCCATCGAGGCCCGAGAGATCGCACCGGAAGACGCGCGGCTGGTCGCCCGCGCCGCAGAGGAGCTGGGCGTCCACGTGCAGGCCTTCACCCGGGAAGAATACTACTTCGAGCGCGAGAATGACCAAAGCGAACGATACGCCCGCGGCATCGGCGGGATCGTGGGCGTTCCGGTGGGCGCGCCGCTCTCCGAATGGATCGATGTGCCCCTGTGCAAGCTGCTCCTGATCGCGGAGCCGCCGGTCGTGGCGGATCTTGCGCGGGCGCTGCCCCCGCGCTTTTCTGGCCGGGTGGAGTTCGCGCTGTCGCGCCCGAACTATCTGGAGTGCACCGCGGCGGGCGTCACGAAGGGCGCGGCCCTCGAGGCGCTTTCAAAGCGGTTGGGCATAAGCCGGGCGGAAGTGGCCGCCTTTGGCGACAACGAAAACGACCTCTCCATGATCCGGTGGGCCGGGCATGGCTACGCTGTGGAGAACGCGCCGTCCCACGTGCGCGCGGAGGCGCTGTCGGCCCCCACCAGCGATCTGGACGGCGTCGCGCAGGTGATTGAACGGTTTCTGGACGAGGACGCCGCCGCGTCCGCCCGAAAGGATTGATCGTATGGTGCCCGTAAAGGAATTTATCGAGAGTCTGAGCCTCGACGTCATATCCGCCGGAAGCACGTCGGAGCTGGCCATCGAGTCCAGCGACATCAACCGCCCCGGCATCCAGCTGACCGGCTACTGGACCCACTTCGCCCACGAGCGCCCGCAGATTCTGGGCAAGGTGGAGATGAGCTACCTGTTTTCGCTGGACGAGGTCACCCGCCGGGAGCGGCTGGCCCAGTTCTTCAGCTATCCGATCCCCTGCGTGGTCGTGTGCCACAACATGCCGCTGGTGGAAGGGCTGGCCGAGGCTGCCAAGGCCCATGATGTGCCGCTGTTCTCCACCCACGAGGACACCACGCAGCTGGTCCTGAAGATCATCAACTTCCTGAACAACTACCTGGCCCCGCGCATCACCCAGCACGGCGTGCTGGTGGACGTGTTCGGAAGCGGCCTTCTCATCACCGGCGAGAGCGGCGTGGGCAAGAGTGAGGCGGCGCTGGAACTGGTCAAGCGCGGGCACCGGCTGGTCGCCGACGATGTGGTGGACATCCGCCGCATCTCCGCCAATCGCCTCGTGGGCGAAGCGCCGGAGATGATCCGCTACTTCATGGAAATCCGCGGCGTAGGCATCATCGACATCGCCACGATGTACGGTATCGGCTCGGTCATCCGCTCAAAGTCCATCGACATGGTGATCCATCTGGAGCTGTGGCAGGAGGACAAGGAATACGACCGGCTGGGCCTCGACGAGAACTACACCCAGATTCTGGACGTGCGGATTCCCAGGCTGGTGCTGCCGATCCGGCCGGGCAGGAACCTCGCCATCGTGCTGGAGGTCGCCGCCCGAAACCAGCGCCTCAAGCAGAACGGCTTCAACGCCGCCCGGACGCTCAACGAGCGCCAGATCGAGCGCATGCGCCGCGCCCTCGGCGAATCGGAGGACTGAGCGCCCGAAAAAATCCGGTGCGCAAAGCGGGCGAAATCTGCGCCCGGCATAAAAAAGATGGAACCATGTGCCGTGAATTGAGCTTCATTGCCTGAACGGAGGATATATACTATGATAGCGATCGGGATCGATCTGGGCGGAACCTTCATCAAGGCGGGCGTGGTGGACGAGGGCGGAAACATCCTCATCAAGGGCTCGCGCCCCACGGGCGTCGAGCGCGGTCACGAGGCGACCATCCGCGACATGGCGGAGCTGTCGCTGGAGTTGCTCGAAAAGAGCGGCCACACCTTGGAAGCGGTCGATTCCATCGGCATCGGCATCCCCGGCGTCATCAACAACGACGGCGTGGTGCCGCTTTTGACCAACCTCTTCTGGCACGACGTTCCGCTGATCGAGCGGATGCGCGCTTACATCGACAAGCCCGTTTACGTGGCCAACGACGCCACCGTCGCCGGCTTCGCCGAATCCATCGCGGGCGTTTCGGCGGGCACGAAGTCCAGTGTTTTCGTGACGCTGGGCACGGGCTTGGGAGGCGGTGTGGTGCTGGATGGCAAGCCCTTCGTAGGCGCCCACGGCGTGGGCACCGAGATCGGCCACATGATGCTGGTTTTGGGCGGCGTGCCCTGCACCTGTGGCAACCGCGGCTGTTGGGAGCGGTACGCCAGCGCCACGGCGCTGATCCGCATGGGGCGGGAGCGCATGGCGGCTGAACCGGAGGGCATGATCGCCCGGGAGGCGCTGGGCGACGCTGAAAAAGTCACCGCCAAGCTGGTGGTGGACTGCGCCAGGGCGGGCGATCCCGGCGCCAAAGCGGTGTTCGACGATTACGTGTACTATCTGGCGGCGGGGCTTGCCAACATGGTCAACGCCTACGATCCGGAGGTCATCGCGCTGGGCGGAGGCGTCAGCGCGGCGGGCGCGTTCCTCCTGGATGCGGTGCGCAAAAAGCTCCCGGATTTGATCTTCTACAAAACCATGCCCTACGCGCGGGTGGAAATCGCCACGCTGGGCAACGACGCGGGGCTTATCGGCGCGGCCATGCTGGCCATGCGCGCGGACAAGCCCGCATAGAGCCGGCGCTGCCGGCCTGAAAGAAAGGATACAAGATAAACCATATGGTAAATTTTTCTGATGTGAAAGACAACCCCGCCGTGCATACTTACATCACGGCGGCAAACGACGCGCTGGGCGTGATCGGCTATACCGAGCACGGCCTGGCCCACGCCACCAAGGTGTCCGGCTGCGCCGCCTCGGTCTTGAAGCGCTACGGCGGCAGCGACCGGGAGGTGGAGCTTTCGCGCATCGCGGGCTACATGCACGACATCGGCAACGTGATCAACCGCGAAAACCACGCGCTCACCGGGGCGACGATGGCCTTCCAGATCCTCTCTGGAATGGGCATGTCCCCGGAAGAGGTTGCCACCGTATGCGCCGCCATCGGCAACCACGACGAGGGCAGCGGCAACGCCGTCAACCGCGTCTCGGCGGCGCTGATCCTGGCGGATAAGTCCGACGTGCGCCGCTCCCGCGTGCGCGCGCCCAAGCCCGACGGCTTCCGCGAGGATATCCACGATCGCGTCAACTACGCGGTCACCAAGTCCTGGCTGGAGGTCTACGACGACCGGGACGAGATCTGTCTCAAAATCACCATCGACACCTCGATCTGCCCGGTGATCGAATACTTCAAGATCTTTACGACGCGCATGTTTATGTGCAAGGGCGCATCGGAATTTCTGGGTGCGAGGTTTTCGCTGACAATCAACAACACGGTGCTGATGTAGCACCGCAGGGCCGATGAAAAGGCCCGAACTTATAAAACCGGGCGCAGGCCCGAAAAAGGCTTTCAATGCACGGAGGAGAACGATGAAACAGGTTCTGTACTTTTACATGAATGGCTGCCCCTATTGCCGGCAGGCTTCGGGCTGGATGGATGAGCTGATGCGTGAGCACCCGGAGTACGCGAACATTCCGCTCCGCCGGGTAGAGGAACGCGAAGAACGCGCCTATGCAAACGGCTTTGATTATTACCTGGTGCCCACCTTCTACGTGGACGGCGTGAAGGTGCACGAAGGTGTGGCCACCAAATCGGTCGTGGAAGCGGTGCTCCAGAAGGCGCTGTCCTAGCGGCGCGGGCGCGCGCTCGACGCCCAAACGAGGCGCGCCGAGGGCGGTGAACCATGAATCTGCACAGGGGTTTCGGCATCCCATATCCCGCGCTTTGCGCGGGATTTACTATCCGCCTGGGAATGGCGAAGCGCGTTGTTTACATAATGGGCGGTTTATGCTATATTCATTGAAGCGGAAGGGGGACTTGCCCGTGAAGTGGGAATATGACTTTTACCAGGCTGAATACCTGACCTCTTGGGACGCGGATCAGCGGCTTGAAAAGAACCTGCACAAGCAAAACCGGGAAGGGATGACGCCGGCGGAAATCATTGACGATTACGGTCGGCGCGGCTGGGAAATTGCCGCGGTTACGTCCATCAACGGCGGGACGGGCGGCTATACCGAGGCGCTGCTCTTCACCTTCAAAAGGCCGCTAAACGGCTGACCGCGCCAAAGACGGAATTATGATAGTCTGCGACCGCCCCAAGGGCGGTCGCAAGGCGTCGAAATCCCCTGCGGTTTTTCGATGCGAGGGAAGTCTCTGCGTGCGCCTGAAATTCCTTGGGATTTTGGGCGGCGTACTGACCAAAGGTGTAGATAGCGCCACCAGCTTGCTTGACTGGTGGCGCTATCCCGTGCCCGGCGTACACGCCGCCGGGCATTGATTGAAACCCCTCAGGGACTTTGCTGATGGTTCAGGTCATTTTTCGAGGGACAGCACTTTCGCTTCCCGTAGCCAGAGGAGTACTTCCTCGTCCAGCTGCGCCGGGTCCAACAGCTTCAGGTGGTGGGCGTAGCGCCTGGGGTAGATTTCGACGATCTGCGAGAAGCGAGCCGACGGGATGCGCCGGTTCAGCCGGAGCGTCAGCACGAGGCACGGTGCCGAAGCGGCGGCGGGCAGCCACGCGTAGGCGTATGGCTTGGGCGAACCCAGCGCGATGCCGGAGGATTCCACCGCGTAGCTTGCGTCGCCGAAGGAGGCGCATTTTTGCATCAGAATAGAAAAGAGCGCCGCCGCGCCGGGCGCGCGCTCAAAATATTCGGCGACACGGGGGTCGGCCTTCACACCTCGCACGCGTCTTCGCCCCCGTCCTGTTCGCCCAGCGCGAGTCCGTTGACCTTAAGGCAGCTCTCTGCAATGCGGAAGGCGCTGATGTAGGACTCCTCGTTGGGAATCCACTCTGCGATAAAGCGGTCGTACAGCGTGGGGTTGCGCACCGCGATGCGCGCCCTCTGCGTCTCGGCATCCACCGTCACGAAGATTTTCAGGTCGTAGTCCAGCGCGATCGACGGGTGCAGGCAGTAGGAGCCCTCCACCACGCGCACGCGCGCCGAGGAGACGTGGCGCGGCGGCAGAAATTCGCCGGTCAGGCAGTTGTAGGGGCGGATTTCAAAGGGGATTCCCTCTTTGAGGGGAACGAGTGCGGACCGAAGCCGCGCGCCGTCGATGTTGGCCACCGCGGCAGCTTCTCCCGCCGCCTTTTGCGCCTCCGTCTGGAAAAAGTCGTCCATGTGCAGCACCATCGCCCCATAGACCGACGAGATCAGCGCCGCCAGAGAGCTCTTGCCGGAGCCGCAGCGCCCGTCGATGGCTATGAGGACGGAGGGCTGTTGCTGCAATAGCGCGTCGATGCGCTGGAAGACCTTGATAAGCCGCTGGAATTTGGCGAGCACGACCCGATAGGCGGGACGATACGCCGCGCGGTAGGCGTCGCTGTGTGAGATGGGCGGATAGCCCTTTGCCCGGTAGCGCGCGACATACGGCGCGCTCTCCGGCCACGCTTCCACGAGCGCGCCCAGCTCTTTCTGGAAATCGTCGCCGGGGCGGTGGCTGGCGCTGGCGAAGAACATGCCCGCCGCGGTCTTGAGTCTCGGAAAATCAGGCGAAGCGAGTTGCATGCGCACAAGGCCTCCGCCGATCGCCTCAAAGAGCGGAACGGAGGCATCCTTCGGAATGCGAAGCGCTTCCTCTCGGAGCGCGACCAGCGCGCCTTCGCGGCTCTCGATCAGATGACCGGGGCCGAAGGCGCGCTGATAGATCAGTTTCACCGCGTCCTGCGGTGCCATCAGGGGGTAGCGCCCCCGGTGGGCGCGCAGCATTTCCAACATGGATTCCTCCGGAGATTTTTTACGCCTGCACCTCGCCGGGCATCAGCTTTGCGCGGCGCAGCGCGAGGATCAGGACGGGGATCAGGATGATCTGGACGATGATCCCGGGGATGGCGTTGACAAACGCGCCCGCCAGGAACGCCTGAAGGCCGAACTCGACACCGGAGGCCATCATCACCCATCGGGCGACGCCCCAGACGATCCGGCCGCCCAGCATCGCGCCGAGAAGCGACGCGTACAGGCAGGGAATGGTCTTGGGCAGCGCGCGGTAGAGGACGCCGGTCAGCGCGCCATAGGCCGCAAGCTCAAAGGCCATCGGGATGGCCGCCGTGGCCGGCGGCATGCCCACCAGCACCATGCGAAGAAGCGGCGTCACAAAGCCCACGAGAAGCCCCCACGGCCAACCGCAGATAAAGCCGCACAGGAGCACCGGCAGGTGCATCGGAAGAAGCGCCGAGCCAATCTGGGGAATGTTGCCCGTCACGAAGGGAAGCGCGATGCCAAGCGCCAGGAACAGGCCGGAAAGGGTCAGGTTTCGTGTGTTTTTCATGATTGTCAGCCCCCGAAACATACTTTAAAAGGCCGCTCCCTTCATGGGCAACCGCCTCTTTGGGGGCCGGCTTCATGCCGACCGTTTCCCAGTAGTATAGCGCATGCGGGGGCGAAAGTCAAGGATACTTTGAGTCGGCGGGAAAGGGGTCTCCCTTTCGGTAAAAGGGTTGAAAGTCGTTCGCCGCCTCCCGCCAGAAGGCGGAATCACAGGGAACGAGGTTCAGGCTCATGTCGCCGAGAAAGCCCGCGACCGCGTCGCCGATGCCGTCAAACAGCGGCTTTGCCTCGCCGTCAAAATCAACCGCCACGAGGTAGTTTGTCGCGCCATCCTTGTCCATGAGAAGCAGGTACGCTTCGCGAACGCCCGCCTGCGCCTTGAAATAAAGCCTGAGCGCGTCCTCGAGGCCGGCGGGGTACTCGCTCGGCTGCCCCAGGCAGATCATCGCGCCCTTCTCGATGGCGCGGGTCGCCGAACCCCAGTCCGCGCGCCCCTCGCTTCTCCTGCGGATGGCCTCGAGCATAGCCCTGTTGAATACCACGTTGCCGCCGTAGGGGTTGATGACAAAGCCGTTCATCGCGATCCTGCCATCCAGCACAAGGCGGGAATAGTCGTCAAAGGACACGACCAGCACGCGCTGCTCCTCGTCCCTGCGCCATCGGTTCAGTTCGCCAGAGTCGGTGAAGGCGAGGTAGTAGCGCTTTCCGTCCACGGAGTCCTTGAGCATGTGCAGACTAAAGGTATTTTCCCTGCCGGAGTCCGTACTCCGGGGCTTCATATCGATCGGGGTGAGGAAGTGGGCGGACATGGCCGCGCGCACCACCTGCGCCCAGTTTTGCTCCGTGCTGTCCTGACGCGCCGTTTCGATGGCTTGAACCAGCGCCGGATTCGTGACGGGCCTTGAATTATCCGTCATCGCGATTCTCCTTACCAAAGATCCACCGAGCGGGACGGAAACAATCCACTCTCTGCTATATAATATCGGTTCAAAACCGACAATTTTGAGCCTTTCGCGGCTTCCGTGCGAAAAACCACACAGGCGCAGGCCGAAAGGGGATGTGGGGATAACGCGAAGGACCCCGCGCGAAAGCGCAGGGTCCTTAAGGCTTAATTCAGGCTTTAATACTTGCTGCGGGCGGAATAGTGGGTGTGCAGCAGATGGTGCGCCTTGTGGCTGTTGGGCTTCTCCAGGTATTCGGCGTACAGCTTCTTGATCGAGGGGTTCTCGTGAGACTTGCGGATGGCCTTGTTCTCGTCCTCACGGTACAGCGCCTTCGCCCGGAGCACGCGCGGATCGGTCTTTTCGCGCTGTTCGACGGTGACGATCGGCTGGCCGCCGCCGTTGACGCAGCCGCCGGGGCAACCCATGACCTCGATGAAGGTGTAGTTCTTCTTGCCCTCACGCACCTGGTCCAAGAGCATCCCGGCGAGGCCGGTGGAGCTGACCACCGCGATGTTCACCTCGGTGCCGTTGAGGTCAACGGTGGCTTCCTTGACGCCGGCGATGCCGCGGCAGGCGTGGAAGTCCACATCCTCCAGGGTCTTGCCGGTGACGGCTTCGTAGGCGGTTCTGAGCGCCGCTTCCATGACGCCGCCGGTGGCGCCGAAGATGACGCTCGCGCCGGTGGAATCGCCCAGCATGTCGTCAAAGTCGCCATCCGGGAGGTTTGCGAAGTCGATGCCGGCCTGCTTGATCATGCGCGCCAGCTCGCGGGTGGTGATGACCACGTCCACGTCCGGCAGGCCGTCCACGCCCAGTTCCGGCCGCGCGCGCTCGAACTTCTTGGCGGTGCAGGGCATGACCGAGACGACGACAATTCTCTTGGGATCGATGCCGTTCTTCTCGGCGAAGTAGCTCTTGATGATCGCGCCCTCCATCTCATGGGGAGACTTGCAGGAGGACAGGTTCGGGATGAAGTCCGGGTGGAAGGTCTCGCAGTATTTGATCCAGCCCGGCGAGCAGGAGGTGATCATCGGCAGCACGCCGCCGTTTGTCAGGCGTCCGATCAGCTCGTAGGCTTCCTCCATGATGGTGAGGTCCGCCGCGAAGTCGGTGTCGAACACGCGGTCGAAGCCCAGCCGGTGAAGCGCCGTGGCCATCTTGCCGGTGACGAGGGAGCCCATGGGCATGCCGAATTCCTCTCCCAGCGCCGCGCGGACGGCGGGCGCGGGCTGCACGACCACGAACTTTTCAGGATCGTTCAGCGCGTCCCATACCTTCTGCGTGTCGTCCTTTTCGGTGAGCGCGCCGGTGGGGCAAACCACGATGCACTGGCCGCAGTTGACGCAGGCGGTGGTGCCAAGCGGCATGTTCCAAGCCGATTCGACGGTGGTCTTGAAGCCGCGCTTCGTGGGCCCGATGACGCCGATGTTCTGGATCTTCTCGCACACGGCGACGCAGCGTCGGCACAGAACGCACTTATTGTTGTTGCGCACGATGGACGGCGACACGTCGTCGATGTTGTACTCGGTCATCGTGCCCTGGAAGCGGTTCTCATCCTCCACGCCGTACTCGTTGCAGAGGGACTGCAGCTCGCAATTGGTGGAACGCACGCAGGACAGGCACTTCTTGTCGTGGTTGGAGAGCAGCAGCTCCAGGTTGATTTTTCGGGCTTCGCGTACGGCGGGCGTATTGGTCTTGACCTTCATGCCCTCCGAGGCGGGCAGCACGCAGGCCGCCGACAGCGCGCGGGCGCCGGTGTCCACCACGCACATGCGGCAGGCGCCGATTTCGTTGATCCCGCTAAGATAGCACAGCGTGGGGATGCGGATGCCGACGGATTTCGCGGCATCCAGCACGCTCGTTCCATCCGGCACGGAGACGTTCACGCCGTCGATCGTAAGGTTTATCATTTTGGTGTCCATGTCGGCTCCTCCTTATTTCTTCGAGATCGCGCCGAACTTGCATTTCTCCATGCAGGCGCCGCACTTGATGCAGGTGTTCTGAGCGATGATGTGCTTCTCCTTCACCTTGCCGCTGATCGCGTTGACGGGGCAGACGCGGGCGCACATGGTGCAGCCGACGCACTTCGCCGGATCGATCTCGTAGCTGAGCAGCTTCTGGCACACGTGGGACGGGCAGCGCTTTTCGTAAATGTGCGCTTCATACTCGTCGCGGAAGTGACGGATGGTGGAGAGCACCGGGTTGGGCGCGGTCTGGCCCAGGCCGCACAGCGCCGTGTTCTTGATGGAGACGGCCAGGGCTTCGAGCTTTTCGATGTCGCCTTCCTCGCCCTTGCCCTCGCAGATGCGGTCCAGGATCTCCAGCATGCGGCGGGTGCCGACGCGGCAGGGGGTGCACTTGCCGCAGCTCTCTTCCACCGTAAAGTCCAGGAAGAAGCGGGCGATGTCCACCATGCAGTTGTCCTCGTCCATGACGATCATGCCGCCGGAGCCCATCATGGAGCCCGCCGCGATCAGGTTGTCATAGTCGATGTCGGTGTCAAGCAGCGAAGCCGGGAGGCAGCCGCCGGAGGGGCCGCCGGTCTGCACGGCCTTGAAAGCCTTGCCGCCGGGGATGCCGCCGCCGATTTCGTAGATGATCTCGCGCAGCTTCGTGCCCATCGGCACTTCCACAAGGCCGGTGTTGTTGATCTTGCCGCCCAGCGCGAACACCTTCGTGCCCTTGGACTTTTCGGTACCCATCGAGGCGAACCACTCGGGCCCGTTCAAGATGATCTGGGGGATGTTGGCGTAGGTCTCCACGTTGTTGAGGATGGTGGGCTTGCCAAACAGGCCCTTGACCGCCGGGAACGGCGGGCGGGGGCGCGGTTCGCCGCGCTCGCCCTCGATGGAGGCCATCAGCGCCGTCTCCTCGCCGCAGACGAACGCGCCGGCGCCCAGCCGGATGTCCACGTTGAAGCTGAAGTCGGTGTCGAAGATATTGTCCCCGAGAAGGCCGTATTCACGCGCCTGATCGATGGCGATTTTCAACCTTTTCACCGCGATGGGATACTCCGCGCGGACGTAGATGAAGCCCTGGTTGGAGCCGATCGCGTAACCGGCGATGGCCATCGCCTCCAGCACCGCGTGCGGGTCGCCCTCGAGCACCGAACGGTCCATGAACGCGCCCGGGTCGCCCTCGTCGGCGTTGCAGCACACGTACTTCTGGCCGGCGGGCTGTGCCGCCGCGAAGGCCCACTTGCGGCCGGTGGGGAAGCCCGCGCCGCCGCGGCCCCTGAGGCCCGAGCGGGTCATCGCGTCGATGACTTCGGCGGGGGTCATTTCGGTGAGCGCCTTGCCCAGCGCCTTGTAGCCATCAAAAGCGATATACTCGTCGATGGCCTCCGGATTGATGACGCCGCAGTTGCGAAGGGCGATGCGCTTCTGTTTTTTGTAGAAGTCCACATCGTCCAGTGCCTTGACGCCGCCGGTGGGCTCTATTGATTCCTTGTACAGAAGGCGCGTGACGATGCGGCCCTTCACCAGGTGCTCGGCGACGATCTCATCCACGTCGCTCTCCTGGATGCGGCTGTAGAACGCGCCTTCGGGGTAGACGATGACCACCGGGCCGGCTTCGCACAGGCCGAAGCAACCGGTGTGCACCAGCTTGACCTCGCGGGTGAGGTTGTTATCCGCAATCAGCTTTTCAAAGCGGTTGTACACCAGCGTGGAACCGGAGGACGTGCAACCGGTGCCGGCGCAGATCAGAACGTGGGAACGGAAAAGATCCATTTGTGATTCCTCCTCAATCGATCAGCCGGGCTTATTCGGCCGCGCCGATGGTGTATTCATCCACGGGCTTGCCGTTGACGATGTGCTCGGCCACGATGCGCGGCACCATCTCCGGCTTGACATTGACGTAGGTGACCTTGTCTTGCCCGGGCAGCGTGACCTCCACCATCGGCTCCAGCCTGCACATACCGATGCAACCGGTCTGCGCGACGGTCACATCCAGGAGGCTGCGCTTGCCGACTTCGTCCATAAAGGCCAGCATTACCGGGCGCGCGCCGGCGGCGATGCCGCAGGTCGCCATGCCGACGACGACGCGGGTGCCCTGATGTTCGCGGCGAAGGTTGACCTGGTCGAGCGTCTTTTGACGGATGGCCTCCAGTTCAGCTAGGGATTTCATGTTTGACACCTCCATAAAGTGTTGATTATTCTGACTATCGGGGGTTTTGCTCCACTTCGGCAATGCCCTCGGCCAAGTATCCGTCCAGCCAAGCGAAAACTTCCGCCCCGGATAGGGGTAAGCCGCCCAGCGCCTCGCGGATGGGCCGGGTGTCGAATTCAAACGTTCGTCCGTCCGCAGAATAGCGGAGCACGAAGTCCGGACGCTCCGGGCTGCCCATTACCAGCGAGAGGAACGTGCCCCTGAGGTCCCCCAGCGGAGGCAAATCCACGTGGGAGGCCTGGAAAGTCGCGGTCAGAACCGTTCCGACGCCCACTTCCGACTGCAGCACGACCGATCCGCCACACATTTCGGCGCACTGCTTGAACATCGGGATGCCCAAGCCGACCTTGCGGGTCGTGCGCGTGGTGGCGAAGGGGCTCTCCACGCGGCGGAGCAGTTCCCCGTCCATGCCGCGGCCGTCGTCCTCAATGACGATGGTCAGATTGTCGCGGGCGGTGTCCAGCGCTACGGTGACCACCACAAGCTTTGCGCCTGCCGCCACCGAGTTCTGCACAAGGTCCAGGATGTGGAGCGCCAGTTCAAACATATTACATCGCCTGATACTTCTGGACGATCGCCGGGAGATCGTCCGGCACCAATCGGCCGTACACATCTTCGTTGATCATGATGACCGGCGCAAGGCCGCAAGCGCCCAGACAGCGGGTGTCCTTCAGCGTGAAGCGCCCGTCCTCGGTGGTCTTGCCCGCTTCTACCTTTAATAAGGAGATCAGCTTGTCCATGATGGCCTTGGCGCCCTTTACATAGCAGGCCGTGCCGAGGCATACGCCCACCACGAACCGGCCGCGGGGCTCAAGCGCGAACTGGGAGTAGAAGGTCGCGACGCCGTACACCTCGCTGAGGGTCACGTTCAGGCCGTCGGCGATGTAGATTTGCACTTCCTTTGGTACATAACCGAACAGTTCCTGAGCGCTCTGAAGCGTCCGCATCACAGCGCCCCGCTGGCCCTTGTTCTGCGAGATAATTTCGTCAAGTTCGGCCAGTTTCTCTTTGTTCTCGAGAAGCGACATGGATATAGAACCTCCCTTGTTAGAATCAAGACCCTCGTCCGCAGGGCCCTGGCAATCCACCAAACGGCATTGTATCACAAATAAGAGGGCCCGTGCAATCGTTCAGAGCATGAATAAGTAAATTAATACTTAAAAGAATAAGAAAAATTAACGACGAGGAGGCTCGGAGGTGTCCGCCACCGCGAAAAATGGAGGGCGGACTGCGCCGCGTCCGCAGGCGGTAAAAGACTCCGGAGGCGGTGTAACCGTTTGAAGGGCAAAAACGGCGTGAAAAGGTTACAAGCTCTGTTTTTCGGCCCATGAACCCTGCGGGAGCACCCGAAAAATCCAGCAAATTCAAGGGTTTCGCGTGCAACAAAAAAGGTTACATGGACAAAATCCATGTAACCAGTGTTTCTGCGTTTTCAATTTTCTCGCTGAGACCGGCATCTGTGCAATCGGATATGGCTCATTGTACATTGATATCCGCTTTTCGTCAAGAGGGGAAATGTCGAAAAACCGCGAATTTTGCGCACTTCCCATAAATCCGCCAGAATTACGGCTGAAAGACGAAAACCGCAATGTGTATATTTTTCCGCGAAGAAGCGCGCGGTATGCGTCAAACAGTATGAGCACGCTGCACAAATTTCCGTGGATTTTAAGATGAACGCTGTTGCGTGAGCCATTGCGCATATGCTATAATCTATGAGATTTCTGCCAATATTGCTTTAGGGGGAGAAAGGCATGCAAACCTTGTTGGCCGATCTGTTCAACGGCGTCGGCTACCTCTTCACGATCAGTGGCGTCAAGATGCTCGCCATGTTCGCGATTTCCGGTATCCTGATCTACCTGGCCATTAAAAAGGACTACGAACCTGCGCTGCTTTTGCCCATCGGCTTTGGCGCCATCATGGCGAACCTGCCGCCCATTCTGGGCGCTGTGGCCCCGGCCGTGCTGGGAACCGAGGCCGAGCCCGGCTTTTTGAAGGTGCTCTTCAACGCCGGCATCGCCAACGAGCTTTTCCCGATCCTGATCTTCATCGCCATCGGCGCGATGATCGATTTCTCACCGCTGATCAAGGATCCGTCGATGATCTTCTTCGGCGCGGCGGCACAGTTCGGCATCTTCGGCACATTTATCCTGGCGATGTTCCTGGTGGGTCCGATCTTTGGAGAGACCGATCAGAGCATGATCGCCCGGATTTCCGCGGCGATTGGCATCATCGGCGCGGCGGACGGACCAACCACATTGTATGTGGCCAACTATTTCAAGTTGGAAAAATACATCGCGCCGATTTCGGTGGCGGCCTACAGCTACATGTCGCTGGTGCCGATCATTCAGCCGCCGGTCATCCGCGCGCTGACCACCAAGGCCGAGCGCCAGATCCGCATGAGCTACCCCTCGGGTGAGAACCGCGTATCCAAGACCACGCTGATCCTGCTGCCGATCGTCGTCACCGCGGTGGCCGGCATCATCGTGCCGATGAGCGTGCCGCTGGTGGGTTCGCTGATGTTTGGCAACCTCATCCGCGAGTGCGGCGTGCTGGAGCGCCTGAGCCAGACCGCGCAGAAGGAACTGGCGAACCTGGTCACGATCCTGCTGGGCCTGACCATCGGCTCGACGATGGTGGCCGACAAGTTCCTGCGGCTTGATACGCTGCTCATCCTCGCGCTGGGCCTCCTGGCCTTCGTGTTTGATACTGCCGGCGGCGTTCTGTTCGCCAAGTTCCTGAACCTCTTCCGCAAGGAGAAGATCAACCCGATGATCGGCGCGGCGGGCATCTCCGCCTTCCCGATGAGCGCCCGCGTCATCCAGAAGATGGCCAAGGACGACGACCCCGAGAATTTCGTGCTCATGCAGGCAATCAGCGCCAACGTGTCCGGCCAGATCGGCTCGATCGTCGCCGGCTCCATTTTGATCACGCTGGTTTCCATGATGATCGCCGGATAGGAGGAAATGCGAATGTTTGCAGGTATGGGTTTCGCCGCCAAGGGCCTGACGGTTGCGCTCCTGGGCCTGAGCTGCACCTTCCTTGTGCTGGTGCTGGTGTTCTTCCTGGTCAAGCTGCTCAAGAAATTCAACTAAGCCCGGTATTTTTCCAGCGCGCTTCAAGGCATCGAAAAACCCTTCGGTTTTTCCGATGCAAGGGAAAGAGCCTGCGTGCGCCTGAAATCCTCCGGGATTTCGGGAGGCGCACTGACTAAAGGTGCAGATAGCGCCACCAGCATGCGTACTGGTGGCGCTATCCCGTACCCGGCGTACACGCCGCCGGGCACGATTGAAACCCTGCGGGGACTTTGTTGATGGTCTGGGCGCGGTGGAACTGAAAGGTTCCGCCGCGCTTTCGTTTGGATGGCGCTTCTTTTCAGAGAGAACGCGGCAATGATCATACACATGGCGAAAAATGTACAAATCACCCGGCGCGATTGACAGGGCTTGTGGTGCTGTGCTATATTCTGATCTGGACGTCCGTTACGAAAAGGAGGCATCCCATGAAAAAGATGCTCTTATGCCTGGTGCTTTTGTGCTCGGTCGCCCTTCCGGCCCTGGCGCAGACCGTCGATGTGGATGGCAAGTTCACCGCCACACTGCCCGACGACATGAAGGCTGTGGAGTTGACCGCCGAAGACAAGGAGGACGGTCTCCTGATTGAGATGGCGAACGATGTACTGCGCTTCGTTGCCTATTACTATGAGCCCGATCCTTCCTATATCCCCACGCTGGATGAGATGAACGAAAACTACCTCGCCGACCAGCAGGAAGGTTTCTATGCCAGCGTCGCCATTGAAGAATTGGGCGGCACCCGGATGATCGTCTACGACACCGGCGAAGGCACCCTCGGCGCGATCGCCATCCTCGAGGATGGCAAGACGTACGAATTCATCGCGATCTGCGAGGACGAGAACGCCCTGGAAAACGCCAAGGCGATCATCGAATCCCTCCAGGCCGCGTAACCCCGAAGGGATGGTCCGATGAAGGCAAAAAAGGACTGGCGCACCAGGGCTGTCCGATGGATCGCACTGGGCCTTGTGGTCATGATGGTGGCGGGCGTTCTGGTTGCGGCGCTGTTATCCGCAGCGATGGCGGAGGAGACCGGGTGCGACCTGGAGCTGACGGTGCTGGAAAACCTGGACGCGGTCAGCGTGACGCAAACGGTTCACTATCAGAACGGCACAGGGCAGCCCCTGGATCAGATGATCTTCCAGCTGGCGCCCAACGCGTTCCGGCGCGAATCCACGGCGCCCTACGAAACGGAAACCATGATCGACGCCTATCCCGACGGCTTTGCCGCGGGGGGCGTCGAAATTCGTTCAGTGCACTTTGACGGCGAGCCAGCGGACTGGGGCGTGCAGGGTACCGACGAGGCGGTGCTCCGGGTTGCCTGCGATCTTGCACCGGGGGCATTGGGTGTGTTTCAGTTTCAATACGAACTGATCCTGCCGGGCGCTCTGGGCACCCTGGGCACCGGTGACGTCGGCTGGCGGCTCACGGGCTTTTACCCGCTGCCCGCGGTATGGGATGGGGAGTTCGTCGTCGAGCGCGTCAGCCCGGTGGGCGAAAGCCTGCTGGCCGATCCCATGCGCTACCGCGCCACCGTCAACCTGCCGGACACCTGGCAGGTTGCCGCGCCGGGTGTCGTCCGATCCGAGCCCGCGGGCGAGGCACGGCAGAACGTGACGGTCGAGGTCGAAAGCGCGCGCTATTTCGCGCTGGCACTCGGCAGGCGCTATGTGGAGGTCAGCCAGGCGTCGGCTTCCGGGGTTTCCGTGCGCGCCTTCGCCACGGACCGCGTCGCAGCAACCCGCGCCGCCGCGGCCGCCGCAAGGGCTGTCGACACCTTCTCGGAGCTCTTTGGCGCGTATCCCTATGGGGCGTTGACCGTCGCTCAGGCGGATCTTTTGGATGGCCTCGGACAATCCGGGCTCATCCTCCTGCCGGACGAGTACTTTTCCTACGCGATGCGCGGCGAACTGGAGTATCAGGTGGCGCTGGGCACGGCGCGCCAGTGGTTTGGAAATTTGGTTGGCTCAAACCCCGCCGAGGAGCCGTGGCTGAGTGAGTCGCTGCCCGCCTTCGCGGCGCTTGTTTACTATGACAGGGTCTACGGCGCGGACCGGTATGTCGCGGAGCTCAACGCCCGGGTCACGCCTTCGCTCAGGCTCACCATCCCCGGCGGCGTGACGGTGGACAGCGAAGCGCTGGCCTTCGGCACCGTCGGTGATTTTCTGGCGGTCACCCGGGGCCGGGGCGCGGCGGTGCTGCACGAAATCCGCTCCGTGCTGGGCGAGGACGCGCTTCTGGGCGGTATGCGGTTGTACGCGGCCCGGAACGCGGGAAAGGTCGCCACCCGGGCGGATTTCGCCGCCGCGCTCAGCGAAGCGGCGGGACGGGACGCGGACGGGCTTTTGACCGAGCTGCTCGCCGAGATCGACCAGTACGTCGGGCAGGCGCTGGATTGGTATGAATGACGATACCGCGTGAAATGGGCTTACATCGCCGGGGATTTCGTCGCGCCCGCCGCGCGTTTGGTGCGCCTTATCGGACAATTTAAACGAAAATCGGTTTATTCTGCCGGGAGTTTGGTATAATAAGGATGATCCGCGGCCGATACGGCCGCTGTCAAAGGAGTGATCACTATGGCGGAAGAACTGCGCAAGGTTTTGATGGCGGGCGTCGGCGCCGTGGCGAAGGCTGTCGAAAAGACGGCGGAAGCGATCGGCGAGGCGACGAAGGGCGAGAACCGCGAACGCGTCAAGGCGGCGGTGGACGATCTGGCAAAGAAGGGCGAGGACGCCTTCGAGAAGGGCAAGGTCGCGGGCGGCGAATTGTTCGGCAAGATCGGCGACGCCTTTTCTGGGCTGAAGAACGTGGAGGCGGATGACATCAAGGCGCGCCTCTCCGATTTGGCCGACGACGCGCTGGACGAGGTGGAGAAGGCGGTGGCCGAGATCAAGCGCTGGCGCGCTGACAACAAGTCGTCCGGTGGCGGCGACACCGGCACGCACCCGGAGTCCGGCGACAAGCCTGAGGACTATGAAGCCGAAGCCGAAAAGGCGGCGGACGACACGGTCTCGCGCTCCGACGGAGAAGACCTGTCTGAAGGCACGAAGCGCGACGAATAGCCGGAAGCATCTTTGCGGGGCGCCCGAAGTTTGGGCGCCTCGCCTTTTTGCGTGGAGAGTTTGACGGAAGGATTCTGTTGCCGAGTAGACTTTCTTCCCGGAAGCGGAGTGCCCTTTGATTTAGCCCGCGCGTCCTTTTCAGATTGCCGGGGGTATGCTATACTATCGGTAAACACATTTTGGAGGATCGCATGTTTGAGCTTCACGCGCCCTACAAGCCACAGGGCGATCAACCGCAGGCCATCGACGCGCTGGCGGACGGCCTTGCGCGCGGGGAAAAGCATCAGGTTCTGCTGGGCGTGACCGGCTCCGGAAAGACCTTTACGATGGCCAGCGTGATCGCAAAGGCCCAGCGCCCGGCGCTCATCATCGCCCATAACAAGACGCTGGCCGCGCAGCTGGCCTCGGAGTTCCGGGAATTCTTCCCGGAGAGCGCCGTCGGCTATTTCGTCAGCTATTACGACTACTATCAGCCGGAGGCCTACATCGCCTCCTCCGACACCTACATCGAGAAGGACTCGTCCATCAACGACGAGATCGACCGCATGCGCCACAGCGCCACCGCCTGGCTCTCCGAACGGCGGGACGTCATCATCGTGGCGTCGGTCAGCTGCATCTACGGCCTGGGCGATCCGCGGGAGTACACCGAACTGGCGGTATCGCTTCGAGAGGGCATGAAGCTGGATCGGGATCAGCTGATCGACCGGCTGATCGACATCCAATACGTTCGCAACGATTTTGAGTTTGAGCGCGGCACCTTTCGCGTGCGTGGCGACGTGTTGGAGATCATCCCTGTGGGCGAGATGGAGAAGGCGCTCCGGGTGGAATTCTTCGGCGAGGAGGTCGAGCGCATCAGCGAAATCGACACCTTGACCGGACAGCCGTCGCGCCACTTCAGCCACGTGGTGGTGTTCCCGGCGTCCCACTACGCGGCGTCGCGGGATAAGCTGGAGAAGAGCATCGAGGAGATTGAGCGGGACGTCGTCAGCCAGGTGGCCGCCTTCAAGGAGAGCGGGCGGCTGCTCGAGGCCCAGCGGCTCGAACAGCGCACGCGGTACGACCTTGAGATGCTCCGGGAGATCGGCTACTGCTCCGGGATCGAAAACTACTCCCGCTATTTCGACGGCCGTCAGCCCGGCGAGGCGCCGTTTACGCTGATGGACTACTTCCCGAAGGATTTTATCCTGTTCATCGACGAGGCCCACGTCACCATCCCACAGATTCGCGCCATGTACAACGGTGACCGGGCGCGAAAGACCGCCCTCGTCGATTACGGCTTCCGCCTGACCAGCGCCTATGACAACCGGCCCCTCAAGTTTCACGAATTTGAGGGCCGCATCGGACAGGCCGTCTACGTGTCCGCCACCCCCGGCCCCTACGAAATGGAGCGCGCCGGGCAGGTTGTGGAGCAGATCATCCGGCCCACCGGCCTGATCGATCCGGAGATCAACGTGCGCCCCGCCACCGGGCAGGTGGACGACCTTCTCGGCGAGATCCGCACCGTCACCGCGCGCGGCGACCGGGTGCTGGTCACCACACTCACCAAGCGCATGGCCGAAAACCTGACCACCTACCTGCGCGAAATGGACGTCAAGGTCGAATACATGCACTCCGACGTGGAGACGCTCGAGCGCATCAAACTCCTTCGCGGCCTTCGGCTGGGCGAGTTCGACGTGCTGGTGGGCATCAACCTGCTCCGCGAAGGGCTCGACCTTCCGGAGGTGGCGCTGGTGGCGATTCTGGACGCCGACAAGGAGGGGTTCCTCCGCAGCGAAACCAGCCTCATCCAGACCATCGGCCGCGCCGCCCGAAACGTGGAGGGACGGGTGATCATGTACGCCGACCAGCTGACCGATTCCATGATGCGCGCCATCTCGGAGACCAACCGCCGCCGCGCGCTGCAGGAGGCGTTTAACACCGCCCACGGCATCACACCGGTGAGCGTCCGCGCCGTGGTGCGCGAGCTGATGGAGGTCAGCCGCGCGGCGGAGGCCGACGCCTTCGCCCAGTCCGACGAGGAGAAGCGGCTGACCATCGAGCGGCTGGAGGACGAGATGCTCGCCGCCGCCGGTGCGCTGGATTTTGAGCGCGCCGCGAAGATCCGCGACCAGATGCTCGCCCTCAAGGGAGAGGGTCCGATGGCCACAAACGAGAAATCTCGCCTCGGCCGGCGCGGCAAACCGCGAAGGCTCAAAAAATAAGTCCTGCATCAGGGCCAAGCCCCTCGGCATAGGCTGAAACGGCAGTCTGGCGACGGGGGGGCGGGGCGTGAAGCAGTATATTGTGGAGCGCGTGCTGGCGGAAGCCGCCTATATACTGGAACACGGCGCGACGGTCAGGGCCTGCGCCGCGGCGAGGGGCGTCAGCAAGACGACGGTGCACAAGGACATGCGCGCGCGGCTGCCGAGGATCGACCGCAAGCTGGCCTTGAGCGTCGACCGGGTGCTCGGCATCAATCGGCAGCAGCGCCACATACGCGGCGGGCTCGCGACGCGGAGGAAATACAAACTGGCGCATTGAGTATCCGGGGGCGGCTTTTCGGCGAAAGGGGCGCTCCGGTTTCCTGAGGCGCTTTGGCATCCCCAGGCGAAACCGGAACGGCGCGCTTTCCGGCGGGAGAGCCGGTTCCGCCGCGTACCGCCGATTCAGCAGCGACAGGCGTTTCGCCACAAAAGAGAATCTGACAAGCGAGGATTACGAAGATGCAATGGAACATCGCGCTGGACATCGGGGCCAGCGGGGTTCGCATGGCGGTGCGCGGGCGCGGCGCGTCCTTTTTCGAAAGCGCCGCGGTGGCGATGCGTGGAAACGAAGGGAAGCCCTTCAAAATTGGCGATGAGGCGCTGCCGTTCTACGGGCGCGCAACGGGCGGCTACCGTGTTGGTTTTCCAATGGATGCGGGGCAGGTGGCGGATGAGGCGCTTCTGCGCGCCTGGTTTGCCCGGCTCCTTCGCGAGGTGGGTGCCGGGGGTATCGGCCACAGGCAGCGCGTGCTGATCGCCCGGCCTGGCGCGGCGGGCAGCTACACCGTGAAGGCGCTGGTCGCCTGCTGCATGGAAGCCGGAGCGGCGGGCTGCAGCCTGATCCGTTCGGACCTTATGGCGGCGGCGGGCGCCGGGCGCGACCCGATGAAGCCCGAGGGCACGCTGGTGGGCGAACTGGGCGCGGGCTCGATGACGGTGACGCTGTTTTCGATGGGGCGCGTTGTGGAATCCCGGTCGCTGCCCTGGGGCATGCGCAGGGCGGACGAGGCCATCATGGCGCTGCTTCGAAACGAATACGCGCTGGAGGTCGGCCCCCGCACCGCCGAGGAGCTCAAGCTCTCCGTGCTGAGCGCGCTGGGCGGCGCGAAGCTTTCGGCCGGCGTTCGCGGGCTGGATCTCAACGCAGGCCTGCCCCGCGCGCGGGATGTGGACGCGGCGAAGCTCCACCAGGCCATCCGACCCGTGGTGGACGGCTTCTGTCAGCTGGTTCAGTCGGTGGTGCTCCGCGCGCCGGCGGAGCTGGCCGCAGACCTGGCGGGCAGCCCCATCGCGCTGACCGGCGGCGGCGCTTCGCTCTTTGGGCTGGACAAGCTGATCGCGGAGTCTACGGGCCTGAGCGTGATGATTCCGCAGGACCCCGCGGGATGCGTCGTCCGTGGGCTCGCCACGGCGCTGGAGGCGCCCGCCCGATACGAGATGGCCGCCGAGGCTGGCGCCACGCTGCTCAAAGCCTGATCCCGATACAAATGAACCGCCCGATGGCGGCATACAGGAGGTAAACCCATGAAGAAACTTTCGGCACTCGCGCTCGCACTGATCCTTCTGGCCATGCCCGTGCTCAGCTTCGCCGAGAGCGGCGCGGCGCTCGACTCCGAAGTGGTCGCCCATGACGGCGCCGAACCCGCCGATGCGGCGGAGGACTGGTCGGACGAACCCGCGGAGGGCGTCGAAGTCGAGAACCTGACGGATGCACCGGAAGACGAAGACGAGAGCGAGCCCACCCCGGAGCCGATAGATCCCGCGGCGGTGTCCCAGGGCGCAAAACCGCTCTACGCGCTGATCGCCCGAGCGCTGACCCTGGGCGCGGTGCCCTTTGACATCGAGCCGGACGCGACCACCGCCTGGGCGCTTACCTATGCGGCGCTCGAGCAGGGCGTGCTGGAAGGGATGGCCGACGGGCGCGTTTCGCAGGACGCGCTGGATGCCGCCTACGGCGCGATCTTTGCCGCCGGTTCGTTGCCCGAAATGCCTGAGGATTTCACGCTGCTCAAGCTGGAGGACGGCCTGTACAGCGTCACCTCCGACCCCGGCGACGTGCAGTACGCGCCCTATGCGCTGGACGCATTCGATTTGGACGGCGCGGTATCGGCGGAAGCCGCCGTCATGATCACGACCACCTACACGCCGCAGGATCTGTTTGCCCTCGTCCGCGTCGCCCTCTCGCCGGATGCGGCGGCACCCTTCGGCGCGCGCCTCTCGGGATTCCAGCCGATCACCGGCGCACCCGCAATGACCGGCGCGGAGGCCACGATGACGCTGCCCGATTACAAGGGGATCACCTACGACGCGGCCAACGTGCTGGACGGCAAGAACGACACCTGCTGGGCCTATTCGGAAGACGAAGCCCCCGGCGCGGTACTCACGCTGTCCTCGGTCGTACCCGAAACGGTGCGCGGCATCCGCCTGACGCCCGCCTACGCCAAGAACAACCGCATCGCGCTGGCCAACAACCGCGTGAAGACCATTCACGTGGCGCTGTCCGACGGCGCGACCTACGACTTCGTCGTCGAGCCCGACATCGGCGCGGACGATTTCGCCCGGTTCACCGCCTTTGCCTTTGAAACCGCCCACGAGGTCACCTGGGTTTCGATCGAGGTGACGAGCGTCTACCCCGGCGACAAATACACCGATACCTGCATCAGCGAAATCGCGCTGTTCTGACAAATCAGCCCACAAAGAGCGCCCGCTTTGGGCGCTCTCAAGGCATTAAAAAACCCGTCGGTTTTTTTGATGCGATGGGAAACTCCTGCGTGCGCCTGAAATTCTCTGGAACTTCCGGGCGGCGCACTGACCAAAGGTGCGGATAGCGACACCCGTATCCGTACTGATGGCGCTATCCCGTGCCCGGCGTACACGCCGCCGGGCACGATTGAAACCCACGGGGACGTTGTTGATGGTCCGAGCGCCCGCTTTGGGCGCTCTTGTGCTGAAACACCGGAAAGCAAATTGCGGGGGAGCAATAAGATGACCGATCGGGAACTTCTCAAGCGCTACCGGGTGATTACGCCATGCAGCACCGTGGCGTCCGGATTCTATGGGGCGGAACATTCCGCCCCGGCTACGAACGCCTTCCGGGTCTACGCGGACCCCGGCGCCTACGGGCGGCAGATTTTTCGGTTTCAGGTCTCCAACGTCCGGGAGACCACGCGGGGGGAGATGGGGGACCGCCTCGGCGGCACGCCCGGCGGCCTCTGGCGCATCGACGAGACCTTTGTTGCAGACGGCGGCACGCGGCGGGACGGCGCGCTCCGGGGCGCGTCCATGCCGGTGACCTTTGACGGCTTGCGGGCGCGCACGGTGGCGCCGGGCGAGGTTTTCTTAAGCGACGAGGTGTCGCTGGAGCTTCCCGAAGGGCACGACCTTGCGTTTTCGTGGACGGTGACGCGGCTGTCCGAAGACCCCGCCATCCCCAGCGCCGTGGAATCGGTCATGGCGGCCTACGCGAAGCCGGGCGGCGGCGCGGGGACCGCGGCTCCGGACGGCTTTGCCATGGAATTCAACGGCCGCGCGGCGCTGCCGTCGCTCTTTCTGCGCCGCGCGCCTTCCGACCGGATGATCGCTTTTCTGGGCGATTCCGTCACCCAGGGCTACGGCACCGGCGAAGGGCGGGAGGCGTTCTGGGTGGCGAGGGCGATTCGCGGCCTGCCCGAGGGATATAACGCGCTGAACCTGGGCAGCGGATGGGCGCGCGCCTACGACGCCGCAGCGGACGGCCCGTGGCTTAAAAAGGCCAAGGCGGCGGATGAAGCCGTGGTATGCCTTGGCATCAACGACATCGGAACCTGCCGCCGTCCCGCCAGGGAAATCACGGAGGATCTGGGCCGCATTGTTCGGGCCCTCAAGGCGGCCAACCCGGAAATGCGCGTGACGCTGTTCACCTTGCCGCCCTTTGACTTTTCAGGCGGCCAGCTCGCCGCCTGGCGACAGGTTAACGATTGGATTCGCGGAGGCGGCGCGCCGGAGGCGGACGTATTTGACACCGTGCCGGTGCTGGGGCAGCCTGAACCTGACGGCCACAGAACCCGGGAGGAGTACCGCTTCCTTCTGGACGCACACCCCAACGCCCGGGCGGGCGAGGTTCTCGCCGACGCATTTCTCGCGTGGCGGGCGGCGCGCCGGTGAGCGTCCGGACAAACCCGGCGCGCGCGAAGCGCCACGCGCTATAGGGAGTACCCCCGTTCGAAATAACATTCGCTTTTCTTGACAGCGGGCATTTCCCGGCTTTATAATGGTTCCATCAGCAGCGAAGGCGCTGCGGAGCCCTTTAGGTGGGTTCCGCGGTGCCTTTCACACTTTAGGGGGTTGAAGCGATGAGCAAGATGCCGGAGATTTTTGGTTCCCTCGTGTTCAACGATACGGTTATGAAGGCCCGGCTTCCGCACGACACCTATAAGGCGTTCAAGAAGAAGCTGGCCAAGGGCGAACCGCTGGACCGCCCCACCGCCGACGTCATCGCCAACGCCATGAAGGACTGGGCCCTGGAAAAGGGAGTGACCCATTACACCCACTGGTTCCAGCCCATGACCGAGATCACCGCCGAAAAGCACGAGGCCTTCATAAGCCCTTCAGGCGACGGCGTGATCATGGAGTTCTCCGGCATGGAACTCATCAAGGGCGAGCCGGATGCGTCCAGCTTCCCCTCAGGCGGCCTGCGCGCCACCTTTGAAGCCCGGGGCTACACTGCGTGGGACCCCACCAGCTACGCGTTCATCAAGGAAAATACGCTGTGCATCCCCACCGCGTTCATGTCCTACACCGGCGAGGTGCTCGACAAGAAGACGCCGCTCTTGCGCTCCATGGACGCGCTCAACGTTCAGGCACTGCGCATTCTGAATCTGTTCGGCCGAACCGATGTCAAGCGGATCGTCACCACCGTTGGCCCGGAGCAGGAGTATTTCCTGATCGACAAATCCATGTACGACAGGCGCCCGGATTTGATCTATACCGGCCGCACGCTGTTCGGTGCCCGCCCGCCCAAGGGGCAGGAGCTTGAAGACCACTACTTCGGCGCGCTGAAGAAGCGGGTTTCCGATTTCATGAAGGATCTGGACGAGAGTCTTTGGAAGCTGGGCGTCCTGGCCAAGACCGAGCACAACGAGGTTTCGCCCGCGCAGCATGAGCTCGCACCGATCTACAACAACACCAATGTCGGCACCGACCACAACCAGATCACAATGGAAATGCTCAAAAAGGTCGCCGCCGAGCACGGCATGGTGTGCCTCCTGCACGAAAAGCCCTTTGCCGGCGTCAACGGCTCCGGAAAGCACAACAACTGGTCCATGGCCACCGATTCCGGTTCGAACCTTCTGGAGCCCGGCGCGTCCCCCAGCGAGAACGCCCAGTTCCTCCTGTTCCTGGCTGCGATCATCAAGGCGGTCGACGAGCATCAGGATCTTCTGCGCATCTGCTGCGCCAGCGCGGGCAACGACCATCGCTTGGGCGCCAGCGAAGCCCCGCCGGCCATCATCTCCATGTTCCTGGGCGGGGAACTGACCGGGATCATCGAGGCGTTGGTCGCAAAGGCCACCTACTGCCCCAAGTGCAAGGACGAGATGGACATCGGCGTCGCGGTGCTGCCCCATTTCTTCAAGGACACCACCGACCGCAACCGCACCTCGCCGTTCGCGTTCACCGGCAACAAGTTTGAGTTCCGCATGGTCGGCTCGGCGTTCTCCGTCGCCGACCCGAACACCGTGCTCAACACCATCGTGGCCGAGTCGCTGCGCGTGTTCGCCGACAAGCTGGAAAAGGCCGAGGACTTCAACGCGGAGCTCAACCGCCTGATTCGCCACACCATGCGCGACCACAAGCGCATCATCTTTAACGGCAACAACTACGCGGACGAGTGGGTGACCGAGGCCGAATCCCGCGGGCTCCTCAATTTGAGGTCCGCCTCCGAGGCTATTCCGCACCTGTCCGATGCGAAGAACGTCGCGCTGTTCAAGCAGCACAACATCTTTACCGAGGCCGAGGTGCACTCCCGCCAGGACATCCTGCTGGAGAACTATGTGAAGGTCATTACCATCGAAGCGCTGACGATGCTGGACATGGTCAGCCGCGAGATTCTGCCCGCGGTGCTGGGCTTCAGCGGAAAGCTCGCCAAGGCAGCCGGCGCGAAGGTCGCGCTGGGCATCACCGCCGACGCCGAGAAGGGGCTTTGCGAGAAGATCAGCGTGCTCGCGTCCGGCATTGCCGCCGCCGCCGAGGCGCTGGACGCCGCCGTCAAGGGCGTACCGGAGGAGGGCATCGAGGCCGCCGCCTACACCCGCAAGGAGGTCTTCTCCGCCATGCTCGCGCTCCGCGCGGCGGTGGACGAGGTCGAGCCGATGGTGCCCGCCAAGGAATGGCCGTATCCCAGCTACGGCGAGATGCTGTTCAGCGTGCGCTGAGAATCTCGGTTCGTAGCAGCGCCGGGAATCCACTTTGGATTCCCGGCGCTTTTTCATGCTTTGTCGCCATCGCTTCGCCCGCATGGGGATTCTGCGCTGTGCGCCGGTGCGGCATATCGGCGTGGAGAACTTTTCTGTTTGCAGAGAGGGAGATTGTTGCCGCTATGTCTGCGCGCTTCCTTCGCCTTGACGCGCACCGCAGGCCGCGTCCCGCGAAACGCGGGCAAAAGAGAAGCCCCCGGCCGGAAAGGCCGGGGGCTTGGGATTCGGGGGTCAGGCGTTCTTGTTGACGATGGCGGTCTTGTCCCCTGCGGGCCAGACCTGCACATTCTGCTGATAGACGGGATCCCATTCCTTGGCCAAATTGGTCTTGATGTAGTTATAAAGCTCGGTCAGCGTGACGGCTCTGTCTGTGTTGCTGTCCGCCGCAAGCGATCCGGCGGTCGAAGCGCCCGTATTGTAGTTGGCGATGCGGCCCAGGCCGTTGGCGGCCCATGTGGTGAACCAGCCGAAGCCGGTCGACGAACTGGCGCCATAGGAGGACTCCAGCGGCGCGGCGGCGGTCAGAATCTTGAAGCGGCTGCGCTGAGTGGAAGAGGTCAGCGCCTTTGAACTATAGGCGGTTTTGCTGCTCGAGAGGGCGTTGGTCCAGGCGCTGTTGAAGGCGGCGATCTGCGCCTTATTAAGGGCGGGCGACGTGGACTTCGTGGTGATGTACTGGCCGGACAGGCAGCTGTCCAGGATCACGACGATGGTGCCCGGCGTGCGGTCGAGGTAGTACTGGACGTCGTCCACCAGTAAGTAGGTGTCGTCGATGCCGCAGAGCGCGCCGCGCTCGCTCTTTACGGGGCTCAGAAGCCCGTGGCCGGAATAGTAGAACACCGTCACATCGTTGTCGTCAATCTCGGCGTTGCCGGCCATTTCTGCGAGGACGCTGTGGATACCAGCGCCCGTGCAGTTCGGATTGGTGTCGACGAGGTTGAAGCCGGCGTCCGTCGCGGCGTTGCCCATGATGGTCAGGTCATTCAGGCAGGACGGCAATTTACTGGCGCTGGAATAATTGGCGTTCCCAATGCCATAGAAGCGGTATTTGGTCTCGTTGGCGGCTTTGCTGTAGCTGACGTTGACGGTGCAGGCAGCGGCTTTTTTGCCGGTTTTGGTTGTTGCGGTAATGGTAGCGGTGCCGCCGGAAACGGCGGTGATGAGGCCGGAAGAACTGACTGTGGCGACGCTCTTGTTGTTGCTGGACCAGCTGACCTTCTGATCGTAATAGCCAATCGGATTGATCTCGTAGTCCATCTGATAGGTTGCGGACGGCGCGAGGTTCAAAACGCTCTTGGTCAAGCGGATACTGTTCGGATTCTTGGCCTTGACGGTCAGCTTAAAGCTGCCCTTTTTCTTGCTGCCGTCCCGCGCGGTGGCATAGATCGTTGCGGTGCCAGGCTTGTGGGCAAACACGTAGCCGTCCGTGACCGTGGCCACGCTTTCTTTGGAGCTGGAGTAAGTGACAGCGGTTGTTTGGTAGGCATAATACTTCCAATAGGGATAATCATAATAGGTCGCTGTCCAGGGCCTCGGCTGCGCGAGAATCGTGAGGTAATCGCCCGCGTAAACTGTTTTGGATTTCAGGGTTACACTGGTTTCATCATCCACCATATAGCCGATGGACATCGACGAGAAGCGAACCGGTTTGTTCGCAGGATAGACGGTAATCTTCTTAACAGCCTTCTTGCCATTGGTGCTTACCAAAGTAATGGTTGAAGTGCCCGCCTTGAGGCCATTGAGCCAGTAGTAACCGCCGCTCGAAGAAATTGCAACGACAGACTTATCGGATGAGGTAAGCGTTTTTAGGTACCAGGTTGCGCCCCTGGGCTTAACGCTGACCGTAAGCGGCTGAAAATTGGTATAGTAATTGTAATCATCATTCATGCCCATCAGGGCGTCAAAAGTAAAGGAAATAGAACTAAGGGAAGCTTTCTTAACCGGGGTTGTGGTTGCGGCCTTGTTACCGACGAACTTGATCGGCTTTGTGAACTTGTAGGTTATGCCCTTGCCCTTCTCGATAACCTGAATGCTGGGAATCGCAGAGAGATCAGCGGTGGATTCGAGCGCCGAACGAGACGTAGCAGAGATTCGTGACGAAGAAGCCGTCTTGGACGCAACCGGACCCTCCGCCTGTGCCGCGCAGGTCAGCAGCATCATGCACACCAGAACCCAGCTCAACCACCGAACGTTTTTAAGCTTCATGGGTCGACCTCCATATTATCCGTCGCGGCGCCGCCGCGGCAGTGATGACGAACCTGTGCCTGCGGGGAAATCCTGATAAAGCGGCCAGGGACAAAGCATCGCCGCCACGCGCGTACAGCCTGGCGGAGTCATAAAGCCGTAAAACAGTGCTCGTAAAATCTCATGGGAAAAGAAAAGAAGATTAGGGCACTCGATGACTTATATTACCATATTCCTCATGGATGGATAAGAGCCTCACGAGAAAATTAACAAGAATACAATGATTAGTGCGACGGGATCTAAAAAATAAGGAGGAAAACGCGCCGCCTGACAAAGCGAGCGGCCGCGGCGTTCCCGCCGCGGCCGTTCGTAGGAGGTTACCGCTCTTCCCGGAAGTAGTTGGTGCCGCAGCCCCTGGGTTGGGCGTGTTCGCGGGACATCCGGACGGAGGTCACCACCAGCACCAGAATCGTCGCGAAGAAGGGAATCATGTTGTAGATGGCGGAGGGAATGGGGAGGACGTTGGTGGGGATGTAGTACTTGAGCACGCTCAGCGCACCGAAGACGAGGGAGCCGAGAAGCGCCTTGTAGGGGCTCCAGCCCGCGAAGATGACCAGCGCGACCGCGATCCATCCTAAGCCGCCCACGCAGTTGTACGTCCAGGTGCCGCCGCAGGTGATGATCGACACATACGCGCCGCCGAGGCCGCAGATGCCGCCGCCCAGCACGATGTTGACGTACTTGTAGAGATTCACGTTGATGCCCGCCGCGTCCGCCGCACCCGGGTTCTCGCCCACAGCGCGGAGGTTGAGCCCGCGGCGCGTGCGGAAGAGGTATATGCCCATCACGACCGCGATCAACACGCCCAGGTATACGAACAACGTGTGGGAGAACAGCAGCTTGCCGATAAAGGGAATGTCCGTGAGGCCAGGGATGTAAATTTCCCGAAACAGCGCCTTGGTGGCGTCGGGCAGGATGACCATGCCGCCGGGAGTGCGCAGCGCGAGGTTTTCGCCGACGAAGTTTGCGAAGCCCGCGCCGAAGATGGTCAGCGTAAGGCCGGTGACGTTCTGGTTGGCCTTGAGCGTGACCGTCAGAATTGCGTAGATCAGCGCGCCTGCCGCGCCCGCCACGAAGGCCGCGATGTAGGCCAGCGCGGCGTTTCCGGTGACGTAGGCGGCCAGAAAGCCGATCACCGCGCCCATGTACATCATGCCCTCGACGCCCAGGTTCAGGTTGCCGCTGCGCTCGGTCAGGATCTCGCCCAGCGTACCAAACAGAAGTGGCACGCCCGCGAGGATCGCGGCGTACAGGAAGCTGGTCAGGTAGTTCATCGCGTCGCTCACTTTTCCACGCCCCCCTTCCTGCCCCAGATCACCTTGTAGTTGATGAAAAACTCGGCGCCCAGCACGAAGAACAGGATGACGCCCTGAAATACCTGCGACGTGGACGGCGAAATGTTGTAGACCGAGCGGATGGTGCCGGAGCCCTTTTCAAGACAGGCAAACAGCGCCGATACGACGGTGATGGCCAGCGGATTGAGCCGGGAGAGCCAGGAGACCGTGATCGCGGTGAAGCCTACGCCGCCGGCGACGGTCTCCGTTAGCGTCCGGTCGGCGCCGGAGGCCTGCAGCATGCCCGCCAGGCCCGCGATGGCGGCGGACAGGAACATCGTGCGCAGGATGATCTTCTTCACATTCATGCCGGCATAGCGGGCGGTGTTCTCGTTTTCGCCCACGACGGTCAGCTCATACCCCTGCTTGGTGCGGGTCAGGTACACGTAGGTGAGCGCCACCAGGACAAGCGCCACAATCCAGCCCGCGTGCACGCCGAAGACCTGAGGCATCCGGGCGGTCTTGGCGAACATCGGCACCTTCGGGAAACCGCTGGCCGGGTCGCGCCAGGGCCCCTCGCGCATCAGCTGAATGAAGAAGATGGCGATGTAGTTCATCATCAGCGTGAACAGCGTCTCGTTGGTGTTGTAGCGCGCCTTGAACCAGGCGGGGACGATGCCCCACAGGCCGCCCGCCACAAAGCCTGAAGCCGCCATCGCGGTCAGCAGGAGGGGCTGCGGCCAGTCCGGGAAGGTCAGCGCGAAGAACGACGCGGCGATGGCGCCCACCGAAATCTGTCCCTCCGCGCCGATGTTCCAAAAGCGCATCTTGAACGCCAGCGTTACGCCCAGCGAGGTGATCAGAAGTGGGATCGCAATCTTAACCGTCTCCCGCAGGTTGCTGGCGGAGCCCAGCGCGCCAGAAATCATCGTGCCGTAGACGGGGAAGGGGTTGAACCCCACCGCGAGCAGAAAGAGCCCGCCTGTCACCAGCGCCAGAAAGATCGCCAGCACCCGGTAGAGGGCGGCGCGCCAGGGGTCAATGGAGACGCGCTGAACGATGTGGGTGCGGGTCTTCACCTCGGTATCGCGCATTTTGCGTCGCCTCCTTCCAGCCTGCAGCCGGTCATCATGAGCCCCAGCTGTTCCTTTGTCACGGTCTTGGCGTCCACGAGGCCGGTGACGATGCCGCCGCACATGACCATGATCCGGTCGCACAGTTCGAGCAGCACGTCCAGGTCCTCGCCGATGAACAGCACGCCCACGCCCCGCGCCTTCTGCTCGTTGAGCAGGTGGTAGATGGTCATGGAGGAGTTGATGTCAAGGCCGCGAACCGGGTAGGCGGTGATGAGGATCTTCGGATTGGAGGCGATTTCGCGCCCGAGCAGCACCTTCTGCACGTTGCCGCCGGAGAGCCGCTTGACCGGCGTGTACACGTCCGGGGTCATGATGGAAAGGCGCTCGATCAGCTGGGCCGAGAGGTTTTTCGCGGGTTTCCGGTCCAACAGCGGCGCGTGCTGATCCTGGTACTTCTTGAGCAGCATGTTGTCCACCATGCCCATCGAGCCGACGAGGCCCATGCCCAGCCGGTCCTCCGGCACAAAGCTCATCGCTACGCCCCGGGCCGCGATTTCGCGGGGGGAGAGGCCGCGGAGCTCGCCGCCCTCGAACTTGATCGATCCGCCGCTCGTGGGCTGCAGCCCGGCGATGGCCTCGCACAGTTCCTTCTGTCCGCTGCCCGCGACGCCTGCGACGCCCAGAATCTCGCCGCTCATGAGGGTGAAGTTGATGTCGCACAGCGCCTTGTTCTTCTCCGTGGCGGACACGTGAAGGCCGTCCACGACGAGGGAGGGCTTCGGGTTTACCGGCTCCGGGCGAGCGATGGACAGGTCCACCGCGCGGCCGACCATGTGCTCGGTCAGCGAGTGGGCGTCGGCGTCCGACGTATCGACGGTGGAGACCACCTCGCCCTTCCTGAGCGTGATCACGCGGTCGGAGATGGCCAGCACTTCGCCCAGCTTGTGGGTGATGATGATGATCGCGCAGCCCTCGTCCCGCATCTTGCGCAGGATCACAAAGAGCTTTTCGATCTCCTGCGGCGTGAGCACCGCCGTCGGCTCGTCCAAAATCAGGATGCGGGAGCCGCGGTACAGAACCTTCAGGATCTCGACAGTCTGCTTTTCGCCCACCGACAGCGTGTAGATCTTGCTGTTCGGGTCGACCGCCAGGCCGAATTTTTTGGAGATGGAGAGGATGTGCTCGGAAAGCTGCGCCTTGGAGCGGCGATCCCCCTTGGTGCCCATGACGATATTCTCGGCCACGGTCAGGATGTCCACGAGCTTGAAGTGCTGGTGGATCATGCCGATGCCGAGGGCGATCGCGTCGGCAGGGGAGTGGATGGCAACGCTCTGGCCGTTAATGTGGATGGAACCGCTGTCCGGCGCGTACATGCCGCCGAGCATGTTCATCAGCGTGGTCTTGCCGGAGCCATTCTCACCCAGAAGCGCCAGAATCTCGCCGTTATAGAGCGTCAGGTTGATGTTCTGATTGGCTTTTACGGTCCCGAATGTCTTGGAAAGGCCCCGTAGTTCCACCGCGGGCCGCCTTTCGGCCTGGAGCAATCCAATCACCTGCCCCCCAAAATAATATCATCATTATACATTAATCGCCCGCCCCCCGCAACGTCGAATTTACCGGATTTGACAGCGCGCCGGAACCGTATTATAATTGAACGGATATTCGTTTCCCCGGAGGATGTTATGGACGAGGCCAAACTGAGCGGCATTTTGGAGGCGATCCTCTTTGTCGCGGGCGACCCGGTTCCGGCGCAGGACGTGGCGCACGCGCTGAACCTGACCGAATCGGAGCTGATGGGCGCGGTGGATCGGCTCCGCGACCACTGCGACCTGGAGAAGCGCGGCATCCGCGTCAACAAGTTCGGCGGCATGCTGCAGCTTTCGATACAGCCGGAGTACGCGCCCTATGTGGACGCATACCTGCAGCCCGTTCGAAAGCAGTCGCTGTCTCAGGCGGCGCTGGAGACGCTGTCCATCATCGCTTATCGGCAGCCGGTCACCAAGGGGGACATCGAGGCGGTGCGCGGCGTCAAATGCGACTATTCGGTGCAGGCGCTCCTGAACAAGGGCCTCATTTATGAAGCCGGGCGCAAGGAGGCGCTGGGGCGGCCCATCCTCTACCAGACCTCCGACGAGTTCCTCCGCCACTTCGGCATCTCGTCGCTGGCGGAACTGCCGATGGCGGCGCTGGGCCAGATATCGATGAACCTGGAGGGCGAAGAGGAAGCCTGAAACGCAACAGAACATGCAACACGCCCTGCGACCACATCGCAGGGCGTTCAAAGCATCAAAAAAACCCGCTGGTTTTTTTGATGCGAAGGGAAAACCCCAGCGCGCGCCTGAAATTCTCTGGAATTTCCGGGCGGCGCACTGACCAAAGGTGCGGATAGCGCCACCAGTTTGCGTACTGGTGGCGCTATCCCGCGCCCGGCGTACACGCCGCCGGGCACGATTGAAACCTTACGGGGCCTTTGTTGATGGTCTGAGCGCCCTGCGAACACATCGCAGGGTGTTTCGTTTTTGGGCGGATCATCCGCCCAGAAGCATTGCGATCAGCGGAATGGTGGCGAGGCTCAGAATCGCCGTGATGGACACCGAACGCGCCGCGAGCCGCGCATCCCGGCCGTACTGCTCGGCCACCATCTGCCCCATGATGGCCGAAGGCATGGCGCCGGCGAGCACCAGCGTGCCCGCGGCCACTGGGTCCAGATGAAAAGCCATCGAGAGCCCCAGCGCGATCAGCGGCATCGCCACCAGCTTGACCGCCGTCACCAACAGACTGTTTCCGCTTACGAGGGAGCGGGCATCGGGCATTTCCAGCCGACCGCCCAGCACCAGCATCGCCAGCGGCGTGTTGACAGCCGCCAGCGAGTCCACCGGCGCGACCACGATGTCCGGCAGGTCCACGTTCAAAAGGAATAGCGCCATGCCGATCAGAGACGCGATGAAACCGGGGTTGAACATCCGTGCGATGGTAAAGTGCTTGCGGTCGACAAGTGCGGTGCCCACCGTCCAGATCACGAGATTAAACGCCACGATCACCGCGGCCAGGTACAGCGCGCCGTCGGAGCCGTACATCGCCCGGACGATCGGAAGCCCCATGAAGCCCGCGTTGGGCAGCGCCGAAACCAGCGCCACCACCGGGCGCGTCCGCTCGTCCTGTCCGCGGCACAGCGCGTAGACCGCGACCATGACGAGCGCCATCGTGGCCGTGCCCATCCATAGAACATTCAGAAAATTCGAAAGCGTCTTGGGCGTGTACTCATGCTGCGTGACCGAGATGAGAAGCGCCGGGTTGGTCGCCAGCGTCACGATGTCGCTGAGCCCTTTGATCACGGGGTCGGTGATCACGCCGCGCTTGCGCAGCAGGATGCCGATGCCCGCGATGGCGAACATCATAAAAAGCTGGGGCAGGACGATCATTGCTCATGCGCCTTCTTTTGTAAATAATAAACCGAACGGGGGCCGGGGGGGGGGGGGCGCGGGGGC
>JAEYPB010000067.1 GCA_023411175.1 Bacillota bacterium | reverse complement strand
CTGGTTTTTTGACTATGCGCCGGGCTTTTTGGCGGGGCGCTTCAAGGCATCAAAAACCCTGCGGTTTTTTTGATGCGAAGGGGAAACCCTGCGTGCGCCTGAAATCCTTCGGGATTTCCGGGCGGCGCACTGACCAAAGGTGTGGATAGCGCCACCAGTATGCGTACTGTTGGCGTTATCCCGTGCCCGGCGTACACGCCGCCGGGCACGATTGAACCCCGCGGACACTCTCTCGAACTTGGGGCGTGCGCCGAATCAGTTTTAATGCCCCACGCGCCCCTTCAGAAACCGGATTCCCTCCCGGATCACGTCGCCGGGCGACGTCAGGCACATCATTGTCGCCGCACCCAGCATGGGCAGTATCTGCCGGTCGCGAAGGTGCACCACCGTCAATACCGCGTGGTGACGGAAGCGGACGAAGCGGCGCTCCCGGGGTGTCAGGCGGTCGAAATACCCCTTCTTGAATTCGTACAGCGCGTTTTCGCCCCTTATTTTCCCGGAGCCGGAGGAGATGCGCCCCTCGTCGTGGTAATGGGCGGTGATGTAGTCGCCGGGCAGGTAGCCGATTTTCAGCCCCTGTTCGATGGTGCGCTGCATCAGGTAGAATTCCTGCCCGGTGGCCGCCTTCTGAAAGCCGCCGATTCTCCGGAGCGCCTCGGCGCGATACATGAAGGTGCTGGTGCCGGTCATGTGGCGCAGCATGTGGTATTTGAAGAGGCTGTCCCTGTCGAAGGCGGGGATGTCCTCAAAGTGGCGGTAGTCCATCACGCGGCCGTCGTCGGCCACCAGCTTGAAGTCCGAGAAGCTCATGTCGAGACCGTCCTTCAGCATCAGCGCCATCTGCGCCGCCGTCTTCTCGGGGCGGAACTCGTCGTCGTCGTCGAGGAACTCCAGGTACTCGCCCTTTGCCGCCCGGACGCCCTCGTTCCTGGCCTCCGAGCCGCCGAGGTTGACCGGGTTCACCACCGCGCGCACCCGGGCATCGCCCGCGTATTCGGAAAGAAGCGCCGAAAGCGCGGCCCGGGCGGGCGCGCCGGGTGGGTTGTCGTCCACCACGACGATTTCGATGTTTTCGTAGGTCTGCCCCAGCGCGGAATCAACCGCCCGCCGGACGAACGCCGCCGGGCGGTTGTAGCTTGGGATGATGATGCTGACGAGCGGCTTCATACAACGGCCCCTTCGTAAATGCTACGTATTCGTAGTATTGTGTACTCCGAACACTCTACCACGCCCGCCCGCTCAAGTCAAGCAAGCAGCTGGAAACCGGCGGGCGAAAGCGCCCGTTCCAATTCCGGCCATACTCGTTTTGCTAAACTTCCGGTCACATAATATTTAACGCTTGAAAGACCCCAAAACAATTGACAAAAACCGCGCCGGATGGTTTAATATAAACCGTTTGTGTGTTTATTATTTTAAACTCGTTCACGGGAGGTCCGCCATGAGAATCGGCGAGAAGATCAAGCGGCTCAGGCTCCAGCGCGGCCTTACGCAAGAGGAAGTGGCCGACCGGTGCGAGCTTTCAAAAGGCTTCATTTCGCTCCTCGAGCGGGATCTCACCAGCCCCTCGGTGGCGACGCTCACAGACGTTCTGGAGTGCCTCGGCACCGATCTGCCCCAGTTTTTCAGCGAAAAAGCGGAGAAAAGGGTCGTCTTCTCCGAGGCCGACACCTCCGTCAAGTTTGATGACGAAACCCTGAAGGGCTCCATCCGCTGGCTGGTGCCCAGCGCCCAGAAAAACCGCATGGAGCCGATCCTCGTGGAAATCGGCCCGGGCGGCGAGACGATCGAGGACGACCCCCACGAGGGCGAGGAGTTCGGCTACGTGCTCTCCGGCGGCATCCAGATCGTACTGGGGGATCGGGTGTTTCGGGCCCGCAAGGACGAGAGCTTCTGCTACGAGCCCACCGCCGTGCACAAGCTGGTCAACCCCGGCAAGACCGCGGCCCGGGTGCTCTGGGTGGCGACGCCGCCCAGCTTCTGATTCTGATTAAAGGGGCTTACGCCATGATTGAAGATACCCGCCTGATCGAGCTGGTCGGCATCTCCAAGGATTATGACGGCACGGCTGCGCTCAAGGACATCAACCTCTACATCAGGAAGCGCGAATTCGTGACGCTGCTGGGCCCTTCGGGCTGCGGGAAGACCACGATGCTGCGCATCATCGCCGGCTTCGAATACCCGACGGAGGGAACGCTCCTGTTCGAGGGCAAGGACATCGCCTCCGTTCCGCCCTACAAGCGGCGCGTCAACACGGTTTTTCAGAAGTACGCGCTGTTTCCGCACCTCAACGTCTACGACAACATCGCCTTCGGGCTGAAGCTCAAGAAGATGTCCAAGGGCGAAATCGCAAAGCGCGTCACGCGCATGCTGAAGCTGGTCAAGATGACCGGCTACGAAAAGCGCGCGGTGGATTCCCTCTCCGGCGGGCAGCAGCAGCGCATCGCCATCGCGCGGGCGCTGGTCAACGAGCCGGAGGTATTGCTGCTGGACGAGCCGCTGGGCGCGCTGGATCTCAAGCTGCGCAAGGAGATGCAGCTGGAGCTTAAAAGCATGCAGCAGGAGCTTGGCATCACCTTCATCTTCGTCACCCACGACCAGGAGGAAGCCCTCACGATGTCCGACACCATCGTGGTGATGAACGAAGGTCGCATCCAGCAGGTGGGCGACCCCAAGCGCATCTACGACGAGCCGAAGAACGCCTTCGTGGCCGACTTCATCGGCGAGAGCAACATCCTCTCCGGCGTGATGCTGGAGGACGAACTGGTCGAAATGTGCGGCGAGAGGTTCCCCTGTGTGGACGCCGGCTTCGCACCCAGCCAGCCGGTGGACGTGGTCGTCCGCCCGGAGGACATCATGCTGGTGGGCGAAGACGTGGGCATGCTGACCGGCGAGGTTAAAAGCGTGCTCTTCAAGGGCGTGCACTACGAGATGATGATCTCCGCCGGCGGGTTCGACTGGAAGGTCCACTCCACCACCATGCAGCCGGCGGGCTCCACCGTGGGGCTTTCGATCGTGCCGTTCAACATCCACATCATGCGAAGGCAGGCGAAGAAGGAGGAGGCGTCATGAAGCGCAGCGCCTTCGCGGGCCCCTACGTCGCGTGGATGGTGCTGTTCACGGTGGCGCCGCTCCTCTTTGTAGTCTACTTCGCCTTCAAGGGTGACGCCGGCTTCACCTTCCAGAACGTTCAGAAGTTTCTGGACCCGGTGTACCTGGGCGTGCTGTGGCGCAGCCTGTACCTGGCGGTCTACTGCACGCTGTTCTGCCTCGTGATCGGCTATCCGGCGGCATACTTCCTCGCCAGCAAGGATTTCGCGAAAAACCAGGCGCTGTTCGTTCTGATCCTTCTGCCGATGTGGATGAACTTTCTGCTGCGCACCTACGCGATGATGTCCCTCCTGGAGGACAGCGGCATCATCAACCAGCTTTTGAAGCGCGTGGGGCTTGCGCCCCTTGAGATGATCGGCACCGAAGGCGCGGTCTTGACCGGCATGGTGTACAACTTCGTGCCGTTCATGATCCTGCCGATTTACACCGCGCTCAAAAAGATGGACGAGCGCGTCATCGAGGCTGCGGAGGATTTGGGCGCGAACCCGGTGAACGTGTTCCGCCGGGTGGTGCTGCCGCTGTCTCTGCCGGGCGTGATCTCCGGGATCACGATGGTGTTCATGCCGGCGGTGACGACCTTCGCCATCTCGCGGCTCCTGGGCAGCGGCAACTTCTGGCTGTTCGGCGACATCATCGAGCGCCAGTTTCTGGAGGCCAACGACTGGAACTTCGGCTCGGCGCTGTCCCTTGTGATGATGCTGCTCATCATCGCGTCGATCGGCCTTCTGAACCGGATCGATCCCAAAAAGGAAGGGAGTGGCGCCTGGTGAGAAAGTTCTTTCGCGGCACGTATCTTGGGCTGCTCCTCGCCTTCCTGTACTCGCCCATCGTGGTGATGATCGTGCTGTCCTTCAACGAATCCAAGTCCCGCGCCAAGTGGGGCGGGTTCTCGCTCAGGTGGTACGAGCGGCTCTTTACCCGGGCGGACATCATGCAGGTACTGTACATGACCATTCTGATCGCGGTGATCGCGACCGCGGTGGCCACCATCCTGGGTACGCTCGCCGCCATCGGCATCCACGCGATGAAGAGCCGCAACGCCAACATGATCATGAGCATCTCGTACCTGCCCATGACCACGCCGGACATCGTGACGGGCGTCTCGCTGATGCTGATGTTCGTATTCATCAAGATCCCGCTGGGCTATGGCACGATGCTTCTGGCCCACATCGCCTTCGACACGCCCTACGTCTTGTTTTCGGTTCTGCCAAAGCTCAGGCAAATGAACGTGAACCTGTACGAGGCGGCGCTGGACCTGGGCTGTACGCCGCTGAAGGCGGTGCGAAAGGTGATCCTGCCGGAGATCATGCCCGGTGTCGTCACCGGCGCGCTGCTGGCTTTTACGATGTCGCTGGACGACTTCGTCATCAGCTACTTCACCTCGAACACCGACCGGAACCTCTCCATGATCATCTACGCCGCGGCGCGCAAGGGCATCGAGCCCACGATTTACGCGCTGTCCACGCTGATGTTCCTGGCGGTTCTGGTGCTGCTCCTGATCGTCAACAAGCGCTCGTCGCTTGAAAACGTATCCTGATTCCAATTTACGGAGGTATGGGGAGATGAAAAAACTCGTCGCCGCGGTTCTCGTACTTGTGGCCCTGTCGATCGGCGCCGGCGCGCTGGCCGAGGGCACGATCACCGTGTTCAACTGGTACGACTACATCGATGAATCGGTCATCTCGATGTTCGAACAGGAGACCGGCATTTCGGTCAAGTACGCCAACTTCACGACCAACGAGGAAATGTACGCGAAGCTCTCCAGCGGCGCGGGCGATTACGACGTGATCTTCCCGTCGGACTACATCATCGAGCGGATGATCAAAGAGGATATGCTGGAGAAGCTGGACCCGGCCCAGGTCCCCAATGCCGCAGGCGTCGTAGAGTGGCTCAAAACGCCCGACTACGACCCCGAGGGCGCCTACTCCGTCCCCTACATGTGGGGCACGGTGGGTCTTCTCTACAACACCACCATGCTGGAGGGCGAGATCGACTCCTGGGCGCCCATTTTTGACGCCGCCAACCAGAAGAGCGTGTTCATGCTGGATTCCATCCGGGATTCCCTCGGCATCGCGCTGAAGTATCTGGGGTACTCGATGAACACGAAGGAGCCGGAGGCGCTGGAAGCCGCCAAGCAGCTCCTGCTCAAGCAGAAGGCCGACAACATCGTCAAGGGCTATCTGGTGGACGAGGTCAAGGACAAGATGGTGGCCGGCGAAGCGCCGATGGCCGTGGTCTGGTCCGGCGACGCGCTGTACGCGATGGATCAGTCCGAGGACCTCGCCTATGTCGTGCCCAACGAAGGCTCGAACGTGTGGGTAGACGGCATGTGCATCCCCAAGAACTCCAAGAACAAGGAGCTCGCCCAGCAGTTCATCAACTTCATGTGCCGCCCGGACATCGCCCGCATGAACATGGAGTACATCTACTACTCCACCCCCATTCAGGCGGTCATCGACGAGATGGACGAAGAGGAGAAGTCCAACGCGACGCTGAACCCGCCGGAGGCCGTGGTCGCCCGCTGCGAGTTCTTCCACGACATCTCCGCCGACATGGCGCTGTACGACCAGATCTGGATGGAGATCCGGAGCTGACCCTTTCCACTCGCCGACAATTGCCGCGGCCCGCTAGAAACTCGGGGGCCGCTTCTATTTTCGTGTAGGCCGCTTCCGGCGGCTTTCCGGTCTCCGAAAGGCGGGTTTCTCGGCTTCGCTCAGAAGCCGCCTTCCAAATCCCCCTGTCAATTGAAAGCCTGAACGCTTCCAACTGAGCGTGCGTTTCGTCGCAAGGCCGCCTAACCGCTGTGCCGCGGCGCCCGGGTGACCTTTTCAATGGCATGCATGATCTCCGTTACGACGACCGCCTGCATCTGCGAGGTCAGCAGTTCAAACTCCATCATCGCCTCGCCGGCCTGGGTTACCACGTACTTCGGCGGAAGGCTGTTCAGCGCCAGCGCGCGGACATCGGCGCAGCAGCGTTCGCAGGTGCACATTCCGGCCTTTTTCATCAACCTGAGAAGCTTCAAATTCACGATCTGCTCCATCAAATTAATTGAAAGATACGCTTCCTTCACCACAAGTAGTCCTTTCCGCGGAAAAGCCGCCTGGGCACGTCAAAAACCTTTCTTGCATTGAACCACGCCCTGTCGGTTTGCCCGCGCAGCCACGCCGGGCAGGCCCACCCGGCCCGGGCAAGCGCATAGGCGCGGCGAGCCGAGGTGCGCTTTATAAATTATAATGCATTGTTC
>JAEYPB010000081.1 GCA_023411175.1 Bacillota bacterium | reverse complement strand
CAAGCTCAAGGAGCACCGCGTCAACGACATTCAACTGAACGTCGTCAAGCCCGGCTATGTGGTCGAGGCCGGGAAGTTTGCGGTGGAGTTCATCCACGTCAACCATTCGATCACCGACGCGTGCGCGCTGGCGATCCACACGCCCATCGGCACCATCGTGCACACCGGCGACTTCAAGGTGGACTACACCCCCATTGACGGCCAGGTGACCGACCTTGGCCGTCTGGCCGAACTGGGCAACGAGGGTGTGCTGGCGCTTCTGGCCGATTCCACCAACGTGGAGCGCCCCGGCTACACCATGAGCGAGCGCACCGTGGGCGAAACCTTCAACAACCTCTTCGCCAAGGCGGAAGGGCGCATCATCGTCGCGATGTTCGCCAGCAACGTGCACCGCATCCAACAGGTTGTGGACTCCGCCGTGCGCTACGGTCGCAAATTCTGCCTGATCGGTCGCAGCATGCTGAACGTTTCGAAGGTCGCCATGCAGCTGGGCGAGCTGCGGATCCCGGAGGGCAGGCTAATTCAGGCGGACGAGCTGGACCGCTACGAGGACAACGAGGTCGTCGTCATGACCACCGGCAGCCAGGGCGAGCCCATGAGCGGCCTTGCCCGCATGGCCTTCGCCGAACATAAAAAGCTGGAGATCAAGGGCAGCGACATGGTCATCATCTCCGCCACGCCCATCCCCGGCAACGAAAAGAGCGTCTCACGCGTCATCAACCAGCTGGTGCGCACCGGCGCCAACGTGATCTACGAGGCGCTGGCCGACGTACACGTATCCGGCCACGCCTGCCAGCAGGAGCTCCGGCTGATGCACGCGCTGACCAAGCCGCGCTTCTTTGTCCCCGTACACGGCGAATACCGCCACCTGCACCACCACGCGCTGCTGGCCGAATCCATGGGCATGAAGAGCGAAAACGTGCGCATCTCAGCCGTGGGCGACATCATCGAGCTCAGCCAGAACCGCATGAACGTCGCGGGTACCGTGCCCTCCGGCGAGGTGCTGGTGGACGGCCTGGGCATCGGCGATGTGGGCGCGGTGGTGCTGCGCGACCGCAAGCACCTGGCGCAGGACGGCATGCTGATCGTCGTGCTGGCCATCGACCGCACCAGCGGCACCGTAATCTCCGGGCCGGATGTCATCAGCCGCGGCTTCGTGTACGTGCGCGAATCGGACGAGCTGATGCAGGGTGCCCGCGAAGCCGCGAAGGCCGTGCTGACGGACTTCGGCCGCATCGACCCCAGCGACTGGAACCGGGTCAAGAACGACCTGCGCGATGCGGTGTCCCGCTACGTGTACCAAAGCATCAAGCGCAGCCCGATGATTCTTCCGATCATCGTGGATACCTGAGCGCCGAGCCAACTCCCTCAACTGGCAGTGCCTTGCGGAAATCATTTGCGCCGGCGCAGCCGGCGCAAAAACTAAACATGGAGGCTGTCCATGCGCGGTGTTTTCCGCCCCTTCTCCCTGACGTGAACAAAACCCGCGCCCTCTGCGTCTACTATCCAGATATAGGAGTGGAATGATGAACGTCTACGATCAGGCCCATGTGCTGGCCCGCGCAATGCGCGACAGCGAGGAATTCCGGGAGTATGAGCGGCTGCGCGAGCCCGCCTACGCCGACGGCACCAACAAGGCGCTGCTGGACGAATACAAGCGGCTGCAGTACCGCCTGCAGGCGACGATGGCCGCCGGGCAGACCATGAACGAGCAGGACTTCCAGCGCATGCAGCAGATCGCCGCGCTTTTGCAGTACAATCAGGATGCGCGAGATTACCTGATGGCTGAATTCCGCTTTCAAAAGATGCTGGCCGACATCTACAAAATCCTCGCGGACGTGGCCGGGATTGATCTGGACATGCTGGTACAAGGCTGACGCCCTGTCCAGGGTTCGACCTCGAGGAAAGCGCGAAACACCGTATGCGCGGTAATTTGGAGGAACACAAATGGCTAAAGGCCGCCAGTATTCGTCGCGCCGCCCGCGAAGCGGCGTGTCCGCGTCGTATTACAACCAGAAGACGCTGCGCCGCGACCGTGAGTACGGCTTTTTCTGGTACTCCTGGCTTTGGCAGATTCTGCGGCCGGTCATGGTTTTTCTGTGCAGCGTGATCGTGGTGCTGGGCATCGTGGCCAGCGGCTGGCAGATTGTAAACAACCAGTTCTTCACGCCCGTAAACCCCGATGATACGGTCGTTCGGGAGTTCGTCATCGAGAAGGGTTCATCGATCACCACCATCGGCAACAAACTCTTCGAAAACAAGCTCATCCGCAACAAGGGCATCTTCAAGTACATCATCCAGTTCCAGGGGCTGACCTCCAAGATCCAGTACGGCAGCTACCCGCTGTCGTCCAGCATGGACGTGAACCAGATCATCTCGGTGCTGACCTCCGGCACGGAGACCACCGAGCGGACGATCACGATCATCCCCGGTTGGACGGTGGAGGACATCGCCGCTTACCTCGTCAAGCAGGGCGCGCTCAAGGACACCAAGGAGTTCTTGACCCTTGCGAACAGCCCCGACCTGTTCAAAAACGATTTCCGCGAGATACAGCAGGCCGTGGACACCGGTACGATGAGCCAGCGCAAGTACGCGCTGGAGGGATATCTGGCGCCGGACACCTACCGGATTTACGCCAACAGCACCCCGGAAGCGGTGATCCGCACGCTGCTTAAGCAAACGGAGACCGTCACCGACGGCGTGTTCAACACCGAACCGGTCACCGAGGTCGTCTACGACGACGAGGGCAACGTGATCGACCAGGTGCTCTACGAGAGCAAGCTCTCCTCCGACCAGACGATCGTTCTGGCCTCGATGATCGAGAAGGAAGCCGGAAAGCGGGAGGACTACGCCAAGGTCTCCGCTGTGTTCCACAACCGGCTCAACCAGGTCATAACGCTGGACAGCGACGCCACCGCGGCTTACCCGCTGGGCGTCAAGCGCATGGTGCTGACCGGCGACGAACTGTCGGCGGCAAACGGCTACAATACCTACACCCGCGGTGGCCTGCCGGTAGGTCCGATCTGCAACCCCTCCAAGTCGGCGCTGACCGCGGCGCTCTACCCGGACATGGAGTACATCGCCGAAGGCTATCTGTACTTCTGCGCGGGCGACCCCTCCAAGGGCGAAACGGTGTTCGCCAAGACCCGCGAGGAGCACCAGGCCAACGTCCAGAAGTACCGCCCCCTGTGGGAGGCCTACGACAAGAAAAACGCCGCCGGTTAATCTCGGCTGAAAACGGGGAAACTTCCATTGCCGAGGCGCGGGACAGGTACCGTCGGCGCCTCGGCGGCATAGCATGATAGGGCAGTCTTTCTGATTGGAGGGACGCCCTATGCTTTTCATGCTGGAAGCGCTGGCCGCGCTCTACGACAGCGCGCTGGTTTTGATTCTGAACATTTCCGACCGCCCGTCCTTCCCCCGGCCGCTGAGCCCCGCGGAAGAGGCCAAGGCGGTTCGGGACATGCTGGCGGGCGACGGGAGCGCCGCCCAGAAGCTCATCCGGCACAACCTGAGGCTGGTGGCGCACATCGCCAAGAAGTACGTCCGCGCCGGACTCGAACAGGAGGATCTGGTTTCGATCGGTTCCATCGGGCTGATCAAGGCGGTCTCTTCCTTCCGCCCGGAGGCGGGCAGGCTCACCGCCTACGCGTCGCGCTGCGTCGAGAACGAAATCCTGATGGCGCTGCGCAGCAACAAGAAGAACCGCCTCACGCTGTCCCTGTCGGAGCCCATCGGCGCAGACAGGGAGGGAAACGAGATCATGCTGGTGGACATCCTGGGCTGCGACGCGGACGACGTGCCCAGAAAAGCTGAGCTTCACATCGAATCCGCACGGGCAATCCGCCTCATCGGCACGGTTCTGGACGATCGTGAGCGCCGGGTGGTTCTTCTGCGCTACGGCCTTCTGGACGGCGCCGCACACCCACAGCACGAAGTTGCCGCCGCGCTCAAAATTTCCCGCAGCTACGTTTCGCGCATCGAAAAGCGCGCCATCGAAAAACTCAGGGACGCGCTCAACAAGCCCCCGGAAAGGAAATGCTGATGCACTTTGGCCCCGCCGGCAACAGCCGGAGATTCTACGACGAGGGATTCAAAAAGACCGAACAGGCGCCCGAATGGCTGGCAAAGCAGGGCCTCGACGCCTTCGAATACCCGATGGGCCGCGGCGTGAACCTGTCTGAGCCCTCCGCGAGGGCCATCGGGCGGGCGTCGGCGGCCTACGGCATCCGGATGAGCGTCCACGCGCCCTACTTCATCAACTGCGCCAGCGCCGACGCGGAGGGCCGCGAAAAAAGCGTCGACTATCTTCTAAAGGCGTCTCGCGCAGCCGACTGGCTCGGCGCGACGCGGGTCGTGTTCCACATCGGCTCTCCCGGCAAGCTGAGCCGGGCGGAGGCCTTTCGCCTGTCTTTGGAGACCGTCGCCAGCGCGCGGGACAGAATGGACGCGGAAGGCCTTTCCGGGATCGCCCTCTGCCCGGAGACGATGGGGCGGCCCAGCCAGATGGGCTCGCTGGACGAGGTGCTCGCGCTCTGCGAGACCGACCCGCGCCACATCCCGACCCTCGACTTCGGCCACCTGCACGTAGTCGGGCAGGGCGCGCTGAATTCACCGGACGACTTCCGGAGGGTGCTGGGCCGAATGGTGGGCGTGTTGGGCTACGACCGGGCGAAGGATTTCCACATCCACTTCAGCCGCATCGATTACGGCCCGAAGGGCGAAAAGCGGCACATGAATTTTTCGGACGAGGGCTACGGCCCGGACTTCCGCCACCTCGCGCCGGTTCTGGCGGAGATGGGCCTCGAGCCGGTCGTCATCTGCGAGTCTGCGGGCGACCAGGCGGACGACGCCCTTTTCATGCGCCGCGCTGTCCTCGAATTTAAAGAAAAGAACGCGCCGCGCCGGGATTGTGAACCGGGGGCGGATATGGTAGGATGAACCCGGGTGAAGGCATATGAGCGAAACACGAGAAGGCGCGATACCGGCTGACCTGAGCCCTGAACACTACATCAACCGGGAGCTCAGCTGGCTGGAATTCAATCAGCGCGTGCTGGAGGAATCCATCTCCCCGGACAATCCGCCCTTTGAAAAAATGAAATTTCTGTCCATCGTCGCCAGCAACCTCGACGAATTTTTCATGATTCGCGTGGCGTCCATCTGGGACCAGATCGACGCGGGCTTCGACCGGCCGGACGCCGCCGGCATGACGCCGCGGCAGCAGATCGCCGCCATCACCGCCCGCGTTCGCGTGATGGTCCGCCGCATGTATGAGGTGCTGCACCGCGAGATCCACCCGGCGCTCCGCGCGGCGGGTATCCGTCTGGCGGACGAAAAAATCCTGACCCGCGAACAGGAAGCGTTTCTGGACGAATACTTCAAAACCGACATCTACCCGGTATTGACGCCGATGGCGGTGGACGCCACGCGCCCGTTTCCTCTGATTCTGAACCGCAGCCTGAACCTGGGCGTCCTCATCGACGAGGGCGAGGGCGAGGAACCGTCCTTCGGCACCGTGCAGGTGCCCGGCGGCCTCTCCCGCGTGATCCGGCTGCCAGAAAAGGATGGCATCAGTCTGATCCTCCTAGAGCAGGTGATCGCCCGCTACATCGGAAAGCTCTTCTCCGGGCGGAAAATCCTGTGCTGCAACGCCTACCGGATCACGAGAAACGCCGACCTCTCCATCGACGAGGAGGACGCCGAGGACCTCCTTCAGGAGATTGAAAACAAACTCAAACAGCGCCGCTGGGGCACGGCGGTGCGGCTCGAGATCGACCACCGGGCGGACGGGCGGCTCGTCAAGATTCTTGAGGGCGCGCTGGAGCTGGAGGGCGGCGATGCCTACCCGATCCACGGCCCCATCAACCTGGATTTTCTGGTGCAGAGCGTCTACTCGCTGCCCGGCTTCGAGCAGTTGAAGTACAAGCCCTACTTCCCCCGACCGCTGGTGCTGGACGAGGGCGAGAGCATGTTCGACCGCATCCGGCGGGGCGACCTAATGCTCTACCACCCCTACGACAGCTTTGAGCCGGTGGTGCGCTTCGTCCGCCAGGCGGCCCGGGATCGCAACGTGCTGGCCATCAAGCAGACGCTCTACCGGGTCAGCGGGCAGTCTCCCATCATCGCGGCGCTGGCCGAAGCCGCCGACGCCGGCAAGCAGGTGACGGTGCTGCTCGAGCTCAAAGCGCGCTTCGACGAGGAGAACAACATCCACTGGGGCAAGCGGCTTGAGCGCGCGGGCGCCCATGTGATCTACGGCATGGCGGGGCTCAAGACCCACTCCAAAATCACGCTGGTGGTGCGCGCGGAGGAAAAGGGCATACGCCGCTACGTGCACCTCGCCACCGGCAACTACAACGACGTGACCGCCAACATCTACACCGATCACGGACTTTTCACCGCCAGCGAGCCCATCGGCAGCGACGCTTCCGATTTCTTTAACATGCTGACCGGGTTTTCGGTATTGCCGAAGCTCGAAAAGCTCGTGTCCGCGCCGGGGGACCTTCGCAGCAAGTTCCTGGAGCTCATCGACCGGGAGGCCCGCCATGCCCAGGCCGGAAAGCGCGCGGAAATCTTCGCCAAGATGAACGCGCTGGTGGACGAGGGCATCATTGCCGCGCTTTACAAGGCATCTTCCGCGGGTGTGCGCATCCGGCTGATCGTGCGCGGCATCTGCTGCCTGCGGCCGGGGCTTCCGGAGATCAGCGAGAACATCACCGTCCGCTCCATCGTGGGACGGTTTCTGGAGCACAGCCGCGTATTCCTCTTCGCCAACGACGGCCAGCCGGAGACGTACCTGTCCAGCGCCGACTGGATGCCCCGGAACCTCGACCGAAGGGTGGAGCTGATGTTTCCGGTGGAGCACCCGCTGCTTCAAAAGCAGCTCAAGGATCTACTCAAGCTGCAATGGCGCGACAACGTAAAGGCCTCCGAATTGCACTCGGACGGCCATTATGTGCGGGTCGCCAAAACCGGCGAAATCCGGATCGACGCGCAGGAATCGCTGATGCAGAAGTACCGCCAAGGAGAGGCCCAATGATCCACAACGACGATGCTTTTACAACAATGCTCCTGACCGTGCCCATAACCCCCGACAAGGAGGAACTGGCGCGGCCCCTTTCCCCCGCTGAATTTGCGCGGCTGGACGAACTGGCGGTGAAGACGCGGCCCGGATCGCTCGGCTCGATGATCGACATCGACATGAGCGGGCTGATGCTGCGCTACGGCATGCGCGAGGCGGACGCCTATCGCGTTTGCCTTTTGCTCGCGCGGAACCTGCCGCTGTCCTTCCTCCTGGAGCGTCTGGGGGCGGAGGGCATCGAGCTGGTCACGCTGTACGACGCACCCTATCCCGCCCGCATCCGCGGCGCGCTGGGTGAAAAAACGCCGCCCACCCTGTTTCTGAGGGGGCGGCCGGAGATCTTTCGCCAGAACGCCATCGCCATTCTGGGGTCTGTGCCCCCGAAAGGCGAGGCGGAGGCTCACGTGCGCTCGCTGGTTCGGCAGGCCTCCGAAGAGGACTACGTGATCCTGACCGACGGGATGACCGGCCTCGGGCGCATCGCCGAGGACGAGGCGTACGTCTGCGGCGGGCGCGTGATCTCGTTCCTCGCCGGCGCGCTGATGGAGCGAATCTCCCAGCCGATGCTTTCAAAGCTCATCGAGGAAAGGCGCGGCGCGGCGGTCTCGCCGCTGCATCCGGAAGCGCTGCCGACAAAGCACCACGGCCTCGCCCGCGCCAAATGCCTCTACGCCCAGGCCAGCGCCGCCTTTGTCTTCGGCGCGGAACTGAAGCGGGGCGATACTTGGCAGGGCGCCGCGGAGGCGCTCCGGGACAGGACCTGCCGGTACGTCTACGCCTGGGAGCCATCCCCCTACGCGGGCAACCGCGCGCTGATCGAACGCGGCGCGCTGCCCTTTCCCGGCGAGGTCAATTTCTCTCAGCTCTCCCGGGTCTGGCGGGGCGCGGAAGCGGAGCAGCTTTCGTTCTTCGATTGGGAAGCGCCAGCGCCGCGATAAACGAAAGAAGAATCATCGGAAGGAGCAGCCCCGCCCAGGGGCCCGCGCCACCGCCGGTGAGCCAGGGCTTCGAGACGTGATAAGTCTCGTACAGCGCCCCCTGAGACCAGGGCGGCATGCCAAAAACCCCCACCGTCAACAGTGAAAACGCAGATAGAAATCCAAAGGCGGGCGCGATCCCGCCTTTTTTTTCGCGCATTAGCCAGAGCAAAAGCCCGAACAGGGCGCCCGACATAAGGCCGATGGGCGTCCATCGGCCGAAAAGGAGCGCGTACAGAAGCGCGCTGCCCGCGTAAGCAAAGGCTTTGTGCCACCCCGACAGGATCTCGCCGATCAGCCCGGTCGCCAGCGCCGCGCCCAGCGCCTGGGCGACCAGAAAAGTCATGAGCATCGGCGTCAGCGCCGAAAGCGCCGGGCGCGTCAGCGCGTGGCCGAAGCGCATGACGTCCAGAAGGCGCAGTAGCGCCAGCAGACCGAATGCCGTCCCCGTGCCCGCCACGATCCCCAAATGAAAGCCCTTCCCCATTTCGACCCGCGCCCCCAGCGCGCGTCCCATAAGCCGCGCGGCCAGAAAGATGGCCGCGCCCTGCGCAAAACCGCTGACGTAGGAGAAGCCGCCGTACAGAAGCTGCGCCCATTCGGGCGCGCGGGCCGCGCTTTCGCTCGTGACGCCCCAAACTTCAAAGAGCCGCCCGAAGAGCGCGGTCATTGCCGTCGGCACCGCCCACGCGGCCAGAAGTACCGCCGAGAGGGCGAAGACCAGCTCAAAGCCCCTGCGCAACTGTCCGCTACGGTTCAGAAAGTACCCTTTGATGGCCGCGCCTCGCCCGCGGGCGGGGACTGTTTTTTCATTCGTTTTCTTCATGGCCCCTCCTTCGGGGGGATGTGCGCCGCCCACGCGGCGCGCTTCATTTCGTAGCGCATGGTGTTTGCCGGGCTGGTGGAGGGCATCAGCGCCCATTTTTGCTCGAGCGGCGGCAGAAGCCGCTTGTAAAGGCGCAGCGCGGTGCCTCCGTTGAAGAGCACCGTTTGAAGTCCGGGGCACTTTTCGATCAGCCTCGGAACATCGTTGGCGCTCGCTTCCCGGATGTCGCCGTCCAGCGACCCCGGCCGGATGCAGGAGTGCACCACGTCCCACAGCGCGATCCGGTGGCGCACAAGCATCCGCTTTTTCTCTTCGATGCTCTCGGTCGGCGCTTCGCTAAGCAGGTCAAACATGATGGGCCAGAAGGCGTTGCGCGGATGCGCGTAATTGAAGCCCTGCTCAAGCGAGGCCAGGCTGGGCGCGGTACCCAGGATCAAAACGCGCGCGTCCTCGGCCCATACGGGGCCGAAGGAATGAACTTCAGACATATAGCTTCTCCTCCACGCCCATTATACCACCTTTGCGGCGCGGCAAGCGTGTTTCTCCTTTTCAAACCCGGAAAAATACGCTATAATGAAAGAGGATTAACAATGTCGGCAAAAACGATAATATTACCGGGGAGCTGAAGATATGGAAACGCTCCGCGCCAAGCAGGGTTTCATCTGCGACATGGACGGCGTGATCTACCACGGCAACATGCTTCTTCCTGGCGTCAAGAAATTCATCGACTGGTTGGAAGCGAACAACAAGAACTACCTGTTCCTGACCAACTCCTCCGAGCGGTCCCCGCGGGAGCTTCAGCAGAAGCTTTTGCGCATGGGTCTGCAGGTAGACGTCAGCCACTTCTACACCAGTGCGCTGGCCACGGCCAGCTTCCTGGCATCCCAATGCCCGGAAGGCAGCGCCTATGTGATCGGCGAACCTGGCCTGATCACCGCGCTCTACGACGCCGGCTTCACCATGAACGACGTCAACCCCGACTATGTGGTGGTAGGAGAAACTTTCAACTACAACTACGACAAGATTTTAAAGGCCGTGCAGCTGGTCCTGAAGGGCGCGAAGCTCATCGGCACCAACCCGGACGTGACCGGACCCGTTGAGTCGGGCATCGCGCCGGCGACCCGGGCGCTGGTCGCGCCCATCGAGATGGCCACGGGCAAGCGGGCCTACTTCGTCGGCAAACCCAACCCGCTGATGATGCGAACCGCCCAAAAGCGGCTGGGCATCCACTCCGCCGACACGGTGATCGTCGGCGACCGGATGGATACCGACATCGTCGCCGGCATCGAGGCGCAGATGGAGACGGTGCTGGTACTCTCCGGCGTGACCACGCGCGATACAATTTCGCTCTACCCCTACCGCCCCAGCTACGTTCTGGACGGCGTCGGCGACATCCCTGGCTAAAGAGCACATACCGGAGGTCATTCTCTCGTGAAAAAGATCATGATTCTCAGTTCCAGCTACACCGGACACGGCCACAAGAGCATCTGCGAAGCGATCATGGAACAGCTCGCAAAGTACCCCGACGTGGAGTGCCAGGTGATCGACGGCTTTGAACTGATCGGCAAGGCGGGCGTCAGCGCGTCGAAGATGTACGGGCCCATCACCCAAAACGCCAAGACCCTGTACGACTGGTTTTTCCAGCTCTCCAACCGCACCAGCTACAAGCCCATGGAAGAGCTTTTCTCCGCGATGGTCTACCAGCGCTTCATCCGGCGCCTTCGAACCTTTGCGCCGGATCTGATCCTGACGGTGCACCCCTTCTTCAACGGCAGCGTGCTGACGCTCTTAAACCGCTACAAGCTGGACGTACCCTTTGTGGCGTTGCAGGCGGACATCATCAACATCCACCGCACCTGGTGCGACCCGCGGGCGACCCTCACCATCTGCCCGACGCCCGAAGCCTTCGAGACCTCCGTCAAGATGCACGGCATGCCGCCGGAGAAGCTGGAGATCATCGGCTTCCCCACCCGGGCGCGCTTCTGTGACTTTGCGCGGACGAACGAGCATCCGCCCTACGAGCCCGGGCGGCCGCTCAGGTGTCTGCTCATGTCCGGCGGCGAGGGTACCGGGAACCTCAAGAGCTTCGCCCAGCAGCTGCTCGCCAACCTGGACTGCACGCTGGACATCGTCACCGGCCGGAACGCCAAGGTAAAAAAGGCGCTGGAGGAATGCCTGCTCCCCAAATACCAGGGGCGGGTGGTGATCCACGGCTTTGTCGAGGCGGTGCACGAACTGATGGCGAAAAGCGATCTGGTCATCGCCCGGGGCAGCCCCAACACGCTGATGGAAGCGGTGGTCATAAACGTGCCCATCCTCATCACCGGCAGCTTGCCCGGACAGGAGGCGGACAACCCAGCCGTCATGACCACCCACAACCTGGCGGCGCTGTGCGAGAATCCGGAATCTGCGCCGGCGATCATCCAGGCGCTGCTCGCCGACGGCGGCAAGCGGCTGAGTGAAATCTCCCGCGCCCAGCGCGAGTATAGAGACCTCGACAACGCGAAGCGGATCGCCGATCGCGTCTACGGGATGGCGGAGCCGGGCAGGATATCCTACGCCCGCATCGCCCGGCGGATGCCGTCTCCCTCCGTCCAGGAAGCCATGGAGAAATTCAAGGCCTGGGCGGGCAGCGGCAAGACCTGAGCGCGGCAACTAAGCCGCACCTGAGAGACTGTTTTCAGCGGCAGACAGCAAGCGTTCGATATTCACGCCTTTGCAGCAAAAAACGACCGCCAACTGGTGTTGGCGGTCGTTTTTAATGCGGTACGCCCCCGAAGCGCATAGCCCCTACGCCGATTTTCCCCTGCTGGGTCCAGGCCTTCTCGGCCAGATGATCTTTCGCGGGCACTTGTCCGCGCAGGCCATGCACTGCACGCACTTATCGTAATCGATGACCGGCAGATCGTTCACCATTTCAATCGCACCGTAGGCGCAGGCCTTTTCGCAGAGCCCGCAACCGATGCAGCCCACCTGGCAGTTTTCGGTGACCAGTTTTCCCTTGAGCACGTTCATGCAGTCCACGCGCACAGCGCTGTCCGCGGGTACCAGGCGGATGATGTTGCGCGGGCACTCGGCCACGCATTTGCCGCAGGTGATGCACTTTTCGTGGTCGATGACGGAGAGCCCGTCGATGATTTGGATCGCATTCACGGGGCAAACCCGCTCGCAATTCCCAAACCCCAGGCAGCTGAATGGGCAGCTTTTGACGCCGTCGTCGATGGCGTCAACCGCGCGGCAGTCGTTCAGGCCCTGATAATTAAATTGCAGCGGTGCGTTTTCCCGGGTGCCGCGGCAGTGCACGTGCACCGTCAGCGGTTTGATTTGCTCCGAGCCGACGCCCATGACCCCGGCAATCTTCAGGTTGTTTTCCGAAGTATTGACCGTGCACGCGTTGACCGGCGCGCCCTCCAGCACGATGCCGGACGCGAGGCCGTCGCAGCCGGGGTAGCCGCAGGCGCCGCAGTTGGCGCCCGGAAGGAGTGCGCGCACCTTCTCCACGCGCTCGTCGCTTTCCACCGAGAAGAACCGCCCGGCCACGGCCAGCGCCGCGCCCATCACAAGGCCGAGGGCGGCAATGGCGGCCGCGCTGATCCATATGATCGACATAATGCCCTCCTAATACGTCCTAAGTGCGTTAGCCGCCCAGTCCTGCAAAGCCCAGAAAGCCGATGGCCATCAGCCCCGCCGCCACCAGCGTGATCGGGAAGCCCCGCATGCACTCGGGAATCGAGGCGCTCTCCAGCTTCTCGCGGATGCCCGCCATCAGAACGATCGCGATCGTGAACCCCACACCGCCGAATACGCCGCTTACGATGCTCTCCAGAAGGTCGTAGGAGCTCTCGATGTTGAGGATTGCCACGCCCAGAACCGCGCAGTTGGTGGTAATCAGCGGAAGATACACGCCCAGCGCACGGTACAGCGCTGGGTTGGTCTTTTTGAGCACCATCTCGACAAACTGCACCAGCGCCGCAATCACCAGAATGAACGCGATGGTCTGCATAAAGCCGATCGACAGCGGCTCCAGCACCCATTTCTGCACCATCCAGCTCAGCGCGGAGGCCATGCCCATCACGAACGACACCGCCATGCCCATCCCGACGGCGGACTTGATCTTCTGCGAAACGCCCAGGAACGGGCAGATGCCCAAAAACCTGACCAAAACAAAGTTATTGACCAGCGCCGCACCGATCGCTATTAGGACAAGCCGCACAATGTAATCCATCGACCCGCACCTCCTTTTTCTTCTTCTTGGAGAGGAAATTGATCGCGCCCAGCAGAAGCCCCAGCGTGATGAAGCCGCCGGGGGCCATCAGCGCCATCATCACCGGCTCGTACTGGCCGCCGAAGATGGCCACGCCAAAGATCGTGCCCGCGCCGATCACCTCGCGGATGGCTGCGAACACCGTCAGCGCCAGCGTGAAGCCCAACCCCATGCCCAGACCGTCCACCGCGCTGAGCCACGGGCCGTTGCCGCTGGCGAAGGCCTCCGCCCGGGCGAGGATGATGCAGTTGACCACGATCAGCGGGATGTAAAGCCCCAGCGCCGCGTCCAGAGCCGGTAAAAACGCCTTCAGAAGCAGCTGCACGATGGTGGTGAACGACGCGATGATGACCACGTAGGACGGGATGCGCACCTCGTTCGGGATGAAGTTGCGAAGCAGCGACACAAACACGTTCGAACAGGTGAGCACGACCGTCGCGGCAAGTCCCATGCCAATGCCGTTGACGGCCGCTGTGGAGACCGCCAGCGTCGGGCACATGCCCAGAAGCATCCGGAAAGTGGGGTTTTCCTTCCAAAGACCGTTCAGGAACACTTTTACGGATTTCATCCCGCCGCACCTCCCCGCTTGAGCGCGAATTCCCGCGCCTCGTTGACCGCCTCTGCCACCGCCCGGGTTGTGATCGTCGCGCCCGTCAGCGCGTCGATCTGGTTTCCTGAGGCGCCGCTCTTGACCACTTCAATCCGGTCGTTCTTCTGCAGGAACTGATTGGTGAATTCGGGTTTTTCGGCGTTCTTGCCCAGACCCACCGTCTCCTGGTTTTCACCGATGCTGACGCCGGTGATCGCGCCGTCCGGCGAAACGCCCACCGTTACCAGAAATTCGCCGCCATAGCCGGTTGCGGCGACCTCGATCACGCGCCCGCCCGCCTCCGTAACGTAGGCGCCGCGGACGCTTCCGGTCAGCTCCGCGCCCTCGTCGGGCAGCGCGACGCCTTCAATCACCGTGGCGCGCGCCCCGGCGGTGGCGATCGCCTGCTGGTAGGCGATGGGTTCCTTGGTGAAGTGGTAGGTCGCGCCCAGCGCGAGCCCCGCCACAAGCGCGATCAGAAATAGTCGCCCGCTCAGATGCAGCATCTTACGCACGCGTTCTCACCTCCCCGAAGGACCGCGCGCGCATGCCGCGCTCGATCAGCGGCACGCACAGGTTCATGATGAGGATCGCGAAGCTTACCCCTTCCGGATACCCGCCGAAGAGGCGTATAACCACCGTCAGCGCCCCACAGCCAAACGCGTAGATCCACTGGCCCATCGCGGTGGTGGGTGAAGTGGTGGGGTCGGTCGCCATGAAGAGCGCGCCCAGGAAGAGCCCGCCGGACAGCGTATGTGCCGCGCCGTTTACGAGAGCCGGATAGGCCCCCTCCGCTGCCCCGCCGCCCAGAAGCGCCGTCCCGGCAAACACGGTGAGAATGTATACAAGCGGAATGCGGGGCGAAGCCACGCCGAAGACGATCAGCCACACAAAACCAATTGCGAGCGCCAGCGCGCTGACCTCGCCGATTGCGCCGCCCGAATCGCCGAAGAGCAGGCGCAAAAGGTCCGGCCCCGCGCCGCCTGAGGCGCCGAATGCCGCGCCGCCCTGCTTCAGAAGCGCCAGCGGCGTCGCGGTGGAAACCGCGTCGGCGGCGTTGGCCAGAAGCGAATTTCCCGGCTCGGTCCACGCGGTCATCCGGGTCGGGAAGCTCGCCAAGAGGAATGCCCTCGCGGCCAGCGCCGGGTTGACAAAGTTGTTGCCGAGCCCGCCGAACAGAACCTTGACAAGGCCGATCGCGAATACCGAGCCCACTACGCACATCCACCAGGGCGCGCTTGCGGGCAGGTTCATGCCGAGCAGCAGCCCGGTGACCGCGGCGGACAGATCCCCGACCGTGGCCGGCCGTTTCATCAGTCGATGGAGCAGCCACTCCGTCAAGACGGCGGTGGCGGTGGTGAGCGCCAGCACGATCAGCGCCCGGTATCCAAAGCGGTAAACGCCCACCGTGCAGGCGGGCACGAGCGCGATCAGCACGCCGCGCATGAGAGAGCGCGTATCCTGAGGCGCACGGATGTGTGGAGACGGGGAGACGTTCAATTTCATAACTTTCCTCCTGCCGGGCCGCGCCGGTTATCTTGTCGCGGCGCTTCCGCGCACCAGTTTCTTGGCCAGGCGAATGTTCTGCAATAAATGCCTCCGGGCCGGGCAGATGTACACGCACGCGCCGCACTCAATGCACTCATGCGCATTGAACCGGGCCGCGAGGCCCACGTTCTCAACGGCGATGGCCGCGTCGATGGCGTAAGGCTGTAGGTTCATCGGGCAGACATAATGGCAGCGCCCGCAGCGCATACAGGCGCTCGGCTCGGGCACAATCGCCTCGTCTGCGGTCAGCGCCAGCACGCCCGACGTTCCCGCGATCATAGGCACCTCATCGCTGGCCAGCGCGACGCCCATCATCGGGCCGCCGGCGATGAGCTTCCCCGCGCCGCCTTCCCGGTACCCGCCGCAGTACTCGATCAGATCCCCGACGCTCGTCCCGATGCGCGCCACGAGATTCGCAGGCTCCCGCACGGCGCCTCCCGCCACGGTGACCACCCGGTCGATCAGCGGCCGCCCTTCCCGCACCGCCCGGTGCAGCGCCACCGCTGTGCCCACGTTCATCAGCGCGCAACCCGCGTCCGACGGCAGATCGGCCATGGACAGCTTCCGGCCGGTCAGGGTGTAGATGAGCTGCCGCTCACCGCCCTGCGGGTACCGTGTGGGCAGCGGTACGATCTCGATGTCCGTTCCCTTCGCCGCCGCCTTTACCGCGCGGATCGCTTCGGGGCTGTCGCTTTCGATGCCGACATATACGCGCTTCGCGCCCACCGACCGCCGGGCAAGCAGCACGCCGTCGATCAATGCGTCCGCGCATTCCACCATCAGCCGGTAATCCGCGGACAACAGCGGTTCGCATTCCGAGCCGTTTATGATCAGTATGTCGGCCGGCTTGGGCGGATTGAGCTTGATGTGGGTCGGAAACGTCGCGCCACCCAAGCCCACCACGCCTTTTTCCCGGGCAATGCGCGCAAGCTCTTCCCCGGACAGGTCGTCGGGGTTCTGTAGCGGCACGCAGGAGTCGTCCCAAGTGTCCTGGTGGTCGTTCACGATCACCACGGCCGGAATCGTGCGCTTGCCGCTCGGGTGCGGCCTCGGCTCCACCGCGATCACCTTGCCAGAAACGCTGGCATGGACCGGCGCGCTGTTCACGGCATCACTTTCGCCGATCTTCTGTCCCAGACGAACAAAATCGCCCCGCTTGACCAGCGGGGTGAGCTGTGCGCCGGAAATCCGAAGCATGGGTATCACCACGCATTCGGGGGCAGGCATAATTTGAATGGCCTTCTCTGCGGCTGGCTTCCCTTCCGTCGAAGGGCCGCGGGGATGAACTCCGCCCGGAAAGTCATGGGTTTTCATGCACATTTCCTTTCCAACTTAATATCGGTACATCGGTATCGATTGTAAAATAATGAATGCGCTTTTTGCAAAACAGACAATCGACGTATATGAATAAATAATTTAGTACCGAATTGAGAATTCTCTGTTACGTGCACTATTATATCAAAAACGAGGCGCGTGTACAAGGGCTGGAGGCATCGCAATTTTTCCAGAGAGGCATTCCAGATTTATATGGCTCATCTTTTAAAGTCCGAAGAACATCGTTTTTCAGCAGGGCAAGCCAAACCGCGTACACATGAAATGCACTAAATGAATATGAATTCTGCAACGCTGTCACGAGATCGTCGCCTCCGGTTCGCACGCAACGTCAGGCCGCTAAACCGAAGGGCATAAGATATTTAAGGCCCTCCTTAGCGGAGGGCCTTAGCCTGTCGAAAAAAGAGGTGCAGTCCGAGAAAGGGAGAAGTGCAAGCCGTTCCGGCTTAAGGGGTATCGGGGGCCGCAGCCCCCGGATAAAAAGGCAGCCGGGGAACCGGAGCCGAGCGCCGCCGGTGGCGGCTTCCAGCGAGGCGGAGGTTCTTTGAGACAGGGAGCCGCAGAAGCGACAGCGCACGAGGCGACCATGTCGAAAAGTGGGTCGAGCATGTACGGTCGCAGGCTGCATTCCTTTTCGCATGCAAGTCCGGCCGTGAATCGTCGATTCACAGGACTTGCTTTTCGCTGTCAAAAGACGCAGTATTTTGACAGTCTGAGGCCCTCCTTAGCGGAGGGCCTCAAAGTATTTATGTACCTTTATTTGCGGCGCAGGAAGTTGGGCACGTCCGGGGTAAAGCCGCGGCGCGGCTGCTGCTGATCCTCGTAGGGCCTGTCCTGGTAGACCCGCTCCCTGGGCTGCGACTGCGGCTGCGGCTTGGGCTCGTAGGACGGAATGTCGTCCAGATAAGAGCGCTCGCGCTGCGGCCTGTCGCCGGAGAAGATCGGCGATACGTCGGAGGCGTCATAACCGCGAGAGGACTGCTGCGGCTCCGGCTGGGGTTCCGGCGCGCGCTCCTGGGTGCGTCCGGCCGGTGCGCGCCTGCCCGTGGCGCTGTCCTGGAAGGGCTTGTCAAAGCCGGTGGCGATGACGGTGATGCGAACCTCGTCATCCAGCGACTCGTCGATGTCCGCGCCGAAGATGATGTTGGCCTCCGGATCGGCGGCCTGGGTAATCAACTGGGCGGCGTCGTTGATGTCGATGATCGAGGTGGACGGGCCGCCGGTGATGTTGATGAGCACCGCGCGCGCACCGTCTATGGAAGTTTCCAGCATGGGGCTGGCGATGGCCTTCTTCGCGGCGTCGACCATGCGGTTTTCGCCCTTTCCGATGCCGATGCCCATGTGGGCGAGGCCGCGGGATTCCATGACCGAGCGGACGTCTGCGAAGTCCAGGTTGATCAGCGAGGGAACTGCGATGAGGTCGGAAATGCCCTGAATGCCCTGGCGAAGCGTATCGTCCGCGATGCGGAAGGCGTCCGTCATCGTGGTGCCCTTGGTGACCACCTGCAAGAGGCGGTCGTTCGGCACGACCACAAGGGTATCCACGCCCAGCTTGAGCTGCTCAATGCCCGACTCGGCGTTCTTCATCCGCTGCCTGCCCTCAAAGAGGAAGGGCTTCGAGACGACGCCGATGGTCAGGATGCCCATGTTGCGAGCGATTTCGGCGATGACCGGCGCGGCACCGGTGCCGGTGCCACCGCCCATGCCGCAGGTGACGAACACGAGGTCCGCGCCCTTGACGACCTGCGCGATCTCCTCACGGCTCTCCTCCGCGGCCTGCTGGCCGACCTGGGGCTTTGCGCCCGCACCGAGGCCCTTGGTCACCTTTTCGCCAATTTGAATTTTGGTCTCGGCCTTGGAGAGCGCGAGCGCTTGTTTATCGGTGTTGACCGCTATGAAATCGACGCCGCGCAGACCGGATTCCACCATGCGATTGACGGCGTTGGTGCCGGCTCCGCCGACGCCGATGACCTTAATTGATGCAAAATTGTTGCTATCCACTTCGAATTCCAGCACAAGGCATCCCCCTCGCTTGCAGTATTGAAGCTAACCCTTTTTCCCTAAAAGCCCGCGGAGGCCGCCCGCAAGCCTGCCCGGCAGGCTGTCATCCTGAGCGGTACGCTGCTCGATGGAGTCAAATACCAGATCGACCAGCCCCAGCGCGCTGGCGTAGACGGGGCTGTTGAGTTTCGCGGCCTTGGCCATCGGGATCTTCACCGGGCGCCCCAGCTTTTCAGCCAGATACTCCCGGCCTCCGCGCATCATCGCGAGGCCCCCGCCCGTGACAAAAATCTGGGAGCGCGGCCCCATGAGCGACGCGGCTTCCTTGATGGCCAAGTCGATCATCCGGGCCAGCTCGCCCGCGCTCTGGTCCACGCTCTTCTGGACGAATGCCCGCGGGAAGGAAAGCCTGCGGCCCTCGTCGTCGAGCACCTCGGGATCGCCCGCCGGGTCGAACTCGTCGGGAATGAAGATGTACTCCCGCTTGATCTGCTCGGCCGCGCGCATGGAGATTTCAAGGTCGGTGGCGAGGTCTGCGGCAATGTGCCCGCCGCCCATCGGCAGCACCGCATGGTACACGATGGCGTCGCCTTCAACCACGGAGAATTCGGTGTTGAGGTAGCCCACGTCGATCAGTACCGCCGCCCGGTCCCGGTCCTCCAGCGGCACGAGCAATAGGCTTTCGCCCATTGACGGCGACAGAAAGCCCATCACCGTCAGCCCCAGCTCGGCAAAGAGCTGGTTCGCCTGATCGATGAAGGCCGGATCCGCCAGAATAAAGGCCACCTTGGCCTGAAGCACGCTTCCACGAAGGCCCACCGGCGACATGGTTTTTTTGCCGCCGTCCAGCCTGAACCAGGCAGGGCTGCGGTGAATGATCACGCCCACCTGATCGATCAGGCGCAGCTGATCCGCCGCGGCGTCCTGCACAAGGTTGACGTCTTCGTCAGAAGCACGGCCGTCGGGCGCGGTGATATTGACCTCCGCTTCGGCGGTCAGCACTCGGACATACTCGCAGGGTACGCCAACGTACACCTCACGAATGTGGGTTTTTCCCTCAAGCTCCGCAGCGCTGATGGCGCTGCGCATCGCCTGGGCGAGCTTGTCCGGTGCGTTCCAGCGCCCGTCCATATAGCCGTCATAGGGAACGGTGCCCGAACCGATGATGTCGCACCGGCTGAAGCCACCGCTTTCGGCCAGAAGCGTCACGATCTTGGAAGTACCGAAATCCACAGCCGCGGCTATATTCTTCATAGACTCATCATCGCCTGCCTTGCACGTATCGGTTTGCGATTATGCGTATCCATACTATGGGTATTATACATGTTTCAGGCCCTGTTGAAAAGGGTTTTTCCCAGAAATAAACGCTTTTCAACAAATTTCACCCACCAAAGCGCTTCAAAACCGCGTTTGGGGGAATCAGCCCTCCACATATACGGCACTTGAGCCGCTGGAAACGTCCAGCGTGCCGGTGTTCGTGCCCTGTGGGTAGAGCTGCTGATCCAGCACGCTCTGCATCCACAAGAGCTTTTCCTTGAGCATCGTCTCGTCTCCAATTTTGACCAGCATGCCGCCTTGTTCCATCACGTACATATTGTCCAGATCGGCGACGTTCAATTCCGATACGCGCCCGGCCATGCCCTGCGCGTCGATGGCCGCAAGTACCTTGAGCATTGACTCCACCTGCAGCGGCACGTCGCTCTGAATCTTTCTGCCCACCTGATAGCTGGTGGCTCGGACGCCGGTGACCACCGTCAGGTTGTAAGCGGGCATTTCGCCCAACTGCTCGATCACATAGCCTTCGCCGTCGATCACCACCGCGACGCCCAGGTAGTTGACCACCGCGCGGCGCGCGCGCTCGTGGACGATCAGGCGGATTGTATCGGGCAGGCGGCGCTGAAGCGCGTCAAAGGAGATGATCCCCTCGCGCTCAAAATTTTTGCGCACCTGATTCTCATCCACGGAAAAGATGCCGAGACCCAGCGACAGTCCGGCCTTTCGGATCACCTCGTTGGCGGAGACGGATTCAACGCCCTCCACTTCGATGTTTCGGATGATGAAAACCTGGCTTTTGAGCAGCACACCTACCGCCAGCGCCAAAAGCGCAAAAAGCACCAGTCCGGCAAGGCCGGACTGTCTGCCCTTAGCGCCCTTTCTTCTTTGCGTAGCCATTTCGAGCCTCTACTTCGTCGGTATTCTCCGGATATCCGCCCCGAGGAGCGAGAGCTTCCGTTCTATGGATTCATAGCCGCGGTCGATCAGTTCCACGTGCTCGATCTCCGTCACCCCTTCCGCGGCAAGGCCGGCCAGAACCAGCGCCGCGCCGCCGCGAAGGTCCCGCGCGGTCACCCGCGCGCCGGTCAGACGCGCGCCGCGGACCACCGCGGTTCGGTTGTTGACGATGATCTCGGCCCCCATGCGCCTGAGCTCCGGCGCGTGAGCGAAGCGGTTTTCAAACACGTTCTCTACGATCACGCTGGCGCCGTCGGCCACCGCGGCCTGCGCCATGATCTGCGCCTGCATGTCGGTGGGAAACCCCGGGAAGGGCTGGGTGGAGACGTCCACGGGCCTCAGCCTCTCCGGCGCATCCACGCGAACGCCATCGCCGGACAGGTCCAGCTCGCAGCCTGCCTGCCGGAGCTTGCCCAAGACCGAGCCCATGTCGCCGGGAACGGCGTCCGCGACCCGCACCCCGCCTCCGGTGACCGCTGCGGCAATGAGCAGCGTTCCGGCGACGATCCGATCGGTGATCGCGCGGTACTGCCCGCCGCCCAGGCTGTCAACGCCTGTGACGGTGATGGTGTCGCTGCCCGCGCCGCTGACGCGGCCACCCATCGCGTTGATAAACCGCTCCAGATCCGCAATTTCAGGCTCGCGGGCCGCGTTATGTATGCGCGTCACGCCACGGGCCAGAACGCCGGCCATCATGACATTTTCGGTCGCCCCCACGGAGGGAAAGTCAAGGTATACCTCGCCTCCGCGCAGGTTCTCCCCGTCCAGGTAGATCATGCCGTGGGCTTCGCGGATTTGGACGCCCAGCGCGGCAAGGCCGCGGAGGTGCAGCTCGATGGGCCGTTGGCCGATCTCGCAACCGCCCGGGTAGGTGACCGTCGCGCGGCGGAACCGCCCCAGGATCGGCCCCATCATAAAGATGGACGACCGGAGCAGCTTTGAAAGCGCCTCCGGCATCTCATACCGGTCGGCATGGGCCGCGTCGATCACCGCCGTAGAGCCCGTAAGCGACGTGCGGCAGCCCAGCGTTTCCAAAATGCTGAGCATGTTTTTCGTATCGGTCAGCATGGGAAACGCAGAAAGCGTCACCGGCGCCCCGGACATGAGGCACGCCGCCAGAATCGGCAACACGGCGTTCTTGGCACAGCCAGCATTGACCGTGCCGGATAGCCTCCTGCCACCCGACAGGCGAATCAAATCCACATGGCACACCTCCAATTGTCCGCAGCCACACTACTATACTATGTCCGCGCGGAAAATTGGTGCATGCGCGATGTTGAGAACGACCGCCGCCGCCGCCATCAGGATCGATATCGACGTACCGCCCGCTGAGAAAAACGGTAGCGGCAGGCCCGTCGTGGGCATCAGCCCCACCACCACCGCCACGTTCATCACCACCTGAACGCCGATCATCGACACGATGCCTGCGGCCAGAAGGCTTCCGAACCGGTCCTCGCACTCGATGGCGATGCGAAGCCCAAAGTAGATGAGCGCCATGAAGGCGGTCAAGATGGCGATGCAGCCGACGAAGCCCAGATCCTCGCCCACCACGGCGAAGATGAAATCGCTCTCCGGGTAGGGTAGGAAGGAGAACTTCTGCCGACCCTTCCCCAACCCCATCCCGAACATGCCGCCCGAGCCGAAGGCCAGGAGAGACTGCGCGAGCTGGTACCCTTCGTTGCTAAGGTATGCGAAGGGATTGCGAAAAGACATCAGCCGCGCCTGCCGGTACGGCTCCGAAAGCGCGTAAAACGCACCCAGCGCCACGCCGCCCGCGCCCAGTATCATCAGGTGCGGCCACTTCGCCCCGGCCAACATCACCATCGCCGCCGCCACGATCAGGATCGCGCCAGCCGTGGAAAGGTTGGGCTGCATCAGGATCAGGAGGAACATCGCCATCGGCAGGACGAGAAGCGGCACAAGCCCCTTCCAGAACGAAGTCACGCCGGAATGCCGACGGCTGAGTGCCCGGGCGAAGAAGAGGATCATCGAATATTTCGCCAGCTCAGACGGCTGGAAGCCCACCGGGCCGACGCGCAGCCAGCGCCTGGATCCATTGACCATCTTCCCGACGCCGGGAATGGCGACGAGGCCCAGCAGCACAAAGCTTAGTGCCAGAAGCCCCACCGTGATGATGGGCCTTCGAAGCACCCGGTAGTCGATCCTGCCGATGAAAACCATCGCCATGCCGCCCAACGCGACACCCTGAAGCTGGCTCATGACCTCGCTGAAGGGGTTTCCGGTCTGGTCCTGGGCGTTGTAGTAGCTTGCCGCGTACAATACGACCAGCCCGAAGATCAGGAGGATCAGAAAGCTCGCGGCGAAGCCCCGCCCGCTGGCGCTCAGTGGTTTTCTCTCAAGCGGCGCCCCACGCCGCGCTTTTGCCCCACGGAGAGGGGCCTCGGTCAAGACGCCGCTGCCTCAAGCGCGCCGACGAGCTCTTTGAAGACCCGGCCTCGCTCCTCGTAGTCAGCGAACATGTCAAAGCTGGCGCAAGCCGGCGAGAGCAACACGTTCCAGCCGGGTTCGGCCATGTCCCGGGCCAGCGCCACGGCCTTTCCGAAGTCGTGCCCGGCGCTTGCGTAATCGGCAAAGCCTACCGCGTCAAGCCCCTTCTGGATCTGCGGCGCGGTGTCGCCGATCAGCACGACCTTCCGGATGTTGCTGCCGGGTATGGCCTGGCACAGCCGCGACATGTCCACGTGTTTATCATAGCCGCCCAGGATCATCACCGTGGGCTTCGCCATCGTCGCGATGGCCTTCAGCGTGGAGTCCACGTTGGTGCCCTTGGAATCGTTGATGTAGGTGACGCCGTCCAGCTCCCGCACCTTTTCGATCCGATGTTCGACGCCCTTGAAGGTGCGCAGCGTGTGGCGAATGACCGGCGGCGGCACCTCGGCGCACATGGCAATAGCCGTGGCGGCCAGCGCGTTCTCCAGGTTGTGGGGGCCGGGGATGGCGATTTCATCGGCCACGCAGATGGTTCGGTGGTCTTCGGCGGTGCCGTAAACCACGCTGCCGTTCGCAACGAAGGCGCCCTTGGGCGGAATCGAGAGGCGCGAGAACCATCTGACGCGGCAGGGCGCATCCTTGGCCATCTCTCGAAGCGCCGGATCGTCGTAGTTCAGAATCAGCGTCTCATCGGCAGTCTGGTTTTCAAACACCCGCGCTTTGAGGGCGGTATAGGCCTCCATTGTGCCGTGCCGATTCAAATGATCCTCGGAGATATTAAGGACGGCGGTGATGGCCGGGTGGAACTTCTCCACCGTCTCCAGCTGGAAGGACGAAACCTCGCACACGGTCACGTCCTCCGGCCGCGTTTTGAGCGCGACGGCGGTGTACGGAAAGCCGATATTGCCCACCACATAGGTGAGCTTTCCGGCATTTTTGAAAATCTCCCCGGTCAGCGTGCAGGTGGTGGTCTTGCCGTTGGTGCCGGTGACGGCGATCAGCTTGCCCTGAGCATGGCGGTAGGCCAGCTCCAACTCGCCGATGACCGGGATACCCCACCGCTTCGCTTCCTCAATTGCCGGATGCGTGACGGGCACGCCGGGGCTGACGACCACGAGGTCCATGCCCTCGAGCAGCGTCTCTGCATGTTCGCCGAGACGCCATTCGATTCCGTCCAGCCGGAGCTCCTCCAGCTGTCCTTCAAGCTCCGCCGCCGTCTTCTGATCCGCGATGCGCACTTGGGCGCCCAACGCCCGGAGCAGGCGAGCCGCGGCGACGCCGCTCCGCGCCATGCCGACGACCAGCACCCTTTTGTCCTGCATATCCATCCCTCCCCGCGCCCGCTGCGCGCTAAGCCGTGAAACCGAGCAGTGCCACCAGGCATAGCAGCGCCGTCACGATCATGTACATGGAGACGATGCGCGTTTCCGGCATGCCGGAGAGTTCAAAGTGATGGTGCAGCGGCGCCATTTTGAACACGCGCTTTCCGTGGGTGGCCTTGAAGTAGGCAATCTGTATGATGTCCGAGAGGCTTGACATGACCATCGCCAGCGCGATGATCGGGATCAGGAGCGACAGCTTTGTCAGCGCGGTCACAGCCACCAGCGCGCCGCCGATCGCAAAGGACCCTACGTCGCCCATGAAGACGCCGGCCGGGTAGCTGTTGAAGCGCAAGAAGCCCAGCAGCGCGCCCGCCGTGGCGCCCGAGAAGAGCATCAGGTTCGTCAGGTTGCCGCTCTGCGGCGCGCCGGACGCGGCCATCAGCATCAGTACCAGCGCCAGCGTGACGAAGTCGATCAGCGCGCACCCCGAGAGAAGGCCGTCGAGGCCGTCCAGAAGGTTCGAGCTGTTGACCGTGGCCACCATCACGAACACCATCATCGGGATGTACCAGATGCCCAGATCCCACTCAATGGTCGTAAACGGCACGATCCACTTGGAGCCGATGGACGGCTCGGTGTACGCCCAGACCGAAAACGCGATGGACAGCACGAGCTGCGGCACGATCTTCTGCAGCGGCGTCAGGCCCAGCGAGCGCTTCTTGCGCACCTTGATGAAGTCGTCCACGAAGCCGATCAGGCCAAAGCCCAGCGTCGCGATCAGCGCCACCGGCAGGTAATCCCACCGGGAATCGCCCTCGGACATGATGAGCGTCACAACCAGCATCGGGATCAGAAAGATGATGCCGCCCATCGTCGGGACGCCCTGCTTCTTTTTGTGGCTCTCCGGCCCCAGATCGTAAATGGTCTGGCCGAATTTCATGCGCTTGAGCCACGGTATCATTACCGGCCCCAGCGCGATCGCCGCCAAAAACGAAATCAGTACCGTCCAGATCAGTCGTTGCATCTTCTGTTCCCCTCCGCGTGCCTTTGCTTCATTTAACCTGTATTTTTTCAAGCAGTTCCCTTACGACGACTTTTTCGTCGAAGGGATGCTTGACCCCCTTGATCTCCTGATAGGTTTCATGGCCCTTGCCCGCAAGCACCACGACGTCGCCGGGACGCGCCATCTCCAGCGCGTGGGCGATGGCCTTCCGGCGGTTCTCAATGACGATGTACTTCGCGCCCGCCACTTTCTGGATGCCCTTCTCAATTTCCTCGAGGATCTGGTTGGGGTCCTCGCTGCGGGGGTTGTCGCTGGTCAGGATGGAGAAATCCGCCAGCCGCCCGCCGATCTCGCCCATGATGGGCCGCTTGTCGTGGTCCCGATCCCCGCCGCAGCCGAAGAGAACGATCACCCGGCCGGATTTCGTGGTCTGCCGTACGGTGTTCAGGATGTTCTCCAGCGCGTCGGGCGAGTGGGCGTAGTCCAGAATCACGCGGTAGGGGGTCTCGGTCTCGAGCAGCTCAATGCGGCCGGGCACGCTCTTGACCGCTTCCAGCCCTTTTTTGATGGCCTTGATTCCGATGCCCAGCGCGTCGCACATGGTCGCCGCCATAAGGCTGTTGTAGACGTTGAAAATGCCCGCCATGCGCAGGTTCACCTCGGTCGCCGCGCGCTTGTGGAAGGTCAGCCGGTAGGAAAGGCCGCGTTCGCCGATCTCGATGTCGTTGGCGTAGACGTCGGCGGGCCTGCGGATTCCGGCGGTCGTCACCGGGATGGAGAGCTCCCGGAAGGCGAGCGCGACGCGCTCGTCGTCCACGTTGACCACCGCCTGGCGGCACATCTCGCGGGTGAACAGCGTCAGTTTCGTTTCAAGGTAGGCGTCCATGCTGTGGAAGAAGTCGAGGTGATCCTGTGAAAGGTTGGTGAACCCCGCTACCTCGAAGACCATCCCCTCGAGTTTCTTGAGCGCCAGCGCGTGGGCGGAAACCTCCATCACCACATACTCCATGCCCTCGTCCGCCATCTGCCTGAGAAGGCTCTGGAAGTCGATGGGGTCCGGGGTCGTGAGGTTCGCGGGAACCTCGCGGTCGCCGATCATGGAGCAGACGGTGCCGATCAGGCCGACCTTGTGGCCCGCCGCTTCCAGTATGGATTTAATCAGAAAACTGGAGGTCGTTTTCCCTTTTGTGCCTGTGACCCCCACCATCTTCAGCTGCTGGGCGGGGTTTCCGTAGAACTCCGCCGCGATATAGGAAAGCGCCTCGCGCACGTCTCGCACGAGGATCTGCGCGCAGTCAATGTCAAGTTTGCGCTCCACCACCAGCGCCACCGCACCGGCCTCGACCGCCTGGGGCGCAAAGTCGTGGGCGTCGGTACGGAGGCCCGGTATGCAAAAGAACAGGGCGCCCTTTTCGACCTTTCTGGAATCGGTGCACAGCGAGGTGACGTCCTGGTGTTCGTAGCCCAGAACCTGTACAGGCCCCGGAATGTTCTTCGACAGGTGTGTAATTCTCATCCAATCGTCCTCCTGTGTCCGGAACGGCCCGGTCAGCCGCCCCGTATTTAGCCGCCCGGCGCTTGAAATTTAACGCGGACGAGGGTGGTAGGGATCGCATTTTCGCCCGGGGCCGGGCTCTGGGAAACCGCCACGCCGGTGCCCTCGGCCTTCATTGAGAGACCGTAGGCGGTCAAAAGGCGGCTTGCCTCGAGGATGTTAAGGCCCGAAACGTCGGGTACGGATACCTCGTAGGCGTCGTCCTGAGCGTCCATCAAGTATAGCATGACCAGCGACTTCGGCGCCATATGCGCGCCGGGGGCGGGCATCTGCTCGACCACTTCGCCGGTTTCTCCGCTTACGATCGCGTCGAGATTTGCATTTTTCAGCGCCTTTTCGGCCTCGGCCTGGGTCATGCCGGTGACGTCGGGCACGGTGGTCGGCTCCGCGAGCTTCTCTTCGGTGGCCGGCGCATAGCCGAGGTAGGCAAGGGTCTTCTGAAGAATGTCCTTCGCGAACGGCGCCGACGTCACCGCACCGAAATCCGGGCGCTTGCCGGCCTCGTCCACGATCACGATCACCGCCACCTGCGGATCGTCCGCAGGCGCGAAGCCGAGGAACGAGCCGATGTGGGTATCCCGGGACACCACGCCCTCCACGTACACCTGCGCCGTTCCGGTCTTGCCGCCGATGCGGTAGCCGTTGATGCGGGCGTTGCGGCCGCCGCCCTTTTCCACGACCAGCTCCAGGAGCTTGCGCATGGTCGCGGAGGTCTTTTCCGAGACCGCGCGCCCGATGACCGTCGGCGTGCCGCGCTCGATCACATTTCCATCGGCGTCCCTGATCTCTTTGACGACGTAAGGTTTCATCAGGTTTCCGCCGTTCACCGCCGCGCAGGCGGCGGTCAGGAGCTGCAGCGGCGTCACCGCCACCGACTGGCCGAAGCCGATGCGGGCGATGTCCACCCGCTTCACGCGGGTCTCGTCGATCAGGATGCCGGTTCCCTCGCCGGAGATGTCCACGCCGGTCACCATGCCGAGCCCGAATGCCTCCATATAATGATAAAAGCGCTCAATGCCAAGCCTAAGCGCCAGCTCCACGAAGACCGGGTTGCAGGAATTCTGCAATCCCTGCGCGAGGTTTTGGGCGCCGTGGCCGCTGTCCCAGCAGCGGATGCGCCCGCCGTCCACCACCACCGAGCCCGAGCAGAAAAATCCGTCGTTCACGCTGGTGACGCCCGCGTCCAGCGCGGCGGAGGTGGTCACGATCTTGAATGTCGAACCGGGCTCGTAGGCGTCGGTGATGACACGGTTACGAAGCAGCTCGTTGAGCGTGTCGACGTCGTCCCGGGGCGGGTCGTTCAGGTCAAAGTCCGGCTTTGAGCACATGGCGAGGATCTCGCCGGTCTTCGGGTTCATCACGAGAACCCGGACGGCCTTGGCGCGGTTGACGCTGATGGCTTCCCGCGCGGCCTGCTCCACGAAGCTCTGGATGGAGGCGTCGATGGTCAAGGTCGCGCTGCCACCATCCACCGGGGAGATGTACTCGCTTTCGCCGTAGGACAGCCGCCTTCCCCTGCCGTCGATCTCCGACAGCACGCTTCCGGCTTTGCCGGAAAGGTACTTGTCAAGGGAGGCTTCAAGCCCCGCCTGCCCGGTTCCGTCAATCGACGTAAGGCCGATCAGCTGAGAGGCGAATGCGCCCATCGGATAGTATCTGCGCGCGTCCTCTTCCAAATACAGCCCATCGAGCGCCTTGCTTCCGGCGGACACGTGCTCCGAGATCATGGCGCGCAGCTGCTGCGCGATGTCCCGGGCCAGCTGCCGCTTCAGAATCACGCCGCCCTTGGAACGATCCGATGCCTTTTTGACGATGGCAGACTCGTCCATGTCCAGAATGGGCGCGAGAGTCCGCGCGAAAGCCTGGACATCCTGAACCTGCCGGGGGCTGACCGAAGCGGTGTACGCCGTGGCGCTGATGGCCAGCACGCGGCCGTTTCGATCCAAAATGGAGCCCCGCCGCGGCGCGATCACGCTTTGGCTGGTCCACTGCGTTTGCGCGCGCTGCTGGAGCTCCTCGGCTTCGAGAATTTGCAGCTTGAACAGCTGCGCGGCGAGCGCGAAGAAGAGAGCCAGAAAGACCACCAGGGACAGGGCGATCCGGCGTCGGACGACCGGCCCGGTCACGATCAATGAGGTGCCCTCCTCCGATTTGGAACAAGACACAAAAATGCCGTAGCGAGCGGCGCGTATTCTTCACTCAAAGCAGCAAGCCGGGGCAAAGGCGCAGCGGCGCTGCGTCAAGCCGACGGTGGCAAGCCCTGGGTGAAAAGACGGCGGGCACGCCAGGATTTCTTGGGGTTGCTCCGGGTCATTCCGCGTCCGGCGCCTCCACATTGTTCGAGGCGGTCTGCGTAAGTGGCTCGGAACCGGAACCCATCAGGGCGACCACGCGGATCTGGCCTTCCGTCGGGTAGGTCATTTCGCATTTGTTGATGGCCTGATCGCGGATGCGATCCAGGTTCTGCTGCATGGACAGCCGAACCTCCAGGTTTTCCCTTTCGCCGCGCAGATCCTTGATCTCCGTGGTCAGGGTGGAGATGCGCTTGGAGGAAGACGCGATCTGCGCAAGCCTCCCGACTTGCATCACAAGGCCCAGTACCAGTACCGCGACGGTCAGGTACATCATCGCGCGGGTCGTGGCGCTCTTTTCCGCCCGGCTGCGCCTGATCGCCCGGGGAGCTCGCTCGCGGGTCTTCGCATAGCCCGGATTGTCGAAAACTCGCTTCGAACTCTGCCCCGGCCGCGGGCTCGGAACCACTCGGTCAAAATCGCCCCACCAATTCTCGGCGCCGGCTCCATATCCCGTGTCTTGGGCGCTTATTGGCATACGATTCAACTCTATTCCCTTCCCTTTCCGTTTAGAACAACCGCACGCTGTCATCAGGTTCTCGGCTGATAGTACTGAAGGTTCACGTATTCAAGCAACTTCTCGCTGTCGGCCTCTGCGCTCATGGTCTCCGCCAGGTACTTGTCCTCATCCCAGACCTCAAGGCACGAGCCAATGCCCACGAAGCGTATCTGCTTGTCCATCCCGGTCTTGGCCCGGAGCATCGCCGGAAGGAGCGCGCGGCCCTGATTGTCCAGGTCGCACCCCGGAAAGGAGTTGCCGTTGATCAGGCGTACATAGCGCATGGCCGTCACGTCCGTCGGGGGAATGCGGGACAGGTCGCGCTCAATCTCCTGCCAGCGCCAAGCGGGATACAGCGCGATCGCGGAGAGCTGGTTGTTGAGTCCGATGGTGAAGCCTTCACCCAGCGCTTCGCGGTAAGAGGCGGGAATGGTGACGCGACCCTTGGGGTCAATCGTATGCGAGACATTGCCCGCAAATGCGCTTGCCAAAGGATCATCGCCTCCCTCGCCGCTTATTTTGCCCACATTATACCACAGTTTGACACGTTGTGCCACTCTTCCCCACTTTTTTCACACTTTTCTCCCCACATCGACACCGCGGCGTAATTTGTACTTGAGCGCCTAACCCAGTACAACATCTTGTGCAATGCGCGCAAAAAACCGCCACGCCCAAAGGCGCGGCGGTGAAACATCGCCAAACTTAATTTAGAATTTACATTTCATCGACCGGATACAGCCGGAAGTCGAGGCCGTCGCAGGACACCTGGTGGTACGTCACCCCGTCGGCGCTGCCCCGGAAAGCGTGCGCCAGCGCGGGACCATGGAGATGGCCGTACACCACGTGCTTTGCGCCCCACGCCGCGAAGGCTTTTGCCGGAGCGGCGTCCGGGCGGGCGAAACTGAGCGGCGGGTAGTGGGCCATGCCGACGAGCGGCGCGGTTTGGCTGTATTTGCGGGCGGCGGAGAGCGAAAGCTCCAGCCTCTGAAGCTCCCGGGCGTAAATGCGGTCGTCCTCGGCGCTCGTCCCCTCGCCGGGCAGGAGCCAACCCCGGGATCCTGCAAACAGTACGCCGTTCAGCGCCACAAAATCGTTCTGCACCGCATACATGCCCTCGGGCAGCGACGCGCGCAGGCGTCCGATGCCGCTCCACCAATAATCGTGGTTGCCCTTTAGGAGGATCTTCCGGCCGGGCAGCGACGCGACTTCGCGGATGTGGGGCAGCGCGCCCTCGAGCTGCATTGCCCAGCTCAGGTCGCCGGGAAGCAACACGACGTCGGACGGGCCAACCCTTTCCAGCCAATCCGCCCGGATGCGCGCAAAATGGCCCGACCAATGCGGGCCAAATACGTCCATGGGCTTGTCGCCATCGGATAGGTGCAGGTCAGCGATCGCGTAAATCGGCATCGTCCTCATCGTCCGCCAGCGCGTCCAGCGAGATCTCCTCATCGTCCAGCGGATCGGCGGGCGCAAACTCGTCGTCCTCGTCCTCGTCAGCGTCTTCGTCGTCTTCAAACGCGTCTTCGGGGAGGTCTTCGCCGTCGATGTCAATGACGATCTCGTCCATCGTACTCACGCTGTCGATTTCAAGGGCTGCCTCATCGGGCACCAGATCGTCCTCGGTGGCTGCGGGCGAAAGCCTGCGCGCCATCTCTTTCAGGCAGGACAGGCACAGTTCGCCGCCGGGCACCACCGGGTTTTCACCACATTCCGTGCAGAGTTCGGCAATATCGTCCTGCTCGCTGCCGCCGTGCACATCCTTGCGACACACCGTGCACAGGTCTCCTCCGTCGAGGATGTAATTGAGTTCGCAGCGCGGGCATTTTACCAAAGCCATAGAAAATCCTCCCAAATCAAGCTGACTGTGCCAATGTATGAGGCGCACGCCGTCATCTTGACAAAGTCGAAGTTTGCCTGAGCAAACGCAAGTACTATCATACACAAAATGCGCCGCATGGGAACCCCCCAAGGGCGAGAATGTTGTTAATTCTAGATTAAATAAAAGAGGTACTCGCGCCACAATTCGCATTTCTCCCCGCCCAGCGCGCGGGCGACCGCCAGCGAAGGCGCATTTTCACAGTCGATGGCGCCGGTCAGGACCGCCCGTCCAGCGCGCGGTTGAAGGGCGTCCAGAAGGCACAGAAGGGCCGGACCCCTTTGAAAGCGAGGCGCGACCATGACCGTCTCCACGCGGCGCGCGGCCCCTTCCCGGCGGACGAGGGCGAAGCCCGCATCCACGCCCCGAATCGAGGCGATGTAGAGCGCAAACGGCCGCATGGCGTCAAGCCACGCGGCGAAATCGTCAAAATCCAAGCGGTTCGGCGCATACAAATCATAAACGGCGCGACAGGAGGCGCGGGTGAAGCGCTCGCGCCGAACGGACGCGCCGTGTACGCTCCGCGCCCGCGCAGCCGCCGCACCCATGCCGGGAAGCCCGTCCGGCGGGATTCGGAACGCGATGTACTCCCTCAAAACCGAAAAGCCGCAGGCCGTCAGAAGCCTGTCCAGGTGCGGCGCAGCATCCACTCCTTCCGCCTTCAGACCCGGTTGGAACCGCCCATCCGGCGGAACGGGGCCCGCAAAGCGCTCCATGCCCATCGAACGCTGGAATGCGGCGGCGGCCGCGGTCAGCGCGTGGGCAGCCTCCGGATCGTGGGCGCCTTCCACGAAGGCAAACCAACCCTGCCGCTCCCCCGTCTCGCGGACAAAGCGCCGGTCAACGCCCGTCAGCATCGAAAAAACCGGCCGCCCCTCGCGCAGGGCGACCAATTGAACGCATTCGCCGTTTTGAAGCAGGCGGTGCGCCTTCGGCGCTGACCGAACGACTTCGATCATTTTTCACCCTCGCGCCACCGGGCGAGCCTGAGAAGATCCTCCCGGTAGGTGTCCGCCAGCGCGTGGTTGTAGATCAGCGAGGCCGGGTGGTAGATCGGGTAGACCTTGCGCCCCTGGGCTTCGAGGAACTGCCCGTGCACCTGGCCGATGACCGCCTTGCCGCACAGCGCCGAAAGGGCGGTATTGCCCAGCGTCACGATGCAATCGGGCCTGATATAATCGATCTCTTTTTTAAGCCAGGGCAAAAAAAGCTGGACCTCTTCCCGGGTGGGGGTACGGTTGATGGTGCGCCCGGCGGCAGAAACCTTTGTGGGCCTGAATTTTACGATGTTGGTGATGTACAGGTCCTCCCGGCGAAAGCCGGTCATCTCCAAAAACTCGTCCAGATTCTTGCCCGCCTTGCCGACAAACGGCCGGCCCAGCAGCGCCTCCTGCCCGCCGGGCGCCTCGCCCACCAGCATGAGCCGCGCATTATTCTTGCCTTCGCCGAACACGAGCACCTTTTCCTCGCCGGCGTACAGCGTCCGAAAGAACTGGGCCATCTCTTGATTGAGCTTCTTCATGCTTCCTCCAGCTGGCGCAGCCGCGCCTGAAGGGACTGGAAATCGCGCCAGGCGTCGGCGCGCTGCGAGGGATCCCTGAGCAGTGCCGACGGGTGAAAGGTGGGCATCATGAGGACGCCCTTTCGCTCCACCCACTTGCCGTGATCCCGACGGATGCGCACCTCGCCGCCCAGTGTGTATTTCGCGGCGGTTCCGCCCAGCAGCACCAGAATGCGCGGGCGGATGAGCTTGAACTGCATGCGCAGGTACGGCAGGCATGCCTGCGCTTCCTCCTCGGTGGGCGTGCGGTTTCCCGGCGGGCGGCACTTGACGATGTTGGCAATGTAGACCTCGCTGCGCTCGACGCCGATCTCGTGAAGATAGCGGGTCAGAAGCTCGCCGGAGGCGCCGACAAATGGGCGGCCGAGCCTGTCCTCTTGCGCACCGGGGCCTTCGCCGATGAACATCAGCCTTGCGTTCGGGTTGCCTTCGCCGGGCACGGCGTGGGTGCGCCCACGGCACAGGCCGCAGCGCTTGCAGGCGTTGACCGCCTCGAACAGCTCCATCCACCCCTCCACGGCCGCACCTCCGCATCACAATATGGGTTATTATAGCACAGACCCGAAAAAAATAACAGCCGGGCGAAGTGCCCGGCCATATCCAGTATGCAAAACTATCTGCCGCCCATCGATTGGGGCTGCACAATGGCGCTGACCGCCACGGTCTCCAGCGTCGCCATCGTCTGCGAGAAATCGGCGCGGAGCCATGTGAAAAGCGTGGTAATCAGCGTAACGCAAAGAACGATCACGACAAAGCTTCCAATCGACGCGAAAAAGTCCGCAAGACCGCTCACAGCCCGCCACCACGCGCGCTTGCGCCCGACCTCGCGCCGGGTCATGTACCTGGCCATGCGATCATCCTCCCCTGAAGAAAACATCCCATCGCTATGTTAGACGCGCGGCGCGTCTGTTTGGATGCACGGTTGCCTAAATATAATCCTGCCACTCGGGCCCTTCCGGCACGCTCGACAGATGCCCTTCGCCCAGAAGCCCGGGAAAGCCCTGCTGCCGAAGCGCCTCATACAGAACCACCGCCACCGAGTTGGCCAAATTCAGGCTCCGAGCGCCCTCCCGCATCGGGATGCGCACGCACCGGGCATAATTCTCCGCCAGCAGATCCTCGGGCAGCCCCTTCGTCTCCCGGCCGAAGACCAGAAAGTCGTCCGGGCCGTAAGAGACCCCTGCGTAGTCCCTCGGCGCCTTGGTGGTGGCGAAGTGCATCTTGGCGCCGGGGTTCGCCTCGGCGAACGCCGCCCACGAGGGGTAGCGGGTCAGGCGCATCATGTGCCAGTAATCGAGCCCCGCGCGCTTTAAGTAGCGGTCGTCAAGGCTGAAGCCCAGCGGCTCGATCAGGTGCAGCGACGCGCCCGTAGCCGCGCAGGTACGGGCGATGTTTCCGGTATTCTGCGGTATTTCCGGATTGACCAGCACGATGTGCATCACGGCTTATCCCCATTCAAAACCAGCGCCTGAAGCATGCGCCCCACACCCGATTCGCTGTGGTGCGGCGCGATGTGCCGCGCCACCGCCTTGAGCGGCTCGATCGCGTTCTCCATCGCCACCGGAACTCCGGCGCTTGTCAGCATGTCCATATCGTTCAGATTGTCGCCAAAGGCCATGACCTGCTGCCTTTTGATCCCCAGCGACCGCGCGAGGTCCGTTAGCGCCGTGCCCTTCCCCGCGCCGGGGCGGAGCACCTCCACATTGTCAAACCAGGAGGAGGAAAGGCTCGCGGGCGTCGTCCGGGCGAGCAGATCTCGGAGTGCCTCAATGCGCGAGGCGTCCTGCGAGAACACGACGAACTTGTGCACCCAGTCAAGGCCTTCCCGCACCGTCCGCACCGGGTCGTCCACCACGTCGATCAGCGAGGGCTCTTTCATTTCGTTCCACTTTGCGGCGTTCAGGCCACGATCAGCACCCCCGCCCGCAGCGGCGTTACACTTATACAGCCGCCCGTCGGTATAAATGATGAAATACATGCCGCTTTCCGACAGGATGTCGTAGACGATTCTGGCGAGTGACGGGTCGAAGGGATAGTCCTTCAGCATCGGGCCGTTGGGCGAGCCGTCCACGCGGGCGCCGTTGGCGGAGATGATCGGGCTCGACAGCCCGACTTCCAGCGCCATCCGCCGAAGCGATTCAAAGCTGCGCCCGCTGGCGAAGACCATTTTAATTCCCCGGGCCTCGCAGGCGCGCAGCGCCCGCCTGTTTTCCTCGGAAATGCGCTTGTCCTGATCGAGCAGCGTGCCGTCCAGATCCATTGCGACCAGCCGGATATCCAAACATCTTCCCCCGAATCTGCGGTTGTATTTTCTAAAGAACCGACCTGCCCCACGAAAACGCGTTGGCGTAGAAGCCGGTGAGCGTGCTGATGACCACCCTGCCCTGCCCGCTCGACGCGTGCAGGAACGAGCCGCCGCCAAGGTATACACCCACGTGGTCGGACAGATCGCTGTCTGCGATCGTGTTGAAGCATACGATGTCGCCGCGCTCAAGCTCGCTGCGGGAGACCTTCTTGCCGATCGAGTAGCCGATGGTGTAGGCCGAGTGCGGCAGCGAAACGCCAGCCTCCCTGTATGCCTCCATCAGAAGGCCGGAACAGTCGTAGCTCCGGGGGCCCACCGCGCCGAACACGTAGGGCTTCCCCAGTTTGGCCTTGGCCAGTGAGATGACCTTTTCCGCCTTGGATGATGTCTTCTTGGCGGGCTTTTGCGTAGCCGCCGGCTTCGGTGTCGCGGTGGGTTTCGGCGTTGCCGTGGGCTTCGGCGTCGCCTCGGGCTTCGGCGTCGCGGTAGGCGCGGGTGCCACTGTGGCCACCGCAGCCAGCACCCGCTGGGAGGCCTTGGGCGCCTTCGCGGAGTAGAGGCTCGCGAGGGTCGCAGGGCCTGCCTTGCCGTCCTTTATCAGGCGCGCCGCGATCTGATAGGCCATGACGGCGGTCTTCGTGGCCGCGTCATACTTGCCGTTGATCTTACCAGCGTAGTAGCCCTTTGAGCGCAGCCGCATCTGAAGCCGCTGGACGCCGGTGCCCTTGTCGCCGGGTTTGACGGATGCCGACAGCATCCCGGATTTTTTCGCCCCGTCCGAGTAAAGCGCGGCCTGGGTGGCGCTGTCTGCGACGCCGCTCTTTGAAAGCCCGTTCACCGACTGGAACAGCTTGACCGCGGCGGCCGTGGTGGAGGCGTACTTGCCGTTGGGGACGATATCCAGGTACCCCAGCGCCTCCAGCTGCTTTTGCAGCTTCAAGACCGAAGAGCCGCTGGAATTCTTCTTGAGCGTCCTGTAGGAGGGCGCGGGCTTCGCCGTCGCCTTGGGCGTCGGGTCCGCAAAGGCTTTTTTGAGCATGAAGCCGGTTACGCCGGATTTTTTGACCTTGTACCAACCGGACTTCTCGTCCAGGACCGTCACGCTCGTCCCCGCCTTGACCTTTTTGTAGGCCGCGGCCTGGCTGGCCCGGGCGAAGAACTTGGCGCTAACCTTCGTGGTCATCGCTTTCCCCGAGGTGGACTTTGCCGCGGCCTTGGCGGACAAAGTCTTTGTGACGGGCGCATCAAAGGCGCTCTTGGAGACGAAAGCATAGCCGTCCCCCTGGCGGATCTTGACCCAGTCGCCCTTGACCGCAACCAGCGCGGCCGTGTCGCCTACCGACAGCGTAGACAGCTTTTTCGAACTGGTCTTGGCTTCCTTGTATACGGTCGCATCCCTGAGTACCTTCGTCTCCTCGGCTTTGGCCGCCGCAAGGCTCAAGTAGGATGTGAGAATATACGCGGTCTTGCCCTTGTAAACCACTTTCGCCACGCTGCCCCTGACGGCCGTGACCGTCACGCGGGTGCCCTTTGAAAGGGTAAAGACCGCCTTCCCACTGCCATCCGCCGAGGCGCGCGCGGTGGCGTCGGCCTTGTTTACAAGCGCGTAGCGGGCCGCAAGCGCACCATTCAGCGGCGCCATCAGCAGCATAAACGCCGCCAAACACGCGCAAAACGGCTTAATCCATGCGTCCCGGTTCTTCATTTCGTATAACCTCCGCAAATCGGTTCTTTCGGATAGCGCTTCCGATATGCGAAATTATACCATGCTTCTACACCAAAAAGCAATACCAAGAAATAGTTTTGTAATATAGTGCCAGAAAATTCGCAATACTATGGCTCATGGCGAGGGCGGCAGCGCTTCCCGTGCCGAGGGCGAAAGATCGACAAACCAGGTGAGCTCACCGCGCCAACCCAGCTGCACCGTGCCCAGGGAGCCGTTGCGCTGCTTGGCGATGATGATCTCCGCGATGTTTTTAAGCTCCGTCTCCTTGTCGTAGTAATCCTCGCGATGGATGAACATCACCACGTCCGCGTCCTGCTCGATGGCGCCGGAATCCCGAATATCGGAGAGCACGGGCCTGTGGTTGGCCCGGCCGGTGAGCGCGCGGGACAGCTGAGACAGGGCGATGACCGGAACGCGCAGTTCCTGCGCAAGCCCTTTCAGCGCGCGGGAGATCGAGCTGACTTCCTCCTGGCGGCTGCCGAAGTTGCCGGCGCCGCTCATCAGCTGCAGGTAGTCGATCATGATCAGATCCAGCCCCTGCTCCATCTGGAGCCGCCGGGCCTTGGAGCGGACCTCCGGCACGGTGATGCCGCTGGTGGCATCCACGTGGATGGATGCCTGCCCGATGAGGCCCATGGCGTCGCACAGGCGCACCCATTCGTCGTCCGACAGCGCGCCGCGCCGTACGTTCTGCATGTCGACCCGCGCCTCGGTGCACATCATGCGCATCGCCAGCTGTTCCGCCGGCATTTCCAGCGAAAAAATCGCGGCCTTGCGGCCCGCGCGGATGGAAGCGTTTTCGACAATGTTCATCCCGAAGCTGGTCTTGCCCATCGACGGCCGCGCGGCGATCAGGATCAGCTCGCCCGGATGCAGGCCCGTGAGCAGGTCGTCCAGCTCGCGGTAGCCGGTTGGAACGCCCTCGATGCGGCCCTTGTTCTTGACCAGCCGGTCGATCTGTTCATACGTCTTGACGAGGATGGGCTGGATGGGTTCGAGCATCTCGCCGCCCTTGCGCATGGAGATGTCGTAGATCAGCTTTTCGGAGGTGGCGAGAATGTCCTGGGTCTCGCGGTCGCCGGTGTAGCTCATCTGCGAGATCTGGCCGGAGGCGGAGATCAGCCTTCGAAGCGTCGATTTTTCATCGACGATGCGCAAATAGGCCGCGACATTCGCCGCCGACGGTACAAAGCGGGACAGCTCCACCAGGTAAGTCAGCCCGCCGATGCCCTCCAGCCGACCGCGGCGCGAAAGCTCCTCGTCCACGGTGACGAGGTCGATCTGCCTGGACTGGTTGGCCAGATGGCACATGGCGGAGAAGATCTCCCGGTGCGCCGGGTCGTAAAAATCGTCTGGATCCAGCATTTCCTGCGCCAGAAGCACGGCCTCACGGGCCAGCAGCATGCTGCCCAGCACCGAGCGCTCCGCGTCCAGGTGGTGCGGCGGGATCCGATCCGTCATCCTCTGTTCCATGGTGCGCCTACTTCGCCTTTTCCTTGCTTTCGGCCACGACGTTGAGCAGCATGCGCGCGGCGACGCCCGCAATCAGGCGCACGGTAAAAGTAGTCTGACCCGCGGAGCGGATGGGCTCCTCCAGTTCGATCTTGCGCCGGTCCACCTCCACCTTGTGCTGCTCCTTGAGCGCGTCCGCGATCTCGGCGGCGGTGATGGAGCCGTAGAGCTTTCCGCCCTCTCCCGCCTTGGCCTTGACGACGACCACCTTGCCCTTGAGATCCCGGGCCTTCTGCTCTGCCTCGGCCTTTTTCAAATCTTCGCGGTGCTGCGCGGCCCCCTTGGCCTTCTCAATGGCGTTGAGCGCCTCGGCGGAGGCCTCCTTGGCCAGCTTTCTGGGTAGCAAAAAATTCCTTGCGAAGCCGTCGGAGACTTCGAGAATCTGATCCTTCCTGCCGGTTCCCTTGACATCCTGAAGCAGTATGACCTTCACGCTACTCGTCCCCCTTTCCATCCATCTTTTTTCTGATTCTTTCCGATATGAGCCCCCGCGAGCCGAATAGCGCTGAGTACATGCCCACAAAGGGCATCAGCGTCTGCGCGAAGACCAGCGCCAGCACGATCAGCGCCGCGCGCTTTCCGGGCGCCATGCCGGCTGCCTTCATTCTGCGGTCGACCACGCCCACCGCCTGCACCGAAAACAGCAGCCGGGCAAGGCTGATCATCGCAATGTAGGCCTCTTCCGCGCCCAGAACGCCCATCTGTCCCAGCACGAGGCATACGAGTGCCAGCGCGGGCGGGCCGATGATCAGGTTGGCGTTGAGCCGCCAGCCTTCGGGCCTTACAAAGGGCACGGCCGGGTCGTCGCCCCGGCGCACGCGCACCCAGGCGGCCACCGCGTAGGAGAGCGCGCCGGTCGTCGCGCCGGAGGTTAGGACATAGGCGGGCATCGACAGCTTGAGGCCCTCGTTGATCGTGTAGATGAGGTGCGCGATCAGGCTCTGAAGCTGCGCGTCGGTCAGGATGGCGTTTGAGAAATTGATGCCGGTGTTGGCACCAAAGAAGCCCATCTGCCCCATTTGAAGCACCAGATAGTGCTGCAGGTAGCCGGGGAATTCGCGGAGCATGCCCTCAAGCGCCCCGGTCAGCACATCCACCAGGTTCTGGCGGAAGAAGAGCCACATGACCACCGTCAGCGAGATGTAGGCGAACCATTGGGCAGCCACCGACAGCGTCACCGCGCGGTAAAAGGGCTTTCGAAACCCGGTAAGAACCGCCGCCGCGACACCGGGCAGCGCAAGGTACACAAACGCCAGCGAAAAGCCCCAGCCCAGGAATTTGTACCCGGCCAGCGCGACGCTCAGCGCGCCTACCACGACCGTGGGCCAGCCCGCCCACACCCACAAAAACGCAAAAACCACCGCGACAGGCATGGCCCAGGCGGAAGCCATCAGCAAAAGCGGCACCGTCAGGCCGCAAGCCACGCCGATCGCGGAGCCCACGATCAGCCGCCCTTTGGAAAAAGTCTGCACAAAGCGCCTCCAGCGATCTACTATCGTAAGGAACAGTATACCATAAATCAAATTGTCAAATCAATGCCGCCTGCCATCTTTAACCCGAACGGCCCAAAAACCGGCGTCCGGCGGAAAACCCGCACGGACGCCGAATCTCTCCCATGAAACCGGTACCGCTAGATCGCGGCCAGTATTTGGTCGGTCATCTGGCGGCAGGTGACGTAGGGACCGCCCGCCGCAATGTCCCGGGTGCGATGCCCGGCCTCGAGCGCCGCTTCCACGGCAGCCTCCACCGCGTCAGCCTCCTTCGGAAGGCTAAAGGACATGCGCAGCATCATCGCAAAGGACAGGATCGTGGCGATGGGGTTCGCGATGCCCTGCCCGGCAATGTCCGGCGCGGAGCCGTGGATGGGCTCGTACATGCCCCTCGTTCCGTCGCCGAGCGAAGCGGATGCCAGGAGGCCGATGGAGCCGGTCAGCTGCGACGCCTCATCCGACAGGATGTCTCCGAACATGTTGCTGGTCACGATCACATCAAACTGGGACGGCCGCGCGATCAGCTGCATGGCGGCGTTGTCCACCAGCATGTCGGAAAGCTGCACATCCGGGTAGTCCTTCGCGACTTTGTGCACGGTCTCCCGCCAGAGCCGGGAGGATTCCAGGACGTTCGCCTTGTCGACGCTAATAACCTTTCCGCCGCGCTTCCTCGCGGATTCAAAGGCGATGCGCGCGATGCGCTCGACCTCCCCCGCGCCATAGGATTCGGTGTCGTAGGCGGTTTCGCCAAAGGGGCCTTCGGTACGCCCGCTCTTGCCGAAGTACATGCCGCCGGTCAGTTCCCGGACGATCACGATGTCAAACCCCTGTTCCGCGGTCGTCTCCTTCAGCGGGCAGGCGGCCTTCAGTACCGGCATCAGCCGCGCCGGACGGATGTTGGCGTACAGGTTCATGCCCTTGCGAATGCCAAGCAGTGCCCGCTCCGGCCTCAGGTGTCCCGGCAGGCCTTCCCACTTGGGGCCGCCCACCGCGCCCAGAAGCACGCTGTCGCTTGCGAGGCAGGCGTCAAGGGTGCTCTGGGGCAGCGGCTCGCCCGTCAGGTCGATGGCGCAGCCGCCCGCGGGGAGCTCTTCCACGAGAAACTCATGGCCGAATTTTTTCCCCACCGCCCGCATCACGTCGATGGTCGCGGATACGATTTCCGGGCCGATTCCGTCGCCCGGCACCGCTGCGATACGGTATGTCATAAAAGGCCGCCTTTCATCGCGTTCATGAGCCCGCCCGCGGCGATGATCTTCTGCAAAAAGTCCGGAAAGGCCGGGAAGTCCACGCGCTCGCCGGTGGTCAGGTTTTTGAGAACGCCATTGGTCAGGTCGATGGAAACCTCATCGCCGGTGCTTATTTCGGCGTCCGTTTCGACGATGGGAAGGCCGATGTTGATGGCGTTTCTATAGAAGATGCGTGCGAAGCTCTTCGCCACCACGCAGCTGACGCCCGCGTGCTTGATCGCCAGCGGCGCATGCTCCCGCGAGGAGCCGCAGCCGAAGTTGGCCCCGGCGACGACGACGCCGTTTTCCGGCAGTTTCTTCAGAAAATCTTTGTCCAGGTCCTCCATACAGTGGGTGGCCAGCTCCTTGGGGTCGGAGGTGTTGAGGTAGCGGGCCGGGATGATGACGTCGGTATCGATGTTGTCGCCGTAGCGGATGGCCTTAGCCTGAATGGTCATGTCCTGCTCCTTTCCGCCTTGCGGCTTACAGCTCTTCGGGGGTCGCGATCTTTCCCAGCACCGCGGAAGCGGCGGCGACCCAGGGCCCCGCGAGGTAGACCTCGCTCTCCGGGTGCCCCATCCGGCCCACGAAATTGCGGTTGGTGGTGGCGACGCACCTCTCGCCCTTTGCCAGAATGCCCATATGCCCGCCGAGACACGGCCCGCAGGTGGGCGTGGATACGATGCAGCCGGCGTCAAGGAAGATGTCGAAAAGCCCCATGTGCATGGCGTCGCGGTAAATCTTCTGGGTGGCGGGGATGATGAGCGCCCGCACGTGCCTTGCCACCTTGCGGCCCTTCAGCACCTCGGCGGCGGCCACGAGATCCGAAAGCCTGCCGTTGGTGCAGGAGCCGACCACCACCTGGTCGATCCTGACATCGCCGTACTCGCCACGCTCCTTGACGTTCTCCGGAAGGTGCGGGAAGGCCACCAGCGGGGTGAGGGTCGAAAGATCGACCTCGATTTCGCGGGCATAAACCGCGTCCGCGTCCGCTTCAAAGACCCGGGGCGCCTTCGCGCCGTGGGCCGAAAGGTATTCGAGCGTAACCTCGTCCACCGGGAAGATGCCGTTCTTGCCGCCAGCCTCGATGGCCATGTTGCATACGCACAGCCGGTCGTCCATCGTCAGCGCTTTGACGCCCGGCCCCACGAATTCCAGCGACTGGTACAGCGCGCCGTCCACACCAATCTTTCCTATTATATACAGGATCAGGTCCTTGCCGCCCGCGTACCGGGGCAGTTCTCCGGTCAGCGTCACGCGGATGGCCTCCGGCGCGCGCAGCCATGCCTTGCCGATGGCCATACCCACCGCCATGTCGGTGGAGCCGACGCCGGTGGAGAAAGCGCCCAGCGCGCCGTAGGTACAGGTGTGGCTGTCCGCGCCGATCACGAGATCCCCCGCGGTCACGAGGCCTTTTTCCGGAAGCAGCGCGTGCTCGACGCCCATCTCGCCCACGTCGAAGAAGTTGACGATCTCGTGCTTGTCCGCGAACTCGCGCACCTTCTTGGACTGCTCCGCCGCCTTGATGTCCTTGTTGGGCGTGAAGTGGTCCAGAACCAGCGCCACCTTGCGCTCGCAGAAGACGCCCTCGCAGCCGGCCTTCTCAAATTCATTGATGGCGACGGGTGAGGTGATGTCGTTGCCCAGCACCAGATCGACATTCGCCAGCACAATCTCCCCGGCGGTTACGGCATCCTTGCCGCAGTGCGCGGCCAAGATCTTTTGCGTCATCGTCATACCCATTGGGTTTCGCCTTCCTTTCGGCTCTCGGGCGCGGCCCGGTTTTGGTCCCGCTTGTGCAGGATGTATTCGATGGAGTCGGCAAGCGCCTGCCAGCTGGCGGCGATGATGTCGTTGTCCACGCCCACCGTCGTCCAGACGGACTTTCCGTCGGTGCTCTCGATCAAGACGCGCACCACGGCGGCGGTGGATTTTTCACCGGACAACACGCGCACCTTGTAGTCGGTCAGGCGCACGTGGTTGAGCTCCGGGTAGAAGACGGTGAGCGCCTTTCGCAGGGCGGTGTCCAGCGCGTGTACCGGGCCGTTGCCCATCGCGGCGGTGGTCTCCTTGCGGTCGTCCACCTCGACGGAGAGCACCGCGAAGGCGCTCTGCTCCGCGTCCGGCGGCGGAAATTCGCCGTTCGTGCGATACATGCTGAGCTTGAAGTGCGGCGTATACCGGCCGAGGCACTGGAGGATGAGCAGCTCGAAGCTGGCGTCCGCCGCCTCGAACTGGTAGCCCCGATGCTCCAGCTCCTTGAGCTTTTCGACGATCAGGCGGGTCTCGGGCGAATCCTTCGTAAGCTCCGGCGCGATATGGGAGAACTTCGCAAGCACCGTGTTCCGGCCGGAGACCTCGCTCATCAGGAAGCGGCGGCGGTTGCCGATGGAGGCGGGGTCGACGTGCTCGAAGGACTTCGTCTCCTTCAGAACCCCGTCAATGTGCATGCCACCCTTGTGGGCAAAGGCGCTCGCCCCCACATAGGGCTTGTTGCCGGGCATGACCATGTTGGAAATGTCGGAAAGGCGCATGGCGGCGGCGGTGAGCTTTGAAAGTTCCGGCACGCAATCGCGCCCCATCTTGATCTGAAGGTTCGGGATTACGACGCCCAGGTCCGTGTTGCCGCAGCGCTCGCCGATGCCGGTGAAGGTGCCCTGCACGTGGCAGGCGCCCGCCTCTACCGCCATCATCGTAGAGGCCACCGCGCAGCCGATGTCGTTGTGGCAGTGGATGCCGACCCGCTTCCCCGGGTGGCGCAGCGCCACCTGATGGGTCGCCTCGTAGATCGTGGAGGGTGTGGTGCCGCCGTTGGTGTCGCATAGGCACAGTACGTCCGCCCCGGCGGCGGCCGCCGCGTCCAGCACCTTGAGGGCATAGCCCTCGTTGGCGCGGCGGCCGTCGAAGTAGTGTTCGGCGTCAAAGACGACCTCGATCCCCCGCTTCTTGAAGAAGTCGACGGTCTCGAACACCAGATCGAGATTCTCCTCCAGCGTAACGCCGAGGATGCGGAGCGCGTGCAAATCCCAGGATTTTCCGAAGATCGCAACGGTGGGCGCGTCGGCGCTGAGTAGCGACAATACGTTCGCGTCGCTTTCCACCGGAACGCCCTTTCGGTGGGTGCTGCCGAAGGCGCACAGCTTTGCGTTTTGAAGCCGCATGCCCCCCACCCGGCGGAAGAATTCAATGTCCTTGGGGTTGGAGCCGGGGTTGCCCGCCTCGATGTAGGCGACGCCGAACTCGTCCAGCGCGCTCACGATGTCCAGCTTGTCCTGCACCGAGAAGGACACGCCCTCGCTCTGCGCGCCGTCGCGCAGCGTACTGTCAAAGATCTCCAGCTTCACGACGGCACCTCCTCAACTATACCAATTTGTTCATGCCCGCGACGTAGGCCAGGATGGAGGCCTCGATCACGTCTGTGGACAGGCCGCGGCCCACCACGGAGCGGTCGCCGCACTGGATGCGCACCATCGCCTCGCCCTGTGCGTCCTTGCCTTCCGACACGGTGTGGATGGCGTAGTCGTCCAGAAAATGGGGCTGGGTGATCTGCATGATCTTGTCCACGGCGTTGAACGCGGCGTCGATGGGGCCGTCGCCCAGGCAGACTTCCTCGATCAGATCCTCGCCGCGCTTCAGCCGCACGACGGCGGAGGACGAGACGTAGTTGCCGGAATTGACCGTGAATCGGTCGAGGGCGTAGGTGCCCTGGGTCTGCACGATTTTGTGGCTGACGAGGGCGATGAGGTCCATGTCGGTGATCTGGCTCTTCTTGTCGGCCAGCACCTTGAACCGGTCGAACAGGTCGTTCAGCTCGTCAGCGGACAGCGCATAGCCCAGCTCGGCGAGGCGGTTCTCCACCGCGTGGCGGCCGGAGTGCTTGCCCAGGACCATCTTGTTCTGAACGAGGCCGACGGACTGGGGCGTCATGATTTCATAGGTGGCGCGGTTGGCCAGAACGCCGTGCTGATGGATGCCCGCCTCGTGGGCGAAGGCGTTGCCGCCGACAATGGCCTTGTTGATCGGCGCGACCATGCCCAGGATGTTGTAGACCAGGCGGCTGGTTGCGTGGATCTGGGTGGTATCGAGGCCGACCGAAACCGGGTATCGGTCGGGCCGGGTGCTGAGGCCCATCGCCACCTCTTCCAGCGCCGCGTTGCCTGCGCGCTCGCCGATGCCGTTGATGGTACCCTCCACCTGGGTCGCGCCCGCGGCCACCGCGGCCAGCGAGTTCGCCACCGCCATGCCCAAATCGTTGTGGCAGTGGATGGACAGCGCCACGCCGTCGATGCCGGGCACGTTGTCCTTCAGGTAGCGGATCAGTTCCGCCATCTCGGCGGGGGTGGTGTAGCCGACGGTGTCGGGGATGTTGATGGTGGTCGCCCCCGCAACGATCGCCGTCTCCACAGCCTTCGCCAGGAAGGCGGGCTCGCTGCGCGTGGCGTCCTCTGCGGAAAATTCGATGTCCTCGCACTTCGATTTCGCGTAGGAGACCATCTCTGCGATGATCTCAAGCACCTCGTCCGGCGACTTTTTGAGCTTGAACTCCATGTGCACCGGCGACGTGGCGATGAATACGTGGATGCGGGGCGCCACGGCATCCTTCAGCGCGTCCCAGGCGGCGTCGATGTCCTTCTTCGTCGCCCGGGCGAGGCCCGCGACGGAGGCGCGTTTCAAGACCTGCGCGATTTTCTGGACTGATTCAAAGTCGCCCGGCGAGATCACCGGGAAGCCCGCCTCGATCACGTCCACGCCCAGCCGCTCCAGCGCACGGGCGATTTCCAGCTTCTCGTTGAGCGACATGCTGCAGCCGGGGGCCTGTTCGCCGTCGCGCAGCGTGGTGTCAAAGAACTTTATTTTCTCCTTCATGGGGGGATTCACCCTCCTACCGATAATATTCCACCCACATCGGCCGATTGAGCCAGCGCGGCGTAGCGCTTCAGGTATCCGGTCAGCACACCCTTCGAGATCGGCGCGAAGGCTTCGCGCCGCTTTTGTAGCTCCTCCTCCGGCACCAATAGGCATAGTCGCCTGCCGGGGATGTCGATCTCGATCTCGTCGCCTTCCCGAACCAGCGCGATCGCGCCGCCGCTCGCCGCCTCGGGCGAAACATGGCCGATAGCCGCGCCCCGGGTCGCGCCGGAGAACCTGCCGTCGGTAATAAGCGCCACGCTCTCCCCCAGCCCCATGCCGACGATGGCGGAGGTCGGTGAGAGCATTTCCCGCATGCCGGGGCCGCCCTTCGGGCCCTCGTAGCGGATGACCACCACGTCGCCGGGGCGAATCTCGCCTGCGTAGATGGCCGCGATGGACGCTTCCTCGCTGTCAAACACCCGGGCGGGGCCCTTGTGGGTCAGCATCTTCGGGGAAACGGCGCTCTGCTTGACCACCGAACCCTTTTCTGCAAGGTTTCCGTAGAGCACCGCGAGGCCGCCGGTCTTCTGGTAGGGGTCGTCCATCGGGCGGATGACGGCGTGATCCTTCACCCGGACGCCCGCGAGGCTCTCCGCGAAGGTCGTCCCAGAGGCGTTCAGCGCGCTGCCGTCGATCAGCCCCGCTTCCAACAGCTCCGCCATCACCGCGTACACGCCGCCGGCGTTGTAGAGATCCTGCATGTGGTGGTGGCCTGCCGGCGCCAGATGGCACAGGTTGGGCGTCTTCCCGCTGGCCTCGTTGATCATCCGCAGGTCAAACGTCACGTCCGCCTCGGAGCAGATGGCCGCCAGGTGCAGCGCGGAGTTTGTGGAGCAGCCCAGCGCCATGTCCACGGCGAGGGCGTTCTTCACGGCGGTTTCGGTCAGGATGTCGCGGGCGCGGATGTTCTTTTCAAGAAGCTCCATTACCTTTGCGCCGCTCTCCTTGGCGAAGCGGATGCGGCGGGCGTACACGGCGGGGATCGTCCCGTTGCCCGGCAGCGCCAGCCCCAGCGCCTCGGTCAGGCAGTTCATCGAGTTTGCGGTGAACATGCCAGAACAGGAGCCGCAGCCGGGGCAGGCGGATTCTTCCACCTCCAGGAGGTCGCACTCCGAAATCGCCCCGGCCTTCAGCTGACCAACCGCCTCGAACACGGAATTCAGGTCCATCGGGCCGTTCTTCCCCTCCAGCGACAGCATCGGCCCGCCGGACACGAACAGGCACGGGAGGTTCAGCCGCGCCGCCGCCATCAGCATGCCGGGCACGATCTTGTCGCAGTTGGGAATGAACACCATCGCGTCGAAGGCGTGGGCGCGGGCCATGCATTCCACCGAGTCGGCGATGAGCTCGCGGGTGCAGAGGGAGTACTTCATGCCCTCGTGCCCCATCGCAATGCCGTCGCACACGCCGATGACGTTGAACTCCAGCGGCGTGCCGCCGGCCGAGAGCACCCCGTCCTTGACCGCCCGGGCGATCTGGTTTAGGTGCGTGTGGCCTGGGACCACCTCGTTGAACGAGTTGGCGATGCCGATGATGGGCCGCGCGATCTCGGCGTCGGTCAGGCCGCAGGCCTTCATCAGCGACCTGTGGGGCGCGCGCTCCGCGCCGGCCTTGATCCGGTCTGAATTCATGATGTTACTCCCCTTTGCTCTTGTCGGGGTTCCAGCTCATCTTGGCGCGGAGGCTCTTTCCGGTCTCCTCGACGAGGCTCTCGCGGGCCATCCTGCGCATGGCGTTGAAGTTCGGGCGGTTGGCCTGGTTTTCAAGAATCCAGTTACGGGCGAAGGTGCCGTCCTGAATCTCAGAGAGAACCTTCTTCATTTCCTTCTTGGTCTCGTCGGTGATGATGCGCTTGCCGGTCACGTAGTCGCCGTACTCGGCGGTGTCGGAGATCGAGTAGCGCATGAATGAAAGGCCGCCCTGCACGACGAGGTCGATGATCAGCTTCATCTCGTGCACGCACTCGAAGTAGGCGCTCTCCGGCTGATAGCCCGCCTCCACCAGCGTGTCGAACCCGGCCTTCATCAGCGCCGAAACGCCGCCGCAGAGCACCGCCTGCTCGCCGAAGAGGTCGGTTTCGGTTTCTTCCTTAAAAGTGGTCTCCAGGATGCCCGCCCGCGCGCCGCCGATGCCCGCCGCGTAGGCCAGCGCGAGGCCCTTGGCGTTGCCGCTGGCGTCCTGCTGGACGGCGATCAGGTCCGGCACGCCGCGGCCTTCCAGGTACTGGCTGCGCACGGTGTGGCCGGGGCCCTTGGGGGCGATCATGATGACGTCCACGTCCGCGGGCGGCACGATCTGGCCGTAGTGGATGTTGAAGCCGTGGGCGAAGGCCAGCGCCATGCCGGGGCGAAGAGAAGGCGCGATGTCCTTTTTGTAGAGGGCGGCCTGCTTTTCGTCGTTGACCAGGATCATGACCAGATCCGCCATCTTGACGGCCTCGGCGGCGGTGGTGGCCTTGAGGCCTGCGGCCTGGGCCTTCGCGATGGACGGGGAGCCTTCATAGAGGCCCACCACCACATCAAAGCCGCTGTCGTGAAGGTTCAGCGCGTGGGCGTGGCCCTGGCTTCCGTACCCGATCACCGCAACCGTCTTGCCCTTGAGTAGCGAGGTATCGCAGTCCGCCTCATAATACAGCTTCGCCATGTTTCAACACTCCTTATCCTTATTTCCGGGTGAGTATGTAATCGCTCCGGCCGATGGCCGTCATGCCGGTCCGGCAGAGCTCGGTTACCCGATAGGGTGAGAGGAAGCTTAAAAACGCGTCAATCTTGGACTTTTCTCCGGTCAGTTCGACGATCATCGAATCCTGCGCCAAATCCACCACCTTGGCGCGGAACACGCCCACCGCCTCCTGGATGTGGCTGCGCTCCTCGTGGTTGGCGCTGATCTTGATGAGCATCAGCTCGCGGACGACGGTGCGCTCCGGGTCCATCACCTGAACCACCTTCACGTCGTGCAGCTTTTCCAGCTGCCGCACGATCTGCTCCTTCAGGTAGTCGTCCCCGGTGGCGGAGATGGTGATGCGGGACAGCTTCGCGTCCTGGGTTTCGGCGACGGACAGGCTGTCGATGTTGAAGCTTCTGCGGGCGAACAGCCCCGACACGCGGGTCAGGACGCCGGGATCGTTGTTGACAAGCACCGAGAGGATGAACTTTTCCACGGCCATGACGCCCCCTCCTTTAGCTCAAGATGATGTCGTCGATGGTGCCGCCCGGCGGGATCATCGGAAGCACCCGCTCGTCGGGATCGATGACGGCGTCGATGACCACCGGGCCGTCGGTCGAAAGCGCCTCGTCCAGCACGCGGTCGAGCTCCGAGAGCTCCGTCAGGCGGATGCCCTTCGCGCCGAAGGCCTCTGCGAGCCGCACGTAATCGGTCTTGCGGCTGAGGGTAGTCTGGGAATAGCGCCCCGCAAAGAACAGCGTCTGCCACTGGCGCACCATGCCCAGCGCGTCGTTGTTGAGCACGACGACCGTGAGGGGCAGGTTGTTTGTGACTGCGGTGGCCATCTCGTTCATGTTCATGTGGAAGCTGCCGTCCGAGGTAAAGAGCACCGTGCGCGCTCTATCCGAGCCGATGCATGCGCCGATGGCCGCCCCGAGGCCGAAGCCCATGGTGCCGAGGCCCCCCGAAGTGATGAAGGTGCGGGGGTGGGTGAATTTGTAGTACTGGGTTGCCCACATCTGGTGCTGGCCCACGTCGGTGGCGATGATGGCGCCTTCCGGGGCCTTCTCATTGATGGCTTCCATGATGACCTGCGGATTCAGCCGGTCGCGCCCCATGTCCAGGTGGCTGTCCGGGTCGGCCTGCATTTCGCGGACGCGGGCGAGCCAGCCGTTTTCCGGGCGGCTGAGTCCGGCATCCAGGAGCCTTCGAAGCACCTGTTTCACGTCTCCGACCAGGGACGCGTAGGCGGGGATGTTCTTGCCGATCTCCGCGGGGTCGATGTCGATGTGCAAAATCCTGTGGTTTTCGGAAAACGCGCGCTGGTTGCCGATGGCGCGGTCGGAGAGGCGGGTGCCGATGGCAATGATGAGGTCCGCCTCGTACATGGCGCGGGAAGCGACGTACTTGCCGTGCATGCCGGTCATGCCCAGGTACAGCGGGTAGCTCTGGGGAACGGCGGTCCGCCCCATCATGCTGCTGCCCACGGGCGCGTGCAGCCGCTCGGAGAGCTCCATGACCTCGGCGGACGCGCCGGAGATCACCGCGCCGCCGCCCACGTACAAAAACGGCCGATGGGAATCTCGGATCACGCGGATGGCATTCTCAAGGCTCTCGGGATCGATGGCTGGGAGTTCCGGCGCCGGGTCGGGCGCTTCGGGAACGTAATCGAATCGGGCCAGCTGCACGTCCTTCGGGATGTCGATGAGCACCGGGCCGGGGCGGCCGCTCCTGGCGATGTGGAAGGCCTCGCGCACGGTGGCGGCCAGCTTTTTCACATCCTTGACGATGTAGTTGTGCTTGGTGATGGGCATGGTCACGCCGGTGATGTCCACCTCCTGAAAGCCGTCGCGGCCAATGGCGGTGGAAGGCACGTTGCCGGTGATGGCTACGAGCGGCGTCGAGTCCAGGTGGGCGGTTGCGATGCCTGTCACAAGGTTGGTCGCGCCGGGGCCGGAGGTGGCGATCACCACGCCCACCTTCCCCGTGGCGCGGGCGTAACCGTCCGCGGCATGGGCCGCGCCCTGCTCGTGGCACGTGATATAGTGGGTGATCCGGTCCGCATTCTTGTACAGCTCGTCGTAAATGTTCAGGACGAATCCGCCCGGATAGCCAAACACGGTATCGACGCCCTGCTCCGCCAGCGTTTCTATGAGAATCTGTGCGCCCGTCATCTGCATGAATATCCCTCCCGCTTCATTCAGCCGTTGTCCCCGGGACGCCCTAGAACAACATAGCGGGGCCGCCTAAAACGCCTGCCGCCCATCTTGATGCCTCCTTCGCGGCGCGCCGTCCGCGCGCTCCGTCATTCATGGCTTACCTGTACGAAAAAACCCCTGCCGGTGCTGTCGCACTCTGGCAGGGGTTCAAGCGTTATGCCTGTGGGCCTAACGGCCTCCCTGATCCGCGCGTACAACAACCTGATCTCCGGCTTCGACTAGTACAAGTACGATGCCGGCGATAATAATCAGGATGTTGACGATGGCGAACAGATTCAGCATGATTGCGCTCCCGTTTGAATTTTTATCAACTATACCACCGCGCCGACCGGCTGTCAAGCGATTTTTTCGCCTTTCGCCGGATTTTACCAAATCAGCGCGGCAGCGTGGCAAATTGCGGCAAAGCCTCCCTGCGAGGCGCCGGAAATCCTCCAGGGTGTACGGCGTACACCCTGCCGGAGCGTTTCGAAGGATTCTCAAGGTCAGGCAATCGTCTGTCCTGCGGCTTTTATATGCTTTTTGCCGCTGAAGCGTTCGGCCTGCGGGGCCGGTGTTCTCGTACCCCGTGCGGAAGCGGCCGGACATCACCGCCCGGCCGCCAAAGGCTCTACCGCTCACGAGGCAACCCATCTTCAGCCGACGGACGCGCGCCTGGCGGCGCGGGGCCGAACCATGATGAGACTGGACATCAGCGTCGTAAAGGGCGCAACGGTGACCAGCCCAAAGCAGCCGACGAGCGTGGTCATGATCTCGGTGGCGATGTACTTGACGTTGAAGAGGTCGATGATCGGCGTACCCTGGCCGGCAAAATACATCATCATCGAAAGATAGCTGCCCGAATAGGCCAGAAAGAGCGTGGTAATCATGGTGCCCGTCACATTGCGGCCCACCGCGAAGCCCGATCGGACCATCTCAAGGCGCGTGATATCCGGGCTGTGCGCGCGCACTTCGTAGAGCGCGGCGGCAATGTCCATGGCGAGATCCATCAGCGCCCCGGAGTTGGCGATGAACACCATCGCAAAGAAGAGCTGCCTGACGTCCAGCTGCATGCTGCTCTGCGACAGAAGCGGCACGACGTAGGGCAGCGACCCGCCGTCCAGCTTGAGCAGGCTTCCAAACCCGACGGCCAGCGCGCATGTCAGCGCCGTGCCCAGGAGCGATCCTGCGATGGCGGCCGCGCTGACGGCCGTCGGCCCCGCGACCAGAAGGTCGATCATCACCGTCAGGGCGAGCACGATGCCCATCGCCACCCAGATTGGGGAGTATCCCCGCAGCATCAGCGGGATCATCACCTTCCAGATGACCAGGACACTCATGACCAGCGAGATCATCGAACCCAGGCCTGAAAGACCGCCCACCAGGAGGAACATCGCCGCGAACAGCCCGAACAGGATCAACTCGGTATTGACGCGGTAGTGGTCGATTAATACAACCGAAATCGGCGCGGCCTCCTGGGAATGCACCATCGCCAGCGCCCGATCCCCCGGTTCGAAGAGCTTGTCCTTGTCGAGGGCGGTGTTTTGAAAGTTGCTGCCCACCATCTCCGCGCCCTTGAACACCCCCGTCAGAATGCGCACGCCGCAGCGCTGCACACCGGAGTTGACGATGCCGATGGAATAGAGTTCCGAGTTGTCCACCCACAGGATCTGTGCCTGCTCCCGGGTGGAATTGCCGCTTGGCTGCGCGTCAAGGCCCGTATCCACAAAACACAGCGCCGCGCAGACTGCGAGCGCAAAAACCGTAAAGATCGCATGGCGGGCTCTCCGGCCAAGCGGCATACCGATCACCTCTGTAAGGAATTATCCCGCATCTTCCTGAAGCCCGAGCACCTTCATCATGCGCACGAAGATTCCGGTATTGTCATAGGTACCGGAGAAATCAAACGCACCGGCACCCGATGCGTAGACCGGTACCTGCAGCCCCGTGTGGCTGTAGGATGTGTAGGCGACGCCCGCTTTGTTGTTCAGGATGTGGCTGACCGCCATCGAGAGCGGCTCGTACCCGCCATAGGCCAGTTTCTCCGCGCCGCCGATCACACGCTGATCCTTGGGCAGCATGCTCAGCGCATAGGCCGCCTGGATCTTGGCCAGCTCATCGGCATTCAGGGAAAGCGGCAGGTCGGGCGCGGTGGTCAGTCCATAATACTTCTCAATCTCGGACAGCGCCGCGTCGAAAGTTCCGCCTGTCTCGCGCAGATTCCCGATCACCTTGTCAAAGTCCAGGAAGGAGATGGTCTGGCCGGTCAGATAGTCGAAGTGGGTATCGTACTTGGTCGTCGCAAAGCCGATGGTCAGGCCGCCGGTTTCATGGTCGCCGGTTATGAGGATGAGCGTCTCGTCGGGGTGTTCCGCCGCAAACTCTTTCGCGACCTCTACCGCTTCGCTGAAGGCCATCGTCTCCCGGATACCGGTCATCGCGTCGTTGGCGTGGCTGGCCCAGTCCACCTTGCCGCCTTCTGTCATCAGGAAAAAGCCCTTGTCATTGTCCAGCACTTTGATGGCGGCCCGAACGATATCGGAGAGAGGGAGCGATTCCTCCCCCGCCGCGACCTTGCGGATGCGGTCGATCTCGTACTGCATGGCCGCCGAATTGTCCGTGTCCGGCACCGAGACCAGAGCGCGCGACTCCTCGCCGGTCAGCGCGTGGATCTCCTCCGTGGTGTCCGCCACGGTAAAGCCGTTCTTCTCGGCCAGCGCGTACACGTTCTCATCCTTGCCCTCGGCTCCGTCGGGCTGCAGGAAGGCGCCGCCTCCAAGAAAGTCCAGGGTCGTTCCCGTGACGCCCTGAACCGCGATATTGTAGTACTCGTTGCGGCTTCGGGCCTTTGCATAAAAGGCCGCAGGGGTCGCATGGTCCAGCGAGACCGACGTGACCACGCCCACCTTCATGCCGCTGTCCTTCGCGTATTCGGTGATCAACTTGAACGGCTCGGTCAGACTGACATCGTAATTGAGTACGCCCGAGAGCGTCTTGCGTCCGCTGGCGATCGAGGACGCCGTCGAGGAGGAGTCGGGGCAAAAGGATGTGGCGTCGTAGGTTGTGACCATGCCCAGGGATTCAAACTGCGTGAAGGACAATTGCGCGGGGGTCGGCATGGCTGCTTCCGGATTCTCGGTCGTTCCCAAGTAGTACTGCGTGGCGGTGATCTGGGGAATGCCCTGCCCGTCTCCGATGAACAGAAATACATACTTCGGCGTCTGTTCGGCGTTCGCGGGCGCCCATGCGAGGGAGAGAATCAGCGCGAGAACCAGCACAAGAACTGTTGGCTTCCTCATATGCGTATCCTCCTTCTGCGTTGAGTGGAACCCAATTCATTTATACTGGCTTGCGTGCGTAACTATGCGTATATCACGCGCTCAGCGACAATTTTCCATATAAATCGGGTACCCGGCGCAAAAAAAGCGCGCGCCGGGATATTCCCGGGCGCGGCGCGCTGACCAAATGATAGCGCCACCAGCATCTGTACTGATGGCGCTATCCGTTCCCGCGTACATGCCGCCGGGAACGATTGAAACCCTACGGAGACCTTTATTAATGGTTAGAAGCCCGCTGCGAAACCGTCAGAATCTAATCGAACACGACGATCGCGTCGCCCCGCTTGATCCGGGGCAGCACGGTTTCGACGATGCGCAGCGAATGGTTCAGATCCTTCAGTTCCAGGTACGAGACCGACAGATCCACGCCTACCGCGAGATCCATGTTGACCGGCTCGGCGGCCACCAGAATCGCCTTATTCGAGCCCAGCACCTGCGCGCGCAGCACGTTGCCGTTCAGGAGCGAATTTACGCGCTCCAGCTCCATCCTGCCGGTTCCTGCCTGGATGCGCTCCATCTGGGTGTAGAGGTCCGGGCTGACCACGAGCGCCATCCGACCCCAGAAGCCCTTGCCGATGAGCGTCTCCACCGCCTTGGCCACGTCGGAGAACGGGTTTTCATCCTTGGACCAGTCGCCGCGCTTCATGTGAACGGCATCCTTCGCTCCGAACAGCCCGGAAAAGCCGAGGGCCTCGCTGCCGAAGAAGATCAGCCTGTCCTCGTTCCTGGCAGCGGCCGCGGCGGCAGCCATCGCGGCGGTCAGATCCACCGGCAGGTCATTCTTCTCGGTGTACTCCAGGTCCCGCCAGGACAGCGAAAAGTCCTGATACAGGAGTGGAATCTCCTTGAACGCGCGGCCGGCGGTGCGCACCATCGAGCCGTCGTCCTCATAACCTCTGGCGTTCAGGTCGTCCACAGGAACACTCAGCGCCCCGGAACCCAGCGGCCCGTACAGGCCGAGAAACCGCCTGCCGATGAGCGCTCTTTTTGCCGTTTCCACCACGGCGGCATCAATCTTTGCCCAAAGCTCTTCAGAAAAGGGCGCGCTGCCCTTTGAAAGAAAATCCATGAAAATACCTCCTTACTTGTCGATCAGGCTGCCGACGGTGGCGCCCGGCGCGGAGGGGGAAAGGCCCAGCTCTTCCAGCATTTCACGGACTTCTCCCTCGCCGGATGCGAAGTGCTCCGCCTCGGCAGGGTCCAGATGGCGCAGGAGGGCCATCAGTTCGCCCACGTGGGCCTTTTCTTCGTCTCGGATGTCTGCAATGACCTTTTTGGCCACCACGTCGTCCGTCGCCTGCACATGCGCGTCGTAGAGGTAGATCGCCTCCAGCTCACCGGCGATGTCCAGTCGGACAGCCTGGATCAGTTCCTCTTTTGTCAGCTTACGGTTCACGTTGCCTTGGAAAGGATTGGCGAAATTCGGCATATCAAATGACCTCCCAACACGATTTGGGGCTGTGTGCCCCAGAATTCTATACCAGTAATATACCACAAAAACCGAGGGAAAATCAAAAGGAATATGAAGGTTTTGCGCACCATCCGGCGCTACGCAACCGGGAATTTACAGCAAAAGCATGATCGCCCGGCGTTCGCAATGCCCGCCGGGCGCAACCACATATGCAGGGTTCAGGACGCGGCAAACCGCTCCGCGAATGCGCGGCAATCCGAAAGCGCGCCGTCGTCCGGGGCCTCATTGACGATCTTTCCGGATTCAAAGAGTTTCGCGCCCGCGGCGGCGACGCGCACTTCCCACTCGCGCATCCATTCGCCGTCGCCCCAGCCGTAGGAGCCAAAGAGCGCCACGCGCTTACCCGACAGCCGGCCCTCGAGGGCGGTGAAGAACGGTTCGAACTCTCCCTCCTCCAGAACCTCCGCGCCCATGGAAGGGCAGCCCAGCAGCAGCTTATCAAATTCGGCGGCGGCTTCTGGGGTAATGTCGGCCACGTTGACCGCCTCCGCCTTCGCGCCTTCGGCCATCGCCTTCGCCATCGCCTCCGTGTTCCCGGTGCCGCTCCAATAGATGATACCGATCTTGCTCATAAACCTTTCCTTTCTACGCCGCCCTCAGGATTTCCTGAAGCGACATGCCGCCATCGAGAAGCTTCAGCATGCGCTCGCGGCATTGTTTGTATGCGCAAAACAGGCACTTTGCCCGCTCCACATCGTGGTACACCTTCCACAGGCCGCTGAGGACCGAGTTGGCGCCGCCGTGCTCGATGAAGCCCGCCACATCCTGAGCGGGATAGCCCAGGAAGAGGCCGATCTCGTGAGGAAACTGGCGGGAGGCCAGAAGCCTGTTCTGAAGGCAGGACAGCGCGTTTTCGCCGTAGCCGCATTGGTCAAGTATCGCCCGGGCCGGTTCGGCCGCGAGTTCCTTCCGAAGTTTTTCCGGCCGGAAGAGGTAGATGAGCGCGCCCGAGGGCGCGCCAAACACCCGAAGCGCCACGCCCTGCCGCCCGAGCACTTCCCGCAGTCTCGCAAGCCCGGATCGAAGGATGTGATACCGTTCCCAGCGCACCGTGAACATGCTGCCCGTCTTCTCGCCCAAAAGTGTCGCGGCGCAGTGCCGGGCGACCATGCATTCCAGTTCGCGCACCCACATCACCCTTTTTGTTAGTTTTGACTAACCATATCGTATGCCGACAGTTTGCCGGTTGCTGTACGTGCGCCCGGGTGGACGGCCCGGGCACGGGCAGCGGGCTTGAGCACCCCGCCGCCGCAAAAGGGGCGTTCGGACGATGTGCGGCGTCCGAACCGTTTGACGAAAGCTGCGCGCCGTTCCCACCACCGCGCAGAGCCGCCGTGAATCCCGAGCGCCAAGGGAGGAATCTCTGCGCTCCGGTTGGTTAGTCTTTCCTAACCGCAGGGATAGTCTATCAAAGAAGTCGGGATTTGTCAACGGGTTGAATTGTTAATTAAAGGCGTGAACGCCCGTATCGCGGAAGACCGCGGTTCCTCGCGTTCACGCCGGCCAATTCGACCTTGCTAACAGGAGAGCTTCGCCCTGCCTCGCACTTCTTTCAAATAGTTATAAATTGTAAAGTTGGAAACACCCAGACACTCCGCCACGTATTCGACGGCGTTTTTGACCGCGAAAATGCCCTTCTGCTCGAGCCGGGCGACGATGCCCAGTTTGTCCTCTTTCTGCATATAGGCAACGGGCTTCTGGAACAGCGAAACCTCGGTGTCAACCACGGATTCCATGACCTCGCTGATGTCCTGGGCAAAGGTCTCCTTGGGCGCCTCGTCGGCGGGCGCGCCAAAGGATGTAACTTCCTCCAGAAGGTTCCGGGCGACGACATAGTCGGTGAGATCCTGATTGAAGCACAGCGAGCCGATGATCTTCCCCTCTTCGTCGCGAATGAAGATCGTGGAGGAGCGCAGCACCCGCCCGTCCGGCAACAGGTTTTTATAATTGATGCTGTGCCCGGCGCAATCCCCGCCCTCCCGCATCAGCTTGAGCAAATAATCCGTTGCCGGGCCGCCGATTTTTCTGTGGGTAACGTCGCCCTCCAGCATGACGATGGAGCTCTCGACATGGCTAAGGTCGTGGAGGATGACCTCATACCTCGGGCCGAGCATCTGCCTGAGGGAGGGAATGACCTGCGCGACCGCCTCCAGATTGGGGTGCATTGGGATACCCCGCTTTCCTTGCGTATTGACGCGCCCTAAGCCAGCCCGCTCCGGGCGCGCCGCAGCGGCGTACCCGGAGGGTGCCTTCCGCCCTGTCGGACGCCGCCGCATTCTCGTAAACAGTTACAGGTATTGTAACCTCAACCGGCCCTCGCGTCAAGTTCTGGACAGTATTCAGGCCGACCATGGGCTTGCATTCGCCGCGCGTTTCGGGTATGATGGTTGTCGCGATAATGAACAGGCGCATAAAGGCAGTGAGGTCCATGAGAAAAGAAAAAAACACGCCCGCGTACATGCAGGTCGCCCGCGATATCGCGGGGCGCATCGCGGCGGGCGAGATACGGGAGGGCGAGCGGTTTTCCGGGCGCTCGCTGATGAGTTCCCAGTACAACGTATCCCCCGAAACCATCCGGCGGGCGCTGGGCCTTCTGGCGGAGATGGACGTGGTGTCCATGCGCCAGAATGTGGGCGCGGAAGTCAAATCCCGTGAGCGCGCCGTGCTGTATGTAGACCAGTACGGCGAGGCCGTCGGCATACGCCTCCTGCGGGAGGATCTGTCCCGGCTGATGGCGGAGCGCAGGCAGTTGGACGAGCGCATCGAAGAGACGGTGCGAAAGCTTGCCGACATGGCCGAGCGCTTTCGCTCCAGCGGAGACATGCAGACCTACGAATTTACCGTGCCGGAAGGCGCGCGCATCGCGGGGCTTTCGATCGCCGAGTCCGCCTTCCGCACCGCCACCGGCGCGACCATTCTGGCCATCCGCCGGGGCGCGACGGTCTTCCTCTCCCCCGGCCCGGACGAAAAGCTTGCCTCAGGCGACGTGCTGGTGGTCGTCTGCGGCGTCATGCTGGTGCCGCTGGTGTCGGATTTTATCGGCCGGACGGCGTAGTTTCTTCCAAAATGTACACCTCCCAATCAAGGGAGGTTTAAGGCATCGAAAAACCTGCGGCGCGGTTTTTTCGATGCAAGGGGGAACCTCTCGCGCCTGAAATCACGCGGATTTCCGGGCGGGCACTGACCAAATGGATGGATGCCGCCGTCAATATGCATACTGTCGGCAGCATCCCGTTCCCGGCATGCACGCCGCCGGGAACGATCGAAACCAACGGAGATTTTGCTGATGGTCTTACCTCCCGATCACGGGAGGTTTTTTACACGCTTTTTTTCGCTCGGGTTGACATAATAACAACTTTAGTGTAGTATATAAGTTGTCAGTTGAGTTTGTCAGCTGAACACCATACGCTGAAAGGAGCGCATTGCATGAGAAGAATGACTCTGATGCTTATGACCATCCTCGTCCTAGCCCTGTCGCTGGCGGCTCCCGCACAGGCGGAGCCCAAGACCACCATTACCTTTGCCGAAGTGGGCTGGGATTCGATCCGCTTCCACAACGCGGTGGCCGGCACAATCGCTGAAGCGGTTTTCGGGTACACCTGGGAAGAGATCTCCGGCTCGACGCCCATCACTTCCGAGGCGCTGATGTCCGGCGACATCGACGTGCACATGGAGATGTGGACGGACAACCTTGCCACCTATGATGAGGACATCGCCGCAGGGCGCATGCAGGAACTGGCCATCAACTTTGACGACAACTTCCAGGGCCTCTATGTGCCCCGCTACGTCATCGAGGGCGACAGCGAGCGCGGCATCGAGCCCATCGCGCCTGACCTCAAGACGGTTGAGGACCTGAAAAAGTACGCATCCATCTTCCCCGATCCGGAGGACCCCGGCAAGGGCCGGATCTTCGGCGGCCTGCCCGGTTGGGAAGTAACCACGATTCTGGAGAAGAAGGTTCAGTACTACGGCCTGGATGAGATGTACAACTACGTGCTGCCCGGCAGCGACGCGGCGATGAGCGCGGCGTTCATCTCCGCCTGGGACAAGGGCGAGCCGATCGTCGCCTACTACTGGGAACCGACGTGGCTTCTGGGCATGTACGATTTCGTGCTGCTCGAGGACGCGCCCTACAACTCCGAAACCTATATGGAAGGCGAAACGGCTTTCCCCGCCACGACGGTGACGATCTGCGTCTCCAACGACTTCAAGGCGTCGAATCCGGAGTTCTGCGAATTCCTGTCCAAGTACCGCTCTTCCTCGGCGCTGACCAGCGAGGGGCTGGCCCACATGCAGGAAACCGGCGACGACTATGTTTCCACCGCCAAATGGTTCCTGAAGCAGCATGACGATTTCATCGACCAATGGCTCACCGCCGACCAGGCGGCGAAGCTGCGCGCCGCGCTGTAATGATACTCCACGGGATGTGAGGTGAAAAGCATATGGATCTCGGTACCTTTCCCTTTGTATTCAAACCCAACCTGACGGCGATCGACCGGGCGATGCGCGGCTTTGCCGCGGGCGCTTCCTGGTTCTTTCAGGACATCGTCGGCCAGGGGCTCATACGCCTGGTCAATTCCATCAACTGGATGCTTTCCCACATCCCGTGGTTTGTCCTGGTCGCGCTGGTCTTCTTTCTGGGCTGGAAGGCCCGGGGGAAGATCCGAAGCGGAATCCTGTACGCGGCGCTACTGTGCCTCGTAGGCGTGGTGGGGCTCTGGCAGATGATGTACCAGACCCTCTCCATCGTGCTGGCGAGCGTACTGATCGCGCTGGCGCTGGGCTTTCCCATCGGTATCCTGCTGTCCGCATCCGACCGGGCGACCAGGGTCATGCGCCCCGTGCTCGACACGATGCAGACGATGCCGGTGTTCGTCTACCTGATCCCGGCGCTCCTTCTGTTCGGCATGGGCTCGGCCTCCGCGGTCATCGCGACGGTCATCTACGCAATCGTGCCGGTCATTCGGCTGACGAGCCTGGGCATCCGCCAAGTGGAGCCCGACGTGGTGGAAGCCTCCCGCGCCTTTGGCGCGACCCGGGGGCAGACCCTCGTCAAGGTGCAGATTCCGCAGGCGATGCCCACCATCATGGCCGGCGTCAACCAGACCCTGATGATGGCGATGGCGATGGTCGTCACCTGTTCGATGATCGGCGCCAGAGGGCTCGGCAGCGAAGTGCTGATCGCCGTCAACCGCACCGAGATCGGCAGGGGCCTCGTCTCCGGCTTTTCGGTGGTCATCCTGGCGATCCTGCTCGACCGCTTGACCCAGGGCTGGTTCGGAGATGAGAAGAAAAAGGCCGCGAAGGCGGACAAAATGCCCGGAGGCGATCTGAATGGCTGAGCGCGGCGGAGAATACATTATTGAACTGAAAAACGTGTCAAAGCTCTACGGCCTCAACCGGGCGGAAGCCGCCCGCATGATGCGCGAGGGCTCGGACAAGGATACCGTATACAAAAAAACCGGCGCCACCGTGGCGCTGTGGGACGTGAACCTGAAAATCCGCCGGGGCGAGATTTTCGTGGTCATCGGCCTGTCCGGTTCCGGAAAATCCACCGTGGTGCGCTGTCTGAACCGGCTGCACCGCCCGACCTCCGGCAGCGTGCTGTTCGAGGGCGAAGACATCACGAAGTACAATAGCCACGAACTGCTTGAACTGCGCCGCCGCAGGATGTCGATGGTCTTCCAGTCCTTCGGCCTCATGAGCCACCGGGACGTCCTCGGCAACGTGACGTATGGCCTCGAGGTACGCGGCCTCCCCCGCGCGGCGCGCGAGGAGAAGGCGCTGGAGGTCATCCAGATGGTCGGCCTCGCCGGCTGGGAGCGTCAGCTTATCGGCAGCCTGTCCGGCGGCATGCGCCAGCGGGTGGGCATCGCCCGGGCGCTGGCCAGCGATCCCGATGTACTGCTGATGGACGAGCCGTTCTCGGCGCTCGACCCGCTGGTTCGAAGCGACATGCAGTTTGAGTTGCTCCGGATTCAGCGCAAGCTGGGAAAGACCATCGTCTTCATCACCCACGACATCGACGAGGCGTTCAAGCTGGGCGATACCGTCGCCATCATGCGCGACGGCAAGGTCGTGCAGGTGGACACCCCTGAGGGCATGAGCGCCAACCCCGCCGACGACTACGTGCGCCGTTTCGTGGGCAGCGCGGATCGCTCGAAGGTCACAAGCCTTCGCAGCGTGATGATCACGCCCTCGAGCCTTGCCCGCATCACCGACAGACCCGCCCGGGCGATCGATTCCATGCGCAAAAACGCGCTGTCCACCGTCTACGTGGTCGACCACAGCCTCAGGCTCAAGGGCATCCTGACCATCGCGGACGCGGTGCGCGCCCATAAGGAGGGCCTTGGCATCGCGGACGTGATGCAGACGGAAACCGAGACCGCCACGCCGGACGAGACCGTCCACGACATCCTGCCCCGCGCCGCGCAGGCGCCCTACCCCCTGGCGGTGGTGGACGAGGGCGGAAGCCTCCTGGGCATCGTCACAAAGGCCGCGGTGCTGTCCTCACTCGCGCAGGACTAGCTTCGTTCATATCAGAAATGCAGACCGGCTCTCTTTCGCCTGCGGGCGTTCGGGGAGCCGGTCTTTTGGCGCATAACAGCATTTCATCTTGTTTTCGCGCCCGCGAATCGGGTATGATTAGTAAAACACACAAATTTGATGCGCGGGGAGGCATGGGCATGGATGTTTCAACGGCAATGGCGGAACTTGCCGCCATGGGCAATGAAGCCCGGAAAAAACACATGAAAAAGCGGGGCGCGGGCGACAGCCTGTTCGGCGTGCCCCTCGGGAACCTACGCCGGTACGCCGAGGTACTGGGTAAGAACCACGCGCTGGCCCTCTCGCTATGGGAGACCGGCAACACCGACGCGATGATGCTGTCCGCGCTGACGCTGGAGCCTGAAAAGCTGAGAAGGCCACAGGCGGAGCGGATGGTGTCGGACGCAAAGTACATCGATCTGCTGGACGAACTGGTCTTTGACGCTTTTTCAGAAGCGCCCTTCGCGAACGAAATGCGGGACGAATGGATTTCGTCCCCGGACAACATCCGCGGCCGCGTCGGCTGGACGCTGGTCGTCTCGGGCATTCAGCGCAAGGCATACGATGCGGAGTCACTCACCCGCATTGTGGATCTCGTGGAGGCGGGCCTCAAGGACGCGCCGCCGCTCAAGCAGGAAGTCATGAACCGGGCGATGTGTGAAATCGGCATCCGGCACGAGGCGTTCACCGAGCGCTGCGTTGAAATCGGCGAGCGCCTGGGCGTATACAGGGATCAGAAGGTGCCCAAGGGCTGTACCTCCGCCTACGCGCCGGCTTGGATCGCGGCGGGCATCCGGCTGCGCCAGGCACGGAAAAAGAGCTGATGCGTTGGACGACGATGCGTTACCCCCGCGAGGTTGGCGGCTGCGCTTCCCCGACGCTATCCGACTGTAGATTCACATAGAGCGCCTTCTGGTCGTCGATTTCGGCATAGAACACGTCCTCAGGGCGGGCGCGGTACAGGGAGTGCAGCTGGTCGCGCAGCCACCCCTCGTCCACCTTCGCGTAGTCCAGCATGTCGCGGAATATCTGCCCGTCCACGATCACCGGCATCGAAAGCCCCTGCTCCGGCTGATTTAGCGAAAGGTCCTGAACCGTTGCCGGGCGCGCGCTGTTTCTCGGAAACACGGACAGGTTGCCGCCCGCCTCAAATACGGCGAAGTTTACGTCCTGTAGCCTGAGAAACCCCTGCGCGCGAAGCATCGACATCAGCGTAAAGGCGCTCATGCGGCACTTTTTCAGCGCGTCCTTTCGCATCACGCCGCCGGCCACCAGGATGACCGGCGCAAAGTCCATTCGGTAGAAGCGCCTTCCGAGCGTCATCCGTGCGATCACAATCGCGCCCAGCGCCAGCACGATCACGCCGAAGGCGGTTTTGAATACATCCTTGTTGACCAGCGGCTGGGAGACGACGTTTGAGATTATCATCAGGATCCCCAGGTCGAAGGGTGTCATTTGAAGCATCGCCTTCTTCCCAAGGATGACCGAGACAAACCAGATCGCGAGAACCAGTATCAGCGAGCGCAGCGCGTATACGAGAAACATGACCATGATTTTCCCCCCTACGGCTGCGGTGCGACCGACGTGATGTTGTTAAACAAGTAGAGGCAGGATAGACCCTCGCGTTCGGCGCCTTCGCGGTCGCGCTTCAGGATGGCCGCGCGGAAACGCACAAGGCAGAGATTTAGAAGCGTGTAGTCCGTCTCCGCGTATTTGACGGCCACCAGAAAGTTGCCCTGGTTCCATAACTCCGCCGCCCTGTTCGCAGCCTGCTCCGCCCCGGCCCAGTCCTCTTTTTCAGCGCCGAGAAGCGCGGTTTTGACCTCGCCGGTAAAGTTGCGATCGCCCCAATTGAAAAGAAACATCTGCCCCAGCATCATAGCGCCAAGGATCAGGGTGATCAGCCCGATGAGCGTCCATCCGATGGCCTTCTGCGTCATTCGTCATCCTCTCTTTCGTCCATCAATGCTCCGCACTAGTATGTCATGGCGCGCGATATATTACGCTTCTGAAATCAGATAACATTATTCCTATAAAATTCCACTTTTTTATATTGACATTAACCGGATAGTGCGGTAAAATTTCCAAAGTGAGTTTACTTTTTGTAAACGAAAACGGTTTAGGCTTCGGCTTCTTCCCCTTGGAAATAAAGCGGGCGGTTGCGCCCCTTTATAAATTAAAAAGGAGTGACCTCCATGAAGAAGATTCTTTCCATGGTTCTGACGCTCGTACTCGCGCTGGCGCTCTGCGCGCCCGCGATGGCCGAAGGCAAGATCGGCGTCGCGATGCCCACCCAGGATTTGCAGCGCTGGAATCAGGACGGCGCGAACATGAAGGCCCAGCTGGAAGCGGCGGGCTACGAAGTGGACCTCCAGTACGCCAACAACGAAGTCGCCCTGCAGGTTTCACAGCTTGAAAACATGATTCTGGGCGGCTGCAAGGTGCTGGTCGTCGCTTCCATCGACGGCAGCGCGCTGGGCACGGTGCTTGCACAGGCCAAGGAAGAGGGCATTCCGGTCATCGCCTACGACCGCCTCATCATGAAGTCGGACGCCGTTTCCTACTACGCGACGTTTGACAACTACAAGGTCGGCACCATCCAGGGCCAGTTCATCGAAGAGAAGCTGGGCCTGAAGGACGGCAAGGGCCCCTTCAACATCGAAATGTTCGCCGGCTCGCCGGACGACAACAACGCGCTGTTCTTCTTCCAGGGCGCGTGGGATGTTCTGAAGCCCTACATTGACAACGGCCAGCTGGTTGTGCCCAGCGGCCAGACGGACTTCAACACCATCGCCATCCTGGGCTGGGGCTCCGAAGACGCCCAGAACCGCATGGACAACCTGCTGACCGCCTTCTACTCCGACGGCAAGCCGCTGGACGCGGTGCTCTCCCCCAACGACTCGCTGGCCATCGGCATTGCGAACTCGCTGACCAACATGGGCTTCTCCCCCTACCCGATCCTGACCGGCCAGGACTGCGACAAGGCCAACATGAAGAACGTTCTGGCGGGCAAGCAGTCCATGTCGATCTTCAAGGATACCCGCACGCTGGCCGCCAAGGTCGTGGGCATGGTGGACGCGCTGATGAAGGGCACCGAGCCGGAAATCAACGACACCAAGACCTATGACAACGGCGAAGGGATGATCATCCCCTCCTTCCTGTGCGACCCGGTGTTCGCGGACAAGGACAACTACAAGGAACTCCTGATCGACAGCGGCTACTACACCGAGGCGGACATCACCGGCTAATCCCGCTCGTTCGGCACTCAAAAGACCGGGGACGGACGGCCATGACCGTCCGTCCCCGTCTGGGATTGGGGGATTTCCATGGCAAAGGTTCTTCTGGAGATGCGCTCCATCACCAAGACGTTCCCCGGCGTCAAGGCGCTGGATGATGTCAACATCCGGGTGGAGGAGGGCGAGATTCACGCGCTGGTGGGCGAAAACGGCGCGGGCAAGTCCACGCTGATGAACGTACTCAGCGGCATCTACCCCTACGGCACCTATACCGGCGACATCGTGTACGACGGTCAGGAATGCCACTTCAAGACCATCAAGGATTCGGAGCACAAGGGCATCGTCATCATCCATCAGGAGTTGGCGCTGGTGCCCTATCTTTCCATCGCGGAAAACATGTTTCTGGGCAATGAGCGCGCCCGCCGAGGCCTCATGGACTGGGATGAAACCAACCACATGGCGGAGAAATTTCTGGGCATCGTGGGGCTTCACGAGAACCCGCGCACGCTCATCAAGGACATCGGCGTGGGCAAGCAGCAGCTGGTCGAAATCGCGAAGGCGCTGGCCAAGGACGTTCGGCTTCTGATTCTGGACGAACCCACCTCCTCCCTCAACGAATCGGACGCCAAGAAATTGCTGGACCTTCTTCTGGCGCTCAGAAAGGACAAGGGCGTCACTTCGATCATCATCTCCCACAAGCTGAACGAAATCGCCTACGTCGCCGACAAGATCACCATCCTTCGGGACGGCGCGACCATCGAAACGCTGGACAGCGCGGCCGATGAAATCACCGAGGAGCGCATCATCCGGGGCATGGTCGGACGCGAGTTGACCGACCGCTTCCCGAGGCGCGATGCCAAGACCGGCGAGGTGGCCCTTGAAATTGAGCATTGGACGGTCTACCACCCGCTGTACGCCGAGCGCAAGGTGGTGGACGACGTCTCCATCAACGTCCGAAAGGGCGAGGTCGTGGGCATCGCGGGGCTGATCGGCGCGGGGCGCACGGAGCTTGCGATGAGCGTTTTCGGCCGCTCCTACGGCACAAAAATTTCCGGCACCGTCAAAAAGGACGGAAAGCCCCTTCATCTTCACAGCGTGGCGGAGGCCATCAAAAACGGCTTCGCCTACATCACGGAGGACAGAAAGGGCAACGGGCTGGTCTTGATCGACTCGGTCAAACGCAACCTGACGCTGTCCCGGCTCGACTTCGTCTCCAATAACGGCGTTCTGGACAAGGACAAGGAGCAGAACGAGGCTGAAGCCTTCCGCCAGAAGCTGAACATCAAAACCCCCACCGTCGAACAGCAGGTGGGCAACCTCTCCGGCGGCAACCAGCAGAAGGTGCTGGTGGGCAAGTGGATGTTTTCGATGCCCGATATCATGATTCTGGACGAGCCCACCCGCGGCATCGACGTGGGCGCCAAGTTTGAGATCTACCAAATCATCAACCATCTGGTCGCGGAGGGCAAGTCGATTCTGATGATCTCTTCGGAACTGCCCGAGATCCTCGGCATGTGCGACCGGATTTACGTGATGAACGAGGGCAAATTGATCGCGGAGCTTCCGCGGGAGGAGGCCTCCCAGGAGGTCATCATGAACCACATCCTGCGGGCCAGCAACAGAGAGGTGAGCGCATGAGCAAGCTGAGAAAGGCACTGGGCGGAAACCTGAAGCAGTACTCCATGCTGATGGCGCTGGTCGTCATCGTCATCATGTTTCAGGCGATGACGGGCGGCATCCTGCTCAAGCCCATGAACGTGTCCAACCTGATCTTCCAGAACGCCTACGTCGTCATCCTCGCGGTGGGCATGCTGATCTGCATCCTGACCGGCGGCAACATCGACCTGGCCGTCGGCTCCGTGGTGGCGCTGATCGGCGCCTGCGCCGGCGTGTTCATCATCACCTGGAAGCTGAACGTGTACCTCGCGGTGTCGCTTTGCATGCTGGCCGGGCTTCTCATCGGCATGTGGCAGGGTTTTTGGATCGCCTATGTGCGCATCCCGGCGTTCATCGTGACGCTCAGCGGCATGCTGGTGTTCCGGGGGCTGACGCTTCTGATCCTGGGCGGCCTGACGCTGGCGCCGTTCCCGCAGGACTACCTGATGTACTCCACCGGCTTCATCCCGAACTTCCTCGGCGCCTGGTTTGGCCTGCCGGACAAGCCGAACGTCACCGCCATCGCCGCCGGCGTGCTGCTTTCACTTGTCTACATCATCTCGCAGTTCAGGAGTTATGGAAACCGCAAGCGCAAGGGTTATCAGGTGGAGAGCGCGGCGGCGCTCGTCATCAAGATGATCGTCATCAGCGCGGTGGTCGTCTGGTTCTTCTACGTGCTGAGCCAGTATCGCGGCATCCCCACGGTCCTGATCCTGCTGGGCATCATCCTGGTCGGCTACGGGTACTTTACGTCGAACACCGTGATGGGCCGCCACATCTACGCCATCGGCGGCAACGAGAAGGCGGCGCTCCTGTCCGGCGTCAAGACCAACAAGATGCTGTTTCTCGCCTACGTGAACATGGCGCTGCTCGCTTCGGTGGCGGGCCTCGTATTCGCTGCGCGGCTCAACAGTTCCTCGCCCCAGGCAGGCCAGAGCTTTGAGCTCGACGCCATCGGCGCCTGCTACATCGGCGGCGCCAGCGCCTATGGCGGCGTGGGCACCGTAGGCGGCACGCTGATCGGCGCGCTGATCATGGGCGTACTGAACAACGGCATGTCCATCATGGGCATCGACTCGAACACCCAGCAGGTCGTCAAGGGGCTGGTGCTTCTGGGCGCGGTGGCGTTTGACGTACTGTCCAAGAAGAACCTGAAGCTGCCCTTCGGCAGGCGGAGCAAAAAAAGCGCGGGCAGCGTAAGCGCTTAGCGCCCGGGATGATCGAAGCCCCGCACTCGGAGTACGGGGCTTCTTTCTTTTATCCAGAAAAGGGCTATGGCGCCCCATCGTCGCAGTACTGTGCCTTCAGCGTCGAGATCACCGCCTCAATCCGGCGGTCCGCCAGAGAGTAGGTGACGCTGAGGCCGTGCTTTCGGCTGTCCAGGATGCCGCAGGCCTTTAGAAGTTTCAGGTGCTGCGACAGCGCGGATTGGCCGATCGTCGGCACGCTTTCAGAGAGCGCGCCGACGGTTCTCGGCCCCTTGATGAGCTCGCACAGGATGGCCAGCCGATGCTCATTGGCAAGAACCTTCAAAAGCTCCGCAATCTCCCCCGTTTTCCGCTCCATCGCGCCGTTCCTTTCCGTGTTTCAGTTGGCAGATGCCCTGGGTCATGGTGCCCATCGGGCAGTAGACGCACCAGGAGCGCGGTTTGAACAGGACCATCGTCACAAGGCCCAGCACCGTGGAAGTCAGCATCACCCCGTAAAACCCGAACGCGAACTGCGCGACCCACGGAAACACCACCGAAGTGTCCGCCCAAGTCCAGGGCAGCCGGAAGACCCAGAGGAGCGTCACCACCTCCCTAAGCGTCGCGCCCGCGAACACCTTCCAGGTGGCGTAGACCATCAGGCCGAACATCGTCATGAAGAACGCCAGAAACCCGTAGCGGAACCAGCGGCTTCTGAGAAACGCGGGCGGCGCGATGTTTCTGGACAGCTTCAGCCGCTTGCCCAGCACTTCGAAGAGCTGGCCGCGCCCGCAGTACCGGTTGCAGTAGCGCTTGCCGCCTCCGAAAACCGCCACCATCAGCGGCACGAAAAAGCAGATCAGCCCGATCCACGCAAACAGAATGTTGAAAATCCCCAGCAGCAGGTACACGGCCGACGCGACCCACAGATATTCGCTCCACTTTCCCTTCCGCATCACGAAACTGCCTCCTTTGAAACGATTTCAATGACCCCGGCGGGGCAATCCTTTTCACACCGCCCGCATCCCACGCATTTTCGCTCGTCCACCACCGCGTATAGCCCCTTGTGTACCCGGATCGCACCCAGCGGGCAGCTCTTCTCGCAGCAGCCGCACGCCACGCACTCGTCTAAAACAATCGCCTTCTTCCTTGAAATTCCCATCGCGCACCGCCTTTATATATTAGACCATTCTAATATACTGATATTCCGCGGCGCTGTCAAGGGTTCCGGCGTGAACAAAAATTTACTGACGGGCGCTCTTCCCGAATATCTCCGTATAGGTCAGCCGCCCCGCGATCCGTTCGGACTTCATCAGGCTCAAGCGGCGGGCAGTCATCGCGAAGGGTTCAAAGGCGAGATCGGGCTGTGCGCGCAGCCCGACCTCCCGCCCAAGTGTGATGTGCGGCGTCAGCCGCTGGGGCCAGTCCCCGGAAAGCCCCGCGCGCCTGAGATCGGCGACGAGCCCGGCGTACAGCGCATCCAGCGCTGGGTCGGGCTTCACGCCCACCCAGTACAGGTCGCGCCGGAAGGTTCCAACGCGGTCAAACTCCAGCCGAACGGGCGCGTGAAAACGCTCGGCGATCGTGCGCCTCACCGCGGCATCGTCCCCCATCTCCCCCAGAAACGCGAGGGTCAGGTGCAGGTTTTCCCTTTCGGTGAAGTTGCCCGAAGCGCAGTCAGAAAGCCGCCGCTGAACGGCCATACGCGCGTCCTTTGTCCGGTCGTCAAAACAAAAAGCAATGAAAAGCCTCATAGCCGTACCTCCACAGCGGACTTGATCGCAAGGCCATCCGGCGCGACGGCGCAATCGACGGCATGCACGCCGACCCCCGCCGCGCGGGCTGCGCCGAGCGCCTCGGCAAACGCCGGGTGCGTCCGGGCGTTGGGCGTAAAGAAGTCCACGCCCTCCATCTGGATTACAAACACGACGTGTGCATCAAAGCCGTCTTCGCGGCACGCCGCCAATTCGCGGAGGTGCTTCACGCCCCGCTCGGTGGGCGCGTCCGGGAACAGCGCGATCCCGCCCTCCTCGAGCGTTACGCCTTTGACCTCCACCAGCGCCCTGCGCCCGCCCGACTCGATCAGAAAATCAAACCGGGAGTTCCGGTATGGATACTCGGGGCGAACGCGCACCGCCCCCGGCAAAAAGCCGCCGCCCTCGGCCCACTCCCGGAACACCCGGTTGGGCGCCTGGCTGTCTACGTTGACGAGGCGTTCGCCCTTCCAAACGGCGATCAGATCGAGCGCCGTCTTTCGCTGTCCCGGAGCAAACCTTTCAACATAACAGCGCGCGCCGGGAATGAACAGTTCCCGGCACCTGCCCGTGTTCTTGACGTGGCACAGCTCGGCCTGTCCGCCCATCTCGACCCGCGCGACAAACCGGTTGATCCGCTCGATAAAACGAGCCTCGCAGACATCACGATAAATCATCGCACACCTCCGCTTTCCATTATTGTATCCTGTGGCAGCGCAAAGTCAATACACACGCCGCCTCGCGCGCCTTCCCGCCCATCCGCGCTGTAAAATTTCTAGTTTTTGTTGACTCGGATGCCCGCGCATGATACAATACTACTGATAAAGCAGAAGCGCTCGCTTCTCACCCGGCGGCAATGCCAGCGCGGGTTTGCATGGAACAGTTGTTTTGTGTGCGGGCGTTTGCTTTTGCGAAGGCCCGCTTCATTTTTACTTTGAACCGATTTGGGAGGTGCATGGGTATCAACAACGATCTGATGATTAATGAGGAGATCCGCGACCGCGAGGTACGTTTGATCGATCAGAACGGCGAACAGCTCGGCGTCATGCTGACCCGGCAGGCACTGGAACTCGCCGAAGAACGCCAACTCGATCTGGTCAAGATTGCGCCGCAGGCGAAGCCGCCGGTTTGCAAACTGATGGATTATGGCAAGTTCCGTTTCGAACAGTCCAAGCGCGAACGAGAGATTCGCAAGAATCAAAAGGTCATCACCATCAAGGAGGTTCGCCTCTCCGCGACCATCGAGGACCACGACGTCGACGTCAAGTTCCGAAACGCGGTGAAGTTCCTTCAGGAAGGTGACAAGGTCAAGGTAAACATCCGTTTCCGTGGCCGCCAGATTACCCATTCGGAAATCGGCCTTCAGGTGATGAGGAGTTTCGCCGAGCGGATCAAGGAACACGCCATCATCGAGCGCCAGCCGATGCTCGAAGGGCGCAACATGATCATGATCCTTGCCCCGCGCGTTACGGAGTAGCGCACAAGTTATTCCGCGAAATGATGCACTGAACGAGAGGAGGAGTTCCCATGCCCAAGCAGAAGACCCACCGCGGCGCGGCGAAGCGCTTTAAGCTGACGAAATCCGGCAAGATCAAGCGTTCGCAGGCGTATAAGCGCCATATCCTGACCAAGAAGCCCACCAAGCGCACGCGCAACCTGCGTAAGGCTGCTCTGGTGTTCGGCGGCGAAGCCAAGGTCATGAAAAAACTCATTCCGTATAAGTAAGGAGGCGAATCGAAATGGCAAGAGTAAAGAGGGCCGTCAACGCCCTGAAGAAGCGTCGTAAAGTTTTCCGGCTGTCGAAGGGCTACTTCGGCGCCCGTTCCAAGCAGTACCGCGCCGCCAGCGAGCAGGTTCGCCGCTCCCTGCGCTATGCGTACATCGGCCGCAAGCTCAAGAAGCGTGACTTCCGCCGCCTGTGGATCGCGCGTATCAACGCGGGCGCCCGCGTCAACGGCCTGAGCTATTCCCGAATGATCGACGGCCTCAAGAAGAGCGGCGTCGTGGTCAACCGCAAGATCCTGTCCGATCTCGCGATCCACGATGCGGCTGGCTTCGCGAAGCTGTGCGACACCGCCAAGGCTGCCCTTGGCAAGTAATCAAACCGGGTTTTAAGGCATCCGCCGTGTGCGGGTGCCTTTTTGATTCAGTTGCATTACCGGAACCTTCCCGTTGCGCCGGAAGGGGAAATCGCCTATAATGGTTGCAAGCAATCTTTCATGCGAAGGTGATTGGATGGCAGGCGGTCGAAACGTCCGGCTCAATACGGACACCGGTTTTTTGAAGTTGGTCGCGATCATTACAATGGCGATTGATCATACGGGCGCGGCGCTTTTGCCGCAGTACCCGATCCTTCGGGTGATCGGGCGCATCGCCTTCCCCATCTTCGCGTATTCGCTGGCGGTGGGCTGCGTGTATACCCGCGACATGCGTCGCTACATGCTGCGCATGTTGCTGCTCGCGCTCGTCACGCAGCCGCTCTACGCGCTGGGTCTGAACCACACCACCCCGGCGATGGACGCGATCAAGTTTACCGCCGATCCGCTGATGAGCGCCGTCCGCTGGTATCTTATGAGCTGGAACCGCCCCAGCATCCTCGTGTCGCTGATGGCGGGCATGCTTCTGATCTGGTGCTTCAAGGACAAGCGCTACGCGCTGGCGGCGGTTTTCGCCGGGGTGATCCTGTACTTCCAGGGGTACCTGGACTACGGCTGGCGCGGCATTGCCCTGATGCTGTTGTTCTACGCGTTTCTGGAGCACCCGGGCGCTTCCTTTGCGTGGATTCTGGGCTTTATGCTGTGGTGGGGCGTCTCGGGGGGCGGCGGCTACAAGCTCGGATCCCTCTCCTTCAGCACCCAGACCTTCGCGGTCCTGGCGCTGCCGCTGATCTATCTGCCCACCCGGACGAACCTCAAACTTCCCAAATGGTTTTTCTACTTCTTCTACCCGGCGCACCTTGCCGCACTGTACGCGGCGCAGCAGCTGCTCTACCGCCGCCCGCTTTGATTTTTTCGCCCAAACGTGGTATAATAGGCGGAAGGAGGTGAGCGTATGCTGTTCTTTATCGCGCCTTTTGTGTGGATGTTCGCGATACCCGCGCTGTTTCTGTTGATCATTCTGGTTCGAGCGCTGTTCTGGCTGCGCTCGCTCGGCCGCGCGGAACCACGCGAAACTGTCGATAACCAGCCTTTCATCGAGGGCGAGTTCATCGATGATCGCATTGAGAAAACGGAAACGACATCAGGCGGCGAAAAACGCACAGACTACTGACCATAGGACAATCCGCCGGAAAGGCCACGCGCCTTCGTGCCGACAGCTTGAAGCCCTTGCGCCGCCCGGTCGAAGGGCGGCGCTTTTGTCGCGTTCAGCCGGGCGTGGACGAGTGGTGGCCGGCACGTTAAAACCCCGACAAGACGCGGGAATGGTTCGCTTACAACCCTCATTCCGCTTGAAAAAAGGCCTCTAAAATGGTATAATACTTTGCAAACACCCGAAAACTCCGGTTTTTCACCGAACGTTCTTGGGTGGGTGCGCGGTAATCGTTCGTAATGGAGGGTAATTGCATGGCGATCTGCGCAATTGTTGGCATCAACTGGGGCGACGAGGGCAAAGGCCGCATGGTGGACTACCTGGCCGACCGCTATGAAGTCGTCGTCCGCTATCAGGGCGGCAACAACGCCGGCCACACGGTCATCAACGAATACGGCAAGTCCGCGCTGAACCTTCTGCCCTCGGGCATCTTCCGCAAGGAGACGGTGAACCTGCTGGGCGTCGGCACGGTCATCGACCTCAAGCACCTGAACGAGGAAATCGGCCGGCTCCGCGAGCGCGGCGTTTCGATTACGCCGGAGAATCTTCGGATCTCGGAGCGCGCGATGATCGTCCTCCCCTTCCACCCGCTGCAGGACAAGCTGGAGGAGCAGCGCCTGGGCAAGGACAGCTACGGCTCCACGCTGCGAGGCATCTCCCCGATCTACGGCGACAAATACATGAAAAAGGCCATTCAGATGGGCGACCTCAGGTACCCGGAGACGCTCCGTCACCACCTGAAGAAGCTGATCGACTGGAAGAACGCGGTGTTCTCCCAGGCCTACGGCCAGCCGCCCATCAGCTTTGAGGACACGATGGCGTGGATCGAGACCTACGGCGCGCCGCTGATCCCCCACATCTGTGATACCGGCAAGGTGCTCAAAGAGGCCCAGTCCGCCGGAAAGAGCATCCTGTTTGAGGCGCAGCTTGGCGCGCTCCGCGACATCGATTACGGCATCTACCCGTTCTCGTCTTCGTCGTCGCCGCTGGCGGCCTACGCGCCCATCGGCGGCGGCCTCCCGTCCATCAAGCTGGACGAGGTCGTCGGCGTGGTGAAGGCCTACTCCACCTGTGTGGGCGAAGGCCCCTTCGTGGGCGAACTGTCCGGCGACATCGCCACCAACCTGCGCGAAGCGGGCGGCGAATACGGCGCGGCCACCGGCCGTCCCCGGCGCATCGCGTGGATGGATCTCGTGGCCACGCGCCACGGCATCGCGCTTCAGGGAGCGACCAAGATCGCCTTGACCAAGATGGATGTACTCAGCCATCTGGACGAGATCCCGGTCTGCGTCGGCTACCGCCTGAACGGCTCGGTGACGGGCGATTTCCCCTTCACGCCGGAGCTTTCCGCCTGCGAGCCGGTCTTTGAGGTGCTGCCCGGCTGGAAGACCGACATCACCTCCGTCCGGGAGTTCTCCGACCTGCCCAAGGCCGCTCAGGACTACGTGCTGTTCCTTGAAAAGAACCTGGGCTGCCCGATCACCTACGTTTCCGTGGGCGCGGAGCGTGAGCAGATCATCCTTCGCTAGAAGAAACCACGCGGGCAGTCCACATGGGCCAGAAGCCCGATTGTTCGCGGCACTGCTTCATCAACCGGTCTCAAGGCCGGTTGATGAAACGTGTTCCCGGGGTACATTCCGCCGGGAACGGTTAAAATGACAGAACCCGCCGGCTTTCGCAATCCCGTGCCAAACCCACACCCTGGAGGGAATCATATGGAACGTAAACCCACCTATGAATCGCCGCTGGGCAGCCGCTACGCCAGCCGCGAGATGCTGTACCTCTTCTCGCCGGACAACAAGTTTACCACCTGGCGCAAGCTCTGGGTGGCGCTGGCGGAGGCCGAAAAGGAGCTGGGGCTCCCGATCACGGACGCGCAGATCAAAGCGCTCAAGGCCCACGTCTCCGACATCGACTACGCGGCCGCCCGCGCCTATGAAGAGCGGGTACGCCACGACGTGATGGCCCACGTGCACGCCTATGCCGACCAGTGCGGCGAGGGTGCCGGCGCGATCCTTCACCTGGGCGCGACCTCCTGCTACGTGACCGACAACACCGATGCGCTGATCCTGCGGGACGCGCTGAAGCTGATCCGCGGGAAGCTCCTCGAGGCGCTCCGCCGCCTTCGCGCCTTTGCGCTCGAGTACAAAGATTTGCCCACGCTGGGCCTCACCCACCTGCAGCCTGCGCAGCCGGTGACGGTGGGCAAGCGCGCCTGCCTTTGGATGCAGGACCTTCTGATGGACGTCACGGACCTCGACCACGCGCTTTCCACCATCCGTCTCCTGGGCTCCAAGGGCACCACCGGCACACAGGCCAGTTTCATGGCGCTGTTCGACGGCGACGGGGAAAAGGTGCTCTCGCTTGAAAAGCGGATCGCGGAGAAGATGGGGCTTGATGCCGTCTATCCGGTGAGCGGCCAGACGTATCCGAGGAAGCTCGACAGCCGCGTCCTGGCGGTGCTCAGCGGCATTGCCCAGAGCGCCTACAAGTTCGCCCAGGACATCCGCCTTCTCCAGGCCTTCCACGAGTGCGAGGAGCCCTTCGGCAAGGAGCAGATCGGCTCCAGCGCTATGGCCTACAAGCGCAACCCCATGCGCTCGGAGCGCATCTGCGCCCTCAGCCGCCACGTGATGGCGCTGGAGATGGACACGGCGATGACCGCCGCCACCCAGTGGTTTGAGCGCACGCTGGACGATTCCGCCAACCGCAGGCTGAGCCTGCCGGAAGCCTTCCTAGCCACCGACGCGGTGCTGGAACTGGTCTGCAACGTCTCGGCCGGCATCGTGGTCTACCCCAAGATCATCGAAAAGAACCTGATGGAAAACCTGCCCTTCATGGCCACCGAGGATATTCTGATGGAATCGGTCAAGGCGGGCGGCGATCGGCAGGCGCTGCACGAGCGCATCCGCGTCCATTCCCATGAGGCCACGAAGCGCGTGCGCGCCGAGGGGCTGGACAACGATCTTCTGGAACGCATCGCCTCCGACCCGGCTTTCCCGCTCCAGCGGGCACAGCTGGAGGCGCTGATGGACCCGAAGCTCTATACCGGCCGCGCCGCGGCGCAGGTGGAGGAGTTCATCCGGGATGAGATCGACCCGCTGCTTGAAGGCGCGCCGGAGGTCAAGGCCGGCGAAGTGCGTGTTTAGACCCATTGAACATTCGGACGGGGCGGCGGTAGCCGCCCCGTCCGCTCGCAGGTCTATTGGAGATTTGGGGCGCCGGTGCAATCATTGCCCCATATCCTCGACCTGTGCATGGTTCTCTCGTAGAATGCGCGGGGCCTCCCGTTTTCCGGGATATTCCTTGACCTTCCCTGCGTACCATGGTACAATTAAAAGAATCTTTGACCAAGGGACTGATGTGGTTGGGACTTGTTGATATCCTGCTGATCGGCGTCGGCTTGTCCATGGACGCGTTCGCGGTGGCCGTTTGCAAGGGGCTGTCGATGCGAAAGATCCACTGGGGAAACGCCACCGTAATCGCGCTCTTCTTCGGCGCGTTCCAGGCGCTGATGCCGTTCATCGGCTGGCTGCTTGGGCTGGGGCTCCAGGGGCTGATCGCCGCCTACGACCACTGGATCGCCTTTGGTCTTCTCTCCTTCATCGGCGGCAAATTCCTGTACGATTCCTTTAAAGAAGGCTGCGGCGAGGGCGCCGCGTGCGACATCGCGCTCGATATCAAGGGACTGTTCATGCTGGCCATCGCCACATCGATCGACGCGCTGGCCATCGGCGTCACGCTGGCCTTTCTCAAGGTCAACGTCGCGGCTGCCTGCGGGATCATCGGCCTGACCACCTTCCTGATCTCCTTTGGCGGCGTGGTGGTGGGCAACTTCTTCGGCGCGCGCTTTCAGAAGAAGGCGGAGATTGCCGGCGGCGTCATCCTGATCCTGATCGGCCTAAAAATTCTGCTCGAGCACCTGGGCGTTCTCTGAACGGTTCACTTACTTTAGAGCACCCGGCGCGCCGGGTGCTCTAAAAGCATCAAAAAACCAGCGGGTTTTTTGATGCGAAGGGAAAACCCCTCCTGAAATTCTCTGGAATTTCCGGACGGCGTACTGACCAGCGGTGTGGATAGCGCCGGTTTTTCGGGCGTCGCGCCTTGACGGCGGCAGCGCGCCGTGATAGGATAAATCAGGAATTGATATTGGAGGCACAGAGCGATGCGCAAGATTCAATCGGTGTTCGACGATTCCTTCAAAAAATACGGCGCGGTGGTGGAGGGCGTACCTTCCGACGCGATCCGCGCAGCCGCTGAAGATGTTCCGATGCCAGCGGGCGGCGTGGCCTACCAGCGGTCGATCCCGGCACTCGAAGCGACGAGCGATTTTCAGGGCTTCCTCGCCCGCTTCGGCGGCTTCAAGCCCATCCAGGCGGGCCTGTGTTGGGGCTACAACACCCGGATGGGTGCGATGGAATACCATCGCGCCAGCGAGGTCAACGTGGCGGTAACCGACTGTGTCGTCATGCTGGGTGATCGCCGCGACATCGCGGACGGTGCGTATGATTCCAGCCTGGTGGAGCTGTTCCACGTGCCCGCGGGTACTGCGGTGGAACTCTACGCCACCACGCTGCACTACGCCCCCTGCCAGACGGCGGAGGAGGGCTTCCGCATGATCATCCTGCTGCCCGATGGCACCAACGCGGACCTCGCCCCCGAGGCGCTGGCCGAGGCGAAGGCTGCGAACGGTGAACATCGCATGCTGTGGGCGGTGGACAAGTGGCTGATCGCGCACCCGGATACCGGAGAAGCCAAATCTGGCGCGCTGGCCGGCATCGCCGGTGAGAACATCGACATCTCCAAATTCTAAATTTAGACTGGGCAATCAAAAGGCGGGGCTTTCGGCCCCGCCTTAAAGCATCAAAAAAACGCCAGTCAGCCTGCCGACAACTTTGTCAGCGGGCCCCAGCGTTTGCTGGGGCCCGAGGGCCGCACCGCGGCCCTCGGACCAGTTCCGTTCTTTAGCCTGCTACTGCGTAGACCGCCGTTACCGTGGCAGTGATGGTCACCATGCCGGTGTCCACCTGAGTGGGTTCCGCGCCCTCCGCGGCGTCGGCGGCGGCGTACTTGGCGACGGGATAGGGGTTGTAATCGTAGCCGGAGCCCTCGGTCAGCTCATCCAGCGCGCCCAGCGTCGCGCCGGTGGCGGCGGCGAGCACTTCGGCCTTCTCTCTGGCCTTTTCGACGGCCAGCTTCAGCGCCTGATTGTACGCCGCGTCGTTGTCCTTCACCGAGAAGGAAACGCCCTGCAACTGGTTCGCGCCGGCGGAGAGCGCCGCGTCGATCAGAGGCCCAACCAGATCCAGGTTGCCGGTGGTGATGTTCAGCGTGTGGGAGGCGGTGTAGCCGATGAGCTTCTGGGTCTCTCCGGAGTAGTCGTAATTGCCCCATACGCTCAGGTCGCTGACGGAGATATCCGTCTCCTTGACGCCCACCTTGAGAAGCGCCTTCTTGATGGCTTCGATGGCCGTGTTGACGTTGGACTGCGCCTCCACCGCGCCCGGCTGCGTCTCGCTGACACCCAGCGTAACGGTGGCGGTATCCGGCTTGAGGCTGACCACGCCGGTGCCGGACACGGTCACCTTTGCGCTGTCGGCCAGCGCGGAAACGGGTGCGACAGCCAGGATCAGGGCCAGCGCCAGGGTCAGAATCTTCAGATGCTTCATGAAAATCACTCCTTTTATCGTGTTTTTGGGTACAAAAATGGCGCACGGCGTAAATGGTCATGCGCCACAGGGAAACTGGATTATCTGCGCTTTTTCACGCGCACAACCTTGACGACCACCAGGATCAGCACGATCAGCGGCAGGAGAACCACCAGAACAGGCGCCAGCGCGGCCAGCACCACGGCCATGTCCTGCAAAAATCCGCTGAGCCAGTTGACCGAATCGAAAAACCCGGTGCGGATGCGCTCGATCAGGCTGTTGCCCACCGGCAGCACCTGGGTGCGCACGGCCACCTCGGTCATCCGAACGGAGACCTGGGCATAGTCGGCCTTGCTGTTCCAGTCGCGAATCCGGCCTTCCATCGTATCGATCTCGGCCTGCAGGTCGTAGAACCTGTCGGAGAGCTCGACGATGCCGGTGAGATCCGTGGCGGTTTCCATCAGCCGTTCGATCTGTTCCCGCTGCGCCTTGAGGGCGTTCAGGCGGGCGGCGGCGTCATAGTACTGGTCGGACACGTCCTGCGCGGACTGGTTTTTGTAGACGATGCTGCCGACCACGTCCAGCCCTGTCAAAAACTCGTCCACCTGGGCGCTGGGAACGCGGATGGACATATCCCGCTCGCGTCCGATGCTCTGGCCCGGCTCGATGGGCGAGCCGCTCTGACTGTCGGATTCATAATAGCCGGCATACTCGTCCACGAGGTTGTCGACCATCTGGCTGTCGGTGTCATAGGCGGTGGTTTCAATCGAGCGGCTGGCGGAACGGACGACCACGGGCGCGCGCCCGGTGTCGGCATTGTCCGCCTGTTGCTGGTTTGTCAGCACCGAATCTGCGCCGCCGTCCAGCGGGCCGTCCTTCGCAATCGCCAGCGAATCGGGCGCCGCAGCGCTCTCTTCCAAGGCCTCATACTCCGGCGCAAAGCCCACGGAGTAACTTTCCACAGGGGCTCCCGCGGTTCTCGTCGAATACTCGACCGGAGGCATCCCGCTTATGGGATTCAGTACCGCGGTGGAGACGACAAGGAGCGTCAGCGCCGCCGCGATCCAGCCGGCGCTCCGCGTCCACGCGCTCACACGGCGCATTTTCCTGCGGCCTTCGCCTTCGCTGCGGATGGCCTTACGCCAGGCGGCCTGCGCTTCGAGCGGCACGCTCAGGCCTTCGTCAAGCTCGGCGCACATGGTCAGAAGCCGCGTCATGGTTTCCATTTTTTGCCCGCACTCGGGACAGCCCCGCGCGTGCTCGTTCATCTTATCGCGCGCTTCCCGGTCGAGCTCGCCGTCCAGGTAAGCGTTCAGGCTGGAATCAAACCAGCGGCATTTGTCCTGCTCGTTCATGCGCTTCCCCTCCTTTCCACCATTTAGACAGGATACCGGCCAAAAAGTTCCGGTTGCCTGACCAGCACTTCACGGAGTTTTTCCCGTCCGCGGCTGATGCGAGATTTGATCGTACCCACGTTGGCCTCCAGCATTCTAGCGATTTCGTCATAGCTGAACCCCTGTACGTCGCGAAGCACGATGGCGGCGCGCATGTCCTCCGGCAGATCCGCGATGGCCTTTTCCAGCATGCGCCGCTGCTCCGACGCAATAGAGTACTGCTCCGGCGTTTCCCCGTCGTCGGTAGGCGACCAGCCGGTATCCAGCAGCACGTCCAGCGACGTGGCGGTGCGCAGTTTCCGCCGCCTCAGCTCATCCAGGCAGGTGTTCATCGTGATCCTGTACGCCCATGTGGCGAAGGAGGACTGGAACTTAAAATTCGATATGGCGCGATAGATGCGCAGCATGGCCTCCTGCAGGCAATCCTGTGCGTCTTCGCGGTTTGCACACATCCGAAGGGCCACCGCGTACATACGGCTTTCATGCGTTCGCATCAATAGCTCAAACGCGGATTCATCGCCTTGCGAAGCCCTGCGGACGAGTTCACGTTCATCGGGTGCGTTCTGCAAGCCGATCACCTCACTTCCACCTGCTATTATACACGCAACGCGTTAAAAAACCAAATGGAGCCGGCTTTTTCGCGGCCGGTCTTCATTTGGACGCAAATTTGTCATTCAGGTTGCATGGTTTTGCCAGCCGAAAGAAATTTCTCCGAAACGCTCTGCCCAACCCATTGAGCGCCGGCGCGGATGACGTATCTTCTTCAAAATCGACCATACAACGGCGCAAACGCGCAGGCGCCATTCGGGCGATGGCACGGCCAGACACCTCCCCCGCCGCGCACCGATGCAAAGCCCGGGAAATTTCGCGCCGCCCCTTGCATTTTGCCCGCCAATCCCGTATAATAAAATCCGCATCGCGCCGGAATGATGGAATGGCAGACGTGACGGACTCAAAATCCGTTGGTGGCGACACCGTGTGGGTTCAAGTCCCACTTCCGGCACCATCAAGAGGGATACTGGTTCCCATGAAATGCTCGCCTATCGGCGGGCGTTTTTTATTTGCGTGCAAAATCCGGGCGGATACGGCGCCTGTACGGGCCTGGAATCGTAAACTCCATTGCATCTCGACTACTGGCCGACGTTTGATATTGATTGAGTCAAATGCCGAGGCAGACGATTGCGTGGTAAGCCGGAAACAAGATAGCGAGCGATAAGCTCCAAATTGTTTTCTGGCGGTAAGAACATTGCCGCAGGCTCATGATGAACCTGCGGCGTACTGCTGTGGTTTAACCAGTTCCCGTCTCGCCCATTACAGGTGCAGATGATCACCGAGCGACGCTTTGTCAAACCGGGAGCGACGTATTCACTTTTCTGATTTGAGCTCCCCGTATTTGTTGCGGCGTTTAGAAGGCAGATTTATGGGAGCGTTTTTTCGTTTGGGATTGCGACCTTTTTGATTGGCCATTGTCTTCACCTCGAGCATAGTTTAGGTCGATAGCAACAGATTATTCTGGCAATATATACTTCGTGAGATCGCAAACACCTTTTTGCGCGTTTTGTCTACGATCTTGGGCGCCGTGAATTTATATCGGCTGATGTCCCTAGACGAAAACCCCAGCAAACGCTGGGGTTTTCGTTTTTGGCGCGTAGTGTCTATGGGTTTTCGCTTGTAGGGCTATCTGAGAACTTTCCGCATAGGCAAGGGCACCAAGCCTTTCCGTCCCAGTCCGGGGCTTCCGGCATCGGTTTGCCGTCATCCGTTGCCATTCAAAAGCTGTGACGCCCGCGTGCGCAGCTCGTCCAGGGTGCCGATCCCCTCGGGCTTCGCGCTGAGCTGGTTGCGCACGTATTCCGGCAGCGATAGAAAGTACTTGCAGGCCTCCGCGTCGCCCTCGATCAGGACGACCAGGTTCGCGTTGCTTAACACATACATCACCTCGCACACAGCATGCCCGCGCCGAAATAAAAATAAACATCAAGGCTCGGGCTGCCGCGGAAAACGGAGGCGGGCAACCGCCAGCCGTGTGCGGGAGCGTGCGGAAGGCAAATCCGAACATCGCCTTCCGGCGCAAGGCAAGCATCTTCTCCTACTTTGGATGCAGGGTTCCGCCCGCGCGCTACATCGCTATGCTTCCCCCGGGCAGATGGCGCTCCAGCGCGCGGCGCACCGCGCCGGGGCCTGTGAGCATCTCCGCAAAATAGCCCTCGATCCGCCCGCCGAGCCCCGCCTCATAAAGGTCGAGGCCGAAGATGGTCTTGTCCGAAAGAATCGGCCGAAGCTGCGGAAAGGGGCCCGAATCGCCAAGGCGGACGCCCGAAAGCGCGGTCTGAAGCTCCGAAAGCCGGGGGTCGGGGCTGGGCCGGAAGGGGTTCCCCGCGTCGTCCACCGCCAGAAGGTAGCGCAGCCACCCGGCGATCACGAGGGGTACGGCCATGAGGTCATCCACCGAGAGCCCGTCGCGCTCCATATGGGCTCGAATGGTCTCGCCAAAGCGCACGGCGACCTTCTGCGACGTGTCGGCGGCGATGCGCTGCGGCGAATCGGGCAGGCGCGGGTTCGGCAGTCTCTCACGGATGAGTGATTCCAAAAAGCCCTTTGGATCGAGGGCGCAAGGCTCCACCGTGGGCAGCCCTTCCCTTTCGCCCAGCGTTCTGACCAGCCGGATCATGAGCGCGTCGCGCACCTCATCCGCGATCCGGGTATGCCCCGTCAGACAGCCGAACACAGCCAGCGCCGTGTGCAGCGGATTTAACAGCGCGCACACCTTCATGCGCTCTGCCCGGACCACCGCCTCCCGGCGCGCGAACACCGCCCCCGGCGCGCCGGATATCTCCGGCCGGCCGTTTGGAAACCAGTCCTCCACGACCAGATACTGCGCCGGCTCCGCGTTGACAAACGGCGCGGCGAGGCTCCCCGCCTCCGTCCGGACGGCGCGGGCGTCCTCCATCCCGTCCGCCTCCAGCATCGCGGCCACGCCGTCGTCCGGCCGTGGCGTAATCTTGTCCACCATCGTCACCGGAAAGCCGACCCGGTCCCGGTCTTCGAGATACCTTAGGAAGTCCGGCGCGGCGAGCCTACCGGCAACCCACGCCCGGGCATAGGCCTCCATCGCGCCGCGCAGGCGGTCGCCGTTCTTCGCGCAGTTGTCCATGCTGACGAGGGAGAGCGGCAGCGCGCCGGCCAGATACCGCTCGTACAAAAGCGCCGCGATCCTTCCAAGATAACCTTCGGCCCTCGAAGGCCCGGCGTCATAGTCCCGCGCCGCCTCCGGCAGGGGCCGGCCGTCCGCGCCTTCCAGGTTGTAACCCTTTTCGGTGATGGCGAGGCTTGCGACTTTCAGGGACGGGCTGCGGAACACCTCGCAAAGGCGCGCCCAGTCCGGGTGCGCGCGGCGCATCGAGAGCGCCTCCGCGATGCTCGCCACCACCCGCTTCTCCGCGCCCTCCGGCTTCAGCGAAACGAGCACAAACAGGTTGTCGAAGGGGCGGTAAGCCGCCTCCAGCATCCCCGCGTCGTACCCGGAGGCAACGATGATCCCGCTTTGCGTTCGCCCGGCGTTCAGCGCCCAATCGCAGAGCGCGGCGGGCAGCGCGCGGAACAAGTTCCCCGCGCCGAAATGCACCCATTCCGGTGCGGCGGCCGTCGCCCGCACCATTTGGTCGACATCGTAATCCGGCAGCGCATAGCCCTTTTCGGCCCATTCCGCCCGATTTTCAGCGGTGCCCCGCCGCGTGAGTTTCACCCGTCAACGCGCCCTTTCATCAAGTGCTTTCCCGGACCGCCCAGAGGCCCAGAGCCGGATTGGGGATGAAGAAGATCTCCTCCCCGTCCGCGAGCCGGTTGTGGCCCGGCGCAAGATGCGCCGGGTCGTACCGTGCGGCCGCCTCTTCGTAGCGCATGTACCGATAGCCGACGCCCTCCACCGCCTCTCGGGAGAGCTTCTTCGTGCAGTAGGTGATGGAGAAATGGCCGTCGGCGCTTCCGTGGATCAGGTGCGCCGCCGCCGAGAGGTTTGCCTTCAGGTCCTCCTGCGTCCGGCACAGCCGGAGAACAGCATCTCGCCCGCAGTAGCCGTATTTTCGGATCAGGCGGTCGTTCGCCTCGTCCTCTCCGAAGCCCTCGACGCCGGGGCCAAGCACGATCAGTTCCCCGCCCTCCCGGATGGCCATGCGGGTTCGATAAATGGCCTTGTTGCCCAGCCAGGCGGTGCGAAACTCCGCCTCGTCCAGGAAGGCCACCACCTTTTTGAGCGGCGCGTCCACGTAGCTGATGTTCTTCTCCCGCGCCAGCGCCGCCGCATTCAGAAACGACGCCCTGCCCGCACCGCCGAAGAGGCCGTGGATCAGGGTCTTTCCTTCGGGCGCGGTGGCGACTGTGAGGAGGTAACAGATGGGCAGGTTTTTCAAAAACCGCTCCGCCGCAAAATCAAACAGCCGCCGCGCGGGGGTGTCCTCCCGCCCCATCACCCGCTCGACGCCGTAGAAGGCGCTCAGGATGTGGGTCGCGTGGATCATCCCAGGCCCGCCGCAGCCGACGAAGATGTTCTTGGCGTGGTTGGCCATGCCCGCGATCTCATGGGGCACCACCTGCCCGATGGACAGGATGAGGTCGTAGCCCTCAAGAAGACGGCGGTTGATCTCCACGTCGATGGGCGCGTCATACAGCCCTTCGGAGGCCTCTCGCACAAATTCTCCGGGAATCGTGCCGATTTTGACCACGTCAGTGCGCCAGGCGTGGGCGATGAAGCGCTCAAAGGGGATGTCGCCGAACATGCGGCAGCATTGTGCCCTGTCCATCGGCTGATGGGTGCCCAGGGCGGGCATCACGTCCACCCGGCAGGTGTCCTTCAGAAGGTGGTAAACGATGTTCGCGAGGCGCCCCCCGCCGGAGTGGAAGCGCGTCTGATCCGGCGGCAGCAAGAGCACCCGCCCAAGCCCCGCGGGCAGCGCGTCCGCGAGGATTTCCTTGAGTTCCGCGTCCGAAATGCCCTTCGTATCCCCGGCTCGGATGCAAATATCCTTCATGGCCTAGGCGTTGTAGGTGGTCGAAGCGGTTCCTCCGCCCGTACCCGTCCAGTCCGTGTGGAAGAAGTCCCCCCGGGGCGCGTCCACACGCTCGTAGGTGTGCGCACCGAAGTAATCCCGCTGCGCCTGCAAGAGATTCGCGGGGAGCCGCTCGGCCCGGCAGCCGTCATAATAGGAAAGCGCGCTCATCATGGAAGGCGCGGGCACGCCATGGTGCGCCGCCGCCGCGCAAACGCCGCGAAGGCCCGCCTGCGCGCCGTTCATCACCTCGGCAAAGTAGGGATCCAGCATCAGGTTCTCAAGGCCGGGGTCGCGCTCGAAGGCCTCCCGGATTTTACCCAGAAACGCGCTTCGGATGATGCAGCCGCCGCGCCACATCAGCGCGATGCCGCCGTAGTTCAGATTCCATCCGTAGTGGGCCGCCGCCGCTCGAAGCAGCGCGTACCCCTGCGCGTAGGAGGTGATCTTGGCGGCGTACAGCGCGCGCTCAAGGTCCAGAAGGAATTCCTTCCGGTCACCGTCGAAGCGCGCTTCCGGCCCGGAGAGCGCGGCCGAGGCGCGAAGGCGCGCCTCCTTTCCGGACGACAGGAAGCGGGCGAACACCGACTCGGCGATCAGGGTCAGCGGCACGCCCTCGTCCAGCGCCTCGATGGACGCCCACTTGCCGGTGCCCTTCTGCCCCGCGGCGTCGAGGATCTTGTCGATCAGCGGCGTACCGTCCGCGTCCTTGAATTTCAGAATCTTCCCGGTGATCTCGATCAGGTAGCTTTCGAGCCTGCCCTTGTTCCAGCCTTCGAAGACCTCCGCCATCTCGTCCGGGGACATACCTGCCACGCGCCGCATCAGGTCGTAGGCTTCGCAGATCAACTGCATGTCGCCGTATTCGATCCCGTTGTGGACCATCTTCACGTAGTGCCCGGCGCCGCCCTCGCCGACCCAGTCGCAGCACGGCACGTTGCCTTCGACCTTCGCGGCGATGCCCTGGAAGATCGGCTTGACGGCCTCCCACGCCTTCGGCG
>JAEYPB010000037.1 GCA_023411175.1 Bacillota bacterium | reverse complement strand
CGGGAAAACGGGGGTAAAATTTATTTTAAACGCCGCGGCGGCGCACGAGGCGCCGCCGCGAATGCTTCACCCGCGGAGCGGGCTACTGAATGCTCTTGAAAAATGCGTCGACGTGCCCGAGGGCAGCGCCAAGGGCTGAAGCCTCCAGCCGGTGGCGGCAGACCCGGATATACTCGGCGTTCTGCTCAAAGGTATTGAGGGGCGCGGCGCGGCGGCGAAGCTCCGGTAGGAATTCGTCCAGGAAGCTGCCGACAAAGCCGCCGACCACCACCTCGCAGTCATACGCCATCGAAAGGTTTGTGACCGCAAGCGCAAGCCAGTCCAGGTATTGATTAAAGGCTTCCCGGCAGACCGGGTCGCCCAGGCGCAATCGGCGGAAGAATTCATGCAGGCTGCCGCCAGCCAGGTCCGACAGCCTGACCGCGGCGCAGTAGGCGTCAACGCAGCCGATCTGCCCGCAGTAACACCGTTTGCCGCCGGGCACCAGGCGCATGTGGCCGAATTCGCCGCTGTGCTGGTGGACGCCCGGATACAGGCGGTTGTTTAAATAAATCGCGCCGCCAACGCAGAAGTTGAGCGACAGGTACACGAAGGCGTGCTCCTCAAGGCCGCGGGCTTCGGCGAAACCCGCGGCGCTGGCATCGTTGAAGAACGCGCACGGGATGCCCCTCAGCCTGTCGCTGAAGCGGGCGCAGGGGATATTGCGGATGTCCAGCGCGTGGGAATAGAGGATCTGCTCCCCGGCCTGGTCGATGATGCCGGGGATTGAAAAACCCGCGCCGAGGATGGCGTCGCGGGTCAGGCCGGCGCCGGGCATGCCCAGCGCGTCCTCGATGAAGCCGAGGATCAACTGCCCGACCCGGTCATAATACGCGTCGTCCGGCGAAAAGGGGCAGGCGATTCTGCGGTGCATGACGATGGCGCCGGTCAGATCCACCAACACGAGGCCCAGATCGCTTCTGGTCACGTCCACCCCGACCGCGACCCGGAGACGGGGGATGGGCGCGATGGCCGTCGCCTTGCGGCCGCCGGTGGACCTGAGCTGGCCGGTTTCGCGGATCAGCCCGTCGCCCAGCAGCCCCTTGACATTTTGAATCACGGTGGGCAGGCTCATGTCCAGCGCCTCTACCAGCTGCTGCTTAGTGGTCTGCCCGCGCATGTATACGTATTCCAAAATGCGGCTGCGGTTGTGCAGGCGGATGTCGCGGCCGCCGGTCTTGAGCGTTTTCATGAAACACACCCCGGGGCGCGCAGCGCGCGCCCCGTTATTCTTGAGTTTAGAAGCAGGTGAACGCGCCGTCCACCACGAAATCGCTGCCGGTGGTGAAGGAGCTCATGTCGCCGGCCAGGTATACCACGATCGCCTGAAGCTCCTCCGGCTTTCCGAGCCTGTGCATGGGCGCGATCTTGTTCCATTCCTCGATCAGCGCCTTGAGGTGCGGCGCGTTCAGGATCAGCTCGGTTCCGATGTAACCGGGGCTGATGGAGTTGATGCGCACCCCGCGGGTGGCCCATTCGATGGCCAGAGACTTGGTCAGCTGGATGACGCCCGCCTTCGACGCGTTGTACGCGCACTGGGGCTGCGGCACGTTGACGATGTGCGCCGACATCGAGGCGGTGTTGATGATCGAGCCGGATCCCTGCCTGAGCATCACCTTGCCCGCGGCCTGCGCCGTCAGGAAGACGCCGTTCAGGTTCACGTTGATGACCTTGTTCCACTGCTCGATGGTCATCTCCTCGGCGGGTACATTGATGCAGATGCCCGCGTTGCAGAACGCGATATCGATGCGCCCAAAGGCGGCCAGCACCTGGTCGATCATCAGGTTGACGTCGGCCTGGTCGGTCACGTCCGTCTTGATGGCGAATGCGCTGTGGCCCGTCTCCGCCTGGAGCCATTCCGCGGTCTTTTGAGCTTCCTCGAGGTCCATGTCGACGATGGCGATGTCCGCACCGGCCTCGCACAGCGCCAGTGCCACCGACTTTCCGATGCCCCGCGCGCCGCCGGTTACGAAGCCCTTCTTGCCGTCCAGCCGCATCTTTTCGATGATGCCCATAACAGTTGCGCCCCCTCCGTGTTGGTTTTGCCCATTATAGCATCGGCAAATTTAAAACGCAACCGGTCGCGCGGGCATTTGCGAAGGCAAAATGGAAACTATTTTCGGCGAAAAATCCACAAGACCGCGGTCTGTTGTGAGAGGACGCGCGCCTCCAATACTTGAGTCCTGTGGAAAAGTGCGCTTTTTCGCCGGACAGCGTAGAATTTCGGGCGCATACAATGGTCAGGGAGGTGGCGACATGGATCAGGCGGCCGCGGTCATCCGCAGGGGCGAAAAGCGAACGCGCTACTACGACAGCACGCGGGTGCTCACCTGCGCGGTGGAGTACCCGGAATTTGTATCCAGAGAATTTCCGTGGATTCTGAACCGCATCAATCTCTATTACCGCCGGAAGGCGGAGGCGTTTTGCCAGCGGTGCGCCACAGAGCTCTACGCGCAGGCGGTGGAAGGCTACCGCTACGCACGGCAGAACGGATTTCCCTTTTTGCCCTATGAGGCGCTGATGGTCTATTCGGTCCCATTCAACCGCTATTGCACCATCAGCCTGTACTTTGACGCCTACCAGTTTACCGGCGGCGCCCACGGCGGCACGGTGCGTACCTCCGACACCTGGAATCTGAAGGAAGGGGATCGGATGCGCCTGGCCGACTTTTTTCCGGAGGGCTTCCCCTACCGGGCGTACATATTTGAACAGATTGACGCGCAGATCGCAGAGGAAACCCAGAGCGGCGCAAACGACTTCTTCGAGGACGCCCGGGAGCTGGTGCGGCAGACGTTTAGCGAGGACAGTTTCTATCTGACGGATGAGGGTATCGTCATCTACTTTCAACAGTACGACATTGCGCCCTATTCCAGCGGCATCGTGGAATTCTTGATCCCCTATCAAGAGGGTGTGGTCTCAAGGCCCGGATGCGACTGAATTCTTTGGTTCATGAATGCCGGGGTTGACAGGCGCTAATTATTACGATATAATGACAAATATTAAATAAGAAATACGAAGGGAGAGAGCCATGAAACGTGTGATGCGACTGACGGCGATCTGTCTTTTGCTTGTGCTGGCGCTGTCCCAGGGCGCGTTGGCTGCATCGGCGGTGCTTGAGCGCGCCACCCAGATCATCGCCAAGATGGAGACAAACGGCAACTACGGCAGTGTGGCCAACGATACCAACGGGAGCCCCAGCGTGGGCATCCTTCAGTGGAACAACGGTCGCGCGGTCAATCTTTTGAAGAAGATCATCGCGGACGACGCGGAAGCCGCCCGGGAACTTCTGGGCGACGCGATGTTTCAGCAGCTCTCCGAGGGGAAGAGCGGCGTTTGGAGCGGCAAGTCGCTCAGTTCCGCCCAGAAGAAGGCGGTGGGCGCGCTGCTCAAGACCGACGCCGGCGTGAAGCGCCAGAACGCGCAGGCCGAGTCGGACATTACAGCCTACATCTCAACGGCGAAGAAGCTGGGCATCGCCGACCCCAACGCGCTGGTCTACTACGCCGACATCGCCCATCAGGTGGGCACCGGCGCGGTCAAAAAATACGGCGTCAAGGCGGCGGAGATCGCCGGAAGCTACGCGAAGGTCACGCTCAAGGATCTGTACAAAGCCGCGCTGGTCTACGCAACCTACACAAAGTCCCGCCGGACAAAGGTCTACAACCTGCTGGTCGAAAACCCCGTGGAGGGGACCGGCGCGGAAACCCCCGTTCTGCCGGAGACCGTCGAACTGAACAAGTCCGGCACGCAGACGCTGTACTTGGGCGATACCTTGAAGCTGTCGGCGGACGTCAGTCCCTCGGGCGCGACGGCTCAGTATACCTGGGCCAGCAGCCAAACCGGCATCGCGACCGTCTCGGACGGCGTGGTGACGCCCCGGAAGGCGGGCACCGCCACCATCGCGGTCAAGACGCAGAACGGCAAGACGGACACCGTCAAGATCACCGTGAAACCGGTGTTGGTCAAGAGCGTTCAAATCACCGGAAATACGAAGATGAGGCGCGGAACGAAGCAGGCGCTCAAAACCGCCTGCGACCCTTCCGACGCCACCAACCAGAAGGTTCGCTGGCGCTCCTCCAACAGCAGGATCGTGGCGGTCAACTCAAAAGGCGTCGTACTCGCCAGAAGAAAAGGCAAGGCGACCATCTACTGCATGACGAGGGACGGTACGAAAAAGATCGCGAAGTTCACGATCAAAGTTGGATAGATCAATGACAAAAGGCGGGGCTGCAAGCCCCGCCTTAGACCATCAACAATCGGCCACTTTCCGGGGGAACCGGGGAGTGGCCGATTGAATGAGCGCTGTGAACAATGAGAAAAGCGAGATGAAGAAGGACTTGGTCAGCCTTTTCATGTTTTGAACGGCGGCGGTCAGGAAGGACTGCTTGCGCATATTCATATATCCCTATTGATTCGACATCCGCCTAACCTTTTTCTTTTTGTTATTCGCTACTTCATAAAAACTGCGCTCAGCCCTTGCGGGCTGAGGCCTTTGTTGATGAACCGAAGCCCCGCCAATTGGCGGGGCTTCTCGATTATGGAACTTACTTCGCCTGCTTCTTTTCGGGTTCCAGGTCGATGACCTTCTGCCCATCATAGTAGCCGCAATGCTTGCACACGCGGTGGCTCAGTTTCATCTTCTGGCAACGCGGGCACTTGACAATGCCGGGAACGCTCAGCTTCCAGTTCGCGGCGCGGCGGGAGTGCTTGCGCGCCTTTGATGTTTTACCCTTCGGTACGGCCATGGTTACACCTCCTCGTCGTCGCTGGTAAATAGTCCGCTGAGAGCCTGAAAGGGGTTGGCCTTGGGGTCACCCTTCCGGCAATCGCATTGGTTTTCGTTGAGGTTAGCGCCACAAACCGGACAGAGCCCTTCGCAATCCTTCCGGCACAGAAGCCGCATCGGCATCTCCAGAACGAGCGCTTCCCGGGCAGGGCCCGTCATGTCGATCTGGTAGCCGTCCATGAGCCGCTGGTCGGGGTTCTCGGGGTCCGGCTCTCGCACAAACACCTCGTCGATTTCAGCCGTGAGCGGCTGTGAAACCGCCTTGAGGCACCGCGCACAGTGAGCATTCAGCGTCGCGCGCACATTCCCCCGGACCGAAACCGATTCGCCTGCGCCCGTGAATTCACCCTTTAGAAGGATGTCCGTCAGGAGGACTTCGTCGCTCATAACGTCCATCGGTTCCAGCGTCAGCGCGCTTTGAAAGGGGTAAGTCTGACCGGGGTTCTTGAGCGCGGCAGACACATCGATCATGGGATAATCACCTCGCAGGGACTAACCAGCTTATTATAGAGCGGGATGGCTGGTTTGTCAAATTATTTTTGCGTAAGCTCCAGCGTGTCGCGGGCGATGGCCAGCTCCTCGTTGGTGGGGATGACCCACACCTTGACTTTGGAATCGTCCGCCGAGATTTCGCCTTCGGAGCGCTTGCCGTCGTTCTTCTTCGGGTCGATCGAAACGCCCAGGAACTCCAGCCCCTCGCAGATTTCGGCGCGGGCGGGCGCGTCGTTCTCGCCGATGCCGGCGGTGAAGGCGATCAGATCCAGACCGCCCATCGCGGCGGCGTAGGCGCCGATGTACTTGCGGATGCCGTAGGCCCACATTTCGCGGGTGACCTTGCAGCGCTCGTCGCCTTCTTTCGCGCCGGCGACCACGTCGCGCATGTCGCTGGAGCGGCCGCTGAGGCCCGCGAGGCCGGACTTCTTGTTGAGCATATCCACCACCTGCTCGGCGGACATGTTCTCGCGGACGGCGAGGGTCGAGACGACGGCCGGATCCAGAGAGCCGGAGCGGGTGCCCATCAGCACGCCTTCAAGGGGCGTCAGGCCCATCGAGGTATCCACGCACTTGCCGTCCACCACCGCGGACAGGGAGGAGCCGTTGCCCAGATGGCATACGACCAGCTTCTTCGCGCCGGTCAGCTGCACCGCGCGGGCCGACACGAAGCGGTGGCTGGTGCCGTGGAAGCCGTAGCGGCGGATGGCGTGCTTTTTGTAGTATTCCATCGGAATGCCGTACAGATACGCCTTCGCGGGCATGGTCTGGTGGAAGGCGGTATCGAACACGGCCACCTGCTTGGTGTCCGGCATGACGCGCTGGCAGGCGCGGATGCCCATCAGGTTCGCCGGGTTGTGCAGCGGGCCCAGCGGGATGCAGTCTTCGATGGCCTTCTCGACGGGCTCGTCGATCACGCAGGAGGCGGTGAACTTGTCGCCGCCGTGCAGCACGCGGTGGCCCACCGCGCCGATCTCGTCAATGGAGGTGATGACGCCGTGGGCGGGATCGATCAGCGCGTCCAGAACCAGCTGAATCGCGTCCGTGTGGCTCTTCATCGGCTGCTCGACGACGTACTTATCGTCGCCGTACTGATGGGTGAGCTTTGAGCCCTCGATGCCGATGCGCTCGGCCAATCCCTTGGCCAGGACGGCCTCGCCCTGCATGTCGATCAGCTGATACTTGAGAGACGAGGAGCCCGCGTTGATGACCAGAATTTTCATGGAAGTTTCAAACCCCTTCTTAGTATGTATGCGCATGGCGCGCGGAAATCGTGAAGACCTGCGGCTTTACGGTTCGGGACCAAAGGGCCTTGCGTACGCCTTTTCCATAGGGCCACGAAACCTGCGGCCTTCCGCCTTCGAAGCGAATACCCGCCGGTTCAGCGGCTCTGCTGCGCCTGCACCGCGGTGATGGCGACGGTGGCGACGATATCCTCCACCGAGCAGCCGCGGGAGAGGTCGTTGCAGGGCTTGGCGAGGCCCTGGAGCACGGGGCCGTAGGCCTCCGCCCCGCCCAGCCGCTGCACCAGCTTGTAGCCGATGTTTCCGGACTGAAGATCCGGGAAGACCAGGACGTTGGCGCGGCCCGCCACCTCGGAGCCGGGGCTCTTGAGCTGGCCCACCGCCTCAACCAGCGCCGCGTCGGCCTGGAGCTCGCCATCCAGCTTGAGGGAGGGCGCCAGTTCCTTCGCGATGCGGGTGGCTTCCTGCACCTTGGTCACCAGGTCGTGCTTGGCGCTGCCCTTGGTGGAGAAGGAAAGAAGCGCCACCTTCGGCTCCATGCCGGCCAGGCTCTTGGCGGAATCCGCCGCGGCCACGGCGATGTTGGCGAGTTCCTCGGCGGTGGGGTTCGGAATCACCGCGCAGTCCGCGAAGATCATCACGCCGCCCTCGCCGTAGGACTGATCGGGGCACTCCATCAAAAAGCAGGAGGATACCGTCTTGATGCCGGGCTTGGATTTGATGATCTGCAGCGCGGGGCGCAGCATGTCGCCGGTGGAATGGATCGCGCCGGAGACGAGGCCGTCCGCGTCGCCTGCCTTGACCATCATCACGCCGTAGTACATGGGGTCGCCCATCTTTTTCGCGGCCTCGTCCTCGGTCATGCCCTTTTCCTTGCGCAGCATATTAAGCGCCTCGGCGTAAGGCTTTGCCTTGTCGCTCGAGGCGGGGTCAATGACTTCCGCGCCGCTCAGGTCTACACCTAGAGCCTGGGCCGTTTCGAGAATCTTCGCTTTGTTGCCGAGCAGGGTAATGCGGGCAAGGCCTTCCTTTACAATCCTCGAGGCCGCCGCGATGTTGCGCTTCTCCTCGCCCTCCGGCAGAACAATGTGGCGCACATCCGCCTTCGCCTGCGCCATAATCTTATCAATAAGTGCCATGACGTTTCTCCTCCCGGTTTTCCTGAATTCTATGATTCACAATCACACCAAATCATTATACATTATAGGAGGGCGGTTTTAAAGAGCCGACTGTTAAAAATATTCAGCGGATTTTATGCCGAATTTCGTCGGCGCGGGGCAACAAACGGACCGTCGCCCCCGTCTGTATTTGTGACGGACGCAATAAACCAAGACCGGAGGAATGACATGAAACGCATCCACGCCATGATTGCCCTGGCCCTATGCCTGGCCCTAACGCTGAGCGCATACCTGACCGTCCAGGCACAGCGCGGCGACGGTTCCCTTCTTGGAGCCTACGAGCCCGACAGTGCCCAGCTCGGCGTTACACCGGACGTCCCCGAGGGGACTGCCCTTGTCGAGAAGCGTCTGGCGCTTGACAGTCAGCTTGACGGGCAGCCCGTACACACGGAACTGATCTTTTCGCTCACGGCCAAGCCGGCCGACGCCGCCTGGACGGAGATGTCCGAGCGCTTTGCGGCGGAGGTCTACGACCGGATCGCTTCCGGATCGGGGATGACCGCCCAGCAGATCTCGGAATCGGTCAAGGCTGCCGTTTCCGGCGCGATTGACGCCGCCGCCGAGCAGGCGGTGGGTGGAAAAATCTACCTGACCGGCGTCACCGTGACCACACCCTACTATGAGTCGCTTCAGCGCGGCTCGAAGAACGACGCAACCCGCGCGCTTCAGGAGAAACTGATCCTTCTGGGCTATCTGGAAGGCTCCGCGGACGGCCAGTTCGGCAAGGGAACCGCCGCGGCGGTCTCCGAGCTGCAGGAGTACGTGCGCCAGCTGGAGCAGGACGAAATCGACGCGAACGCAACGCCCACGCCCGCTCCAACCCCGACGCCCGATCCGTCGGCCACCCCAAACCCTGACGCCACGCCCCTGCCGACTCCTGAGCCCGGACCCACTCCCTCGACGGAAGTCGACGGCATTGCCAACAGCACGCTGATCGCCTTTTTGATGTCGGATGAGTTCCCCGCCGCAAGGGCCAGCCTTCAGTACGGAGACAAGGGCGCCGAGGTTCTGCGCCTGCAGCGCAGGCTGTCCGCCATGGGCTACCTGATCGGCGCACCCGACGGCTACTACGGCCCCGGCACCCAGTTGAGCGTGCGGCTTTTGCAGCACTACAACGGTCTTTCGCAGAGCGGAAGCGCGGACATCGAGCTTCAGAAGCTACTGTTCTCCGGCGCCGCCAAGGCGCCCGACCACCCGATGATGGCGAAGGGCTCCTCAGGAGACGAAGTCCTGAAGCTGCAAAAGCGCCTGCGCGCGCTGGGCTTCATGGTGGGCTCGCCCGACGGCAGCTATGGCGCCGCCACCGAGCGCGCCATCCAGAACCTGCAGGCGTACTTCCAGGCGCAGGAGCGCGAGGAACTCTATGCCGAGGCGATGGCAAGCGGCACCCCCGCCGCCGAGATCAAGATTGACGAAGGTCAGCTTGAGACGGTCATCAACGGCGTCGCAGACCCGCTGCTGCTGGACAAGTTCTACGCCGAAAGCTTCCCCGAGATCCCCGGCGCCATGGAAAGCGGCGCTTCCGGTGAGGAAGTCAAGCGGGTGCAGCGCAGGCTCTACGACCTGGAGTACCTGTACACTTCGGCGGACGGAGCCTACGGCCCCGGCACCGCAAGGGCGATCAAGGAATTCCAGAAGCGTTCGAAGATCAGCCAGGACGGCGTCGCCGGCAACGCCACGCTGAACGCGCTGTTCAGCGAAAACGCGAAGAAGGCGCTCAAACCCTACATGCTCAAAGTTTCGATTGCCAAACAGCGGGTTTACGCCTACGCCCCGGACGAGAACGAGGAATACACCATTCTGGTTCGCACGATGAAGTGCTCCACCGGCCTCAATTCGACGCCGACGCCGAAGGGCACCTTCCAGGCATCCACTGGCCCCGGCGCGCGCTGGCACTACTTCAAGAAGTTCTTCGTGTGGGCACAGTACGCCTACTACATCCAGGGGGACATCATGTTCCACTCGGTGCTCTACAACTCGAAGGACAGCTCGCCCACCAGCGGCTCCGTCCGCAACCTGGGCAGGAAGGCCTCCCACGGCTGCGTCCGCCTGAGCGTCGAGAACGCCAAGTGGATCTACCAGAACTGCCCGGCCAAGACGAAGATCGTCGTCTACTAAAGCAATCGCGCCCGTAAACCCGCAGGGGTTTCCGGGCGCTTTGCTGGGTGAAGGAATGTATTACGCCGCCGGCACGCAAGCCGGCGGCGTAATATGCTTGTGGCGCATAGGCCGCGGTAAATTTGCGGAAGGCTCCGAAGTTTGTCTGTTACGCGAATACAACCTGTACCAGAACCATGTAGACCGCGGTACCGCCAAAGATCGAGATAAGCGCGTTCTTGCGCCACAGGTGCAGCGCCGCCACCGCCGCGCAGGCGATCATCTCCGAAAGGCCGAAGGGGAAGGCGGAGAAGTCCATCCCCCGCAGGCAGTAGACGACGAGCAGCGTCAGCATCGCCGGCGGCAATGCGCGGCCCAGATAGTTGATGATCTCAGGAGGCTTCCGTCCGCGCCCAAAGACCATAAACGGCAAAAACCGCGTCAGCGCCGTCGCCACCGCCATCAAAAGGATCGCCAGAAAGAGCGAAAAGCCCCGCGTCATGTCTTTGCCCCCTCTCCGCCGCTCAGGCGAGCCTCAAAAAACTTCCGAAAGAGGATGAGCGCCGCCAGGACGATGAGAAGCGCCACGGGCATCATCAGCGCCTGGCCGCCCGCGGCCAGGCCGATTACCCCTGCCAGCGCGCCCAGCGCGAAGGGCTCCCAGATTCTGTATTTCCGGATAAGGTCGATCGTCAGCACCAGAAAGAGCGCCGTCAGCATAAAGTCCATGCCCGCCGTGTTGATGCGGATGAACGCCCCCGCCAGCGCGCCGAGCACCGTGCCCAGCACCCAGTAGCTCTGGCACAGCGCCGTCACCAGCGCGAGGTAGGGCGCCCGCTCCTTCCCCTCGGGGAGTTCCGCGCCGACCAGGAGCGCGTAGGCCTCGTCGGTCAGCGCGAAGATCAGGTAGGGTTTATACGCGCCCGCGCCCCTGTACAGGTCGATCAGCGAAAGGCCGTAGACCATCTGGCGGATGTTCAGAAAGAACACCATCATGAACATCGTGAGAAGCGGCGCGTTCTCCAAAAAGAGGTTCACCGCCAGGTACTGGGCGGAACCCGCGTACATAAAGAGGCTCATGGCGGCGGAGACAAAGGGCCGGTAGCCCGCGGAGGACATCAGAAAGCCAAATGCCATGCCCAGCGGGACATAGCCGAACAACACCGGCAGCGTGGCGGAGAGCGCCTTCGTCCAGAGTGTGCGCCGCATCAGAAAATCCCCCGATTCGCGCGTTTTTCCGAATTATAGCACAAACGGGCCCTTCGGGACGGCGAGACTAGGTTAATTCCGCATTCTAATGGGACGGGGGTTTTTGCGGAAGCGCTTTTCCGATATGCGCGGCTTGACACCCCGCCCCGGGCATTCTATACTGCAAGCGGAGGTGGACGCCTTGACGAGAGCCGAATATGAAACCATCGAGCGCATCATGCGCAGCCATATGAAGGACAGCGCCCATGACGCGGAGCATATTTACCGGGTGCTGCGCGCGGCGCTGGCCATCGCCGAAGGGCATCCGCAGGCCGACATGGACGTTCTCCTCGCCGCCTGCCTCCTGCACGACATCGGCCGGGGCGCGCAGTTTCGCGATCCGTCGGTCAGCCACGCGGACGCGGGCGCGGACATGGCCTTTGAGCACCTGACCGGGCTTGGCTGGGACAGGGCGCGGGCGCAGCGGGTCTCGGAGGCGATCCGCGCACACCGCTACCGGAGCGGCGCGCGGCCTGAGACCATCGAAGCCAGGATTCTCTATGACGCCGACAAGCTGGACGTGGCGGGTGCGATGGGTGTGGCCAGAACTCTGGTGTACCAGGGCAAGGTGGACGAGCCCCTCTACCGGGTGGATGGAGACGGCGAGCCGCTGGACGGGCACGAGGGTGAGCCGAGCTTCATGAATGAATACGTGTTCAAGCTTTCGAAGCTGTACGACGGCTTTTTTACGCCCGAGGCCGCGGGGATGGCCCGCTCCAGAGCGCGGGCGGCGCGGGCGTTCTATGAAAGCCTCTTGCAGGAGGCGAGGGGGGACCGTCCGCTGAAGGACAGGCTGAACGGGGTGCTGGCGTGACGGGGCGGGTATGGGTGCGCGGCCTGGCGCCGGACGGCGCGAGGGTGGAGCGGCTGAACCTTATTGTCGAGAGGCTTCCGAAAGGGCTGTCGGGCGCGCGCATCCTGTTTGTCACCGACGTGCACGCGGGCTTCACCTTCCCGGACGCGGCCGTCGACGGGCTGATCGAACAGCTTGAAGGCCTCGCGCCGGACATGATCCTGTGGGGCGGAGACTTTGCCGAAACCCGCGTGCACGCCGCGCGGCTGTTTGAAAAAATCGCCCGCCTTCGGCCGCCTATGGGCATGGCGGGCGTGGTGGGCAACAACGACCGGCGCGCGTTTAAAGGCTCGATACACGCCTTCGAGGAGATGGCGCTCGAAGCGGGGGTGCGCATCCTCATAAACGGTCGCTGGACTTTGCCGGTGGACGGCGGCGCGCTGACAATTCTTGGGCTGGACGAGGATTACCTGGGCAGCCCGGACGCGTCCATCCTTGCCGGGTCTCGGCGGGAGGGGGAGATGGAGATCCTTTTGTCCCACTCGCCCGCGCCCTTGGAGCGGCTGCTTCGCGGCACGCGTCCGGCGCAATTGATCCTGTGCGGCCACACCCACGGCGGGCAGGTGCGCCTCATGGGGCGAACGCTTTACGACTTTGGCTTTGATGGCGTCCGTCCCGCTCAGCGCTTTTTCACCGTCCGGGGCGTCCGGCGCGAGGAGGGCGCAACCGTCGTGGTTTCGGGTGGGCTGGGCTCCAGCCGGATTCCGCTTCGGATCAACTGCCCGCCGGAAATCCAGCTCATCATGCTTTCGGGCGCTCAGAGCAAACCATAGCGTTTCCTGAACTGAATTTTTCACGGGGTTATGACAACCTGCCATAAGCTTTTCGATGCCTCAAAGCGCCCTCCCCCCGGCCGGGAAAGGGCGCTTTGAGTCGTAAGTTGACTTTTCAGGGAATCTCCAGATCCGATTCGCAGTCCTCGCCGCTCTTTGAGCAATTCTCGCAAACCATCGCGCCACAGCGCGCGCACTCGGTCATCGTCCGGGCATCGGCCGTGCGCCTGCAGTGGCCGCATTCGATCATGGACATGTTTTCAACTCCTTCGCCTGTCTATTGTGCCGCAGCCAAAGAAAATAATACGCGCGCAAAAGCTCGGCTTTCGCGCGCTGGCAAGAAGCCCCCTGCAACATTTTGTCAGCGGCGTAAGTCTAATTCCCTGAATTGTCATCCGCCGGGATGTGTGCTACAATTGCGTAAGCGCCAGACCCGCAGGGAGGGTACAAAAATGCCGGAAGGCAAAACGCAGGAACCCGTCATTAGCTTGAACCAGGTTTCCAAGGTGTATACCATCGGCGCCACCAAACTGCGCGCGCTGGACGAGGTTACGCTGAACATCTACCCCGGGGAATTCGCCTGCATCGTGGGCCGCTCTGGCTCTGGAAAATCGACGCTTTTGAACATGATCGCGGGGCTGGAAAAACCCACCAAAGGGCGTATCCGCGTGGCGGGCAAAGAGATCGACCGCCTGAGCGAAGCCAAGCTGGTTCAGTTCCGGCTGGACAACGTGGGCTTCGTGTTTCAGCAGTTCAACCTGTTTGCGACGCATACGGCGCTGGACAACGTGGCCATGCCGCTGTTGTACAAGGGCGCGCCCAGAGACATCCGCATGCGCCAGGCGCGGAAGATGCTGGAGATGGTGGGGCTTTCCTCCCACATAGCGCACATGCCCACCCAGATGTCCGGCGGCCAGCAGCAGCGCGTGGGTATCGCCCGCTCGCTGGTGACAAAGCCGAAGATCCTGTTCGCCGACGAGCCCACCGGAAACCTGGATCTCAAAACATCCCGGGAGATTCTGCGGCTCATTCGCTCCGTATGCCGGGAGCGGGGAACCACGCTGATCATGGTCACCCACGATTCGGAGATCGCCGAGTATGCCGACCGGGTCATCCGCCTTCTGGACGGGCGCGTGATCGAAGACGAGAGGCAGGAGAACCCCAAAGAAATCGCGCTGGTACAGACGCTGCCCGACGGCACCGTGATTGAGATAACGGACGGCGAGGCCACGGCTCCGGCGGCAAAACCCGCCGCCGCGGCCCGGGCATGAAGGAGGACTTGTCATGAACAGCCAAAGGATACGATCGACCGTTCTTGCCATCCTGATGGCGCTGGTTTTTGTGGTGCCTGACTTTTCCCGGGCGCTGGCCGAAACGTCCCCCGCGCCCACGGAGAGCGCAACCCAAGCTCCGGCGGAGACCTCCGGGGCCAAAAAGGCCAAGCAATATAAGGTGAAGTTCGTCGACGCCGTCACCGGAAAGGCAATCGGCGAAACCCTGCGCGTGAACGCCGGAGAGGCCGCGGCCGCGCCGGAAGCGCTCGACCACGGGGACCTCGGTTTTCAGTTTTCCGGCTGGAGCCGGGACTTTTCCGCCGTCAAAAAAGACCTGACCGTCAAGGCGCTCTACGCTTCCGTCCATCGGATGGAACTGGGCGATTTTGACGCGCCCCGGGGGTCGGCTGGCGGCAAGATGCTGATCGCCCTCCCGGTCGCGTTCAAAAACGCTCTCAGCGGCGACGCGTTTGCCTCGAACACCCTCGCAAACGGGAAGGCCGCCGGGTACGACGCGAAGCGGGAGATCCCGGAGTACGATCAGGCCGCGCTTCAGTCCCAGGGCATCGAGTGGATTCGCATCGATCTGGACCTTTCGGGCACACCCCTCAAGGCGGCCAAGGGCGACCGATCGGCTTACGTGATGCGCTCGGTCAAGGACAGCAAGAAAAAGTACGGAATTGAAAGCGGCCATCCGGTCAACCGCGGCTTCGCCGTGTTCGGCAAGGTCAAGGTAAAGGACGGCGCGAAGGCCGGGAGCTACGGGCTCAAGGGCACGATCGTCTGGCGGATGAAGGGCACCAAGTTGGACAACGAAATCCCCTTTGAAATGGAAATCAAGGTCGGCAAGGCGGAAGCAAAAACGGCGGAGGGCACCGCCGCGCCGGAGAGCACCGCCGCCGTGACCTTTGCGTCCGACGAATCCGACATTCTTGTCGCCAACCGGGTGCAGGGCGATGTCACGTCCGAGATTCACATCCTTGGGCAGACGCCCACCCCCGCGCCGACGGAAACGCCGGAGGCGATTGAAACCGCCGAGCCCGCCGCGACGCCGGAGGCGATTGAAACCGCCGAGCCCACCGTGACGCCGGAGGGGCTTGAAACCATCGAGCCCACCGTGACGCCGGAGGGGCTTGAAACCGCCGAGCCTGCCGCGACGCCGGAGGCGACTGAAACCGCCGAGCCCACCGTGCTGCCGGAGGGGCTTGAAACCGCCGAGCCCGCCGTGCTGCCGGAGGCGACTGAATCCGCAGAACCCGCCGTGACGCCGGAGGGGCTTGAAACCATCGAGCCCGCCGTGTTGCCGGAGGCGCTGTCCACATCGGACGGCGCGGAGACGGTTACACCCGCCGCGACAGAGGTACCGGAAGACGCGACGCGAGACCTCGGTGCGGCCGACGCGCTGGGAGACGATCCCGCAGTCGCCGTGCTTGAGAGCCGTTCGCTGACCGCGAAGGACGACGGGGATACCTCCATGTATACCGCTACGTTTGTCGATCGGGGAACGACCGTCTATACCGCCACGGAGCAGGCTGGCAAAACGCCGTCCGTGCCGGGCGACTACGTGGCAGGCAAGGCGCCGCTCCGGAGGATCGACGGCGTCTGGAACGTTTTTTCCGGCTGGGACCCGCCGGTTTCCGCGCTGACCGCGAATATGACCTATGCGGCGCAGTACAGCCCGCTGCCCAATAGCGAGACGATCACTTTCATAGACGGTTTTGACGGCGCGACGCTGGGCGTCGACAACAAGGCGGAAGCCGAGGCGGCCGCCAACGCCCATGCCAAGTATGGATTCTCGTTCACGGGCTGGGAAGAAGCGGCCTCGCTGGACTCGGGTTCCGGCACGATCACCGTCACCGCCACCGCCCAGTATACGCTGACTTCGGTGATTTCCGTAAGCCCGAAATCATTCCCCGTCGGAAAGCCCAAGGGAACGGTGACCATCGCGCTGCCGATTTCCTACCAGCGTGAAGAAAACGACGCCCCGGTCTTCAGCGACATGCTCACCACCGGCAAGCGCGCCGAGAAATACACCGGCAAGGAATCCGTAACCGATTTCAACCAGAGCGAGCTCGCCCTCAAGGGCGTCCGGAACATGTACATCGAGCTGGATTCCTTTGGCGATGCGCCGCTGACCGCCGCCAGCCTGTCACCCGCCTACGTTGTGAAGGATGGGGAGAATCAGGGCTATGCGGTGTTCCCGAACATCACCGTCAAGTCCTCCGCCGAGAACGGCTTCTACACGCTGACCGGTAAGCTCTACTGGGGCATGGAGGGACAGCCGGAAGGCAAATACAGCAGCATGACGTTCACGACGCAGGTGCGCGTGACCGGCGCGGCTTCGTCCTCCGGCGGCAGCTATTACGGCGGCGGCGGGGGCGTCACCTCCGGCGGCACCGAAAAGCCGCAGGCCAAGCTGGTGGTGGAGGCCATCACCACCGATCCGCTGAACCCCAAGGCCGGCGAGGACTTCGAGGTGGTGCTCTCCCTCAAAAACACCTCGGCCAGCTACTACGTGCAGAACGTCGAGGTGACCTACACCACCGAGGAGGACGCGCTGATGCCCACCTCGGGCTCCAACAGCGTCTACATCGCCAAGATCGACAAGAGCGAATCCTTCGAGCAGCGCCTGCCCGTCAAGGCCAGCCCGGAGCTTACCAACGAAAACGTTAAAATTGAACTGGCGATGGAGTACGAGGACAAGAAGCTGACGGCGCTGACCGCGACGCAGAGCGTGATGGTGAAGGTTCAGCAGGTGCAGCGCATGCAGCTGGACGAACTGCAGCTGCCCACCACCCAGACCGTTGCCGGGGACAGCGCGGACGTTTCGCTCGGCATCTTCAACCTGGGCCGCACGGTGCTCTACAACGTAACCGCCAAGGTGGTCTGTGACAACCCCAACCTGATGATGGGCCAGTCCTTCTTCGGCGGCAACATGGACCCCGGCACCTCGAAGACCGCGGAACTCGAGGTCACGCCCGTGGAGGGCGGCCAGTACAATGCGTCGGTCGTCGTCACCTATGAAAACGCGATGGGCGAAGTGACCACCGAAACGCGGCCCTTTGCGCTGACGGTGGCCGCGCTGGAAGAGATGAACTACGACGAAATGATGGACTACGAAGAGCCGGAGCCGGAGCCGCAAGCGCCCTCCGCCGCGGAAATTATGCAGTATCTGCCGCCGTGGGTCTACGCCGCGGTGGGCCTGATCCTGCTTGCGGTGATCCTCGCCATCGCCATGTCGGCGCGCCGCCGCCGCAGGAGGATGTTCGAAGACGATGAGATGGATTGACATCCTGGCCGCGGCGCTGAACAATCTGCGCCGCAGAAAGCTCCGAAGCGCATTGACCATGCTGGGCGTGGTCATCGGTACGGCGGCCATCGTGGTGACCATTTCGCTGGGCTACGGCGCGGAGCAGACCCAGCTCAAGGCGCTGGAGTCCGCCGTAAACCTCAGGATGATCCAGGTATACCCGAACTACGGTTATTCTGAAGCGGCTTCATCCACCACGGGGCGCAGGCTTTCCACCATCAACGACGGCACCATCCGGCAGATCCGCGCCATCAGGGGGGTCAGCGCGGTGACGCCGCTGGTGAGCGTCTACGGCAGCGTCGGCTTCACGCTCAAGATCGGCAAGCGCGAGAACGCGACGATGCTCCTGGCCGTGAGCCCCAAGGACTTTGCCAAGATGGTTGAACTCAAGAGCGGGCGGTATTTTTCCACCGCCTCGGGCACGATGGAGTTCATCATGTCCGAGATCAGCATGGTGAATTTTCAAAACCCCAAGAAGCCCGACGACAGCGTGGACGTCTACGGCCTTCTTTATGAGGGCAAGGAACTGCCGCTGCCCAAGCTCAACTGGCTGGGCGAGCCCTACACGCTGACCATGAGCTGGGAGGACGTTCAGGAGGATTCCGCCTCCGCCAACGAAGAGCCGGTGATCAAGACAAAGGACGTAAAGGCCCGCATGGTTGGAATTCTGCCCGCCGACCAGAACGACTGGACCTACTCCTACGGCGCGGTGGTCAGCCTGGACTGGTTCAAGCGCTTCTACAAGGAAAACAAGCAGCTCTTCAAAGATCAGGACGTGAACGGCGCGGACACCTATGACACGGTCAACGTGCTCGCCGACAGCGTGGACGTGGTGGAGGACGTGGTCCGGGAACTTGCGGACATGGGCGTTCAGTGCTCAAGCCCCATGGAATACGTCAACACCATCCGAAAGCAGATTCAGACCATGCAGGCGTTTTTGGGCTTTATCGGCGCGATTTCGCTGTTGGTCGCGGCGCTGTCGATCGCCAATACGATGATGATGTCCATCTACGAGCGCACCCGCGAAATCGGCGTCATGAAGGTGCTGGGCTGCAAGCTGAACAACATCCGGATGATGTTCCTCAGCGAGGCCGCCTACATCGGCGTGTTCGGCGGTGCGATGGGGCTTTTGCTGAGCTATCTGCTCAGCTACGCGCTCAACAACGTCGAATGGCTGCAGCAACTGGCGGGCTCCATCATGCAGTCCGGCGGCATGTTCACGGAGGAGGGCGCGACGGTTTCTATCATCCCGACGGCGCTTTCCACGGGCACATGGCTGTTTGTGGTGCTGGTGTCGATCGGCTCCGGCTTCTACCCGGCGCAGCGGGCGATGCAGCTGTCGTCGTTGGCCGCCATACGCAGCGCGGACTGATACCAATCCGAAACAACGGAAGCTGGCATGGGGCGAAGCTTGGCGCTTCGCCCGCAAGGCATCGAAAAACCCTTCGGTTTTTCCGATGCAAAGGAAAGAGCCTGCGTGCGCCTGAAATTCTTCTGGAATTTCCGGGCGCCGCACTGACCAAAGGTGTGGATAGCGCCACCAGTATGCGTACTGGTGGCGCTATTCCGTACCCGGCGTACACGCCGCCGGGTACGATTGAAACCCTGCGGGGACTTTGTTGATGGTCTGGGGGCGAAGCTTCGCGCTTCGCCCGTTTTTACAGCCGTTTGGATGCGGAGCATAATTCTGGCGCGATCATGGACATACTGTCACGCGAGAGGTGATGGTATGTCCTTTGGTTTTATACTCCTGATCGTGGTCGCGATTCTGGTCATGTTCGGCGTAGGCCAGCGCGCGCTGGACAGGCTCCGTCTGACGGACAAGCAGGCGATGCTCTTCGTTGCGCTGATCATCGTAGGCGGCATTATCCCCGACATACAGGTAACGCCGCTGTTCGCGTTCAACATCGGGGGCGCGCTGGTGCCGCTGGGGCTCTCGATCTACCTGATCGCGAAGGCGGAGACCGCCTGGGAAAAGTGGCGGTCGCTGATCGGGGCGGTTGTGGCGGGCGGCGCGGTGTTCGCACTGGGAAGACTCCTGCCCGCGGAGCCGGAACAGACGCAGATCGACCCCAACTACCTGTACGGCATCGCCGCGGCGGTGGTTGCCTATGTGCTGGGCCGCTCCCGGCGCGCGTCGTTCATCGCGGGCACGGTGGGCATGCTGCTGGCGGATACTGCCCAGGCCGTCATCAACTGGAGCCAGGGCATCGACCAGGCGCTGATCCTGGGCGGCGCGGGGGCGTTTGACGCGGTGGTCATCGCGGGCATTCTGGCGGTACTGCTGGCGGAGCTCTTTGGCGAACTGATTGAGCGTGCGACCCGCGGCGCGCATACGGGGGAGGAGAAGGGAAAATGAAACGGCTGATCGCAGTTCTGGTATTAATGCTGCTTCTGATGCCCGTCCCCGTGCAAGCGGAGGAATACGAGTATCAGGACGATGTCGTCTACCGGATTTACGACGGCGAGGGCGCGTACCTGACCAGCTACGCGGGCCGCGTCTACATGGACGACGAGTACATCGCGGGGGACAACAAGCTCTACATCATAACCCAGGTGGACGACGCGCTCCTGACTGCCACCGCCAGTTACGTGGGCATGGAATCGGCGGAGGCGCGGATCGAAACCCAATCGGTGTTCTCAGGCGCCGCCGCGGCCACGAAGGCGCCGGAAACGACGGCAGCGGCCAAAGCGTCGCCGCCGGCGACGGGCGGCGGCAAAAAGATGGTGGCAATGTACTCCACCCACACCGACGAATCCTACGAGCCGTCAGACGGCACGTCTTCAAAGACCAAAAACGCCGGCATTCTGGACGTGGGCGGAGCGCTCAAGGGCAACCTTGAAAAGCTGGGCGTACAGGTCATCTACGACGAGACCAGCCACCTGCCCCACGATGCGGGCGCCTACCGGCGCTCCCGGCAGACCGCCGAGGAACTGCTTAAAAAGCAGCCGGACGCGCTGATCGACATCCATCGGGACGGCATCCCCGACCCCGGCGAGTACAACAAAAAGCTCGAGGGAGAGGATATCACCAAGGTGCGGCTCCTGGTGGGGCGCTCCAATCCCAATTCCGATGCCAACCGAAACTTTGCCAAGGAGATCAAGGCCGCGGCCGACCAGAAGTATCCCGGCCTCATCAAGGACATCTTCATCGGGAAGGGCAACTACAACCAGGAGTTCTATCCCCAGTCGGTGCTGCTTGAGTTCGGCACCCATACCACCGACAAGGAGCGCGCGATCAAGTCCACCGAGTACATGGCCGAGGTTTTGAACGACGTGCTGTTCGGCGGGACCACCGCAAAAGCAGAAAATAATGCAAATAATGTAAATGAGGGGAACAAATCAGCCGGCAAAGGCGTCTTATGGTTAATTGGCGGCGTCATCGTCGCGGGCATCGTCTACGCGCTGGCGGCCACCGGGACATTTGACAGCATGAAGCGCAGGCTCGCGCGCGGCGCGAGCGAGGTTACGGGCGGTTCGGTGGGAAAGAAGCCCGGGAAACACAAGTAAAGAGACGCCGGCGCAACAATATTGTAACGGTTTGTATGTACAAGTTGGTTTTCGCTGTGGTACAATAACACGTAGTTTCACAGCGTATATTTTTCGACCGCGCTGAAGGAGGGTTCGCATAATGGTTCGCAGAAGCGTACTTGGCTTCATCTGCCTCGTTCTGGCTGCGTCATTGGCGTTTGCGCCGCTCGGAGCGTCGGCCACCAAGGGGAAGATTTACCGGGCGACCGAGGGTGGTGTGCGCATCCGGGAGAAGGCTGTGTCCGGCTCCAAGGTCGTTGGAAAGCTCAAGAAGGGTGAGAAGGTCATTCACCTGAGCACCAAGAACAATTGGTGGCGCATCAAGACCGCCAAGGGTTTGATCGGCTATGTGTTCCCGACCAACTTGAAGTACTACAAGACCTATGACGTGGGCAAGCTCTACAAGGCCAGCTCCGTCAAGGGCGTTAAGGTCTACAAGAAGGCCAGCACCGCTTCCGGCGTCAAGGGCACGCTGGCCCAGAAGTACAAGGTCGTCCTGCTTGCGAAGTCTGGCAATTGGGGCCTGATCCGCGTAATCAAAAACGGCAAGGTCGGTTACCTGCCGCTCGCCAGCCTGATCGCTACGTAGATTCTGAACAGAAGCATCCTTTTATCCCGCGCTCTTTGGGCGCGGGATTTCTAATTGTATTCGCTGCGGAAGAATGCTATAATATTGGGGTGTAAAGACTACCAAAGAGATTGGAGCTGCACGAATGAAGGCTTACAACATCGCGGTGGCGGGCACCGGCTATGTGGGACTGGTGGCGGGTGTTTGCTTTGCCCATGTGGGCCATCAGGTGACCTGTGTGGATGTGGACGAGGCCAAGGTAGCGCGGATGTGCGCCGGGGAATCGCCCATTTATGAAGAGGGCCTTGAGGAACTGATGCGCGAATCCATCGACGCGGGCCGCGTTCATTTCACCACCGATTACGCATCCGCCTACCGGAACGCCGACGCCATCTTTATCGGCGTGGGTACGCCCGAACAGCCGGACGGGTCGGCAAATCTGTCCTACATCGCCACCGTCGCCCGTCAGGTGGCGGAGAGCGTGGAAAAGGACTGCCTGGTGGTGGTCAAATCCACGGTGCCGGTGGGCACCAACGACAAAGTGGATCAGTTCATCCACGACTTTCTGGTGCACGACGTCCAGGTCGAGGTGGCTTCCAATCCGGAATTTCTGGCGCAGGGCACGGCGGTGCACGATACGCTCCACGCCCAGCGCATCATCATCGGCACCGAGAGTGAACGCGCCGAGCGCATACTGCGGGAGATCTACGAGCCCTTCGGCCTGCCCATCGTTTCGGTGGGCCGCCGCAGCGCGGAGATGATCAAGTACGCCTCCAACGACTTTCTGGCGCTGAAGATCTCCTACATGAACGACATCGCGAACCTGTGCGAGCTGGTGGGCGCGGACATCACCGAGGTGGCTCACGGCATGAGCTACGACGAGCGCATTGGCGCGCGCTACTTGAACGCCGGCGTCGGCTACGGCGGCAGCTGCTTCCCCAAGGACACCAAGGCGCTGCGCTTTCTGGCCGGGCAGTTCGGCTACCGGCTGCGCACGGTGGACGCGACGGTGGAGGTCAACGAGGCGCAGAAGACCATTCTGTTCCAGAAGGCCTGCCGCAGGCTCATCACCTTCGACCACCTGAAGGTGGCGGTGCTGGGCGTGGCCTTCAAGGCGGGAACCGACGACCTGCGGGAAGCGCCGGCCATCGATAATGTCCAGCGCCTTCTGGATGCTGGCGCCCAGATCCACTTCTTCGATCCGGTGGCGGCGAGTGCTTTCGAGCGCAAATTCCCCGGAAAGGTCGTCAGTGAAAAGACGCCGGAGGATGCGCTCCGCGGCGCCAACGTGTGCTTCGCCTTTACTGAATGGCCGGAGATCCGGTCGCTCGAGCCGAAAGCCTTCAAGGAACTGATGCGCACGCCCCTCGTCTACGACGGGCGGAACCTGTACGATCCGAACGCGATGGAAGCGGTCGGCGTGGAATACCATTCGGTGGGCCGCAGGGCCGTGAAGCCGCCCAGAAAATGAACCAAGCGGCGCGCGCGCGCGTCTGATAAAATGACTGTTTTTTACATGCGGCGCAGAAGAGAGGGATAAGGTTGCTCGTAGCTGTGAACACAGGAATGAACGGGTTTTTTCTGTCCGGCGGGATCAACGTGATTCTCTATATCCTGCTGGCGGCGGTGTTCCTGTTCTGCCTGATCCGGTCGGTCGCGCCGCTTACGGCTTCCCGCCAGGCGCTTCTGCGCGGCTCGCGCGCCATCCGGAAGGGCGAAAAATCCAAAAGATCCTGGCGCGAGGAAGGGTTTCTCGGCGGCGCCATGCAGGCGCGCTGGAGCGCTTTTTTGAAAAACCAGACATTCCTGGAGGAGCAGTTCGGCGGTTCCGCCAAGGTGGAGGACTTCATCGGCGAAGACGAGATCTGCCCGCCGGAGAGCGCGGCGCTGGCCGAGGCCGCGCCAAGCATCATGATGTCGCTGGGCTTTTTGGGTACGCTGTTCGGGCTTTGGCAGGGGCTTTCCGGCACGCCGGACATGGACGGGATGCTCTCCGCCGTCCGGCTCGCGCTGGCGCCGTCGATCGTCGGCGGTGCGCTGGCGGTTCTGTTTTCGCTCATTTACCGCGCCTCGATGAGCGGCGCGCAGGGCGCGCTGGCGTCGTTCTACGATGCGATGGCCCGCTACGCCGCATTGCCTTCCGTGGACGCAGCCGCCCAGTCGGCGCTCTTTGAGCGCGAGCAGGCCAACCACATCCAGCTCCTCGCGGACGAAGTGACGAACAAGCTGGCGGAACGGTTCGCCCAGTCGATGTCAAAATCGCTGGCGCCGCTGACCGGAGAGCTTGAGCGCTTCACCCAGGCCGCCTCGCGGGAGCAGGTGCGCGGCGTGGACGCGCTGGTCAGCCGCTTCGTAGGGCTCCTCGACGAGCGCATGGGGAACGGCATCGAAAAGCTGTCCCAGACCATCGACGGCCTGTACAAGAGCAACCTACAGGTGCAGGAGGACCTCAAAAAGGCCGGCGAGGGCATGGGCCGCGTGGCGCGGGACCTCGCCGAGGCGCAGCGCCTCTCCCAGGACATGACCGAGCGGTTCGACGGCTACCTGGTGCGGCTGAACGGCGCGCAGGCGATGGTGGAGGAAGGCTATTCCCGCATCGCCGCCAACGTGGAGCACCTGGAGATTGTTGCGCGGCAGCAGAACAACTACCTTCTCTCGGTGGGCAAGCTTCAGGGCGAGTGGTCCAAGGCGCTGACCAGCTTTCAGACCGCGGCGGATCAGTTCGCGAAGATTTCCACCGACAACACCCTCTCCGCCAGCCATGCGATGACGCGCGCCGCGGAGGAGCTCAAAAAGTCCGGCGATTCGCTGACCCAGGCCCATCAGGCGCTGTCCGCCGGAGTCACCCGGGAGATCGAAAAGGCCTACAACAGTTTCTTCCAGGGTGCGGGGAAGACCACCGATCAGCTCAACTGGCTGATGGAGAACATCAAGACCACGCTGGCCAGGCTTCCTGATCTTCTGGACGACACCGCCGCCATCTATGCCGGGCAGGCCGACCGCCTCACAGACGCGCTGCGCTCCGCGCAGGCCGCGCTGGAGGAGGCTGTTGACCACATCGGCACCTATGGAGGGCGTTGACCATGAAGCCGAGGCGTAGGCGCGCGCCGGGCAGCCTTCCGGTGGGCGCGTTGATGGCGCAGGTGCTGGTCGTAGTGGCCTTGGTGCTGGCGATCGGCGTATACCAGCAGCAGGCGCTGATTAGCGAAAAAGCGGAAGAGGTTTCCGGCCGGCAGGCGGAGCTCGATCGCCTCGAGGCGTCGCTGGATCAGCGCAGGTCGTCGCTGGATCAGCGGGAGGGCACGCTCGTGGATCAGGGCCAGGCGCTGTCCGCGGATAAAGCAGCCCTCGAAAAGGATCGGGCCGCGCTCAGCGAGGCGGACGAAGGGCTCAAAGTGCGGGAACAGGCGCTTGAAGACGGCCGCGCCGCGCTGGAAACGGCGCAGGCGGACCTCGCCGCGCAGCAGCAGGCGCTTGAACAAAGCAAGGCGGACTACGACGTGAGGCTTCAGGACTACGCCGCACTTCAAAAAGCGGTGGGTGATGCGCTGGGCGCGCGCGCGCGCGTCGCGGCAAGCATGAAGGTCGCCCTTGAAGCCGCAGGGCTGGATACCTTCGTCGGCGAGAATGGGGAAGCTTCCGTGGCGCTTGACGCGCTGTTTAACGAAAGCTCCGCCTCTCTTTCAAAGAGCGGCGAGCGGCTGCTGGACGGCCTTCTGCCGATCTGGTACGGCGCGACCTCCGAAGAGAGCATTGCGGCGCTGTCCATAGAAGTCGAAGCCGCGCAGGGCACGCCGCAGGCAATGGACCTTGCGGCCCGGCAGGCCGGCGCGATTCTCGCCTACGCCAGGGTATGCGATGCGCTCGGCGAGGCGGGGCGAGGCGCGATGGCGGCCACGGGCCTTTCCGGCGCGCGCGCGGTCTCGGTCGAGTCCCGGGTGGTTTTTAGGGTTTACCTGAACAACGACGCGCTGAGGGCGGCGCGCGCAGGGTAAAGACAAAAATGCGCGTTGACCTCTGAAAAAGCGGCTTTTGCCGGTTGAAATGGAGCGGTCCAACTGTGAAGTACATCCGCCGGGTTTTATGGTTTGTCGCGTCCCGTCTTGTGATCTTCAGTGTGATCGCATCGGTACTGATTCTCGCGTTCTACCTTTCCATGAACGCGGCCAACATCTATATCCTCCTCAGCGACGGCATGCGCCAGCGCACCGAGGTCATCCTCACGCGGGAGGACCCAGAAACCCTCAACAGCTTTTTCCGGGCGGACTTTCTAAAGGGTGACGAGGCGCTGGCGCTGGGGCTTTCCAGCTCGTCGCCCTACAGCAATTACAAGATCACCGACTTTGAAAGCAACGTCAAGCTGGAGTGGATCTGGAGTTGGCCCTGGGAGGACACCGCCCAAGCGACCATCGTCTACCGGGTGCCGGTGATCCGCGGCAGCGTGGTTTCGGGCAAGAGCGCGCTGGTCAAGTCCGGCGTTCTGACCGCCACCCCGCCGGTCTGGCAGGGCGGGCGCTACTCAATGACGCTGTACCGCGTCAACGGCCAGTGGAAGATCGCGGGCATGCGGCAGACTCAGATCATCCTGGAGCCCGAGCCGACGCCGGTGCCGACGATTTCACCGCAATGATTTTCGACGATGTGCTCACCGGTGGCGCCGGCCTCTGCCCGATGGCCGGCGTCACCGACGTCACCTTCCGGCTGATATGCCGGGAGATGGGCGCGGCGTTCTCCACGACGGAGATGGTCAGCGCCAAGGGATATCTTCTGAGCCCCGGCCACCGGGCGGCGGTGCAGCTTCTCATGCATGCGGCGCACGAAGGGCCGGTGGGTGTTCAGCTTTTCGGGCGGGACCCCGAAGCCATGGCCGAGGCGGCAAGGCGCCTGCAAGGCCAGGGCTTTTCGTTTGTGGACATCAACATGGGCTGCCCCGCGCCCAAGATCGTCTCCGGCGGCGAGGGCTCCGCACTGATGAAGGAGCCGCTTGTGGCGGGCCGCGTGATCGCGTCGGTGGTTCGCGCGTCAAACCTTCCGGTCACGGTCAAGATCCGCTCCGGATGGGATCGCGAACGCATAAACGCCGTGGAACTGGCGAAAATCGCTGAGACCGAAGGCGCGGCGGCGCTGACCGTCCACGCCCGAACGCGGGACCAGTTCTATTCCGGCCGCGCCGACCGGAGTGTGATTGCCGACGTCGTCCGTGCGGTACATATTCCTGTGATTGGAAACGGTGATGTCGCTTCCGGCGCGGACGCCCTCTCGATGCTTCGGGAGACCGGCTGTGCAGGGGTTGGCGTGGGGCGCGCGGCGCGGGGGAACCCGTGGCTCTTCGGAGAGATCCGCGCCGCCATGCGCGGCGGGACATGGGCCCCGCCCACCATCCGCGAGCGGCTTCAGATGGCCATGCGCCATTTGGACATGCTTGCTGCGCTCCACGGCGAGGAGCGGGCCGTGCGCGAAATGCGCGGGCATGTCGCTTCCTACGCTCAGGGCGCGCGGAACTGCGCAAGGCTTCGCCAGCGCGTGATGACGCTCGCGGGGATCGGGCCGGTGCGCGAGGCACTAATCGATTTTTTGAACGAAGGTTGACCGATGCAAATGAGGTTTTCGCCGCTCTTCAGCGGCTCCAACGGAAACTCGATCTATGTTGAGATGGGCGACGCGCGCATCCTGATTGACGCGGGCGTTTCAGGCTCGCGCATTGTCAATGCGCTTTTGACCCACGGCGTGACCCCGGACATGCTCGACGGCATCCTCCTCACCCACGAGCATTCCGACCATGTAAGCGGCGCGGGCATCCTGTCCCGAAAGTACGATATCCCGCTGTACGCAACCCGAGGCACCTGGGCGCTGATGGCGGGGAAACTGGGAAAGGTCTCGCCATCCAACATCCGGGAGCTCAGGGCGTTTGAGGACTTCTACATCGGGCGCATGGGCATAACCCCGTTTCCGCTGCCCCACGATGCGGCGGAGCCGGTGGGCTACTGCGCCGCCTGGGGCGGAAGGCGCGTGGCGGTGGCCACCGACATCGGCACCCTGCGGGGCGAGTGGCTGGAGGCGGTCACCCGGTGTGATCTGGTGCTGCTCGAGTCCAACCACGATGTGAACATGCTCAAGGCCGGGCGCTACCCCTACGACCTCAAGCGGCGGATTCTGGGCAGCCACGGCCACCTGTCCAACGAGGATGCGGGCCGCGCCGCGGTGAAGCTGGCCGAGTCCGGCGTGGGGCATATCGTGCTTGGGCATCTTTCTGGGGAGAACAATTTTCCGCAGCTGGCGCTGCGCGCGGTGAGCGACGCGCTGGAGGCGGAGGGGTTCCGGCCCGGCCTCGACATCGGGCTTGACGTCGCGAAGCGGAACGAACCGGGCGGCGTCTACACGCTGTCCGCCGAGGACAGCCGTTTTTCCAGAACGGAGGGACAACCGTTTGCTTGGTTTTGACTCAAACAACCTGACGGATGGCGATTTCAAGTTCTGGGCGCGCCGCCCGGCGATCTTTCAGGCCAATGCGCTGTATCTTCTGGCGGCGGCGGGAGTCCCTGCCGTCACGTATGCGCTGGTGTTCATAGCCTCGCTGCTTGGCGTAAGGCTCAGCGACCAGACGGCGCTGGTAACGACTTCGTTCGTGTACTACCCGCTCCTGGTCGGGCTGCCGATTTTCCGGTACGCCTGGAAGCGGGAGGGCGTCTCCCGGGCGCTGAGACTAAACCCGCTGACGCCCGGCATGGCGGTGGTATCGGTTTTGGCGGCGCTGGCCGGCGTGATGACGGCGCTGTCCGTGGGCTCTCTTTGGCTGCTGGCGCTGGAGGGCATGGGCGCGCGGCTGATCGACCAGACGCTGCCTGCGGCGGATACCACCGGGCAACTCGTCTCGCTGGTGCTGACCAGCTGCATGCTGCCCGGCATATTTGAGGAGCTTCTGTTCCGTGGCTTCATCCTGGGGGCCTGGGAGCGGAGGGGGACGAAGTACGCGCTGGTGGTCTCGACGGTCATGTTTGCGGGGCTGCACGGTTCCATCACGGGGCTGCCCACGCAGATCCTGCTGGGCTTCGCCATCGGCTATCTGGTCATCAACACGGATTCGCTGTACGCCGGGATGATCTACCACACCGCCCACAACTTTGCGCTGGTGATGCTCTCCCAGTACCAGCGGGGTGCGGCAAACGCCGGACAGACGCTCTATGAGAGCGCGGGCGGCGCGGCGGGCGTGCTTCTATTGGCGCTTCAGGCGCTGGTCTACGGCGGCATCTTTATCGCCATCCTCGCGGTTTCCGGCTGGCACCGGGAAAAGCAGGGGAGGACGTTCGAGCAGATCGAGCGCATCGACCTGACGCCGCTCGGCTGGCAGGAGCTGCTTGTGCTGCTGGCGGCGGGGATTACGGTGGGCTCCATGTACCTGATGGACCTGCTCCGAATGATGCGGGTGATTTGATGAACGTTCTGGTCTTGGCGGTGGGCAAGCTCAAGGAGGACTGGCAGAAGGCCGCGTGCCGCGAATACCTGAAGCGGCTGACGCGCTATGGAAACGTTGAAGTCGTCGAGGTGGGCGACCAGCCGGAGCCTGAGCGCGCCTCTTCGGCGCAGATCGCGCAGCTGCTGGAAAAGGAGGGGCGGGAGCTCCTTCGGCGCATCCGGCCGGATGATCGGGTGGTGGCGCTGTGCATCGAGGGCAAGGCCCCCGATTCGGTGGCGCTCGCCCGGATGCTGGAGGGCTGGGCCGACGGGCGGCGGCTGGTGCTGGTCATCGGCGGCTCGCTGGGGCTTTCGGACGAAGTGCTGGCCCGGGCGGAAGCGCGGCTGTCGTTTTCGAACCTCACCTTCCCGCATCCGCTGATGCGGGTGATTCTGCTGGAGCAATTATACCGCTCCGCCCGCATTCTGGCTGGGCAGCGGTACCACAAGTAGGAGGGCGGCATGGCGGTGATGACCCTCGCGATAGACTGGGCCGCGGCGCGGGATTTCGCGTTCTGGGCGCTGATTGGCGGCGCGCTGGCGCTTTCGGGCATGCTGGGCACGGGCGGCGCGGCTTTTCTCGCCCGGGGAAGGGTGGAGGATGCCGGGCGGCGGCGCGTTGCGGGCGCGGCGATCGTCCTGTGGTTTTTGTCGTCCGCGGCGCTGATTTCGCTTGCGGCGCTTCTCTGGACGGACAACCTCTACGCGATGGCCGCGGGCTGCGCGCTGGCGCTGTTCCGGCTCGCCCTTGCGCTGAAATTTGACCTTCGGATCGCGTGGCCGAAGGGGGCGGACTTCGCGTTTATCCTCCGCGCCGGATTCCGTCCGCTGGTCGCTTCGGTGCTGTTGGTGGCCGCGGCGCTTCTGGGCGATTCGCTGATCGCGGCGGTCCTCTGCGCGGCGCTGATCTTCATGGCCAACGTGGCGGTGGAGCGGGACGCGGCGGAGAAAATGCGCGCCGTGGGCCGACTGACCGCGCTGGCGGGTTTGATGGCGGTTCCGCTGGCCTTCCTCCCTGGCTGCGTGCAGGCCCTCGGCGCCCTTGCGGTTTCGTGGCTGGCCGCGGTCTCGCTGACCGGCGGGTTCTCCGCCCTTTTGCGCCTGCCGGCCGCCCTCTACGAGGCCTATCTGCCCGTTCGCGCCCGCTGGATCCGAAGGCGGTCGGAATGGTAGACGAACAACACAATCCCCCCGGAAACAAGCGTTTCCGGGGGGATTGTCTGCGGAGCCGTATCCACGCCGTCCTCCCGCGCGTAGCGGGGCGGCGTCCGGCGACGGTCATTTGAAGGGTTTATTTCCCCTGTGGGGCGCGAACGGCGGCACGCCCCGCCACGGGCGGCTGCGGCAGCGTCACGCGAATTCGGGTGCCGATGCCTTCCCGGGACAACACCTGAAAATAGCCGCCGTGGCTCTCCACGATCCATTTGGCGATGGAGAGCCCCAGCCCCGCGCCGCCGGACTTGCGGGCCCGGGCGGGGTCGGAGCGGAAGAAGCGGTCGAAGACCTTCGGCACGTCGTCTGGTTTTATGCCGATGCCGTCGTCCTGCACGCCGAAAAACGGCTCCTGTCCGTTCATTCCGACGTCCAGCAGGATCTGACCGCCCTCCAAAGTGTACTTGACGGCGTTGTCCATCAGGATGCGGGCGGCCTGCTTGATGAGCGCCTCGTCGCCGGTGATGATCGTCTCCCCCCGGGTCTTGAAGGAGAATGTGTGGGTGGAATCGATCATTTTGTATTCTTCGCAGACGTCCGCGAGGGTTTCGGACAGGTCGAAGGGCGCAAAGGCGATGGTGTTCCGGCCGCTGTCGCCCCGGGCGAGGAACAGAAGCTGCTCCACGAGCCTGTTCATGTTGCGGGATTCCGCCTGGATGGCGGAGATCGCCTCCTCCAAAATATGCTCGTCGGTCTTGCCCCAGCGGGCCAGCATGTCGGAATAGCCCTGGATGACGGCGATGGGGGTTCTCAGTTCGTGGGACGCGTCGGATACGAAGCGGGTCTGCTCCACGTAGGATTCGTGCACGCGGGAGAGCATGTTGTTGATCGCCTGCTCAAGCCCTTCAAGGTCCCGGTCGCCGGTGCTCAGGCGAACGCCCCTAACCGAGGGCGCGAGGCTGTCGATGGCGTCTTCCAGCGAGTGCAGCTTGTCGGCGGCGAAGCGCTCGCTGGAGATGCGCTCGGCGGCGCGGGTCATCTGCCGGACGGGCTTCATCATCCGCTCCGCGCTCTTGCGTCCGCCGCCCCACTGCATCAGGAAAACGAAGCCCTGGGCGGCAAGCACCAGCGCGAGGAAGCGCCTGAGCTGCGCGATGTACGCGCCCGCGTCGGCCTCGCCGGACTGGCCTTCGGGGGTGGTGAAGCGGTAGGAAAGCTCGTCCAGACGCTCCTGGTAGGGGCCGTAGGTGCGGATGCCGCTGAAGGAGCGCTGGCTCCACGGCGAAAAACCGGCCGCGGAGGACGCCTCCGCCCGGTACAGAAACGCGCCCACCGCGATGACGACCAGCACGATGTCCGCCGCCAGCATCGCCGAAAACAGGCGCCATAGCCACATGCGGCTGATGCGCCTGACCGAGCGCGAAGAGCGCGCCTTCTCCCGATCCTTCCTGCTCATGGTCTATGGCTCCTTGATGGCGTAGCCGACGCCGCGCACGGTATGGATGAGCTTTACGCCCGATGCCTCGTCCAGCTTTGCCCGCAGGTAGCGGATGTACACGTCCACCACGTTGGTCTCGCCCATGTACTCGTAGCCCCACACCCGCTCAAGCAGCGTTTCGCGGGTCAGGACGATCGATTTGTTCTCCATCAGCGTCATCAGGAGCGTAAACTCCCGGTTGGTCAACTCCAGCGACTGCCCCTGGCAGGTGACGGAGCGCCGCGCCGGGTCCAGCGCCACCGGGCCGCAGGTCAAGAGCGGGCTCGGCGCGTCCGCGGCACGCTTACGAAGCGCCGCGCGAATGCGCGCCAAGAGTTCCTCAATTTGAAAGGGCTTTGTGATGTAGTCGTCCGCGCCCATGTCCAGCCCGGAGACCTTGTCCATCACCGCGTCCCGGGCAGTCAGCATGATGATGGGTACGCTTGAGCCCTTGCGCAGGCGGCGCAGAACCTCAAGGCCGTTGAGTTCCGGCAGCATGATGTCGAGGAGCACCAGATCGTGCCGCCCCGACTCGGCCAGGGCAAGCCCCGCCCGGCCGTCGTAGGCCTTTTCGACCTCGTAGCCCTCGTGGGTCAGTTCCAGCTCCACGAAGCGCGCGATGCGCTCCTCGTCCTCAATCAAAAGGATTCTGGTCATGATGCCTCCTGCAGGCCAATGGCCTGCATCGCCGGATGCAAGCCATTGACTGGTATTGTAACGTTACTCTTCGCCCTTGCCGGCTTCCTTGCGGACTTCGCTGACGATGTTGTCGGCCACTTCGGAGGCCTTGTCCATCACGCGGTTGACCGCTTCCACGCCCGCCGCGCCCTTCAGCTCATACTTGAACCCGAAGAACAGGCCTACGATCAGAAGGGGCACCACGACCCAGAAGCCGAAGATCAGAAGCAGTACCGGCACCAGAAGCGGCAGCTCAAACAGCATTTCGCCCTTTCGGGAGAACGCCACCGTGTAGCGGTTCGCCCGGTTGATGCCCGAAGCGATCCGGCGGCCGACCCTGGCGGCAGTCTCGGCGTGGCGGTTGCGGTTCTCGTAGGCGGTAGACTCGGTCTTCGTGGAGTAGGTTTCGGAACCCGACACCTTGCCCTGATTCTCGAGGAGCACCAGCGCGTCCAGAAGGTTCCAGTCGGCGGCTTCCAGCGCGGCCTTGGCCTCCTCGTAGGACACGTTGGCCTTTTCGCGCAGCTTTTCAACCATTTCATAGTGATCCATGATATTCCCTCCGTTTTACGTTTCGTCTCTTTCCTTGCGACGGGAATATCTTAGCACCCGGGGATTAGCCCGTCCTGACAGGATCATTAGAGGCGGATTAGAAAGCGCGGCATTTTTTATCAGAAACGCCTGTTTCTGCCGTTTTGCGTGCTACTGCTCCGCCGCGACCTCCGCGGCGGCCTCCCACTCCTCGAGGAGCGCGGCAAGCTTCTCCTGAGCCGTCTTGTGGTCCCGCGCCACGTCGAGACCGCCGCCGTCCTGATAGGTGGCGGGGTCGCCCATTTTTGCCTCGAGTGCGGCGATCTCAGCCTCTGTACGCTCGATCTCGGCCTCGAGGTCTGCGACGCGCCGCTCCAATGCCTTCTGGGATTCGCGGCGCAGCCGTTCCTTGCGCTTTTGCTTTTCAAGCTCCGTGCGGGTGACGCCGGAGGGAGCGCCGGTTTCCTCGAACTCAGCGCGGCGCTTTTTGACGACGTAGTCCTCGTAATTGCCCAGGTATTCGTCCGTGCCATCCATCCGCATCTCTACCACGCGGGTGGCGATCTTGTTGATGAAGTAGCGGTCGTGGGAGACGGTCAGGATCGTGCCGGTGAATTCGGAAAGCGCGTGCTCCAACACCTCGCGGGAGTCCATGTCCAGGTGGTTGGTGGGCTCGTCCAGGATCAGAAGGTTGTCCTTTCTGAGCATCAGCTTGGACAGCGCCACGCGGCCTTTCTCACCGCCGGACAGCGTCGAGATGGGCTGGAACACGTCGTCCCCGGTCAGAAGAAACAGCGCCAGCGCGCCGCGCACCTGATCGGGCTGCATATATGGAAACTCGTCCCAGATCTCGTCCATCGCGGTCTTTTCCGGGTGCAGCTCGGCTTGCTGCTGGTCATAGTAACCCAGATCGACGTTGGCGCCGTAGGCCACCGTACCGGTGTCCGGCGCGCCGCGCCCGGCGATGATGTCGAGCAGCGTGGTCTTGCCCACGCCGTTGGGGCCGATGATGGCCACCCGGTCGCCCGCGCGCACCGTCAGGCTGAAGTTTTCAAAGAGCGTCCGTTCGCCGAAGCGCTTGGAGAGGTCCCGAACCCGGAGCACCTCTTCACCGGAGCGCCGCCGGGCGGCGAACTGAAAGCGCACTTTTTTTTCGCTGACCGGTTTTTCCAGCCGCTCCATCTTTTCCAGCCGCTTCTCACGGCTCTCCGCGGCCTTGATGGACTTTTCACGGTTGAAGGAGCGGTAGCGCTCGATGATCGCCTCCTGCCGGGCGATCTCGGCCTGCTGCATCTCGTATTCCTTCATCTGGCGGGCCAGCGCTTCACCCCGCTTGACCAGGAACTGGTCGTAATTGCCCTCGTACTGGGTGAGCCTCGTCAAGGACAGTTCCGCCACCGAGTCGCACACCGCGTTCAGGAAATACCTGTCGTGGGAGATCAGGAGCACCGTGCCGCGGTATTTTTTCAGCGTCTCCTCCAGCCACGCGGTGGCGTTAAGATCCAGGTGGTTGGTGGGTTCGTCCAGCATCAGAAGGTCCGGCTGGGAGAGCAGGATGCGCGCGAGGCACAGCCGCGTCTTTTCGCCGCCGGACAGCGACGCGGCCTTCTGATCCTGCCGGTCTTTTTTGAAGCCCAACCCCGCAAGCACGCCCTGGATACGGCTGGGCCATTCGTAACCGCCGTCCGCCTCGAACCGCGCCATAAGCCGCGCGTACTCATTGGACAGTCGCTGGAACAGCGCCGGATCCTCGTGGCTTTCGGCCATCTCGTGCTCCAGCTCCCGCAGGCGCGCCTCCTGCTGCTTGAGTGGGTCGAACACCCGCTCCAGCTCTTCCCAGACGGTCAGATCGTCCAGGATGTCCGCCTGCTGGGTGAGGAAGCCCACCCGCGCGCCCTTCATGATCGATAGGGTACCCTCGTCCGGGGCCATATCGCCAGAGATTATTCTCATCAGCGTCGACTTGCCGCTGCCATTGACGCCCACGAGTCCCATCCGCTGCCCTTCCTTAACCGTGAGGTGCACGTCCTCAAGCACGCGGTTCATGACAAAGCTCTTTCCGATCCCCTCAAGGGACAAAAGCACCATGCGTATTCACTCCAGACTCCGGGCGCCTGCCCGAGGCTTTCATCGCCGTTGCCGCTCGGGCGCGGGCGTGGGTTGTACATCTGATGTAAAAGATTTGCGGCGGAACCTCCCGCCAGGCGCTTGGTATTCGCGCCGGATGGGAAACTGCCCTGCTGCCGTCAAACTTCTCCGATTTTTTATTATAGCAGAAACGTGCATTTTGCGCAAAGGAAAAGCCGCGATTCGGGGTTTTGGCGCGGTGCGGCGCGTGGTATAATGTAGGATATGGGGGGATGACGATGGCGGGCGTTGCGGTGATCACCGGCGGCTCCAGGGGCATTGGCGCGGCGGCGGTGGCGGCCTTTCAGTCGAGCGGATACCGAGTCGCGTTTTTGTACCGGGACAGCGAAGCCGCGGCGGCGGCACTTTCGGAGAAAACCGGCGCTTTTAAGGTGCAGGCGGATGTCTCTTCACGGGAGCAGGTTGAAAAAGCCCTCGCGCGGATTCGCGCGGGGCTTGGACCGGTGGATGTCTTGGTCAACAACGCGGGGATTGCGCAATTCAGGCTGTTTGATGAGATCTCCGACGAGGATTGGCGGCGGATGATGTCGGTCAATCTGGACGGGGCGTTCTACTGCGCGCGTGCGGTCGCGCCTGAAATGATTTCAAGGAAGAGAGGCGTCATTCTCAACGTGTCGAGCGTATGGGGTATGTCGGGCGCGTCTTGCGAGGCGCATTACGCGGCGGCAAAGGGCGCTTTGATCGCGCTGACAAAATCGCTGGCGAAGGAGCTCGGGCCCTCTGGAATCCGGGCAAACTGCGTTGCGCCGGGCGTCATCCGGAGCGACATGAACCGGGCGCTGGACGATGCCGCGCTGCGCGAACTCTGCGACAGCACGCCGCTCGGGCGGCCCGGTGAGCCGGAAGAGGTGGCCGCCGCGCTTTTGTTCCTCGCGGGGGAGGGGGCGTCGTTCATTACCGGGCAGGTGCTGGGTGTAGACGGCGGGTTTGGCTGAGCTTCAGAACGGTGCGCGCCTCGCGCAACACTGCTTGGAGAGCCGGGCGATCAACTCTCCGTTGGTGGGCTTCTCTCCTGGCGGCGCGCTGTCGGATGCCCAGGCGGATTGAATCGCGTGGCGGATGGCGCGCTCTACATTGCGCTGGTCGGTCTGGAACGCCCGCGCGATGGAGGGGTAAATTTCGGTGGTGATGCGGCCGGAGAGCTTCTCCATCCGGGACGCAAGGCCTACCGCAAAGTGCAGGTAGCGGAAACCCGTGGAGCCGGGCGTTACGCCCAACTCCGATAGCTGGGCGCTGATCGCGTCCCCCCGTTCGCTGGTGTTGGGTGCGAGCGGCGCCTGCTGGGAGAAGTTCAGGCTGTCCCGTACGCGGCGGATGAGGATCGAGGGGTCGACGGGCTTGACCATGTAGTAGTAAGCGCCAAGCGCCATCGCCTGACGGATGAAGCAGTCCCGCGTCAGTTCCGTCAGCACAATGATGCGCGCGTCCAGTCTGGCTTTGGAGAGTGACTCCATCAGCGCAAAGCCGTCCAGCACGGGCATGACCAGATCGGTTATCAGTACATCGGGCTGTGCGCAGAGCGCAGCCTTGAGCGCCTCCGATCCGTTGTTCGATGTGGCGACGACGTCCAGATCGCTTTCGCGTTGGAGCGTCTCCTGCATGCTTCTTACATAAGTGCGGTTGCTGTCTACGAGCATAATGCGTATCGGAGTCATGCTACACATCCTCACTGTACGTAAATTTGGGGTAAAAAATCGTGCGTATGGTAATTATACTATATTTGGATGTGAAGATAGCGTCAAATACAGCCCAAAGGTCACTAATTTACATATATATAACAAAAAAGCGCTAAAATTTCGACGTGTTCTGCCGATGAAAAATGTTTTGCTGCGAAAGGAGAACGCCATGACCGTCATTATTGACAACAAGCCGCTGGAGGCGGCGGAGGGCGTCCAGTATCGCGAACTGATCCCGCTAATGTATCCCGAGGATGCGAAACGCGTGATGGGCGTCAGACTTCGAGGGAAGACGCTGCCGCTGAACGCCCGCGCGGAGAGCGGGGCCAGCGTCGATACGTTGACCTACGCACAGGAAGAAGGCGCGCGCATCTACGAGCGGTCGGTGCGCTTTGTATTGCTGCTCGCCATCCGGGAATTGTTTCCCGACGTGCGGGTGCGCATGGAGAACACCACGCAGACGGGGCTGTACGCACGGCTCGTGGGTGTCAACCTCACCGCCGCGATGGTCCGTCAAATTGAGGAGCGGATGCGGCAGCTGGTCGCAGCAGACATGCCTTTTGAAAAAAAGGTGATTACCCTCGACGAGGCAATTCGCTACTTTGAGCGCGAGGGGCAGAACGACAAGGTGCAGCTTCTCAAATACCGCGCCTTTGAACACTTCCAGCTGTACAAGTGCGGCGAAATGCTGGAATACTTCTACGGAGAAATGGCCCCCTCCACCGGCTATACGCCGGTGTTCAAGTTGGATTTCTATATGCCGGGACTGGCGCTGTCGCTACCCGACCCGCAGGACCCGTCCCGTCCAGCCAAATTCCGCGACCAGCCCAAGCTGATGCGCTGCTTTGATGAATCGGCGCGCTGGGCGGAGATCCTGGGCTGCGAGAACGCCGCCGACCTCAACGAGATGATCGCGCACCGTCGCATCCGCGAATTCATCCGCATCAACGAGGCGCTGCAGGAGCGGTCGATCAACCTGATCGCCGACGAATTTATAAATAGCGGCGCGCGGTTGATTCTGATCGCGGGCCCCTCCTCCTCGGGAAAGACCACCTTCACCCACCGGCTGCGCATCGTGCTGCAGGCGCGGGGCTACAGGCCCCACAAGCTGTCGCTGGACGACTACTACATCGACCGGGAGAACCTCCCGGTGGACGAGAACGGCGAGGTGGACCTCGAGCGAATCGATACGCTGGATCTGCCCCTCTTCAACGACCACCTTGTACAGATGATGCAGGGCGAGACGGTGGAAGCCCCCGTCTACGACTTCACGACCGGAAAAAGGCTGCCTGAGCGGCACGCGATCCAAGTGGAGCGCGGCCAGCCCATCCTGGTGGAGGGCATCCATGCCCTGAACGACCTTCTGACCAGCGAGGTGCCCCACGGCAGTAAGTTCCTGATCTACGTCAGCGCGCTGACCACGCTGAACCTGGACGACCACAACCGCATCCGAACCACCGACGCGCGGCTTCTGCGCCGCATGGTCCGGGATCACAACTTCCGCAACACCTCGCCGGAGGAGACGCTGGCCATGTGGCCCTCGGTGCGGCGGGGCGAGGCCAACTTCATCTTCCCCCACCAGGAGAAGGCGGACATCATGTTCAACACCTCGCTGGTGTACGAGCTGCCCATACTCAAAAAGTACGCCTACCCGCTGCTGTGCGACATCCCGCAGGACAGCCCCCACTTCACCCGGGCAAGGTCGCTGGTGAAATTTCTGAACTACATCCAGACCGCCGACGTGGAGGATGAAATCCCGCAGAATTCGATCCTGCGCGAGTTTATCGGCGGCTCCTGCTTTTACAGGGAGGGAGACTGATTAAGACCATTTATTGGGAAAAGGACGCGCCGGTGGCACTCGACCAGACCAGGCTGCCGTTGGTTGAAGAATACGTCCGGCTGGAATCGGTGGAGGCGGTGGCGGAGGCCATCGAGCGGCTGGTCGTCCGCGGCGCGCCGCTGATCGGCGTCTCCGCGGCCTACGGCATGGCGCTGTCCGCGCACGTCAACCGGGGGCGTGCGGACTATTTGGAAGCGGTGCGGCAGGACAGGGCGCGCCTTCAGAGAACCCGGCCAACGGCTGTCAACCTGTTCTGGGCCCTCGACCGTGCGCTTTTGGAAATCGAAAGCGCGTACCGGGCGGAGGGCGCGGACGCCGCCGCGAAGACGGCCCTCGCCCTCGCGGAGCGGATGAAGCGGGAGGATGTCGAAATCAATCGGCGGATGGGTGCGTTCGGCGAAAAGCTGATCGCGGACGGCGACGGCATCCTCACCCATTGCAACGCGGGCGCGCTGGCCACGGCGGGCCACGGAACGGCGCTGGGCGTCATCCGGTCGGCGGCCGAGGCGGGCAAGCGCGTGCACGTCTACGCGGACGAGACGCGGCCGCTGCTTCAGGGCGCGCGCCTGACGGCCTGGGAGCTTCAAAAGGATGGCATTCCGGTGACAATCCAGTCCGACGGCATGGCGGCGGTTTTGATGGCGTCCGGAAGGATTCGCAAGGTGATCGTCGGAGCCGACCGCATCGCGCGAAACGGGGACACCGCCAACAAAGTGGGCACCTACGGCGTGGCGGTGCTGGCGAAGGCCCACGGCATCCCGTTCTATGTGGCCGCGCCGCGGTCTACCATCGACATCTCGATCGAATCGGGGGTGTCGATTCCCATCGAAATGCGGGACCCTTGCGAGATGCGCTTCTTTCAGGGCATTGCGTCCGCTCCCGGGGATGTGGACGCCTTCAATCCGGCCTTTGATGTGACGCCCGCGGCATACATCGCCGGCATCATCACGGAGGTCGGCATCCTGGCTCCGCCCTTTGGCGCGTCCATCGCCGCCGCGATGAGGCCGTAGCAAGGGCGGAAATTGCGCGGCGAGAAAAACCGGCCGCGAGCGGCCCGAATTTTAAAAAGAGCAACGTATAAATCCCCCCGCTTCGCGCAAAATATGGGCGCAAGGGAGGGTTTATCATGAACGGAATGAAGAAGGGTTTCATCGTAACACTTATGCTGGCCGTGCTCGGCCTCAGCCTCGCGGGATGCTTCCGATCCACCACCCAAGTAACGCCGACCCCCACGCCTGTGCCTATGGTGACCACCATGCCCGGCGGCGTGGGCACGGTTCCCGGAACGACGCTCGTTCCCGGCGCAACCATGATGCCCGGCGCAACCATGTCGCCCGCCCAGCAGTTTAACTGGGCCTCCCAGGCTGCCACGATCGAGAGCCGCATCAACATGTTCTCGGAAATTCAGGAATCCAGCATCGTGACGAGCGGCACCACCGCGCTGGTGGGCGTGGTGTTCACGCCCCAGTACAAGGGTGAAATGACCCAGCGCATCCGCGACATGATCGCGGGCGAAGTCATGGCCGCGGACCCCAGCATTCAGGTGGTGGCGGTGACGGCGGAACAGGCCGACGTGGCGTCCATCAAGCAGTTGGCGCAGCAGCAGCGCTCCGGCGCCAGCGAGGATCAAATCAAGGCTGAGGTGGAAATGATCGTCCGCAACGCCACCACGCTGCGCTGATTCGTACGCGGATCCTTGCGCTGGTCGAGGAGGACCCAAACGCCGGCCGATGTGGGCCTGCGGGCGCAAAGAAAAAGCCGGGAGACTGCGCATGCGCGCGGCCTTCCGGCTTTTATCAGGCTTCCAGATTCCTTCGCGATTCGGCAGGGGCGTTTACGCGCCGAGCGCCTGCTTCGCCCGCTCATACGCGGCGGTAGGAGAATGAGATATTCCATCTGATGCGTCGTATTACAGCTTCATTTCCTGACGGACCTCGCGGAAGCACCGGACGGCAAATTCCAAATCCTCCCGCGTGTGGGCCGCGGAGACCTGGGTTCGGATGCGCGCCCTGCCCTTGGGGACGACTGGGTAGCTGAACGCCACCACGTACACGCCCTTCGCCAGCATGCGCTGGGCGAACTCCGCCGCGACGCGGGCGTCGTAGAGCATCACCGGCACGATGGGGTGGGTGCTCTTCGGCACGTCGAAGCCTTCCGAAGCCAGCGCGGCGCGGAACCAGGCGGTGTTTTCCATCAGGCGCGCGCGGGCGCCGCCCTCGCCGGCGAGCATGTCCAGCACCTTGATGGTCGCGGCGCACACCGCAGGCGCGAGGGTGTTGGAAAACAGGTACGGCCGGGACTTTTGGCGGAGCAGCGCCACGACTTCCTTTGAGGCCGCCGTGTACCCGCCGGACGCGCCGCCCATCGCCTTTCCGAACGTGCCGGTCAGGATGTCCACGCGGCCCATCACGCCGCAGTACTCCGGTGTGCCGCGCCCGCCTTCGCCCATGAAGCCCACGGCGTGGCTGTCGTCCACCATCACCAGCGCGTCGTAGGCTTCCGCCAGATCGCAGATGCCCTGCAGGTTTGCCACGAAGCCGTCCATCGAGAACACGCCGTCGGTGGCGATGAGGCGTATGCGGGCGGATGCGGCCTCCTTCAGCTTCTCCTCGAGATCCTGAAGGTCATTGTTTTTGTAGCGTAGCCGCTGCGCCTTTGAGAGCCGCACGCCGTCGATGATCGACGCGTGGTTGAGTTCGTCGGAAATGATCGCGTCCTCCGGCCCCAGCAGGGCCTCAAACAGGCCGCCGTTGGCGTCGAAGCAGGAGGAATAGAGGATCGCGTCCTCCATGCCCAGAAACGCCGCCAGCTTTTCTTCCAGCGCCTTGTGCAGCGCCTGCGTGCCGCAGATGAACCGGACGGAGGACAGGCCGAAGCCCCATTCGTCGTAGCTCGCCTTCGCCGCCTCGATGACCTCCGGGCTGTCCGCGAGGCCCAGGTAGTTGTTGGCGCACATGTTGAGAAGGTCCCGCGATTTCAGGGTATCGATGCGGGCGCGCTGCGGCGTCGTGATGACGCGCTCGCCCTTCATGGTGCCGGCGGACTCGATGTCCGCGAGCGCACGGCCGAAGTAGTTGAATGCGGATTTCATATTAATCCTCCCAGCTCAGGATCACCTTGCCGCTTTTGCCCGTTGCCATCGCGGCGAAACCCTGCTCAAAGTCGGTGTAATGGAAACGGTGGGTGATCAGGGGGGTCAAGTCCAGCCCGCTCTCCACCATCGCGGCCATCTTGTACCAGGTTTCGTACATCTTGCGGCCGTAGACGCCCTGCAGCGTCAGCCCCTTGAAGATGACCTCGTTCCAGTCGATCCGCGCGTCCTTGGCGAAGATGCCCAGGAGCGCCACCTTGCCGCCGTTTCGCATGTGGTCCAGCAGCTGGTGCAGCGCCTGGTCGCTGCCGCTCATCTCCAGCGCCACGTCGAAGCCCTCCACCATGTGGTGCGCGCGCATGACTTCGCCCAGGTCGTTCTCCGCCACATTGACGGCGAACAGGCCCATCTTCCGCGCCAGATCCAGGCGGTATTCGTTTACGTCGGTGATGATGACCTGCCGCGCGCCGTTTTTCTTGCAGATGGCCGCGGCCATGATGCCGATCGGTCCCGCGCCGGTGACCAGCACGTCCTCGCCGACCACGTCGAACTGAAGCGCCGTGTGGGTGGCGTTGCCGTAGGCGTCGAAGAAGGACACGACCTCCTCCGGGAGCGCCTCGTCCAGCGGCACCACGTTCTTTGACGGCAGGCACAGGTACTGGGCAAACGCGCCGCTGCGGTTGACGCCGACGCCCTTGGTGTGTTTGCACCACTGGGCGTTGCCGCCCCGGCAGTTGCGGCAATGGCCGCAGGTGATGTGACCCTCGCCGCTGACCCGCTGGCCGACCTTCAGCCCCTCGACCCCTTCGCCGAGTTCCTCGATCACGCCCACGTATTCGTGGCCGATGACCATGGGCGGGACGATGTTCCGCTCGCTCCACTCGTCCCAGTTGTAGATGTGCAGATCGGTGCCGCAGATGGCGGTTTTTCGGATGCGGATCAGAACTTCGCCATAGCCGACCTTCGGAATGGGCACCCTTGTCAGTTCAAGCCCCTTGCCCGGACGCGCCTTGACCAGCGCGTCCATTTCGCCGTGCATGCGCGTAACCCCCTTTGCCTACCCGCGTTCGGTATCAGAACCCAGCCACAAGTATAGCACGGGGCGCGGCCCGCGTCCACCCAAAACTCGCCGGGCTGCGCCGGAAAGGGGGCGCTGGATGGCGCCGTCGGATTTGACAAGGCGCCCCCGCGGGCGGTATGATGGCGGATGGGGAAGGGGGGGAGCGCGCATGATCATCAGCGCCAGCCGCCGCACCGACATCCCGGCGCACTATGCGGATTGGTTTATGACCCGGCTCGCGGAGGGGGAGGTGCTCGTCCGCAATCCGCGCAACCCCCGCCAGGTTCGGCGGGTCTCGCTCCGGCCGGAGGATGTGGACGGCTTCGTGTTCTGGACGAAGAACCCTGCGCCGATGCTCGGGCATCTCTCCGCGCTTTCCGATTACGCATACTACTTTCAGGTCACGCTCACACCCTACGGGCGGGATATAGAGCCGGGCATTCCCGAAAAAGAAGCGCAGGTCGTTCCGGCGATACTCGCGCTTTCGGACAAAATCGGGCCGGAGCGCGTCGTCTGGCGCTATGACCCGATCCTTCTGAGCGGCGCCTACGCGAAGGGATTTCACTTTGCCGCCTTTGAGCGCTTGGCGCGCCGCCTTTCGGGGCGCGTGTCGCGCTGCACGGTCAGCTTCCTCGACATGTACCGAAACACCGCTCGCAGCGCCGCGGAGATGGGGCTTCAGCCCATCGAAACCGCGGACATGATGGAAATGGCGGAGGGCCTTTCGCAGATCGCGCGCGGCTTTGGCATCTCCCTCGCCGCCTGCGCCGAGGCGGAGGACTTCTCCCGCTTCGGCATTGCCCGCGCCCGCTGCGTCGATCCGGAGATTCTGGAGGCTGCCTCCGGCCGCGCGGTGAGGTTCCGGCGCGACAGGAACCAGCGCCCGGCGTGCGGTTGCGCCGAAAGCGTGGACATCGGCGCTTACAACACCTGCCCGAGCGGCTGTAAATACTGCTACGCCAATTTCAGCCCGGCGCTCCTTCGGGAGAACCTCGCGCAGCACGCACCGGATTCGCCGCTGATCTCGGGGCTGCCGCCCGAGGGCGTATAGGGGGCAGGGCAAAGATCGGCCCTGAGCAAATGAAATTGTGGATTTGACAAAAATATGCTATAGTAATATTTGAGATTCTCTGTATGGAAGGGGTGGCGGCATGCCCAAGCTTGTGTCGAACCTCGTGCACGGTCAGATCATGCTGCTCAACCCTTTGCTCAAGCGGTTGGACTTAAAGACCATGCGCAAGCTCCAGGACGGACTGGGGCTGCTCGGCGCGACGGCGCTCGCTGGCAGCGTGTCGTATGAAGACGAACCTTTTGAGGAATTCGACTCCGCGTGGGCCGTGCCGAAGGGACTGCGCAGCGAAAAGGCGGTTCTGTACCTGCACGGCGGCTCGTACACGGCCGGATGCCTCTCTTACGCGAAAGGCTTCGGCGGCGTACTGGCGGAGGAAACCGGCCGGAGGGTGTTGTGCGTGGGCTATCGGCTGGCGCCCGATTACCCGTACCCGACCGCGCTGGAAGACGCGCTTTGCGCGTATCGGAGGATGCTCGAGTTGTTTCGCGGGGAGAATATCCTCCTGGCCGGGGAATCCGCGGGGGGCGGACTTTGCTACTGTCTGTGTCTGAAGCTCAAAGAACTCGGGCTTCCGATGCCGGAAGGCGTCGTCGCGCTGTCCCCGTGGACGGACCTCACCCTATCCCGCGCGCAGGACGCGGAGGGCGCGCTCGACCCGGTGCTCAGCGTGGAAGGGCTTAAATACAGCGCGGAGCTGTACGCGAAGGGGCGTCTTCACGAGCCCACGGTATCGCCGCTCTACGGCGACCTGTCCGGCCTTCCCGCATCGCTGATCTTTGCGGGATCGGGCGAAACGCTTCTGAACGATTCGGTGGAAATGGCCGCGCGCCTCAAGGCGCACGGCTCGGCCTGCGAGCTACACGTTGAAGAGGGCATGTGGCACGCCTACGTGCTCTACGGCATCCCGGAGGCGAAGGAGGCGCTCTCGCGCATCCGCGCCTTCGTACCTGAGTGACAAGGGAGAAACCATGGCGAAGACCGCTGGTGGGAATGTGCCCGCCTGGCTCAAACTGGACAACGCCGCGAAGATCTATCCGCCCTCCCGTACGCGCGGCTGGGCGGCCATGTTTCGGCTGTCCGTGACGCTTACGGAGAACATCGACCCGGCCATTCTGGCAAAGGCCCAGCGCGCCGCGCTCAGGCGTTTTCCAACGTTCGCTTTCCGGCTTCGCAGGGGTTTCTTCTGGTACTATCTGGAGCGAATGCAGGGCGAGCCGGAAATCCAGCGGGACGTGGGCAATCCGCTGGTGCGCATGGACCTGCGGGAAAACGGCCGCTTCATGTACCGCGTGCGCTACCACGACCGCCGCATCGCGGTGGAGTTTTTCCACGCGCTCACCGACGGAAACGGCGGGCTGAGCTTCCTTCTGACGCTGACGGCGGAGTACCTGCGCATGAAATACGGCGTGCGGGTTCCCACGGACGGTATGATTCTCGATTGCCGCGAAGCGCCTAAGGACGAGGAGATCGAGGACAGCTTTCTGCGCCACGCCCGGAGCGCGGGCCGGAGCCGCTTTGAGCGCGCGGCCTACCACATCAGCGGCACGCCCGACCGGAGCCATTTTCTGAACATCACCACCGGGACCATCCCGTCCCGCGCGGTGCTGGACAAGGCCAAGGCGCTGGGCGTCAGCGTCACCGCGTTTCTGACGTCGGTTCTGATCCTGTGCTTCCACCAGGCGCAGCAGGCGGAGACCTCCGTAAAAAAGCGCCGCCTGCCCGTCAAGATCATGGTGCCGGTGAACCTGCGCCGCTTCTACGGCTCCAGGACGGTTCGAAACTTCGCGTCCTATGTCAACGTCGGCATCGCCAGCGAGTACGGCGATTACAGCTTTGAGGAGATCCTGAGTGAGGTCAAGCACACGCTCGGGCTCGAGATCAATGAAAAGGCGCTCAACGCGCGGATGTCCGCCAACGTCAACGCCGAGAAGAACCCGGCCATCCGAGGGATGCCGCTGTTCGTCAAGGCGCCGTTTCTGAAGGCGATGTTCAAGCTCCAGGGGGACCGTTACTGCACCAGTACGCTGTCGAATTTGGGCGAGGTGAAGCTGCCGGAGGCGATGGCGTCCAGGGTGGAGGGCATGGATTTCCTCCTGGGCGTGCCGTACCGGAACCCGGTCATCGCCGCCTGCGTCAGCTGCGGCGGAAATCTGCGCATCACGTTTTCCCGGACCATACGGGAGCCGTTCATCGAGCGCGCGTTCTTCACGGCGCTGATCAGGATGGGCATCCCCGTCCGGGTGGAAAGCAATCAGAGGTGAAGCATGGCCTATTGCGTGCATTGCGGCGTGGAGCTCGCGCCGTCCGAGGAGAAGTGCCCGCTGTGCAAGACGCCGGTGTTCGACCCCAACCAGGCGTGGCGGGAGCCTGACGAAAAGCCCTACCCCGACCGGCTCGAGGTCATCCCCCCGCACATCAACCGACGCTACGGCGCGCGGCTGGCCTCGCTGTTTCTCCTGATCCCGATGGCGGCGGTCGTCATCGTGAACCTTGCCATCAGCGGATTTCGCCTGACGTGGTCGCTCTACGTGCTGGGCGCGGGTGCGTGCGCCTACTTCTGGGTGCTCCTGCCGATGTCTTTGTCCATCGAGCGCCCGTATCTGTACATCGCGGTGGACGTCTGCTCCACGGCGCTGTACCTTCTGCTGATCGCCTTTTTGACAAGCGGCGCGCACTGGTACATGGGGCTCGCGCTGCCGCTGACGCTGCTCGTCGGCGGGAGCGGGATTCTCAGCGTCTACGTCTGCCGCCGAAAGCGCATGCCGGCGCTCTACAGGGCTTCGATCGTGCTGCTCGTCGGCGCGGGGGTGCTTGCGGGGCTGGAGGCGGTGGTGGATCATTGGATAAACGGCTCCGTCCGGCTGGAGTGGTCGGTCTACGCGCTGGTGCCGCTGGCGGCCTCCGGCGCGGCGCTTCGGATCATCGAGAGAAAGCCGAAGCTCAAGGAAGCCATTCTGAAACGGCTGTATCTTTGAGGCGCGTAATCAAATGTTCACCTGCGCTTCTCAAAGCCCGCCCCGCGGGAAGCGAGAAAACGTGGTATACTTCAATGTGGAAAATAATCAAGACAGGAAGAAATTATGACCTTTAAGGAAATGAATCTGATCGCCCCCATCGAGGGCGCCGTCCATAAGGCCGGTTACGAAACCCCGACCCCCATTCAGGAACAGACCATCCCGCTGGTGCTGGCGGGCAACGATGTTCTGGGCTGCGCCCAGACCGGCACCGGAAAGACCGCAGCCTTCGCGCTGCCAATCCTCCAGCGGCTTCACCAGAGTGCGCGCCCTGCAGGCGCACCGGGCAGACGACCCATCCGCGCGCTGATCCTGACCCCCACCCGCGAGCTTGCCCTGCAGATCTACGAGAGCTTTCTGACCTACGGCGCGAGGCGTCTGGGGCTTACGCCGGTGGTCATCTTCGGCGGCGTCAGTCAGCAGCCACAGACAGCGCAGCTTCAGCGCGGCGTGGACATCATGGTGGCCACCCCCGGCCGCCTGAACGACCTGATCGGACAGGGCTACATCCGGCTCGACCAGATTGAGATTTTCGTGCTCGACGAAGCCGACCGCATGCTGGACATGGGCTTCATCCGCGACGTGGAAAAGGTGATCCGCTACCTGCCCGAAGTGCGGCAGACGCTGTTTTTCTCCGCCACCATGCCGCGGGAGGTCGAGGGCCTCGCGCTGCGCATTCTGAAAAACCCGGCGACCGTCAAGGTGGATGCGGTTTCCAGCCCCGTGGACAGCATCCGCCAGGTGCTCTACTACGTGGACAAGGGCAACAAAAAGAACCTGCTGGCCCATCTCCTCGCGCAGCCGGAGGTCGAAAACGCGCTGGTCTTCGCGCGGACCCGCCACGGCGCGGATCGCGTGGTGAAGGATCTTGGCAATGCGGGCGTCCGTGCGATGGCCATCCACGGCAGCAAGTCCCAGACCGCCCGGCAGGATGCGCTGGGCCAGTTCAAGGACGGAAAGCTGCGTGTGCTGGTCGCAACCGACATCGCCGCCCGCGGCATCGACATCGTGGGGCTGTCCCACGTGTTCAACTACGACCTGCCCAACGAGCCGGAAGTCTACATCCATCGCATCGGTCGCACGGGGCGGGCGGGGCTGAGCGGCGACGCCGTCAGCTTCTGCTCCATCGACGAAATGAAGAACCTGGGTGCGATTGAGAAGCTGCTTGGCAAGCGCATCCCGACCCTTGAGAGTGCCTGGCCGATGGAGGTCTTTACCCCATCCGAGCCCAAGCCCAGGACGCCCGCGCCCTCGAAGCTGAACAGGCAGGGGCAGCCGCTCGTGGAGCGGCCCCGCAGAACGCCGCTTCAGGGCGGCGCGCCCTCCACGACGCGCCACTCAGCCGGGGGCGGCGCGCAGCCCGACAGAGGCGGGCAGGCCCGGAGCGCCGGGCGGCATCCGTCCCATCGGGGCGGTCGCCAGGGCGGCACGCACACGCGGCGGGGTTAGACCAAACCAAATAACAGAAGCCGAACGGCCGGCGGCGCGGGCAATCCCGATGGGGATTGCCTGGCGGCGCCGGTTGTGTTATCCTTGGGAAAGGTCGGAAGGGGAGGGAAGTGCATGGAAGCGCTGAACCGGGAGCTCGAGGGGTTCCTTCGGGCGAATGGCGCGGATTTGGTTGGCTTTGCGTCTCTCGCGGGCGTGGAGGGCGCGGCGCTGCCCGTCGGCATCTCGGTCGGCGTCCGGTTGCCGAAGGACATCGTCCGCTCGATCGCGGACGGTCCGAACCCTGCCTATTACGACATGTACCACGAGATCAACGCGCGGCTCGATGCCATCGTGACGGCGGGCGCTAATTTTCTTGAAGCGAAGGGGTACCGTGCGGCAGCGCAGACGACCAAGTCTGTCGTCTACGTGGGGGAAAACCGAACGGCGCTGCCCCATAAGACGGTGGCGGTCCGCGCGGGGCTCGGGTGGATCGGGAAGTGCGCGCTTCTGGTCACGGAGCGCTACGGCTCCGCGCTTCGCATTTCTTCTTTCCTGACTGACGCGCCGCTCGAAACTGCCCTGCCGGTTGAATCCTCTCGCTGCGGGGCTTGCGCCCGGTGTGTCGACCATTGTCCCGGCAGGGCGGTGACGGGGGAGACTTGGTATAAAGGAACGGAGCGGGAGGCGCTCTTTGAAGCCACGCGATGCGCAGATACCGCGCGAGCGCTGTCGGCTGAGCGGATCGGGAAAAAAGCGACGCTGTGCGGCAAGTGCATCGAGGTATGCCCCTATACCCAGCGCTATCTTGGTTCAGCGGAGGGCTGACTGACTCTGGCCGGCCGTGGCGCAGGGGTGACACATGAGTATGCTAAAGGTGCGAGCCATGGTGGGTACGGTGCTGATCGCCGTGGATGTATAGCAGGCGCTGATCGACGGAAAACCCTACCGCGCACCAAGATCTGATGCGGCTCCGGACGAAAAAGAGCGCCGGTTCCCGGGCGGGAACCGGCGCTTCAGCCTGTCGAAAAAGACAAACGATGGAAAAGAAGTGCAGTCTGAGAAAGGGAGAAGAGCAAGCCGTACCGGCTTAAGGGGTATCGGGGGCCGCAGCCCCCGGATAAAGGCAGCCGTAGAGCGGCATGTACGGTCGCAGGCTGCATTCCTTATCGCATGCAAGTCCGGCCGTGAATCGTAGATTCACAGGACTTGCTTTTCGCTGTCAAAAGACGCAGTATTTTGACAGCGCCGGTTCCCAGGCGGGAACCTGCGCTCCAAGATTGGTCAATAGATGGTGACGATGGTGCTGCGGTCGCAGTTGTCGTAAATCCACTTGGCGTCTTCGACCTTCAGCCGGATGCAGCCGTGGGAGGCTTTGCGGCCCAGCGCGTTGACCGAGGCCCAGGTAGGAGAACCGCCCTTGTTCTTATACAGGACCGAGTGGAAGAGGATGTCGCCTTCGATCGAGTAGGCGTACCGCGCCCAGATGGAGAACTCCTTGAAGTAATGCCAGGGGCGGGGGCCCGCCATGGTGTTGAACACGCCGCGCGGGGTCGACTCGCCAAGGCCTGTGGAACAGATGAACGTATCGATGAGGGTATAGGCCTTATCCTCACCCAGCTCGTACACGTAGACGCGTTGGTCGTCAATGCTGACGTTCAGGCGGTACTTGGACAGCATGCCCACCGGGTTTTCGGAGAACAGCAGGCGCTGTGTCGCCTCGTCGGCCTCGCCGGTGGCGGGAAGGCCGTTGTTTGTCTGGAACAGGGCGACGGCATCCTTGACGCCGCTGCCATACTTACCATCGATGGTCTTGCGGCCGATGAAGCCCAGCGCGTTCAGGCGGCGCTGAATACGGCGAATCTCGGTGGCGTTTTTGGAGCCGACGGAGAGCGCCGCAGCAAACACCGGAACGTCCTCCTGCAGCTTTTGTTGCAATTCAATGGTCGCGACCGAGGTGTCCTCGATGGCGAAGGAATCACCCTGCGCGCCCAGGTATTCCTGAAAGCGGGAGAGGGCATTGACGGTGTCGCTGCCGAAGTAGCCGTCCTCCGGGGCTTCCATCAGCCCCAGCCGCACCAGCGTTTTCTGTATCGAGCGCACGCTCAGGCCCTTGTCGCCCTTTTTGACGACCTTGTAGGCCGGGTGGGGCGATGCCACGCCGCCGGACGCGGCAAGGTCCTGCGTCGCCTTGTCGGCCACGCCGGTCACCGTCAGGTTGTTGAGCTCTTGAAACAGCTCGACCGCCGCCTGGGTGTAATCCCCAAAGAAGCCGTCGGCCTTATCGTCCAGATAGTTGAGGCGGATAAGGGCGCTCTGGAGGCGCTTGACCTCGTCGCCCTTGTCGCCGTTTTTGAGATCGGCGGTGTAGAAGCTGAACGCCTCGTCATAAAGAATTTGAAGCTCCTCCGGGCTGATCGAGCGGCCAGACGCGTTGGCGGTACTGCCGCCGGCCCGCTTGAGGAGAAGCGCGTGGAAAGCCTTGACTGCGGCGGCGGTCTTGCCGCCGTAGATGCCGTCCGCCTTGGCGGTCATGAAGCCCAGCTCAATCAGGCGCTCCTGCAGTTTCGTGACTTCGTCGCCCTTGTCTCCTTCGCGGATGGTCACGGCAACATCAGCCAGGGCGGGTATGGAAGCGATAAGAAGCGATAAGGTGAGGAGCAACGCGACGAGACGCTTCATGGGTGAAAGAACCTCCCAACACGCGAATGGGCTTATTCTACCATTCATATGTTACGGAAGCGCATCAGAACCATGAACCACAAAAAACTTACACAATCGTTTCGGATCGGACTTTTTTGCCGGAATAGTCGGCGGCGACCCGATGTCCGGGGTGGACGATCAGGAACTCCTCATCGTTCCAATCGCCGCTCGTCATCGCCCGGATCATCCGCGCGTCGCCCTGAAACGCCTCAAATGCCCAGTCGTTTTCCCGGGCCACGCGCATGGCGGTCTCCAGAAATTCGCCGGACTCGTAAACGTCGGAGTGGATGAAGGCGCAGGTGTTGTAGTGAGCGACCCAGGAGCCCTCCTGCTCGATCAGGAAGTCCGCGTTGTCCTCACCGTATTTTTCGGCGTACTTCTGCCAGCGCTGGGCCTGGGTCTCCCGCTGCTGCACGAGGGTGCCGGAGGCTTCGATCCAGCCGTTGTTGAGCCAGTAGGTGCCATTCATGCGCTCAAACAGCTGAAGGTAGCGCTTCTGGGAGCCGAGAAACAGCGCAATGCAGTCGTCGGTGCGGGGGACGACCAGCGGGATGTCCCTGGACGAAAGCCCCACCACGCCGTTCGAGCACAGCCCGTAGCCCAGCACAATGTAGTCCGGCCGGTGCTTGAGAAGGTTCTTCTCGATCTGGTCGTAGATCGAGTCGATGGCTTCCCGGAGCATCCGCCGAAGCTCGTCCGGGGTGTCGTGCAGCCCCTGGGGCAGCCAGGTGACGTCCACCGTGTGAGGGCTGAGCGCCGCGAAATAGCTGATCTCCCGGCTGAACACCCGGCAGGCGATGATGTGTATGCGCATGTTGTTTCCTCCAAGTCCGTCGCTTCCCGTGTACGGCGAATGCAGTATAGCAGATTGTGCGGCGCGGCGTCAATGCAGGCGCAAAAGCGGCCGGTCATCGATTACGGCGGCGCCGAAGCTGATTGCCCGGAAAGCCCCCACGCAGCTATGAGCGTCCCCGCGGCTTCCTTGAGCGCCGCTTCCTCGAGGCCCGCGTAGCCCATCACCAGCGTGCCCGGCGGAACCTGCGCCAGATATGCGTATTCGCTGAGCCCTCGCACCCGGACGAGCGCCGCCCGAGCCTTTTCCACCAGCGCCCGCTCCGGCATCGAGTCCACCGTCAGGAGAAGGTGCAGCCCCGCGTCGTCTCCCGAGAACCGGACGCCGGGAAACGGCGAGAAAAGGCCGAGCATCAGGCTTCGACGCCTGCGGTAGAGGCCGCCCACCCGCCTCAGGTGCCGGGTGTACAGCCCGCGCTCGATGAAGAGCCGGAGGGTCTGCTGCTCAAAGCGGGAGAGGGTGGAGGATGAAGGGCCGAAGCCTGCGCGGTATGCCTCCATCAGCTTTTCTGGGAGCACCATGTAGGAGGCGCGGATCGACGGCGCGATCGTGCGGCTGAAGGTGCCCAGATACACCACCCTTTCCCCGTCCATGCCCTGCATTGCAGGGATGGGCCGGGTGGTGTGGCGGAATTCGCTGTCATAATCGTCCTCGATCAGGTACCGCTCCGGAGCGGCCTGCGCCCAGCGCAGAAGCCGGGCCCGGCGACCGGCGGGCATTGTGACGCCGGTGGGGAACTGGTGCGAAGGCGTGACGAAGGCGGCGCTGGCCTGGGAGGCTTCAAGAATGGCCGCGTCCATCCCCTCCGTATCCAACGGGATCGGCACAAAGGGATAGCCCGCCGCCCGCACCGCCCGGTACGCGCCGCCGTAGCCGGGGTCCTCCAATGCGAATACCGTACCCTTGCCCAGAAGCCGCATCAGCACGTCCATCAGGTATTCGCCGCCCGCGCCCAGGACGATCCTGTCCGGCTCGCAGACGACGCCCCGGTACTGGCGCAGGAATTCCGCCAATACTTCCCGCAGCTCCCGGTCGCCCCGGGCGTCGCCCAGCGCCAGAAGGTGGGGCATCGTCTCCACCACTTCCCGGTTGATCCGCGCCCAGGAGGCGTAGGGGAAGGCGGAGGTGTCCACGTCACCGGTGGCGAAGTCGTACTTTATGCGCTCGGGCGACGGCGCGTCCGGCCGTTGCACTCGGGCGGCGGGCCGGGGCGCGGCCTCCAGCGCCAGCATCGGGCGGACGTAGTATCCGCTCTTGGGCCGCGCTTCCACATAGCCCTCCGCCGTCAGGATCTCATATGCCGACTCTACCGTCGAGCGGCTGATTTGCAGGTGTTCGCACAGCGCGCGCTTCGAGGGCAGCTTTTCGCCCTCCCTCAGCCGCCCGGCGCGGATCTCTCCGATCACATGGGCGCAGAGCTGCTCATACAGCGGGGTCTTGGACTGATAGTCCAGCGTCAGCGTCAGGTCGGCCATAACTGACCCCCTTAAATATGCGAAAACTGACCATTTACATGATGCCAGATGGCGTTATAATCATAGGCACATTCCAATGGATTGTCAAGGGGGTATTAAAATGGAACAGAACAAATCCCTGTACCGCATCATCGTAATTGGCCTGATGGCGGCGATGGTGTTCGTCGCGACGCTGTTTTTCAAATTCGACATCCCGACGCCGCCGGACAAGACCATGATCAAGCTGGGCAACGCCGTGTGCGTGCTGTCCGGGCTGCTTTTGGGCGGCCTCGGCGGGGGACTGGCTTCGGGGATCGGCTCGGCGCTCTTCGACCTGATGGACCCGGTGTACGCGCCGGAGGCGTGGGTCACGCTGATCCGCTTCTTCCTGATGGGTCTGATCGCGGGCGCGATCTCGCACGCCGGCGGGCAGCGGGGCAGGAACTTCAAGCTCAACCTGACCGCCGCCATCACGGCTTCGGCGTTTTCGCTTCTGTTCTACATCACGAAGTCCGTGCTGACGCAGATGGCGCTGGCCGGGAACTTCACGATGAACCAGCTCGCCATCGCGCTGGGCGCGATCTCCACCAAGATCATCGCGGGGTCCATCAACGCGGTGGCCGCGGTGGTGGTGTCGGTCATCCTCGTGAAGCCGCTGATCTCCGCCCTCGACAGGGCCGGCCTCATGTCGAAGATCGAGGGCCGGTGAGCCGCCACAGCGCCGTCAGCGCCGCGCCGACGATGAGAATCCCGGCCATTGAAAAAAAGTTTGCCTGATAGCCGAAAACCTTGACGATGCCACCAGCCAGCACTGGCCCCAGGAACATGCCCGCGCCGTAGACCGACTGGTAAAAGCCTACGGCCGCGCCCCGGCGGTCCGGCTCGATGTTCTGGATGGCTCCGGACACGGTGACTGGGAGCAGAAGCCCCATGCCCGCGCCGAACAGCGCCTGCGAAGCGAAAAGAAGCGGCGCGCTGTAAGAGAAGGCGAACAGCGCGCTGGCTGCGGCGCAGGCGATAAAGCCCGCGGCCAACACGCGGCGCTGGCCGAACCTTCTGGTGATCGGGCCGCTGAAGCGGGACAGCGCCACGTTGGTCACCTGCAATGTGGCCGACAAAAAGCCCAGCGCCGAGGCGCCGAGCCCCACCACCTCGCTGGCCCAATTGGCGGTAAAGCCCAGCACGGTGCCCCAGGCCGCGAACTGATAGACGGTGGCCAAGAGCGTCGAGACGAGGAGCGCCCGATCGCCCACCACGGTAAAGAGCACGCGAGGCGAAGGAGCTTTCTCGATGGGCGTTTCGGGCACGCCCGCCACCACGGCGAATCCCGCCACGGCCGCCAGCGCCCCCAGAAGGAATGCCGCCGCCGGAGCGACGTGCTGCGCCAGGAGTCCGCCCAGGAGCATCGCCGCCATCTGCGAGCCGTACTGCGCAGCGGACAGCCGCCCCATCGCGTCGGCGGTCTCCGAAGGATCGAAGTGCTGCGAATAGAGCGCGATGTGCGCCACCCAGGTGGATACCGCCACGCCCGCCAGGCCGCGAAAGAGGAGCGCGCCGGCGGGCGTTTTGACGAGCGCCAGCCCCACCGCAGACAGGAGCGAGGCCACCATGCCGCCGATCAGGAAGGGTTTTCTGCGGCGCAGCATGTCCGAAAACACGCCCAGCGGGATTCGAAGCAGCATCTGCGTGAAACCGTAGCTGCCCACGATCATGCCCACCATCACCGGCGTTGCGCCGAGATCAGCCTTTGCGTAGGCGGAGAGAAACGACGGATATGTGTACACCGACATCCACAAAAGGAACGCGCCCGCCATCAGGCGGCCGACAGGCCTTGCTTTCATGAAAACTCCTCGCGGGCATGGAACGCCATGCCTTTTGCATAGGTAAACATTCCGAATTTTGACACATTCACACCGCACACCGGACAAAATGGCTTGCTATACTTTGGGTGTCGGCAGGGGAGAGGCTTCCGGGAATCCGGATCACGCCCCCGCCGCGGCCGGGGCAACCGTCACAACAGACCCGCGAAAGCGGGCTGCGCCACAGGAGCGGGCGGAAGCGGTCGGCCATCAGGGAAACATGCGGGCGGTCCCCCCGGGGGGGGGGGGGGGGGGGGGGGGGGGGGGGGGGGGGGGGGGGGGGGGGGGGGGGGGGGGGGGG
>JAEYPB010000023.1 GCA_023411175.1 Bacillota bacterium | reverse complement strand
GCGTTATCTATTCCCTATACATATGGAGGACGGGAAGTGTGTTTCGATGGGCATGGATGCGGGCGTCTGTCCCGGATGCCACAGGCATTGCGACCTCTCAAAGCCGCACTGCGGGTATGGAAGAAAGTACGCTGAGAAAAACCTCAAAGCCAAAGCGCCGGAGAAAAAGGTTGGCGGGCATGCCGTCGCGGATTTCAGCGCCGATGAAAAGCTGGCCAAGGACCTGATCCATACCGGAAAGGCGCTGAAGCACGCAGAGAAGCCGAGGGGGGAGCGGCTTGGCACCCTCTCCGGAGACGAAAAAGCGGCGCTTGAGGCGATCCTTCAAAAAATCGCGGGCGGAGTGGGCCTCAACCTCGACAAGGCGCAGAAAATGGAGAAGCGCCGCGATTAGGGCGATGACCCTGAAAGGGAAAAGCGAGCGTTTTGCGCTCCCTTTGGGCAAGAACTACGGCTTTTTTGATGAGGAGAGAAGGCACCTTTGTGTGCCTGTGATTCTCCGAGATTTCCGGGGGCGTAGTGACCAAGGATGCGGATACCGCCACCAGTGTGCGTACTGGTGGCGGTATCCTGTTCCCGACACACGCCGGGATGGAATGCGGTGGTGGCGGTCCGTGAAAACGGAACAGGCCCTTGCGGAGGGCGGTCGCTACGGCTGCGCGCGCCGGTTACGAGTGGCTCAGAAGCTGGGAGTGCGGCGCAACGGGCTCGTTAACGGCCTTCAGGCGGAAATGGGCGACCTGTTTTTTCATGAACTCTGATTGGGAGAGAAGCTCCTCGCTGGCGGCGGAGTTCTGCTCGGAGGTGGCGGAGTTGGCCTGCATCACGTCGGTGATCTGGTTGATGCCGCTGTTCATCTGCGAGATGGCCGTTACCTGCTCCGCAGAGGCGACCGATATTTCATTCACCAGTCCGGCAGTCCTTGAAACGCCGTCCACGATAGAGGTCAGCATTTCAGCGGTGGCGTCGGCGATCCGGGTGCCATTCTCCACTTCCTTAATCGCCTGGCCGATGGAACTGGTCGTCTCCTTCGCAGCCTCCGCGGAGCGGGCGGCAAGGTTGCGCACCTCCTCCGCCACCACGGCAAAGCCCTTGCCGTGCTGACCGGCGCGAGCGGCCTCCACCGCGGCGTTCAGCGCGAGTATGTTGGTCTGGAAGGCGATGTCGTCGATCACCTTAATGATCCTCGCGATGGCCTCGGAGGCGCTGTTGATTTCGGACATAGCGGTCAGCATCGCCTGCATCTGGACGTTGCCTTCTTCGGCCTTCGCGAGCACGTCACCGGAGAGTGCGTTGGCCTGGCTGGCGCGGTCGGCGTTCAGGGTGGTCTGGGCGGAGATCTGGTCCAGCGAGGCGGAAAATTCCTCCACGGCGCTGGCCTGTTCTGTCGCGCCGGACGCCAACGCGACGCTGGACAGCGACACCTGCCGGGAGCCTTCGGTGATCTGTTCGGACGCGGTGCCGATGTTGCCGATCATCTCGTTGAGGTTGTCCGCCATCTGCCTGAAAGCGTCCGACAACTCGCCGATTTCGTTCCGCGCGCCTGCGTTCACCGCTACGTCCAGGTTCCCATTGGCGATCTCCTTCGCGGTGACCAGGAGCTGCGCGAGAGGGCGCGACAGCGAGCGCCGGGTGAAGAAGGCGAGAAGGAAGGCGAGGATCGCAAGGGTAGCAATGGCGAAGATCGCGAACAGGCCGATCATCCGATTGACGGCAGCAGTGGCTTCGGCCCTGGGCTTCCCGGAGAACAGGATGCCGACGGTTTCACCGGTTCTGTCGATCAGCGGCGTGTAGTAGGCGACAAAATCGGTACCGGCGATTACCAGTTCAATCGAAAAGCTTTCGTTTTTGTTCAGTACCCTGTCCGCCACGGCGCTGTCCGCCGCGGTGCCGATAACCCGCTCGCCATCCTTCATGATCGTGGTACTGACCCGCGTATCGCCGTAGAAGATGGTCACGTCATCGCCCTGTGTTTCCTTGATGCCATCCACCACGCCTTCGCCGTCTACGGCAAAGCCCATCAACACTGCGCCGTAGGTCGAGCCGCCGCCCATCACCGGAACCGCTGAAAAGGCGGTGACACGCGAAGAGATGTCTTTGTCCAGCGCCGTGTATACCTTTCCGCTCAGGGCGGAGGCCAGCGCGGCCTGCGCTTTGGAACCGTCCAACGAGGCGGATTCCAGCGAGCTCGTGAGCATCGCACCGTTGGCGTCCGTGACGATGACAAAATGCGCGCCGGCGTTTGCGGCGGCGGCGGACGCGCAGGCCTTGACCTGCGAGAGGTTTCCGCCATTTAGCGCCTGTTGTAGGCCGGTATCCGCCGCGGCGGTCCGCGTGAACCGCAGAGAGGTTTCCTCAATGTCCGCGACTTTATTTTTCAAGGCCAGCACGCTGCTGTGCGCGTGGTCGATGTTTTCTTGGTCGATGAAGCTGGTCAGCGAAAAAATGATCACGACCAGCAGCGCGGTGAACGCCAGCGAACCGCAGCCGAGCAGAATCGCAAGAAGACGGTTTCCGAGGCTGTGCCGTCTTTGGTGCATGGGGGAGTCCTCCTCGCTTGAACACATTTCAGCGCGTTGTAGGATTGAAAGTCGCTGATACATCCTACTTCGTCACATCATCGCCATAATTTGAGCGACGGATTAAACTTAATAGATAAAGGAAGGGTTCCTTTGCTCTTGCCCAGTTTGGGGAACGGAAGTCGCGGCGGTGTATGTGTATGCTTTTACAAAGAAGCGATCGCAATAAAATAATGCGCCGATGAGCCGATATACTGTATTATTGGCGTAAAAATGGACGGGGGCGGCTGAAGGGTTTGGAGTATTCGGTTCTGATTGCGGCGATACTGCTGGCGACCAGCGGCATTTCGGTTGCCTTTTCGCTATACGTCGTACAGGGCAATTACAGACCTGCCATCGGCAAAATTTTCACGGCCGTCAGTCTTTCCGTGTTTGTCTGGAGCTTCGGACAGGCGGTCGCCGCCGCGGCCCTCGAGCGGGAAGTCAGCCTGATCGGAAGCCGAATCGCTTCTGCGGGGTACCTGACGGCGTTTGCGCTGTTTCTTAACGCCACAATCATTCTGACAAAGCATCACGACATCCTAAGCAAATGGTGGGGCTATCCGGCAATCTACCTGCCGGCGGCCGCTTCCCTCTATGGGCTCGTGGTTTTGCCGCTGACCGGGCGGTACGCGGACGAGATGGTCAGAACCCGGTTCGGATGGGTTCTCGAAAGCACGCAGCCGTGGGGATGGCTGGGCTTTGTCTACTGCGCCGCTTATTCGGTGGCCATATTCGCGCTGATCGGCCGCTGGGCGATGCGGACTGATTCCGCCAGCGAACGAAAGTACGCGTGGTATTTGGCGGCATCGCTGTGCGTGAGCCTTGCCTTGGCCGCCGCAGTCGAAGTGGCGTTTTCACGTCTCGACATTTCCTTTCCGGGCGCGGTCAGCGTGCTCGCGCTTTTTCCGCTTGCGGCGATGGGGTACGTTGTCAAGCGGCTCAGGTTTGTCCAGGGGAAGGCAGTCGATCCAAATGAACGCATTCTGGACAAGGCAATGCTGCGGCGCGTCTACCGGATCGTCGCCGTATGCTTCATTACGGGAAGCCTGATCAGTATTCTCTGCTGGAGTATGCCGGGAAGGCAGTTTGAGAGCGCCTCCACGATAATGCTCAGCGCGTTTCTCGCGCTGATCGGCGCGGGGGTACTGCTTTTGGGCGTCCTCAGGCTTGAGGAGTCTTTCAGGGAGCTGATTCTGTCTCTCGTTTTCTCACTCGCCATCCCGATGATCACGCTGAGCTATATTGCTTACGCCGGAATGGCGATCTGGGCGTCGTTCTTTCTGTGGCTGATCATCAGCCTCCTCTTCAATAAGCGCCTGCTGCTCGGTACGGTTATCCTGTCGGCCGTCCAGACACAGATGCTGGTCTGGTGCGTCGTGCCCGAGGCACAGTTTGCTATGGAAAGCGTGGATTACGTGATTCGGCTTAGCCTCGTGGTGCTGGCTGCCTTTCTGTGCAGCCTAGCCAACCGCGTCTACCGGCACAGGCTGAAAGAGAACGCGAAGTACGCCATCCGCCAAACGCTGGTGTCAGACATTTCGCACGGGTTCATTTCGGTGGATGAGAACAACTTCGACAAGAAGGCCGACGGCATGCTCAGGCAGTGTGCCGAGTTTCTCGGCTGCGAGCAGGGGAGCCTGGCGCTGGTGGATCAAACGACCGGCGCGATGCGTTACTGCGCCGAGTGGGCTTGCGAAACCGCCGGAGCCGACATGCAGCGCGCCTGCAGCATGCGGGTTGTGGACTTCTTTCCGGCGATCAAGGACAAGCTCGTGGCGCACCGCCTCCTGACGGTTTCGGATCCCTGCATGCTGCCGGACTGGTCGTCGCAGATTCGCTCTTACTTCGGAGAGATGGGCTTCCGGGGGCTCGTGATGCTGCCCATCATGAAAAACGGCGAACCGATCGGCTTTATGAGTTTCGGCACCACAAGACCTGGCGTCGCGTGGGACCAGGAGGATATCCATTTGCTTCCGGTCATCGCCAACATCGTCGCGGACGCGGTGTCCAAGCTGGCCGATATGCGCAAGATCGAATGGATCGCCTACCACGACCAGCTCACGGGGCTGCCCAACCGCATGCTGTTCAAGAAGCGCTTGGTGCAGGCCATCGAGGACGCGCAGCGCACCCGCTCGATGGTGGGCGTCGCTTTCCTCGACCTCGACGCGTTCAAGTACGTCAACGACACCATGGGCCACGAGATGGGGGATCAGCTCCTTGTGCAGGTATCCGCGGAAATCGCCTCGGTCATCAAGGGGCATGGATCGGTGGCGCGTTTTGGCGGCGATGAGTTCGTGCTGTTGTTCGAGCGATTTTTGCGGGTGGAAGAGCTCACGGATGTGATTGAGCGCGTCATGGCCGCCATTGAAAAACCGGTCATCCTGCAGAATCAGGAATTTTTTGTGACCGGCAGCGCCGGCATCGCGCTGTACCCACAGGATGGCGCCACGGCGGAGACGCTCATCAACAACGCCGACATCGCCATGTTCGACGCAAAAGCCATGGGCAAGCGAAGGTATGTATTCTGCTCGGAAGCGCTCAAGAGCCGGGTGCTGGACAACACGCGGCTCACCAATCTGTTGCACCGGGCGCTGGAGCGGGAAGAGCTGGAGATCTACTATCAGCCGCAGGTAAGCCTGGAGACGCAGCACATCGTCGGGCTGGAGGCGCTCCTGCGCTGGCGTCTGCCGGACCGGGGGTTTGTCAGCCCGGCGGTGTTCATCCCGCTGGCGGAGCAGACCGGACTCATACACACGATCGGCGCGTGGGTTCTGGAAACCGCTTGCCGACAGAGCGTTCGGTGGCGGGAGATGGGCTTCGCGCCCATGCGCATCGCCGTCAACGTATCGGTGCAGCAGCTCAGGAGCAGAACCTTCGTCCAACAAGTGGCGGGTGTGCTGGCGGACAGCGGGCTTGAGCCGGAGCTTCTGGAGCTGGAAATCACCGAAAGCGTCGCGAACAGCGGCGCGCTGGGCATGGTGGAGATCCTGACGCACCTGAAGGCGTTGGGTATTTCCATCTCGATTGATGATTTTGGCACCGAATACTCGTCGCTGGGGCGGCTGAAGCTCTTGCCCATCGACCGCATCAAGCTGGACATGCAGTTTGTTCAGGGCATTGAGCAGAACCAGAAGGACAGGGCGATCGCCCAGGTCATCATAAACCTTGCGAAAAACCTGCATCTCAAAGTCGTCGCGGAAGGCGTCGAAACCGGAGTGCAGCTGAACTTTTTAAAGGAGAAGCTGTGCGACGAGGTCCAGGGCTATTATTTTTACAGGCCGATGCCCGCCGATGAAATCGAAAAGGCGCTCCGCAAACGGCGGGATCGCCCGGAGGACGCCGAAGGCATCGGGGCGCTGACCAAGGGCGGACAGGCCACCGCCCTTAAGGAAAGGAATTGAATGCGGATTACGATGACGTTTTGCGTGCTGCTGCTCACGACGTGCGGCGGCGCCGCCGCCAGCGTGCTGTATGCCGTGCGCGAGAATTTCAGACCGCTGCGCAACAGGCTGTTTTTGCTGATCGGCGCCGCGGTGATCGTGTGGGCGTTCGGCCTGGCGATCACCGCCGCAGCCAAGGCGGAATGGGTCAGCGCGGTGGGCCGCCGGATCGCTCCGCTGGGATGGGGAAGCATTACCGCATTGGCGCTCCACTTTTTTCTGATCCTGACGGGAGAAGACGCGCTGCTCAAGCGCCGGTGGGCGTATCCGGTGATATACCTGCCCGCGGCGCTCACCGTCGTGGCCTATTCGGTGCTCCCGATCTTTGGAATGAATCCCGACGTGCTGGTCAACGATGGCAACGGCTGGGTCAACCACTCGCCGCTGGACTTCTGGGACTACCTGTATTACGCTTATACGGCCGTCTACGTGCTGATCATATTTATACTTCTGAGGCGGTGGGGAAGGCGTGCCGGTTCCGGAGACATCCTGAAGCAGGCCAGGATCCTCGGATACTCGATGCTGCTGGCGACCCTCCTGAGCGCTGCGTCAGATGTCCTTCCGTCCTTTCTGGATACGCGAATTCCGCAGATTGCCGCCATATTCATGCTGATTCTGATCTTTGCCGCAGGGTATTGCATCACCCGGTATTCCTTCTTGCAGCATGAAGCGGAGAACCAGGACGAGGTGATTCTCTCCAAAGCCGCGCGCTCCCATGTATACCTTTACCTGGGGTTTGTAGTGGTGCTGCAGGCGCTCATCACGTTTTTGGGAAAGAACCTTCTCTACAGCGATCCGAACGCGGCACTTGTCGACATCATTCCCCTTATCCTGGTGGCCGACGCCGGGTTTCTGTTTCTGGTGAACAATATGCGGGTTCAGGAAGAGACAAAGGAGATTCTGGTGGCGCTGTCCACGTCGCTCCTGGTGCCCTTCTTGACGCTGTGGTTTGCCAGTTCTGATGCGATGACGATCTGGGCGGTTGCCTTCGTCATCATGCTGATATGCCTTTTGTTCAACCGGAACATCATCCTGGTTTCGATGATCGTCGTAACGCTGCTGACGCAGCTGTTTCAATGGGCGTACCTGCCGGATGCCGCTTTCAAGGTCTCCGCCAACGTGTACATCCTGAGGCTGGCGATCATCTGCCTTGCGACGATGGTGGCGGTGTACGTAAACAGGGTGTACACCTCCCGCCTCCGGGAGAACGCGAACAACGCCAGGATGCAGTTCATCGTTGCGGAGATATCCCACGACTTCGTGGCCGGCAGCGAAATGAACATGGATGACAAGCTCAGCGCGATGCTCGGGCGCTGCGGACATTTCCTGCGCTGCGATCATGGCTATCTGGTGCTCCTCGACAAAAGCGGAGAGAGCATGCGCTATACCTGCGAATGGCAGGCGGATGAGGTCCGGGCGCGGTTGAAGCCGATTCAGGATTTTCTTAAGGAACTGCTTCCGGGCCTGATGGAGCGCCCCGGAAAGGAAACGCTCTTCGTCCTGAAGGATGCGACGCTCCTGCCGAAGCAGGCTCCGCTCAGGGTAGAACTCACGGCGCAGGGCATACGCGCCCTCGTGACGGTACCCATCAAAGGCGCGGGCGACGAAATCATCGGGTTCATGGGCTTTAGCGGCGGTCAGCCCATGCGCAAATGGAACTACGCGCCGCCGGCGTTTCTGGAAATCGTTTCGAGCATCGTCTCGGACGCCGTGGCCATCGCGGAGAGCGATCAGGAGCTGAGCCAGATGGCCTACTACGATCAACTTACGGGGCTGCCCAACCGCATCCTGTTTCGGAAGCGGCTGGGGCAGGCGATCCGCGCGGCGGAGGCCGGCGGATGGAAGCTCGGAATCGCGTTCTTGGACCTCGACTCGTTCAAAGCGGTCAACGACGCGATGGGGCACGATCAGGGAGACCGTTTTCTGGCGGAAGCCGCGCACATCCTGAGCCGCGCGGCGCGCGCCAGCGACATGCTTGCCCGATTCGGCGGAGACGAGTTCATCCTGCTGCTCAACCATATCCAGAATCAGGAAGAGCTCAGGCGCATCATGGACAGGATCATGGAGGTCATCCAAAAGCCCATCGTCATGGACGGTCAGGAGTTCTTTGTGTCCGTCAGCGCGGGTCTCGCGCTGTACCCGGAGGACGGACATGAGCCGGAGGCGCTCATAAAGCACGCGGATACCGCCATGTACAGCGCGAAAGCCACCGGCAAGGGGCAGTATGCGCTGTGCTCCCAGGAGATGAAGGATGAGGCGCGTTCCCGGATGCGGCTGACAAACCTCCTGTATCGGGCGCTTGAGAACGATCAATTCGAGCTCTATTATCAGCCGCAGATCAGCCTCGGCACCGGGAAGATCATCGGGATGGAGGCGCTCATCCGCTGGCGGCTGCCCGGCGAGGAGCTGATCGAGCCCGGCGTGTTCATCCCCCTCGCGGAGCAGACCGGCCTGATCTACCAGATCGGCGAGTGGATGCTGATGACGGCATGTACACAGAACGCCGAATGGCAGGCCAAGGGGCACGACCGGCTTCGGATCGCCGTCAACATCTCGGCGCAGCAGCTGACCAACCCAGGTTTTATCGCCCAGGTGCAATCGACCCTCGGAAGAGCGGGACTGGCGCCGGAGTTTTTGGAGTTGGAGATCACCGAAGACGTGACCAGCGTCAATACCGACGAGGTCGTCGAAATTCTCCGGCGGCTCCGGGCGCTGGGCGTCACCATCGCCATCGACAACTTTGGCACCGAATACTCCTCGCTCAGCCGGCTGAAGCTCCTGACCATCGACCGAATCAAGATGGACATGCAGTTTGTGCAGGGCATCGAGACCAGCCAGAAGGATCAGGCCATTGCCAGGGTCATCATCAACCTCGCCCGGAGCCTGAACATCTCGGTCATCGCGGAGGGCGTCGAAACAAGCGCGCAGAGGGACTTTCTGAAACAGCGAAACTGCGACGAGGCGCAGGGGTTTTTGTTCTTCAGGCCCATGCCAGCCTGCGAGGTTGCTAACGTGCTGCTTCCTTAGCGGCAGCCACAAGCATTTGCATCGCCCGACGGAAACGCCGGGCGAAAAATTATCAAAGGCCATTGACCAGTGTGGTCAATCGTGTTATGATGTCGGTGTATCCAATTTGGGAAAGTCCTGAGGCTGTCCGGCTGGATCTGCGCCCGAAGAGCCTCGTCTCTTCGGGCGACGTGATTCGTATAATGAGCGGAGGTGATTCGGCTTGGACTCGAAGCTTGAAGCGCTGGAGGCGGGAAAGCGGCAGCGCATCGAGAGTGCCGCGATGCGCGAGTTTGCTTTAAGGGGCTATGACCGTGCCTCCACCAACCGCATCGTAGAGGAGGCGGGCATCGCTAAGGGCCTCCTGTTTCACTATTTTAGCAACAAAAAAAGGCTCTATCTGTACCTGTATGACGCGAGCGTCGAGCGAATTACTGGGGAGATCTTCCGGGAGGTGGATTTTTCCGACGGAGACTTTTTTTCCCGCCTGAGCGCGATCCAGCGGATCAAGTTCCGACTGATTGAAATGCACCCCGGCATTATGGAGTTTCTCAAGGCCGCGTATCTGGAGGAATCGGAGGCGGTTCGAGGCGCGCTGGAGGAACGCAACCGCGATCTGCTTATGGTGAATTTCCAGAAAGTATTCGAAGGCATCGACGCTACCGCATTCCGCGTGGATCTGGACATGGACATGACCATCAAAACCATCACGTGGGCCTATGAAGGGTTTGGAGCCGCGATCATGGAACCGTACCGACGAAGCGGCGCGGCGATGGATTACGGGGCGATGCTGAAGGCGGCGGACGGATACGCCGCGTTCCTGAAGCGGTGTTTCTACCGGCCGGAGAGAATTGAAGAAGGGGTGCGAAGCGATGAACGTCATTGAAGTGAAAAATCTGAAAAAATACTACGGCGCGTCCAGGGGCGTTGAGGACGTCAGCTTCACTGTGGAGGAAAGGGCGTTTTTCGGCTTCATCGGGCCGAACGGCGCGGGCAAGTCCACGACCATCCGCGCGCTTCTGGCGCTGATTCGGCCCACGTCGGGCAGCGCGGCCATCTTCGGAATGGATGCGATCAAGCGCGCACCCGAAATCGCCCGCGAGGTGGGCTACCTGCCCAGCGAGGTGTTCTATTACGACGGCATGCGGGTGGGTGAGCTTCTTCGCTACGCCGCCAGCTTCTACAAAAAGGACTGCACGGCCAGGATCAAAGCCCTTTCCGAGGCGCTGGAGCTTGACCTGAAGAAGAAGATCGATGATCTGTCTTTCGGCAACCGCAAGAAGGTCGGCATCGTGCAGGCGCTTCTGCACGCGCCGCGGCTCATCATCCTCGACGAGCCCAGCGCCGGGCTCGACCCGCTGATGCAGCAGCGGTTCTTTGAAATTCTTCGGGAGGAAAACGCCCGGGGCGCGACGGTCGTGTTCTCATCGCACATCCTCAGCGAGGTGCAGAAGCTGTGCAGCCGCGTCGCGATCATCAAAGAGGGGCGCATCATACAGGACGGCGACATCGACACGCTGCGCGAGAACAGCTACAAGAAGGTATCGCTGGAGGCCCGCGCGGCGCTGGATCCGGCGACGCTCAACATGGATGGCGTGGCGAACCTTGATATCGGCGGAAATGCGGCCAGTTTCATCTACCGCGGCGCCGTGGGCCCGCTCCTTGCAAGGCTTGCTTCGCTGGAGCTTACGAACGTCGCCATTGCGGAGCCGGATCTTGAAGAGATCTTCCTGCACTACTACGAGTGAGGAGGGGACGACGATGAACATCTACCTTCGTGAGATGAAGGCGGCCTTCAGGAGCACGATTGTCTGGAGCCTGTCGCTTGCCGCCGCCACGTCCTTCGTGTTTGCGATGTTCCCGGCTTTCTCGGGGAACGCCACCGCCATCGGGGACGCGCTGAAAAACTACCCGCTGATGATTCAACTGGCCTTCGGCCTCTATTTGGACCAAATCGGCAGCGTCAACGGCTTCTACTCGTTCATTGTGACGTTTCTGACGCTCGTCGGCTCGGTGCAGGCGATGACGCTGGGGCTCACTTCGCTCTCCAAGGAGACGACGCGGCGGACGGCGGACTTCCTTCTGACCAAGCCGGTCTCCCGGCTCAGCGTATCGGTCGCGAAGCTCCTGGCTGCGCTGAGCTGCGTGACCTTGACGAGCGGCGTCTATGTGCTGACCGCGTTTTTGTGCGCGTCGGCGTATGCCCCATTCGCCGTGCGCCCGTTCTTTCTGATGTCGCTGTCGTTCTTCCTGGTGCAGGTGATGTTCCTTGCGCTGGGTTTTCTCGCGTCGGCGTCGGTATCAAGAATACGGTCCGCACTTCCGGCGGCGCTCAGCGCCGTATCCGCTTTCTTCATTATCGGGGCCGTGTCGGCAATGCTGGAGCGGCAGGTGCTCTACTTCCTGTCGCCGTTCAAGTACTTTGATACCTACCACATCCTGATGACGGCATCCTACAGGCCGGCCTTTGTCGTGGCGTGGGCGTTAGTGGTTGCGTTGTCCGTTTTCGCCGGCATGGTCGTCTACATCCGGCGGGATGTGCGCGCGTAAAGGAGGCGCTGAGCATGAACGTTTATCTGAGGGAAATGCGCGCGGGGCTGAAACCGCTTGTCTTCTGGTGCCTGGGCATAGGCCTGTTCCTTGCGGCGTCAATGCAGAAATTCTCGGTTTTTGCGATTGATCCGGCTTCTATGCAGATGCTCTACGAGCTCCCGCAGGCGCTGCAGGACCTGCTGGGCATTGGCTATCTCGACTTTACGAAGGCCAGCGGCTTCTTCGGCATGATGTACCCGTACCTCATGCTGATGGCGGCGGTGCACGCGTCGATGCTGGGCGCCGTGGCGGTGTCCAAAGAAGAGCGGGACAAGACGGCCGAGTTTTTGTACGCAAAACCCATGCCGCGATGGGCCATCCTGACGGCAAAGATCCTGGCCGCGCTGACCGCCGCCGCCATCTTCAACCTGGTTACCTGGGGCGCGTCCGCAGCGTTCATTCAGAGCTTTGGCGGCGAGGACATGGGTGGAAACCTCGCGCTTTTGATGACGGGGCTGTTTCTTCTGCAACTGGCGTACCTTTCGCTGGGGGTCGCGGCCGCGACGCTTGCACCGAAGGCGGGCGCAGCGGCGGGCATTGCCACCGGCTGCATGCTGGCGACGTACTTTCTGTCCATTGCCAGCGATGTCAGCGGAAGGCTTGGCGCGCTCCGGGCGTTTACGCCGTTCAAGTACTTTGACGCCCGGCGCATCATCGGGCTCGGGGAAGGGCTTGATCCAGCCTATGTCGCGCTGTGCCTTGCGCTGACGCTGGCGCTGACGACCGGCGCCTACCTGCGCTTTGGGCGGCGGGACTTGAAAATCTGAAGCTTTACGGGGGTTAACCCGACAGCCGATGAATGCAAGCGCCTTCGCTTCCGCGTAAGGGCCTGGCTTTAACGAGCGTGAGGCGCGCAAAATATGGTTAGATATCCCTCGAAAGGCGTAACGGCCGCCGGCAATGCCGAAACCTGGGCGGCCTGCGACCGGCGATTCAGATTTTGCGAAGCGACGAGCAAACGCGAGGAGGGATATCATGGCAGAAATCTTTAAGAACATCGGCAAGGCGGCCTACGCGGGCCCCGATTCGAAGGATGCGCTCTCGTTCAAATACTATGACCCGGACCGCATGATCCTTGGCAAGCCCATGCGGGAGCACCTGAAGTTCGCGATGGCCTGGTGGCACAACCTGACCGCGCTGGGCGCGGACATGTTCGGCGCGGGTACCACCGACAAGCGCTTCGGCGCGGCGGCCTACGGCACGATGGAGCACGCCCGGGCCAAGGTGGATGCGGGATTTGAATTCATGCAGAAGCTGGGCATCGAGTACTTTTGCTTCCACGACATGGACCTTGTGCCGGAGGCGGAGACCCTGGCCGAGACCAACCGCCGCCTGGATGAGATATCCGACTACATCCTTGAGAAGATGGGCGAATCGGGCATCAAATGCCTGTGGGGGACCGCCAACCTGTTCTCGAATCCCCGCTACATGAACGGCGCGGGCTCGTCGAACAGCGTCGATGTGTACGTTCACGCCGCGGCGCAGATTAAGAAGGCGCTGGATGTCACGGTAAAGCTGGGCGGTACCGGCTACGTGTTCTGGGGAGGGCGGGAAGGCTATGAGACGCTGCTCAACACCGATGTGCGCTTCGAACAGGAGAACATCGCGCGGCTGATGCGCATGGCGGTGGATTACGGCCGTTCGATCGGCTTCACCGGAAACTTCCTCATTGAGCCCAAGCCCAAGGAGCCCATGAAGCACCAGTATGACTATGACGCCGCCACCGCCATCGGTTTCCTGCGGCAGTATGGACTGGACGAGGATTTCAAGCTCAACATCGAGGCGAACCACGCCACGCTGGCGGGCCACACCTTCCAGCACGATCTGCGCATCGCGGCGATGAACGGCATGCTGGGCTCAATCGATGCCAATCAGGGCGATGACCTCCTGGGCTGGGATACCGACCAGTTCCCGTCGAACGTCTACGAGACCACGCTGTGCATGTATGAGGTGCTGAAGGCCGGCGGCATCCCGGGCGGCTTCAACTTTGACGCCAAGACCCGCCGCCCCAGCAACACCCCCGAGGACATGTTCATGGCCTTCATTCTGGGGATGGACAGCTTCGCACTGGGGCTCATCAAGGCGGCGGCGCTGATCGAGGATGGGCGCATCGACGGCTTCGTCAAGGAGCGTTACGCGAGCTTCGACTCCCCGCTGGGCCGGAAGATCCGAGAGGGGAACGCGACGCTTGCCGAGCTGGCCGAAATTGCCGCGGGCAACGGCGCGGCGGCAAGGCCCGGCAGCGGACGGCAGGAGTGGCTGGAGGGCGTCGTAAACGCCGTGCTGTTCAAGGGATAATTGCCCGCGCAAACGCACAAAAGCCGGAGCTTTACAGCTCCGGCTTCAAAGCATCAAAAAACCCGGCGGGTTTTTTGATGCGAAGGAAAAACCCTGCGTGCTCCTGAAATCCCCTGGAATTTCCGGGCGGCGCACTGACCAAAGGTGCGGATAGCGCCACAGTTTGCGTACTGATGGCGCTATCCCGTTCCTAGCGTACATGCCGCCGGGAACGAATAAAACCCACGAAGACTTTGTTGATGGTCAAAAAGCCGGAGCTGTGAAGCTCCGGCTTTTTTTTGCTGCAATCAGTTGCCGTTTTCAGGCACCGGGCCGCCCCAGTAGGCGGTCACCCGCATGCCGGGCAGGAGTCCCTCCGGCGGGCTCTGGATCGAAAGCGCCACCTGGTATTTCGTGGTGTCCAGCACCGTGACGCCAAGGGGGTAGACTGTCTTGACGGCGGCGGGTACCACCTGGTTCAGCGCGTCCACCTTTACGGACAGCGAATCACCCGGCCTGATCGAGGCGATGTCGAGTTCGTCCACGTCCACGAGGAATTCGAGCGCGTCCAGCGGCGACACCTTCATCAGAAGCTGTCCCTTTTCCACGTACTGGCCGCTTGTGACGTACAGCGCGGAGATCGCGCCGCCGCGCTCGGTCATGGACACGGTGGAGGTGCTTTGGGTGTGGACGGTGTTTGCCGCGTCCATCGTGAAGAGCACATCGCCGCGCTTTACAGCCTGGCCTTCGGTGACGTGGATGCCCGCGATCACGCCGTCGGCGGTCATCGGGATCAGCGCGGCGCGCTCCACCTCACCCTTGCCGACGCGGTCGCCGGTGCGGTAGGCGCCGTCGATGCCTCGGTAGAGCTTCACATCGTCCTCCAGGTCGTACACGCCGGAGGGGATCTCCACCACAAAGTCCTTGCCGTCGACCGAGATCACCGTGCCGACGGACTCCAGCGGGTTAGAATCCTTGCCGTTGTAGACCCGCAGCGACTCGCCCAGGACGATGGCACGGTTCTCGGGCTTGTCGTAAGCGTCCTTGGTGGTGGCGCGCACCCAGGCCACATCCGTGCGTTCGATGGAACAAAGCGCGTCGAACTGCGCCGCGACCGCGGACGCCTGATCGCCCACCTCGGCCTTGAGCGAGCGGATGATCCCGTCGTTCGCCGCCAGCACCTGCCGGGGCCGTATGGAGACTGCGGCGGTGCCTGCCGCCAGCGCGTCGCCCTGTTCAAGATCAAAAGGCAGCAGCTGCCCGCCGACGGGCGCGTAGAGTTCCTCGGTGTCGACGGAGCGGGTGGTTCCCTTCGCCGACCGGGTCGTGTCCTCGGCCAGCGCCGGGACGGCGGCGAGCATGACGGCCAGCGCCAGCGCGGTCAGCATTTTGAAGTGTTTTCTTTGCATTGCGATCCTCCTCATTCGACGCTCTTCAGCGCCTCGACCATGTTGACGGATTTGAACTTTGCGCCGATGATGCGGTTGACCACCCATGCGAACAAAAGCGTCAGTACCGCGGTGGAAATCCAGCTCTCCAGCGAGATGTAGGGCACGAACTGCATGATGCTGGGCAATCCCGCCGCCAATACCCAGCGGTGCAGATACGGCCCCAGCAGAAGGCCGATGGGCAGCCCGACCACCGCCACGACGATGTTTTCGCGAAGGATCAGGCGCTTGTTCTCCCTGGGGTAGAAACCCAGCACCATGAGCGTCGCAAGATCCCGGATGCGCTCAAAGAAGTTCAGTTCGCCCAGCGTATACATCACGACCAACAATAGCGCGCCCGCGAACAGGGCCATGAGCAGCACCAGAAGGTCCATCACGCCCGTGACGGCGAGCTTGCCGCCGCGCTCTTCTTCAATCGTGCGCACCTTGTCCACGCCGTCCAGGTCTTCGATGGCCTTGATTGGGATGTCCTCGCCGCGCAGGAAGAGCGCGGTGGGCCGGTAGGGCATTGCGTCGAGCCTGCGGAAGGCGCTGCGGCTCATGTACACGCCCTGTCCAAGCTGCAGGTCGATGATCTGGTTGATGGTGGTGGTTGCTTCGTGGCCGTTGGGCAGGCGCAGCCGGAGGCTGTCGCCCATGCTTAACCCCATGTCCTCCGCCGCCCGCCGGGTGACGGCGGCGCCCTCCGACGGGAGCCAGGCGCGCTCGCCTCCGTCCTCGAGGTACACCATGTCGTGGTGATCCTCAAGCACGGTGAAGGATTTGTCCTTCCACACGCCGTCCGTGAAGAGCTGCAACTGGCCCTCCATCACCCGTTCCATTTCCCCCGCGCCCGCGCGCGCCTTCACCGCCATGTCGTAGCCGTCAGGGGTGTTTTGCGCGAGATCCACCCGCACGTCATAGCGCATGTTGACGGTGAAATAGTGCTGAAGCACATAGGACACCGAGTCCCGCATGCCGTAGCCGGTGAGCAGCAGCATCGAGCAGCCCACCACGCCTACGACGCCGATCAGGAACCGGGAGGCGTTTCTCGACATGTTGCGCACGATCAGCTTGCCGCTGAAGGACAGCCGCCGCCAAAGGGCGGGAATCCGCTCCATGAACACGCGCCGGCCGCTGTGGGGCGGGCGCGGGCGCAGCAGGTTGGCCGGAACATCCCTGAGCGCCTCGTGGCAGCTTAAAAAGCTCGCGCCCAATGCGATCAAAACGATCAGCGCCGTAGCCGCAGCGATCATGGCGGGGTCCAGGTACAGGCCGCCGCCGGGCATTATGTACAGGGTCATCAGCATGTCCATCGCCACCTGTGCCAGAAAAAAGCGCGCGCCCAGCGCGCCCAGAAGCGCGCCGAGGAGGGCGATGAATAGCCCATAGCCTCCATAGTGACGGTACAGCTGCGCGCGGGTGTAGCCCAGCGAGTAGAGCGTGCCCAGCTGCATCCGCTGGTTCTCGATCAGCCGCCGCATGGTGCTGAAGGTGATGAGCGCCGCCACCAGAAAGAATACGGAGGGGAAGATTTCGCCCAGCGCGCGCACCTGGTCGGCTTCCTCAATCGCCATGAGGATGTAGGCCCGGTCGTCCCGCGTGGAGACGCGGATGGTCGCGTCGTCGATCAAATCCTCCGCCGCGCGCTTGGCGGCGTCGGCGTCCGCGCCCTCACCGAGGGTTACGACCGTTTCGTTGTAGGGAATCTCGCCCAGCGCGCCGGAGGACACGAAGCCGTACCCGAAGGTGTGGGGATCGACGTTGAAGCTGTAGCCGTCGGAGTGCACCACGTATTCGGGGCTGTAGCAGGTGCCTGTCACCCGGAGTTCCCGTCGGACGCCGTCGAAGATCACGGTGATGCGGTCGCCCGCCGAAATGCCCATGGCCTTGGCGAACTTGTCGTCGAGCAGGCATGCGTCACGGGCGTCCTCCGGCATCTCGCTCCCGGATAGCAGAATGGGCTTTGACATGCGCGCCGCGCCTTCAAACATGTACAAATCAAGCTTCGGATCGCCCGGAAGGTCGGCCTTGACGCGCAGGCGCACCCTTCGCTGGGCATCCAGGGAGTCTGGGAGCGCGGCGAGGCGGCGGGCGGTCGAGTCGCTGACGCTGCCCGAGACCCAGAGGTCTGCCAGGTTGCTGCGGTCGAAGAGGGATTCAAGGCTCCGCTCCATGCCCTGCGCCGCCGCGTTGATGCCCAGCCACAGCGTGACCGACAGCGTGCACAAGATCAGCATGGAGGCGAAGGCCTTCCAGTTGTTTGTCATGTCGCGCCGGAGCTTTCGGCGGAGCATGTTTTTACGTGCCGCGTTCGTCACCATGAGACGGCCTCCATCGCGATGGGGTTTTCGTTGACCTCCACCCCGCTGACCTTGCCGCTGTCCATGCGGATCACGCGGTCGGCGGCGGGCACGATCGCGGCGTTGTGGGTGATGACCACCACGGTCTTGCCCATGTCGCGGCAGACGCTTGAAATCAGGGTCAGAATCTTCCGGCCGGTCTTGGAATCCAGCGCGCCGGTGGGCTCGTCGCAGAGCAGGAGCTCCGGGTTTTTGCAGAGCGCCCGGGCGATGGCCACGCGCTGCTGCTCCCCGCCGGAGAGTTGTGCCGGGAAGTTGTCCATGCGGTGCTTGAGCCCCACCCGCTCCAGCGTTTCGGCGGGGGAGAGCGGGTTTTTGCACACCTGCTGCGCCAGTTCCACATTTTCAAGCGCCGTCAGGGTGGGCATGAGGTTGTAAAACTGGAATACGAAGCCCACGTCGAACCGCCGATAGGCGTTGAGCTCCTTGCCGGAGAGCGGCGCGATGTCCCGCCCGCCGACGAGGATTTTTCCGCTGGTCGCCCGGTCCATCCCCCCGAGCAGGTTCAGAACCGTCGTCTTTCCGGCGCCGCTGGGGCCCAGTACCACCGCGAACTCCCCGTGGCGCACGGTAAAATCAGCGTGATCCACCGCGGGGATTTCGATTTCCCCCACGCGGTAGGTCTTTGAGACGCCCTCAAACGCGATGTCCGCCACGTGTTTTCCTCCTTAAATGCGATAAATAACCAACATGGTGTTGAAGAATCAGGTCAATTTGATTATAATCATCACAGTGTCGGTTTACAACAATCAGATTGGACAGGGCATGCGCAAAGACCGACAGGCGGGGCCGAGGTGTTGGTTATTCAATGTAAAACCTCTGTGCATCCGGGAGAGGAGCTTGAACGTGAAGGATAAGAAGGACGATCGGAGGGTCCGCTATACGAAGCGGGTGATCCGGGAGAGCTTTGTGCGCCTCATGGAGCATAAGCCCATATCCAGGATCACCGTCAAGGAGATCTGCGAGCTGGCGGACGTCAACCGCAGCACCTTCTACGCGCACTACGCCAGCCCGGACGACCTGATGCAGAAGATCAAGGAGGAGGTCCTCCAGGAGATCAACAGCTGGATGGACGGGATCATCGCCCCGATGGACGGGTCGGGCGCGCATCGGATGATGACGCTGGTGTTTGAGTACGCGGCGGCGAACGCCGCGCTGTGCAAGGTGCTCCTGGGACAGCACGGCGACGAACAGCTGCAGGAAGAGATCATGATGATCGCCCAGGCGCAGGTGATGAAGGAGTGGCCGGGCAACGCCGAGGCCGGCGCGGGGCTTATGGAGTACCTGATCCAGTTCGGCGTGCACGCCGGCGTGGCGGTGGTCAAGAAATGGCTGGAGAACGGGCTCCGGGAACCGCCGGAGGAGATGGCGGGGCTGGTCATCCGGCTGATATACCACGGGCTCTATTCGGCGATACCCAAGCGCCCAATGCCTGAATGACATGCAAAACGCCGCGGTTTTGTCCGCGGCCCCAAAGCAGCAAAAACCCCGCTGGATTTTTGATGCGAAGGAAAAACTCCTGCGTGCGCCTGAAATTCTCTGGAATTTCCGGGGGCGCACTGACCAGTGGTGTGGATAGAGCCACCAGTGTCTTAACTGGTGGCGCTATCCCGTACCCGGCGTACACGCCGCCGGGCACGATCGAAACCTTACGGGGCCTTTGTTGATGGTCTGAGGGCCGCGGTTTTGCCCGCGGCCCTCCTTTGTGGTGTGCTCAATATCCCGCGGACACGTCCACCACATTTTTAAGCGGCGAGCCCGTCAGGAAGCGCTCAAGATTGTCCTTGAAGATTTCAAAGATGATGTTGTAGCAGAACGGGTCGCCGTTCGAGCCGGAGACGTGGGGCGTAATGATGACGTTCTCCATCTCCCACAGCGGGCTGTCTGTTGGAAGCGGCTCCACGCGGGTCACGTCCAAGAGCGCGCCGCCCAGATGGCCGTCCTGAAGCGCGCGGATCAGCGCGTCCTCGTCCACGGTGGCGCCGCGTCCGGCGTTCAGGAGCACCGCGCCCGCTTTCATGCGGCGGAGAACCGCTTCGCTGATCAACCCCTCCGTCTCATTGGTCGCGGGCAGGCAGAGCGCCACGGTATCCGCGCCGTCCACTGCCTCCGCAAGGGCTTCCGTGGTGTAGAGGGCCTCGAGATAATCGGCTTTCTCGCCGGGGCTGCGCTTGACGCCGCGCACGTGGGCGCCCATGGCGTGCATGCGGCGGGCGAAGTTTTCGCCAATGTCGCCCATGCCGACCACCGTAACGACGCTTCCGTAGATCGCCCGGGTGGATCCCTCCGGGCGCCAGATGTGCGCCCGCTGGTTATTGAGGTACGCCGGCATTCGGCGGTAAAGCATCAAAAGCCCCGCCATCATGTACTCGGCGATGGGGATGCCGAAGGCGCCGGAGGCGTTGGTCAGCGTCGTCCTGCCCGGATCGATCACGCCGCGCAGATGATCGACGCCGGCCGACGGCGTCTGAACCCACCGAAGGCGGGGAAGCGCCTTGACCGTATTGGGCGGGAAGAAGCCCAGCAGCGCGTCATAGTCCTCCAGCGCGGACGGGGTAAGGGAGGAGCCCGACGCAAAACAGGTAAGCTCGCTCCCATGCCGCGCCGCAAGGCGCGTCAGCGCGTCGATGTGTTCCGACGTAAAGGGTACGCCAGCCAGCGCGAGCTTCATGGCATTCAATCCTTTCAATGCGGCTGTGATTCGGTGGCCGGGGAGAGGTCGGGCAGGAAGAAGTCAAACGCAGCGTCCCGGTCGCAGGCGAGCTGCCCATCACGGAGGGTCAGCGCCGCTACCTGGAGCACGCTTCGGCGAGCCTCCGCGGGCTGGATTTCATCCTCACCGGAGTACCCGTAGACACCCGCGCCGGGGTGCACGAAGTAGAAGATGAATGCGCGATCGGGAAGGGCCAGCACGTCCGCGTGGTGGCCGCGGCAGTTGTCGCCGGGGCGGCTTCCGCCTGTGGACAGAAGGTTGCCCGCCTGCCGCGTCCAGCGGGTCAGGTCGGCGCTCTCGTAGACGGCCATGCCGTCCCACATGTCGGCGATCAGGAAGTATTTCCCGCCCAGCCGGAACACGTTGGGGCCTTCCTGGCCGCAATCGGTGGTTTGCGGGCCGATCGCGCGCCAGTGGAAGAGGTCCGGGCTGTCGGCGGCGTGGGTGTGGGATTCGTCGCTCTCATCCTTGTACCACAAACGCCAGCCGCCCTCCGGCAGCGCGTGCACGCAGGCGTCGATGGCGCGGCCGCCCGGCAGCGGAAGCCGGCTTTCAAACTTCCAGTCCCAGAGATTTTTGCTGGTGTAGTGCAGGATGGCGCGGCCGCCGTCCCAGGTGGCGGGCACGCCGGTGATGTAGCTGACGTACATGTGGTAGAGCCCGTCCAAAAACAGGATCTCCGGCGCCCAGAAGGTATTGCGTCCGGGCTCCGCGGGTTCAACGTTCAGCGTGCCCCGGTACAAAAAGCTGCGCCCGCCGTCTGTGGACGAGGCGACGCCGAGATCCGTGCCGTGTACCCAGCTCACGCCCCGCGCGTCCACGCTGGCCCGGCGCTGGGTGTAGATAATCCACCAGCTCTTCTCCAGGTGGTTCCAGATGATCGTGGGGGCGGTGGGTCCGTCGTAGATTGGGTCAAAGAACAGCGGTGCCTTCGCGATCATGCTTCCTCCTTCTCCCAGACGAGAACATTGACGCTGTGGGGCTCGAGGACAAGCGTCAGTTTCCCATTTTCCGGCGTCAGCGCCCGGTAGCGCGCGGACACTTCGTCCGGGCATTCGATGGAATTGTACGAGTCTTTGTCAGGACCGTTGACGGTATGGAGCGCAGCGCGGAGCGCAAATGCCGCGCCGCGGGGGGTAAAGTCCAGCCGCAGCGCCGCGTCCGGATGCCGGTTGACAAGCGCTACCCTTAGAGTGCCATTATCGCCCGCCGTCGCCGCCATGTCAAGCGCATCCAGCTTTTCGTCGCCCGCAGTAAAGGTTTCGCCATCCAAAATAAATCCGTCCACCGCTGTCGAACCCATGTGGTCGGCGAACAGTTTGAAAACGTGATAGGTGGAGCGGAGTACAAGTCCGTCGGGATGCACGCGGATCGCGCCCCGGGTGTTAACGATGGGGGAGAAGTTCGCCATGCCGACGCTTCCGGCGTGACGAATGCATGCGTTCAGAAAGCACGCGGTGAACACGGCGTCGGCCATCGTGTATACGGCGTCGTCCTCGTTTTTTTCGCGGTGCGCTTCGCACGCGGCGTGATCGGGGGTCAGGCGTGAAAAATCCATCACGCCCGGATGGTGCCAGCCCCGGAGGTTCCACTCGTCAAAGGCGATGCGCACCCGCTTTTCATAGCCCAGCGCGCACAGGATGGCCTCGGTCTTCCGGATGGAGTTTTCTACCTTGGTTGACGCGCGCATCGCGCCGGCGTAATCGCTGAGCGCGTTTTCCTCCCAGGCGGGGTCCCAGTATTCGTGGATGCTGAGCCAGTGGATCAGGTCCCCTGCGGAGCGCAGAAGCCCCAGGTTCCAATCGAGGTCCGGCACGCTGGCGGCGAAGAGCTCGATGGTCGGGTCGACGCGCAGCATCATCTTGGCGGATTCCCGCACAAAGGGCCCCCACGCCGCGATGGTCTGGCTGCCGATCTCGCCGGTGGTGTAATTCTCGTTGCCGATGGACCAGTATTTGACGCGGAAGGGCTCGGCATTGCCGTACTCTGCCCGCTTTTTTGCCCATTCTCCGAGGTGGGATTCGTTGCAGTATTCGACCCAGTCGCTCATCTCCTCGGCGCTGCCCGTGCCTGCGTTGGCGCAGATGTAGGGCTCCGCGCCGATTTTCCGGCAAAACCGGATGAACTCGTCGGTGCCGAAGGTGTTGGGCTCCTCTACCCGCCAGGCCTTGTCAAAAAAGGGCGTGCGGGCTGGCCCGACGCCCTTTTTCCAGTGGTAGGCCGAGGCAAAGCAGCCGCCCGGCCAGCGCACCACCGGCACCTTCAGCGCCCGGAGCGCCTCGAGGACATCCGAGCGGAAGCCGTCCTCGTCCGAGCGCGGCGAACCCGGCTCGTAAATGCCGCCGTAGACCTGGCGGTGGAAGTGCTCGATGAATTGACCGTAGATCATCGGATTCACCGCGTCTATAGGCCGGGACGTATCGGCGAAAGCGCGCATGGCTCCTCCTATCCTTTGACGGCGCCCGCCGTCAAGCCCTTGATGATGTGCTTCTGCATGAACAGGTAGAATACGAAGATCGGGAAGATGATGATGACCGACAGCGTCATGAACACCGGCCAGTTGGTGGTGAACTGCCCCTTGGCGCGGAATACCTCCAGGACCAGCGTGGTGTTGGCGCGGGAATTCAGGAAGATGTTGGGGGCGATGAAGTCGTTCCAGATCCACATGGTGTTGAAGATCATGGAGGTGACGGTGATGGGCTTCATCAGCGGGAAGATGATGCTGAAGAAGATGCGCGGCACGCTGGCCCCATCCACCACCGCGGCCTGCTTGAGGTCCTTGGGCAGCGTGCGCATGTAGCCCACCGCGAGGAACACCGTCAGCGCCGAGCCGTTGGCGTAAAACAGGATCATGCCCCAAAGGCGATCGATCAGGCCCAGCCCCTGCATGACCTCAAACAGGGACAAGAGGATCGACTGGAACGGCACCAGAAAGCCGATCATCAGGTAGACCATGAGGCCGTTGTTCAGCTTGTTCTCGTTGAACACGATGGGGTAGGCCGCCATTTCGCCCACGATCACGATGACGACCACGCCCGCCGCCGCAAGAACCAGCGTGTTCAGAAAGGCGTTCAGGATCGGGGTCTTCTGGAAGACCTCCAGGTAGTTGTTCAGGTACAGGCTCTGGGGGAAGGCCGTGGGGTTGTAGGAGACCTCCCGGAGCGTCTTGAACGTTGAAATCAGAAGAAAGTAGAACGGGTAGATCATCACCGCGCACAGCGGCAGAAGCAGGATGTCCGAGAGTGAGAAGTGTTTTTTCAGCCAGCTCATGTGATGTTCTCCTCCCGCTTGCGCATGGTGGTGAACTGCACCACCGCGATGATCATGACCAGAAGGATGAAAATGGCCGCCAGCGCTGTGGACACGCCGTACTGCTTTTCGGAGATGCCGCGCTGGATGATGATCTGGGTGACGGTGTAGTTGGCGTAGCCCGGCCCGCCCTTGGTGAGCGCGTAGGGCAGGTCGTACACCTTGAGGCCGTTGGTCAAAAGGAGCAGCGTGTTGATCGTCAGCGCCGGGGCGAGCAGCGGGATCGTCACGTAGCGGAACTGCTGGAAGCGGGTCGCGCCGTCGATGGCCGCGGCCTCGTAGTACTCAGGCGAGATGGACTGAAGGTAGGCCAGGTTTACCACCGTGTGCCAGCCGGTGCTCGTCCACACCGCGACGCCGATGATGCACATCTTGGCCAGCCACGGGTCGCTGGTCCAGCCGGTGGGCTTCATGCCAAAGAGCGTACCCAGAAGTTTATTGAGCGCGCCGGAGGGCAGCGGCGACAGGATGTAGCCCCAGATGTAGCCTATCAGAAGCGCGCTGACCACCGACGGGAAGAAGAAGACCGCCCGTTCGAAGGTCTTGACGCGCAGCGGCTTGTCCAGGAGCACCGCCAGCGGGATCGAGATTGCGACGATCAGAACCGTCGTGCAAAGCGTGTAGAAGAGCGTATTGAACAGCGCCTGCTTCATCACGTCGTCCTGAAACACCTTGGCATAATTGGAAAGACCCACAAAGGCGTAGTCCCGGGTCACGCCGTTGAAGTCCGTAAAGCTGTAGATGAGCGTCCTGACCAACGGATAAATGGTGAACAGCGTGAAGGCAATCAGCGCCGGTACGAGAAACAGCTCGTACTGCACCTGCTCGAGTAATTTTCGCTTGTTCATGGTTTCCCTCCTGTTTCAAGGGGCTGCCGCGGCACGCCCTTCTTCACCCATTATGTAGTGATTATAGCCTGAGCGCACTACGTTACGGTGTAAAAAGTGTGTTGCCGCGGCAGCCCCTGATTGCCGTTCCGCCGTCGCCTGAAAACCCGTCAGGATCTCATGCGCCGCGCGGCTTCTGCGGCGAAGCGGTCGCCGCGGATAATTTTCAGCCCTTCGAAACTTCGGCCAGCTTGGCGTCCAGGCGAGCGGCGGCTTCCGCCGGGGCGGCCTTGCCAATCAGGATGTCCTGGAGCGCGGCGACGTAGGTCAGGCGCAGCGATTCGGTGTAGCTGAGCCATTCGCCCATCGGAATGTAGAACTTGCCTTCCTTGACGGCTTTGACGCCGTCGGCCAGTTCCGCGCGGACCTCGGGCTCATAGCCGGAGGCGATCAGGAAGCCGTTGTAGCCTTCGTGCTGGGCCTTCAGGCCCTCGGGGGAAGCCGCGAACTCGAGGAACGCCTTGGCGACGTCCGCGTTCTTGGCGGCGGAATTGATGCACAGGCCGACGTTGATCGCGCCGCAGTAGTAGATGTTGCCCGCCTCGGTGCCGGGGATGCCCATCACTTCATAGTTGAGCTCGGGGTTGATCTGGTCGATGGTGCCGCAGTTCCAGCTGCCGGAGAGCATCATCGCGGCCTGGCCGGTGGCGAACTGGGACACGATGTCGTCGCTGGTGATGCCGACCATGTCGCTGGTCAGGTAGCCCTTTTCGATCAGCTGGTTGTACATCTCCATCGGGCCGGTCCAGCCTTCCGCGAAGGTCTTGGTGCCGGCGTAGATTTCGGAGGTGAAGTTCGGGTTGGCGTTGAAGGTCTCGGCGCCGAACAGCGGGGCCGCGAAGTTGACCGCCGCGTCCTGCATGTTGTCAAGCAGCGGCACAAAGCCCGCATCCTTCAGCTTCTGGCAGATGTCCAGGAACTCCTGCCAGGTCTGCGGTTCGCCTTCGATGCCTGCCTGGGCGAAGATGTCCCTGTTGTAGAACACGCCGCCGACCCAGCAGTCCACCGCCAGCGAGTAGGCCTTGCCGTCCGCGCCGTAGGTGGTCTTGACAGAATCGGGGATGGTGCCGTCGGTCATGTAGCTTTCGCCGGACAGGTCCGTCACATAGCCGCCCTTGATGAGATCCTCGCGGTTCTCGAGGCACATGTAGAACACGTCCGGGGCCGCGCCGGAATAGAGCAGCGTGGAGAGCTTCTCCACGTAGTCCGCCACCGGCGGCGCGTAGGTGTAGTCCACCGTCACGTTCGGGTACTTGGCCTTGAAGGCGTTCATCACCGGCTCGGAAAGCGTCTCGTTGTACCAGGAGAGGATCGACAGGGTGCCGGTCAGGTCGTTCTCAGCCTGCGCCACCGGCGCGATGACCGAGGAGGACAGGACGAGGCACAGCGTGAGAACCAGAACCATCAGTCTCTTCATCATGGAACCTCCCGTTGTCGTATTGGGCATTGCCCGCAAGTTCATTCTCTCATAAACAATTTGGCGGTTACATGTAATTTGTTGAGGAAAATATATAAAATATTGACACCGTTTCGCGAGTCGATTTTGCGCCGCGCCCTTTGGTGGTATACTTAATGTGGGGTGAGAGCGCGTGCGGACGGACGTAGGGCGGAAACCCAGAAAACTGATCACGGTTTCGTTGATCCTGTTCATCGTGTGCGACAGCCTGATGCTCCTGGCTTTCGCGGCGCTGGCAGGGCGCAGTTCGTCGCGCATTCTGGAGGGCGAGGTCGCAAGCTACGTGGAAAAGGTCATGGACCAGGCCACGATCATTCTGGACAACCAGCTCACCGACGTGCGCGCCCGCATGATCCGGCTGACGAGCGATACTGCCGTACAGCGGTGTCTGAACACGGCGACGCCCACCTATGCCTATACGCTTCCCTACGAGCGCGAAATTTCCGCCGCGCTTCGGGAGATCACGCTGTTCAAGCCCCACATACAGGATATCTTAATTATTGGAAACAACGGCTTCATCTACAACCTGAACAACCGGGCCAACCTCCTAAAGGGCTACGATTTTCTGTCGCAGAACTGGTATCTGGAGGCGGTCGAACCTCGCAACAACATCTACGTGCGCATGGTTGGGCTGCACCGGCAGGACTACTACAACCCGCGCATCGAACCCACCGCCGCGGGGCAGCTGACCTTCTCGATTTCAATGGTCGTCACCAATGTGCGGCGGGAGCCGACGGGCGTTGTCATGTGCAATTTTAACCTGCCGGCGCTGGGCAACCAACTGATGAGCAGCAACTATGAGGCCAGCGGCCGCATCGCGCTGCTGGACGGGAACGGCGTCATCGTCAGCCAGAACGGAAACAGCGGCATCGGCGAGGTGCTCGACCTGTCGGATGAAGCGCGGGCGGAGCTCCATGAAAAGGAAGAGGGCAGCCTGATCGCTGAA
>JAEYPB010000064.1 GCA_023411175.1 Bacillota bacterium | reverse complement strand
CCCCGCAGGTTTTTATTTCAGCCCGCTTTGCCGTTTATTTAGAAGCCACCGGGGCCGCCGCCCATCGCACCGCTGGGGCCGCCGCCCATGCCGCCCCCGAAGTCACCGCCACCGCCGCCGAAACCCTGAGTCTGCGTGGAGGAGGAGCTCGAAGAAGTGTCGCGCTTGATGAGCACGCTGTCGCCTTCTTCAAGGCCGGACAGGATCTGGACGTATTCATCGTTGGAAGCGCCGATGGTGACGTTGGTCGTCTGGCCGCTGGCCAGCGTTACGTAATTCTGGCTATTTGATGTGGAAACCGCCTCAACGGGTACCAGGAGCGCGTCCTGGATGTCGGTGGTGACGATGTTGATGGATGCGGTCATGCCGTCCATGAGGCCGGGCGCCTCGTCCAGCGCGACAGTGACCGAATAGGTGGCCACGCCGCCGGATACGGTGCCGACGCCGGAGATCTTCTTGACGGTGCCGGCGAAAGTCTGGTTCGGGTATGCGTCAATTTCAACATTGACGCCCTGGTCCACCTTGACGTTTACAATGTCGAGCTCGTCGACCGAGGCCACCACGTTGAACTCACTGGCGGACTGCAGCGTGACCGCCGCTGTGGAGCCTTCATCCAGAAGCTGACCGACCGAGGCGTTGACCGCGGTGACCACGCCGTCAATGGGGGCCTTAATGGTCAGGTTTTCCTGATCGGTCAGCGCGTTGTCGAGGGCGGTGCGGGCTTCGTCGTAGGTGTAGAGTGCCTGCTGAAGTTCCGCAGACGGGATGCGGCCGGTGACATAGAACAGCTTCGCGCCGGAAGCGACCGACTCGTTGTCCTCATAGTAGATGGTGTCGATGGTGCCGCCGATAGAGGTAACCGGAACCGGCATGTTGATCTCCAGCACACCCTCGCCGATATTCTCACCCTGAAGCGTGGTGACCAGCGCAGATTCGCCAATGTCGTAATCCTCGTCGGTTACGGTGACTGCGATCTTGCCGCCCAGCCCATCTATCTGATCCACGACGCCGGAGACTTCTGTGTTGTCAATCCACACGCTGACCGGGTCGCCCACGGAGAAGTTATTGCCGGACAGGGGCTCAAACTCGATCTTCATTTTATCGTCGCGGGAGATGACGCACAGGTAGCCGGTGGTCTTCATGATGACCGAGATGTCGTCATCTTCCTTTACGTCCTCGATCAGCTTGATGACGCCTGCGGAAGGCGCGTATACGTAGTAGTTGGTGCCGCTGTCGCGGACTTCGCTCAACGCCACCTGCGCGGAGAAGAGCGAGGACTGCAGCGAGGAGATTTCGGTTTCGAGGTCGGTGGAGGACAACTTGAGCAGCGTGTCGCCGGATTTGACAGTGTCGCCGACTTCAACGTTGATCAGTTCCACCTTGCCGGCCGCCTCGTTGTAGACGCTCTTCGTCGAGGCAGGGCTCAGGCTGCCGGAGCCATAGACCGTTACCTCGAGCTGTCCCTTCTTTACGGTCGCGTAGCTGCCGGCCGATACGCTTCCGGTGCTGCTGGTAGTGCCGCTCGTGCGCGACGACCCTGCGCTGCCGGAAGTACTGGCGCTTCGGCTGCTGCGGGAAGTGTCTCCGCCGATCATCGAGGAAACGGTCGGCCATGCAAGTGCCGCGAGCACAGCCAGGACGACCACGAGAACGACCCATTTGACCCATTTGGCGCCTACCCCGCGCTTTTTCATCATGGGAAATCCCTCCAAACAAGTTGATGGGCATATTTTACTGGGAATCTGCGGCGCTTTTGTGGCGGAGGCTGGCGATGTTTGTGAACGATAGGGCACAAAAATTGAACGGGACGCAATGCCCCCGCCTTTGTTAACAAATTGTGCTAGACACGCGGCGGTCGCCGCGGTATCATCAAACCAATGTCATATATAGTGGAGGATCCATGAACCGAAACATCACGCGCCCTCAAAGCACCAAGCGCACCCTGTACCTGATTCGCAGATTTCTTCCATATTATAAGCCGTATCGCGGCGTTCTCGCGATGGACCTCGTCTGCGCTTCGCTCACGACGGTGGGCGAGCTGGTGTTGCCGCTGATCATCCGTTATATCACCGACAGCGCGATGAGGGATATTGCAAGCCTTACCGCCCAGACCATCTTCCGGCTGGGCGGGGTGTATGTGGTGCTCAGGCTGATGGACACCGCCGCATACTACTACATGGCGTCCATCGGCCACATTATGGGCTCCCGCATAGAAACCGACCTGCGTCGGGATTTGTTCTCCCATCTGCAGAAGCTGTCCAACTCGTTCTATGACACCGCGAAAACCGGTCAGCTCATGAGCCGCATCACCACCGACCTAAACGATGTGACAGAGTTCGCGCACCACTGCCCGGAGGAGTTTTTCAACGCGGCGCTGAAGCTGGTGGGCGTGTTCGTTATCCTGTGCACGATGAACGTTCCATTGACGCTGATTATTTTCATAGCGCTGCCGCTGATGCTCCTTTCGCAAAGGTTTTTCAACAAGAATATGCGGCGCGCGTTCAGAAGCGCGCGGCACGAGCTGGGCGAGCTCAACGCACAGGTGGAGGACAGCCTGCTGGGCATCCGCGTAGTCAAGGCCTTCGCCAACGAAGACTTGGAGCGCACCAAGTTTGAGACAGGAAACAAGCGCTTTCTCTCGATCAAGCGGGAAATGTACCTGTGGATGGCTGCGTTCCACTCCAGCACCCGCTTCTTTGATGGCATGATGTACATCCTGGTGGTGGTGGTCGGCGCGCTGTTCATGATTCGGGGCGCGATTATGCCGGCAGATCTCGTGGCATATCTTCTCTATGTGACGGCGCTGCTTACCTCCATCAGCCGCATCGTGGAGTTTACCGAACAGTTCCAGCGCGGCATGACGGGCATTGAGCGCTTTGTCGAAGTGATGGACGAGCCCGTCAGCGTCACGGACGAGCCCGGCGCAAACCCTCATACGATCGAGCGGGGAGAGGTCCGTTTTGAGCATGTCAGCTTTGCCTATGAAAAGGGCGGGGAAGAGGTGCTCAGCGACATAAGCCTCTCGGTGGAGCCGGGGGAATCCATCGCGCTGGTGGGGCCTTCCGGTGGTGGGAAGACCACGCTGTGCAACCTGATTCCACGCTTCTATGAACCGACCGGCGGACGTATTCTGATCGACGGCATCGACATCCGGGATTTTACGTTGGATTCTCTGCGCGAGCAGATCGGCATTGTGCAGCAGGACGTATACCTTTTTTCCGGCTCCGTGCGCGACAACATCGAATACGGAAAGCCGGGCGCGACGATGGAGGAGATCATCGAGGCTGCAAAGATGGCGGGGGCGGACGAGTTCATACGCCAGTTGCCGGATGGCTATGACACTTTCCTCGGTGAGCGCGGCGTCCGGCTTTCAGGCGGACAGAAGCAGCGCGTGTCGATCGCCCGCGTCTTTTTGAAGAACCCGCCGATTCTGATTCTGGACGAGGCCACCTCGGCGCTGGACAATGAGTCCGAACAGGTCGTTCAGCGCTCGCTGGAAACGCTGATGCGGGGGCGTACCACATTTACGATTGCCCACCGGCTCACCACCATCCGCGGCGCAAAACTGATTCTGGTGCTTACCGACCGCGGTATTGAAGAACAGGGCACGCACGAGGCGCTCATGGCCAAGGGCGGGCTGTACAGCACGCTGTACAGCGCCTACGCGCTGGATCAGGGGGTCCAAAACCCAAAACAGACCGAGGGGTAGAAACCGGATTCCCCTGGAGAAAAGGAGTGAACGGGGGTTTGCTCCGCACCACCTGGAACCGACCGGATTCCAGAAATGGGCGCGGGCAAGACCCGGCACCCACACCGAATCCGGCCGGTACCTTTGGCCAAAACCAATTGATTCCCATGTTTTAATTTGCAAAGCCATCACATGTGTGCTAGAATAATGGAAAAGCAAGCGGATCAGAGAAGGGATCGCATGCATGTTTAGCCGCTTTATGATGACCTTGCCCGCTTTTATCGGGCAGATTTTCAAGTTCGCGCTGATCGTTGCGTTCATCGGCGCGGCTTCGCATTATGTAGGCCAATTGCTTCCGAGAAAAAACTTCAATTACCTTGAAGCGCCCTATGCTTCATATCGATGGGAGCAGAACGGCATGTTTTATACGCGTTTCAAGATTCAGTTCTGGAAAGACAAGCTCCCTGATATGAGTCAGCACGTCAAGAGCATGTTTCGGAAAAAAATCTCCGTCTTCCGCGACTTCGACTATCTGGAAGAGCTGATTCTCGAGACCTGCGTCGCGGAATTTGTCCATTGGATGTTGGTACTCCTCAGCCCCATCTTCCTGGTGCTCATGGAAGGCCTCGCCGGCCGGATTGGCGCGGCGCTCTATGCTGTTGGGAATCTGCCCTTTGTGATGATCCAGCGATACAACAGGCCCAGGCTGGTCAACCTGATGGAACGTCAGAAGCGCCAGAGCCTCGCGGAAAGCCTGCAATGATTTGAGGTGCGCGCAATTGATTCTTAGATTGGCTATGATATTGGGTTTGGCTTTCACGGTGTACGGCTGCTATTTTCTGGCCGTCGCCATTGCCGGAAACACGATGAAGCGGCGAACGATACCGTCTGCGCCCCCCGTCAACCGAATCGCCGCGATCATTCCGGCAAGAAACGAGCAGGCGGTGGTTCCCAAGCTCATCGACAGCCTGCTTCGCCAGCGGTACCCGCGCACGCTCTTTGACGTGTACGTGGTGCCCAACAATTGTACGGACAACACCCGCAAGGCCGCGCTGGACGCGGGCGCGAAGGTGCTCGACATAGATGTCGAGGTTAGCTCGAAGGGCGAAGTTCTCCGCTGGACGTTTGATAAGCTCTTGAGCGGCGAAACGAAGTACGACGCCTTCTGCATCTTCGATGCCGACAACGTGGTGGACGGCGGCTTTTTTCAGGCCACCAACAATGCGCTGGCCGCTGGTTATGGGGTGGCGCAGGGCTACCGCGACAGCAAAAACCCGGACGACAACTGGGTGGCCGGCTGCACGTCCATCTTTTTCTGGTTCATGAACCGCTTCTTCAACCATGCGCGCTTTGCGCTGAACATGTCGGCTTCCCTCAACGGCACCGGCATCATGTTCAGCGCGGACACGATCCGAAAGATCGGCTTCGACACCTTTACTTTGACCGAAGACCAGGAGTTTACCGGCATCTGCGCGCAGAATGGCGTTAAGATCGCTTGGATGGAGGAAGCCATCACCTACGACGAGCAGCCCGTCACGCTTCGGGACTCGTTCGTACAGCGCAGGCGCTGGGGCGCGGGCACGCTGCAGTGCTTTATCCGCTATCGCAAGGCGCTTGCTCAAGTAGTAAGAAAGCGGCGCAGCCTGGACGCCCTGGACGTCCTCGTCGTGTTTGCCGGAACACCGCTGCAGGGACTGGGCATCGCGTCCTTCGGCCTTTGCGTGGCGGAATTCATACGGCAGCTGCTGACCTTGGGTGCCCGAGAAGCCGTCATGTGGGCGGTATGGACGCTGGCTATGGCCCTCGCAAGCACTTTTGTGGGCGGTTTTTTCGCGGTGGTTCTGGTGTGTACGGCCGAAAAGAAGTGGAGCCATGCCCGGCTTCATTGCCTGCTCATGATGGGGTTTTATCTCATGACCTGGATGCCCGCCAACTTGCTGGCCCTGGTCACGCGTCCGCCCAAGTGGGTGCAGATCCCGCACATCATGGCTGTGGGTATTGATGACCGCATGGCGGAACCGCCTCCGCCCTCCCGCTACGGCGCGAAGGAGACAGATGTATCCTGACGGACTCCGTCCGCTCGAAGTCATCTTGGGGAACTCCTGACCCAAAAGTCGGAAGGTTGACGCATTGCTACCAGTCGTTTTCGCGGTCCCGAACCGGTATTCGCCGGTTCGGGACTGTTTTTCTTTGGGAAAATACGCTCCTGATCGGGCTTCGCTACGCCAAATGCAAATCGATTTAATTGTATCGATAATTTTCCGTCGAATCTATTGACAGGCATATTCGGTATTGCTATACTGATTTTGGTCTCTTGAGGGGCCTTTTCAGTTCGGAGAGGGTTTCACGCCAAAGTTTCCGCCCCGCAAGGCGGATCGGCTTGGCGGACGCCTTCAACGTTACGCATTGTGGGATGGGAGGGATGGTATCTGGAAGGACTTGGCCCACGTAAAGGGGAACGTGGTCGGTTTGTTCTTGCATAAAGGGAAGGAGATAATTATGTTCAGAAAGATTCTTTCCATCGCGCTTGCGATCTCGATTCTGTTTGGCCTTACCGGCGCAGTGGCCGCTGCCGAAGGCATGAAGCCCGGCGTGTATACCGAAACCGTCAAGGGTATGGCCGACGGTCTCGTGGTGGAAGTCACCCTTTCCGAGGACGCCATCGTCAGCGTCGTCGTCAAATCCCACAACGAAACCCCGCCGGGCTATCCGGCCCTCGAGAAGCTGCCCCAGGCGATCGTAGACGCCCAGTCCGTCGAAGTGGACGGCGTCAGCGGCGCGACGATGTCCTCCAACGGCATCAAAGCGGCCGTGAAGGCCGCGCTGGAAGAAGCGGGCGCTGACATCGCCGCGTTTTCCGTCAAAGCCGAGCCCCAGGCGGAAGAGGCCGTTTCCTATTTCCCGGCGATGGGCTCTTTTGACGTCCCCGCCCAGTGGGACGAGAGCTACGACATTGTGGTCGTGGGCGGCGGCTACGCCGGCATGGCGGCCGCTTACAGCGCGGTGACCAGCGGCGCCAGCACGGTTCTGATTGAGAAGCTGTCCACCACCGGCGGCAACTCCGCCATCAACGGTGGCCAGTACGCAGCGTATACCTCGAAGATCGCGGCCGATCTTCAGAAGAAATACAACCTCGAGCCGGACACCGCTGAAAAGCACATCGCGGATACGATGGCTGGCGGCGACAACATGTCGAACATCGAGCTGGTCGAAAACTTCGTCTACGCCTCTCCGTTCTATTTCGATCTGCTGCTTGACAACGGCCTGGAAGTCCGCGACACGCTGGCGCGCCCCGGCGGACACTACGGCTACCGCACCTACGTGACCAAGAACCAGGTTGGTTCCGACATCACGGAGGTTCAGAAGAAGATCCTCGCCGGCACCGACGCGGTCGTTGAGCTTGATACCAAAATGGTGGAAATCTACCGCACCCGCGACGAGGCCAACCGGGTCGTCGGCATCCGGGTCGCCACGGCGGACGGTTACAAGACCATCGAAGCCAAGAAGGGCGTCATCCTGGCGACGGGCGGCTTCAGCGCCAACGTTGAGATGCGCGAGACCCAGGTTCCTTACCTGACGGCGGAAATCCCCACCACCAACAATGTGGCTGTTTCCACCGGCGAAGGCATCTACCTCGCCCAGGCGATCGGCGCCAACACCACCCAGATGTCCAACATCCAGCGCTACCCCTTCGCTGACCCGAGCAACGGCGTGCTCGACAAGTATGCGGTGTGGCCCTTCACCGGCCCCAGCTACGGCGTGGTGTATGTCGACTATACCGGCAACCGCTATGTCAACGAGGGCGAGCGCCGCGATGTGTGCGCCAACGCGGCGGTCAAGTCCGGCTTTATCTCCACCTACTGCATCTTCACCGAGAAGGTGGCCGGCTTCGTCAAGCCCGAGGAGATCGCGCAGGGCGTCGAGAGCGGCCGCATTCTGAAGGGCGACACGCTGGAAGCGCTGGCCGAAGCCATCAACGCCTACGCCATCAAGGAGCAGTATCCGTCCGTTGACCCCGCCGCGCTGAAGGCGACCATCGAACGGCACAACGGCTTCATCGACAGCGGCGTGGATGAGGAATTCGGCAAGGTCATGGCCTCCACGATGGTCAAAATGGAGGAAGGCCCCTACTACGCCGTGGCGCAGTATCCGTCCGTTCACCACACCATGGGCGGCCTTGTCATCAACAAGAACACCCAGGTGAAGGACATCTACGGCCAGATCATTCCCGGCCTGTTCGCGGCAGGCGAGGTGACCGGCGGCGTGCACGGAACCAACCGGTTGGGCTCCAACGCCGACGCGGACGCCTGCGGCATGGGCTACATCTCCGGTTACTATGTCGCGACCGAAACACTTCCGGACTTCATTCCCGCAAACTAAGTCGTCGCAAACGAGCGGCTCTTTCCTTCGGAACATGATCCGCTGTCCGCAAGGGCATGCTGGATCAGGCGTCGGAGGAGGCTTCCGAACTGACCGGCGGGGGAGGTATCGGTATCTCCGGCCCCCGGCGGCTGTCCGGCGCACGGCGCATATTCAAGAAACACGCCCTCGAAAGCATGCTTTCGAGGGCGTGGCCTTTAAATCAAAGAACCGGCGGGCTTCAGATCTCCCGGCGGTTTTCAAACGCCTTGGAGAGGGTCACTTCGTCGGTGTACTCCAGTTCACCGCCCACTGGAACGCCGTGAGCAATTCGCGTTACCTTCACCATCATGGGTTTGACGAGCCGCGCGATGTAGGCGGCGGTGGCCTCGCCCTCGATGTCGGGGTTTGTGGCCAGCACGACCTCCCTGACCTCGCCGGAGGCCAGCCGGGTCATCAACTCGCGGATGCGGATATCGTCCGGGCCTACGCCGTCCATCGGCGAGATGACGCCGTGCAGCACGTGGTACAGGCCGTTGAAATCCCGCATGCGCTCCATCGCGGCTACGTCCCTCGGATCCTTGACGACGCAGAGTATGGATCTGTCCCGGTTCGGGTCCGCGCAGCGCTTGCAGGGGTCGGCGTCGGTATAGTCGCCGCAGACCGGGCAGAAGTGCACCAGTTTTTTGCCGTTGAAAATGGAAACGGCGAGTTCGCGCACCTGCTCCTCCGGCAGCGCGATGATGTGATAGGCCAGCCGGGCCGCGGTCTTGCGGCCGACGCCCGGCAGCCTCGCGAGCTGGTTGACCAGCTTCGCAATGGGTTCTATGTCGTTCATTTAGAAAAGGCCCGGCATATTGAGCCCGCCGGTCATTTTGCCCATTTCACGCTCGATGGTCTCGGCTGCCTGGCGCAGCGCCTCGTTGACCGCCGCCATCACAAGGTCCTGCAGCATTTCGACATCCTCGGGGTCCACCGCCTCGGGCTTGATGGAAAGCGCAAGCAACTCCTTCTTGCCGTTGACCTTGACAGAAACCATGCCGCCGCCCGCGGACGCCTCGAATTCGCGCGCGTCCAGCGCCGCCTGCATTTCGGCCATCTGCTGCTGCAGCTTCTGCGCCTGCCGCGCCAGCTGCTGCATGTTGCCGCCGCCCATCATACCCGGAAATCCGCCACGTGCCATAATCCGTCCTCCTGAAAACATTCTTCGATCTATTATACACGATCGGCCCAGGCTTGTAAACGCATGGCCTCTGGTGGTCTTACCAGCAAAAACCTTGAACTCGAATGGCCGAAGCGTTTGACAATGCATTATTCGGGATGTATAATATCATTTATATCGGTTGTTTCATAGAGCGGGAGGTACCCCATGAGTGCACGGTTTGCGATGTATACGCTGAAGCGGCTGGGCATGGCGATTCTTACGATTTTCCTTGTCGTCATGATCACTTTTTTCACAATGCATGCGATTCCAGCCAGCCCTTTCAGTTCTGAAAAGGCCAAGTCGGATGCGACGATTGCGGCGCTGGAGGCGAAGTATGGCTTTGACAAGCCGCTTGGCATCCAGTTTCTCAATTATCTGAAGAACATTGTGGTGTTCGACTTTGGCCTTTCTACGGCCTGGGTTGGCAGCACGGTTTTTGATCTGATCAAATCGGGCTTTTCGTATTCGGCGACCATCGGCGTCAGCGCCGCGCTGATTGCGATGGTGCTTGGCGTTATTCTCGGGGCCATTGCCGCGCTTACAAGAGGGCGATGGCCCGACAAGATCGTTCAGGTTGTGACAACGGCGCTGGTTTCGATGCCATCGTTCGTCATGGCGACGGTTCTGCTTCTGGTCGTTTCGCTGCAGCTTGGCTGGCTCCCCAGCATGGGCAACCAGCCCGGTGGGCTGGTGCTGCCGATCATTTCGCTGAGCCTGTATCCGTTGGCGTACATCACACGCCTTGAGCGCAGCAGCATGCTGGACGTGCTGGGGCAGGATTACATCCGAACCGCCCGCGCCAAGGGGCTTCGCCAAAACAAGGTGATCTTCAAGCATGCGCTGAAGAACGCGCTGAGCCCGGTTTTGACCTACGCCGGACCGATGCTGGCCTTCATCCTCACGGGCAGCATGGTGGTGGAAAACATCTTCTCGGTGCCCGGCCTCGGGCGACTGTTCGTCAACAGCATGCTGCGCACCGACTACATGATGGTGATGGGTGTGACGATCTTCCTGGCGTTCCTCATCATTATGCTTAACTTCCTCACGGACGTGCTGTACAAGGTCATGGATCCCAGAATTGATTTGCGGTAAGGTGGTAGAGGTATAAAAATGGACAAGACCCTCAAGAAAAACCCGCTGAGCCTTCAGCTGGATCCGGGCCTGTTTGATCGGGCGAGCGAGGAGGATAAAGCGCAGCAGGTCGTCACCCGCGAATCGGTTTCCTTCATGCGGGACGCCATGCGCCGCCTGCGCCGCAACAAGATTTCGATGGCCTGCGTGGCGATCCTCTTCCTCGTGGCGATGGTCGCCTTCATCGTGCCTTCGGTGTACCCCTACAGTTATACGAAGCAGGATGTTACGGCCAAATACCTGGGCCCGATGGAGTATTCCAAAAAGGAAATGGCGAAGATTGCCCAGGGCGAATCCGTGTTTCCGCACTTAATGGGTACTGATTCGCTGGGCCGCGACTACGCCAGCCGCGTCATCTACGGCACGCGGATTTCACTCTTGGTCGGCATCGTGTCGGCCATAATCGTCGTCGTCATCGGCATCATCTACGGCGCTATATCCGGCTACTTTGGAGGCAAGGTAGACCTGATCATGATGCGCATCGTGGACATCATATACTCGCTGCCGGATGTGCTGATCGTCATTCTTCTTTCGGTCGCGATCAAGGACATCATCAGCACCTCGAAGAGCATGCTCATTGTACGAATGGGCGCGGGCATGGTGAGCATATTCATCGTGTTCGGCCTTCTGTACTGGGTGGGCATGGCGCGGCAGGTGCGCGGGCAGATCCTGTCCATCAAGGAACAGGAGTACGTGCTGGCCTCCCGCTCCATCGGCGCTTCGCCTGCCCGCATCATCCGAAAGCATATGATTCCCAACTGCGTGTCGGTTATCATCATCACGGCCGCCATGCAGATCCCCTCCGCAATTTTTACCGAGAGCTTTCTCTCGTTCCTCGGTCTTGGCGTTTCGATCCCAATGCCCTCTCTGGGCTCGCTGGCATCCGACGCGCGCTCCGGCCTTGTCTCCTATCCGTATCTGCTCATCTTCCCGGCGCTATCCATATTCCTGATCGTGCTGTCGTTTAACCTATTGGGCAACGGACTGCGCGATGCCTTCGATCCGAAGCTCAGGTCGTAGGGGAGGGAAGCATGATGAATCTTCTTGAAGTTAAAAACCTGTGCACATCGTTCTTCACCCCCTCCGGTGAAGTGAAGGCGGTGAACGACGTATCCTTCAATCTCAGCAAGGGTACTGTGCTTGGCATCGTGGGCGAATCGGGCAGCGGCAAGTCTGTGACGGCCTATTCGGTGCTGCAGATTCTGACGCCGCCGGGCCGCATCGTCAGCGGCAGCATCAAGTTCCAGGGCAAAGAGCTGGTTGGCGCGTCCGAAGAAGAGATGCGGAAGATCCGCGGCAACAAGATCGGCATCATCTTTCAGGATCCGATGACCAGCCTAAACCCGGTTTTCACCATCGGCAACCAACTGATGGAGGCCATCCTTTTGCATACCGGGCGCAACAAGGCGCAGGCCTATGATCGCGCCGTTGAAATGCTCAACCTGGTGGGCATCAACGAACCCCACAAGCGCATGAATCAATATGCCTACGAACTCTCCGGCGGCATGCGCCAGCGCGCGATGATTGCGATGGCGCTGGCCTGCGAACCGGACATCCTGATCGCGGACGAGCCCACCACCGCGCTCGATGTGACCATTCAGGCGCAGATTCTGGAACTCATGATGGAGCTTCAGAAGAAACTGGGGATGGCCATCATCATGATCACCCACGACTTGGGCGGCATCGCCAACATGTGCGACGAAGTGATCGTCATGTACGCGGGCAAGGTAGCCGAGCGCGGCACCGCCCGCCAGATTTTCTACAACCCGCGGCACGAGTATACCAAGGGACTTTTGCGCTCCATTCCCAACATTGACAGCAACGGCCAGGAGCGGCTGATTCCCATCGCCGGCACGCCCATCGACATGCTCAACATGCCCGCTGGCTGCGCGTTCGCGCCACGCTGCGCTCAGGCCATGAAGGTTTGCCTCAGCCAGCAGCCCAGGGAGGTCTGGGTGGCGGAGGACCATCTTTCCGCCTGCTGGGTCAACGTGCGGGAAGGCCTTAAAAAGGAGAACGCGATCGAAACCGGAGAGGACGGCGAAATCCTTCGCATCCGAACCGACGAAAATGGTGATAAGCATGAATGAAAAAATAGCCGCCGGAAAGCCCCTCGTGGACGTCCGGGATCTCAAGCAGTACTTTCAGATCAGCACCGGTTTCTTCGGAAAACGGCCGCTGAAGGCCGTGGACGGCGTATCCTTTGCCATCAACAAGGGCGAAACGCTGGGGTTGGTGGGGGAATCCGGCTGCGGCAAGACCACCGTAGGCCGATCCCTTCTGCACTTGTACACGCCCACCAGCGGAGAGGTGTACTTTGACGGCGAAAAGGTCGAGAAAAAGACGCTGCCCGCCTTCCGGCGCCGCGCGCAGCTCGTGTTTCAGGATCCGTATTCCTCGCTGAACCCGCGCATGACGGTGGGCGATATTGTCGCGGAACCGCTGGATGTGCATGGGCTCTACGCTGGCAAAAAAGAGCGGAACGAAAAGATCAACCGCCTTCTAAGCATGGTGGGCCTTTCCAGCGAGCAGGCCACGCGCTATGCCCATGAGTTTTCCGGCGGGCAGCGCCAGCGCATCGGCATCGCCCGCGCACTGGCCTCAAATCCGGAGTTCATCGTCTGCGATGAGCCGGTTTCGGCGCTGGACGTATCGATACAGGCGCAGATCATCAACATGCTGGAAGACCTTCAGGGGCAGTTGGGCCTTGCGTACCTCTTCATCGCCCACGACCTCGCGGTGGTCAAACACATTTCAAACCGCATCGCGGTGATGTATCTGGGCAAGATGGTGGAAATGGCCTCCTCCGAGGAGTTGAACCGGCATCCGCTGCACCCCTATACGATTTCACTTCTTTCCGCGGTGCCGATTCCTGATCCCGACCGCTCCCGCGCTTCCCGCAGGATCGTGCTCAGCGGCGATATCCCGAGCCCGCTCAACGTGCCGTCGGGCTGTCCGTTCCGCACCCGCTGCAGCCGGGCGACCGAAATCTGCGCCCAGGTAAACCCTGAATTCAAAGAAGTGGAACCGGGGCATTTTGCCGCCTGCCACCACATTTAAATTCATTTTTCACGTTGGTTCCTTGACAGCATGCCGTCTGCATGCTATCATAAAGATTAGTTTCATTCAGTCTGGGGAGACATATAATAGAGGAGGAGAACCATGAAAAAGGTACTTGCGATACTGCTGGCGCTTACGCTCGTCATCGGTACCGGAATGGTTGGCGTAGCGGAATCCAGCGCGCCGGTCATCTCCGTGTTCTTTGGCGGCGGCACCCCTCTCTCGATTGATCCTGCTCTCAACAGCTCGGTCAACGGCTCCAACACCTTGAAGCTGGCCCACGCCGGCCTGATGGGCTATCAGTATGTGGATGGTCAGCCCACGCTCTCGCCTGAACTGGCGGAATCCTACACCATCTCCGAAGATGGCCTGACCTATGTTTTCACCCTCCGCGAAGGCCTTAAGTGGTCCGACGGCAGTGACTTCACCGCCAGCGACATCATCGCTTCCTGGAAGCGCTCTGCCTCCGCCGACCTCGGCGCGGACTACGGCTTCCTGTACGACGCGATCGAAGGCAACGACGGTAAAGGCGGCATGAACGCGGTGGCAGATGACGCCGCCCGCACGGTGACCGTCAAGTTGGTCGCGCCCACCCCGTACTTCCTTGAGCTGTGTGCTTTCCCGACCTTCATGCCGGTCAAAGCCGCCGATGCGGACAACGAAGGCATCTGGGCGACCAAGCCGGAAACCTACATCGGCATGGGTCCCTACCGCATGACCGTCTACAAGGTGGACGACGTCATCTCCTTTGAAAAGAACCCGAACTACTGGAACGCTGCGAATGTTACGCTGGGCGGCATCAACTGCTACCTGTCCGAGGACAATGTGGCCATCCTGACCGCCTATGAGAACAACACCGCTTCCTTCATCAACGCCATCGACCCCACCGAGTTCCCGCGCCTGCAGTCCACCTATCCGGGCGAGCTGGTGTTCGGGCCCTACATCGGCACCTGGTACATCCTCTTCAACGTGCATAAGGACGTCTCTCCGGCCGGCAAGCAGCTGACCGTGCAGGAGATGGCCAAAGCCCGTTTCGCCTTCGGCCAGCTCATCAACCGTCAGGAAGTCGTCGAGTACGTGACCCAGGGCGGTCAGGTTGCCGCGACGGGCTTCTTCCCGAGCAATCTGTCTGACGGCGTGAACGCCGACGTGCGCAGCGCGGAAGGCTATGGCGCCTGGTATACCGGCACCAACACCCCCTCCGCTGAGAACGCCAATTACACCGAGGATCAGGTGGCTGCGGTCAAGACTCTGATCGAGCTGGGCTATGCCTACACCGGCAGCATCGAGACTGGTGACGTCGTGTTCACCGACGCGCCCTCGATCGAGTTCGCCTTCAACAACTCCGGTGCCAACGCCGCGATCATCCAGTACGTGCAGGAGGTCTGGAACACCTTCGGCATCACCGCGACGATCAACACCGAAGCTTGGTCCACCCTGCAGGCCAAGCTGAAGGCCGGCGACGCCGAAGCGGCGCGCATGGGTTGGATCGCGGACTACAACGACACCACCAACTTCCTGGACATCTTCATCAGCGCTTCGGGCAACAACTACCCGCGCCTGGGCCGCGAAGTGGGTGACTACACTCGCTTCACCGATGTCACCAAGGACGCCGGCCTCGGCGCCTACTGGGGCGAGAACGGCGACCAGACCTGGGCAGACGCCTATGACAGCCTGATCTCCAAGATCAAGCTCTCCACCGACCCGGCCGAGCGCGTTGCGCTGAGCGCCCAGGCGGAGAAGGTCCTGATGGCCACCGGTGGCGTCGCGCCTCTCTACTTCTACACCAACCCCTACATGCTCAAGCCCAACGTCCAGAACACGATGATCCTGCCCACGGGCGACGTCATCATGACCTACACGACGATTTCCTGAGCATAACCCATCAAAGGCCGGAGCGTGAGCTCCGGCCTTTTTCTATGCCTTCCGCAAGCAAAACGCAGGCTTGGTACGACGGGCAAATTGCGCCAGGTGCATCCCGTTGGGAAACCGTGGGCATCAACCTGTTTGGCGCGAATTCAAAGCAACATGGCCTTGCATCCTGGGGCTTTATACCAAGCATTCGCGTTAATGCTTCTCGCTGGTAGGTCTCGAACACTGGTTTAAATGGCGTGCCGCATGTTTTCACGCGCTTCACCAGCCACCCAGCAGGATTGGGAGAAAAAACGAACGGCGCGCTATCTGCGCGCCGTTCGTACAGGGGATGTATTGGGTCAGATGCCCGCGCGCAGCTCGCGCAGCTTCTCGCCCGGCGTCTGGTTGGTGGTGCGCACGTGGCCCGGCAGCGGAACGATCTTCGCGTCGATGGCGTCGAGGATCCATTCGGGCTGCGGGAAGAACGCCTCTTCCAGCTCGTGGGCGGGGGTGATCCAGTTCTTCGCTGCCACCACCACCGGCGGCGCGTCGAGAAGGTCAAAGCCCAGTTCCGTCACGTTGCGGGCGACCTCGCTGGCGTAGGAGCCGCGCTCGCAGGCATCGGTGACGACGACCAGCCTGCCGGTCTTCTTGACCGAATCCAGCACCATCTGGTAATCAAACGGAACCAGCGAGCGAGCATCGATGATCTCGGCGGAAAGGCCGTACTTTTCCTTCAGCGTGTCGGCAGCCTGGAGCGCGCGGTAGAGCACCGCACCGAAGGTCAGGATGGTGATGTCGGAGCCCGAGCGCTTGATGTCAGGCTTGCCCAGTTCGATTTCGTAGTATTCCGCCGGCACACCGCCTTCGTGGAACATCTCGCCCACGTCGTAGATGCGCTGGCTCTCAAAGAACACCACCGGGTCGGTGCCCGCGAGCGCCGCGGCCATCATACCCTTGGCGTCGTAGGGCGTGGCGGGGAAGACGACCTTAAGCCCGGGGATGTGGGCGGTCAGCGCCGTCCAGTCCTGGGAATGCTGAGCGCCGTACTTGGAGCCCACCGAAACGCGCAGGACCAGCGGCATTTTGATGACGCCCGCCGACATCGACTGCCACTTCGACATCTGATTGAACACCTCGTCGCCGGCGCGACCCAGGAAGTCGCAGTACATCAGTTCCACCAGCGCGCGGCCGCCGGACATGGCATAGCCAACGCCCGTGCCGACGATGGCGGCCTCGGAGATCGGCGCGTTGAACAGCCGGTGATAGGGGAGCGCCTCGGTCAGCCCGCGGTATACCGCGAATGCGCCGCCCCAGTCGCGCACGTCTTCGCCGTAGGATACGAGGGTCGGGTCCTTGTAATAGCGGTCGATGATCGCTTCAAAGAGGCCGTCGCGCAGCTGGTAGAGTTTGTTCTTCGAGACGGGCTTGCCATCCTTCACGTAGAAGCGTTCCTTGCCGGCGATGGCTTTGACCCGCGGGTTCTCCTCCATAGGCATCAGAACGTCCGGCTTCGCTTCATCAAAGGCTTCCACATGGCCGTTCGAGAACATAAGCCTGCTGATGGCCTCGGGATCCTTGTTAAGGTCCATGCGTGGCGAAACGGCGTCGTCGATGGAGCGCTTGAAGTTCTCCAGGATGGCGGCGTTCACCGTCTCATGGATCGCGTCGCACTCCGCCTCGGTGGCGACGCCCGCTTCGATCAGCTGGCTGCGGTAGACGTTGATGGGATCGACAGCTTCCCACGCAGCGATCTCTTCCTTCGTGCGGTAGGAGGAGGAATCCGACGGACTGTGTCCGGCGAAGCGGTAGGTGAGGACGTCCAGGAACACCGGGCCCTTGCCCTCGCTGAGCAGCTTCTTCTTGCGGCCGTAGGCATCAATGACAGCCAGCGGGTTGAAGCCGTCCACGCGCTCGGCGTGCATCTGAGTGGGCGAGAAGCCCGCGCCAAGCCGCGCCAGCACGTCGTAGCCCATCGTCTCGCCGACGGTCTGTCCGCCCATGCCGTAGTTGTTGTTGAAGACGTTGAAGAGAACCGGAAGACCCGACTTCATATCGCCGTCCCAGAGCTGGGTGAACTGGCCCATCGACGCGAAGTTGAGCGCTTCCAGAACCGGGCCGCAGCCGAGAGATCCGTCGCCGATGTTGGCTACGACGATGCCCTTTTTGCGGGTGACCTTTTTGTACAGCGCGGAACCCGTCGCGATGTCGGCGGAGCCGCCCACCAGCGCGTTGTTCGGGTAGATGCCGAAGGGCGTGAAGAAGGTATGCATCGATCCGCCGAGGCCGCGGTTGAAGCCGGTGGCCCGTGCAAAGATCTCCGCCATTGCGCCGTAGAGCAGGAAGTCAATGGCCAGCGCCTTGACGGAAGCCTGCTTTCCGTCGTCCACAACCTTCAGAATCTCGCCGCCGAAGAACTCCTTCATGATTTTGAGGAGCGCTTCGTCCGAGAGCTTTTCGATGGCCGACATACCCTTGGCGAGAATTTCACCATGGCTCCTGTGGGAGCCAAAGATGAAGTCGTTTTCGTCCAGATGGAAGGCCATGCCCACCGCGGAGGCCTCCTGGCCCATCGAAAGGTGCGCCGGGCCGGGGTGGTTGTAGGTGATGCCCTTGTATTCGCCGGTGGTCTTGATGAGGTTGAGCATCGTCTCAAACTCGCGCAGCACCAGCATGTCGCGGTAGATGCGAACCAGCTGCTCGTTTGTCAGGTGGCCCACTTCGTCCTTGACGGTCTTTTGGTAGGTGTTAACGGGGATGTCCTCAAAACGCACTTTGCCGGGCTTTCGAAGCGCCGACGGGTCGACGAAAAGTTGCTTGGACATATGGAATCACTCCTTACGTATGCGCTAATCGGCAAATTCCCAGATGACTTCGCGGATGATTTCCGAAACGGTGGGGTGGGGGAAGATGATCTCCTTGGCGTCCTTGACGCGCAGTTCGGTCTCAATCATCGCCGCCGCGCCCCAGATGATCTCCGAGGCGTAGGCGCCGATCATGTGCACGCCGATGACGTTTCTGTGTTGTTCGTGCACCAGAACCTTGCACAGCCCGTCCTCGCCTTCGTTTTCAGCGACGAACCTTCCGGCGTAGCGCATCGAGAGCTTTTTGACCTCGTAGGGGATGCCCGCTTCCTTCGCGGCCTCCTCGGTATAGCCGACGCAGGCGACCTCGGGCTTCGTGTAGATCACCGCCGGGTTCGCGTGGTAGCGCATGGCGTCCTTCTTGCCCAGCATGGTGTTCACCGCCACCTCGCTCTCGCGGTAGGCCGTGTGCGCCAGCATCTGAATGCCGTTGACGTCGCCCGCGGCATAGACGCCCTCGACGTTCGTTCGCCCCTGAGAATCGGTCACGATGCCCACGCGGCTTACTTCGGCGCCCAGCGCTTCAAGGCCGAGGCCGCTGAGATTCGCGCGGCGGCCGATGGCGCAGAGCGTTTTTTCGCATTTCAGTTCGACGGGCTTACCGTCCGCCTCGCACAGCACGCTGTCCTTTGTAAGGCCGGTGACCTTCGTGCCCAGGAGGAACTTGACGCCCTTTTTCTGGTATTCCTTGAGCAGGATGGTGCGGATCTCGCCGTCCGTCGGGCCGGCAATGTGGTCCAGCATCTCGACGACGGTGACCTCGCTGCCCGCGGTCACGTAATACGCCGCCATCTCGAGGCCGATCACGCCGCCGCCGATGATGACGAGGGACTTCGGCACCTCCGGCAGCACCAGCACTTCGCGGTTGGTGATCGCAAAGCCCGAGGCCACGGCTTCCCTGAGCCCGGGAATCGGCGGAATCACCGGGGAAGAACCGGCGGCTATCAAGAGCTTCTTCGCTTCGTAGGCTTGGCCATCGGCTTCCACCGAGAAGCCGCCGGGCACGCGCCCCAAAATCTTCGCCTCCGCCTTGACGACGGTAACGCCCGCGCCCTTCAGCTTTGCGCCGACGCCCGATACAAGCAGCTTGACCACCTTGCCGCGCCGTGCCACGACCGCCTTGTGGTCGAGGGACGCGTCCGTCACCCGGACGCCGTACTTGTCGGCGTGCTTCGCGGTTTCATACACCTTCGCGGAATGCAAAAGTGCCTTGGACGGGATGCAGCCCTCGTTCAGGCAGACGCCGCCCAGCGAATTCTTTTCGAACAGGCAGACGCTCATCCCCGCGTGGGCGGCGCGCTCCGCGCCCAGATACCCGGCGGGACCGCCGCCGATGACGATCAAATCGTACATAGTTCTATCCTTTCGCAAGCAGCATCAGGAAGTTTTCCAGGTTGAACTTCAGGTCCGCCAGGAACTTCGAGGCGGGCATGCCGTCGATGGCGCGGTGATCGTAGGTCAGCGAAAGGCCCATCGCCGGGTAGACCTCGATCTTGCCGTTCACCTCGCGCACCCGCTGCACGATGGCGTCCACACCCAGGATGCCCGTCTGCGGCGGGTTGATGATGGGCGTAAAGCTCTCGATGCCCAGCGCGCCCAGGTTCGAGACCGTGAACGAGCCGCCGCGCAGAAGGTCCGGGTTGATTGTTCCCGCCCTCGCAGCCTTGGCGAGACTCTTGACGGCTTCGGAAATCTCCTTAAGGCTCATCCGATCCGCGCCGTTGATGACCGGCACCATGAGTCCCCGCTCGGTATCGCAGGCGAAGCCCAGGTTGACGCCGTGGAAGTAGCGCATGGTGGTTCCGTCGATCAGGTTGGCGTTCAGCGCGCGGTGCTCCGGCTGCATGAGGGTGCGGGACAGCGCGAACATCACCATGTCGCCCAGCGAAACGCCGGAGAGCCCGGCCGCCTCTCCCTTTTCCTTGTAGAGCTTGCGCAGCGACTGGAGCTGGGTGCAGTCGAAGGTCAGCGTGTGGGTGAGCTGCGCGATAGAGGACAGCGACTGCATCATGGCCTTCGCGATCACCTTGCGCATGTTGGTGAGCGGCTCGTCGGTGAAGGCCGCTTCCGGGGCGGGCATCACTGCGGCGGCCGGGGCTTCGGGCTTCGCTTCGGTGGCTTCGAGGTCTTTCAGCGACACGCGGCCGCCGAGGCCGGTGCCCACCGCGCCGCCGGCGTAGGCCGCGCTGGCCGCCGGTGTGACCACCTGCCCGGCGTCGATGAGCGCCTGAACATCCCGCGCGATCACGCGACCGTCAGGGCCTGTTGCAGAGGCCTTCGAAAGATCAGCAAAGCGCGCCTCGGCCAAATTCCTGGCCCGGGGGCTGATCTTGAGTTCGCCGGAAGGCATAACGGCTGCGGCAGCTACCGGGGCTGCCGCCGGCGCGGCCTCCACAGCCTGAACGGGCGCAGACGCGGGCGCTTCCGCGGCGGGCGCGGCGCCGTTCGGGTCGAACTGGGCGAAATCCTCGCCAGGTTCGCCGATGGCGCACACGTTGGTCAGGCAGGGCACATCGTCGCCCTCCTGAAAAAAGGCCGCCAGCAGCGTGCCGGAAACCTTGGCGCTCTCCTCGAACGCGGCCTTGTCGGTCTCATAGGAAAACAGGACATCTCCGACGCTGACCGCGTCACCGGGGTGTTTAAGCCATTTTGTAATGATGCAGCTTTCTACCGATTGTCCCTGCCGGGGCATAATGACGGCTACTGCCATACGCATCCTCCTACATCCGGATATTCTGAGGTTATTTTAACAGTCCCCCCCTGAGGATTCAATCTTGGCACAAACTCTTATCCTCAAATTAAACGAAGTTTACAATCGGAGGCGAAAGATTTTGATATGTCTTGTCAAAATGCCGCGCTTGTCGTATAATGAAAAGATCAGATTCCGGCGAAGAGGGGTGACTTCGCATGGCTGTGCGCAATTCCGCAAAGGGCATTGTGCTCGACGGCGATAAAGTCCTGCTGAATAGATGCCGCTCCCGTCTGGGGGCTTATTACGCACTTCCGGGCGGCGGCCAGCATACCGGGGAGACGCTCCCCGAGGCGCTGATGCGCGAGATGAGGGAAGAGACGGGCATCTCCGTGCGCCCCGTCCGCATGGCGGGGGTTTACGAGCAGATCACCGCTGGGCGGGACTCGGGCTCCGATCACAAGATGTATTTTATCTTCCTCTGCGAGCTGACCGATGAGAAGCGCATTCGGCCCACCGAACGCGATGCCTATCAGGTGGACTGCGAATGGATGACCGTCGCCGAGGCGGAAAAGTGCCGCCTGTTCCCAAGGGTTGTGCGGGACAATCTTCGGCGAATGATCGACTCCGAGCATACGATGTACCTGGGCTCGGAACGAAAGAAATAGCGGAGGAAGAGCAACTGGTAACGCGCCGCCCGAGAAGTTCCCAGAGAATTTTAGGTGCATGAAGGGTTTTGCCGATGCTTTGAGCGCGGATGGCGGTAGCCATCCGCGCTTTTCATCCTGAAACGGCGCTTTACTGACCGTTGAGCGTGAGTTCGGTGGATATCAGTATTTCTTCCCCGCCACGCCGCCAACCGCGCTGCCGGCAGGGCCTGCGGGGCCGCGTTCCCCTTGAGGACCGGCAGGGCCCATCGGGCCTGCGGGGCCGCGTTCGCCCTGAGGACCTGCGGGGCCCATCGAACCGGCGGGTCCCATCGCTCCAGCGGGGCCGCGTTCGCCCTGAGGACCTGCGGGGCCCATCGAACCGGCGGGTCCCATCGCTCCTGCGGGGCCGCGTTCGCCCTGAGGACCTGCGGGGCCCATCGGACCAGCCGGACCCATCGCTCCAGCGGGGCCGCGTTCGCCTTGGGGACCGGCAGGCCCCATCGCTCCAGCGGGGCCGCGTTCGCCTTGGGGACCGGCGGGGCCCATCGGACCAGCCGGACACGTCTGGCAAGCCCTGTTCCGGATTCTGATCGGCCGATTGACGCCCGCCACAGAGCCGTTGCTGTCTGGATTGCAGCGGATCACGGGCGACGCCGACTGACATGAGGCGCTCTCCACAGCGCCGTTATCTCTGTTTCTCCAATAAAAGCTCATGCGCTTTCCTCCCAACGATGACACTTCCGGGTGGCATCCACCGCATACTATGCAGAGCAACGGGATCAGCGCGCATGATGAAGAAAGACGTCAAAACGGGGCGGCCACAGGGCGCCCCGTTTTGGAATACGCGATGGATTCAGGCGCAAAGGGAGGCTTCCGCGTTTACGCTTTGCGCACCTTGGGCCCGGTGGGTGTGTCCTCGATCACGTAGCCCTTTGCCAGCACCTCGCCGCGGATGCGGTCGGCGTCGGCGAAGCGCTTTTCCTTTTTCGCGGTCTGACGATCTTCCACCAGCGCCTTGACGTCCTCCGGCGTGGTGTCCAGCTTCTTGCTCAGGATCCCGAGTACGCCGGCCATCACGCCCAGCGCGTCAAGCCCTGCCTGAACGGCCGCCTTTGAGGCGGCTAATGAGGAGAGCGTCGCATTCATATCCCGCGCCCAGTCGAAGATCGCCCCCAGCGCGTCCGCGGTGTTGAGGTCGTCGTCCATCGCCGCGTCGAAGCGGGCGATGGCTTCATTGCCGCGGGCGGCAAAGGCCTCTTCCTCAGGGGTCATAGCGCGGTCGGGGGCGGATTCCAAGAGGAACAGCGCGTTGTTGCGGGCGGTGTAAAGCCGTTCCAGGGAGGTTTTCGCCTGCTCGATCAGATCCCGTGAGAAGTTGATGGGGCTTCTGTACTGGGCGCTCAGCATGAACATGCGAACCGCCTCAAGGTCGTACTCGGCGGCGATTTCGCGCACGGTGAAGAAATTGCCCAGCGACTTACTCATCTTGCGGTTGTCCACGTTGATGTGGCCGTTGTGCATCCAGTACTTGGCGAAGGGGTGCCCGGTGGCGCCCTCCGATTGGGCAATCTCATTTTCATGATGAGGGAAGATGAGGTCCACGCCGCCGCAATGAATGTCGAAGGTTTCGCCCAGGTACTTCATGCTCATGGCGGAGCACTCGATATGCCAGCCGGGGCGGCCCATGCCCCAGGGGCTCTTCCAGGCGGGCTCGCCTGGCTTCTGGGCCTTCCACAGCGCGAAGTCCATCGGATTCTTTTTGATGTCGTCCACTTCGATCCGCGCGCCCGCCTCGCGATCCTCCAGATTCTGGCCGGAGAGCTTGCCGTAGCCCGGATACGCCTGGGTGTCAAAGTAAACATCGCCCTGCGCTTCGTAGGCGTAGCCGTTTTTGACGAGCTTTGAAATGATCTTGATGATCTCGCCAATGTGCCGGGTAGCGCGGGGATGAACATCTGCCCGCATCACGCCCAGCGCGTCCGCATCCTTGAAGTACGCCTCGATGTAGCGGTCCGCAATCTCCTCGACGGTGGTGTGCTCCTCCTCCGCACGGCGGATGAGCTTGTCGTCGATGTCGGTGAAGTTCTGCACGAAAGTCACCTTCATGCCCTTGTGGGTCAGATAGCGGCGCAGCGTGTCAAAGATGATGAAGGGGCGGGCGTTGCCGATGTGAAAAAAGTTGTACACCGTCGGGCCGCATGCGTAGATGCGCACCTCGCCGTCGTGCACCGGGATCAGTTCTTCCTTTTGCCGCGTCATCGTGTTATAGATCTTCATGGTTCTCCTCCTTCGGCACCAGCAGGCAGTTGGGCAGGTTGAATTCTTCGCACGCGTCGCAGGCCATGCCCTGCGCCTTGCGTTCCATACATTTTTCGAGCTGTATCAGCCGCGTGGTCATTTCCTCGATGCGCTCCTTGACCGGGTCGGGCAGGTGGATCTGATCGAGGTCGATCCCGATCTTTACGCCCGCCTGGCGCACGACGCGGCCGGGGTTCCCGACGACCGTGGAATAGGGTGGCACTTCCTTTAATACCACCGCGCTGGCGCCGATCTTGGCGCCGTCGCCCACCAGAAAGGGGCCCAGCACCTTCGCGCCCGCGCCGATCACCACGTTGTTGCCGATGGTCGGATGGCGTTTGCCCACGTCCTTGCCGGTGCCGCCCAGCGTCACGTCCTGATAAAGGGTTACGTTGTCGCCGATTTCGGCCGTCTCGCCGATCACGACGCCCATGCCGTGGTCGATAAACAGGCCCTTGCCGATGGTGGCGCCGGGGTGGATCTCAATACCGGTCAGCCTCCGGGTGTGCTGGGAAACCATGCGGGCCAGAAGCTTCAGGTTGTGCTGCCAAAGCCAATGGGCGCGGCGGTGCCTTCGAACGGCGCGAAAGCTCGGGTAACACAAAATGACTTCCAAAGTACTTCGCGCCGCGGGGTCTCGGGAAAGAATCGCTCGAATGTCTTCTCTCCAGCTGTCAAACACGCCTCTCCCTCCTGACGAAAGAAATAAGCACCTCCGTAAGTACAGAGGCGCTTTCGCGCGGTTCCACTCTGCTTCAAAATGCCGGGGCATTTTGCGCTCTCAAACGCTGTAACGGGCGCGCCCGGCGCAATCTACGCGCCCGCTCGCGGATGCACTTCGGCGGTTCTGCGCTCGGGCGGCTTTCAGCCGGGGACCGCCCATCTCTGTCGCGCGCGAAGTCGCCTACTCTTTCCGGTCATTGCGGAGTATTGCCATTATAGCGGCTCCGTCCGATTTCGTCAACCGGAAAAAGCGTTACGACGCTATCGAAGTCATACTGTAACAGGTTTTATGAAGGCATCATAATTTATGAATGGATGCTGCGTCATTTGTTTCAAAAGTAAAAAGGGGATCGGGCCTTCGCGCAACATCCCGCCCAACCTGAAAGGCCCAGATGGAGAAAGAATCCCCGGGAGCCCGCAGAAGCGGGTAGATTCCCCCTGATTTCCCGGCCGAATATTACGAATTAGTTACATTATATCGCTGCTCCAGTTCACAAAAGCAACTTTTTCTAAATCATTTTCAGATTTCCCTTGCGAAGGCGTCGTACATATGTTATACTCAAGCAAAATTCGGTTTCCGTTTTATGGGAAAGCCGCGACGCGCAGCGGTGCGGCACAAGTTTTTGAAGCAGGAGGCGGTCAGGATGCGAAAAGGCGGTAAAGGCCTCGTCAGGGCAGCCATTTTAACATCGATCCTCATGACGCTTCTCTGCGGGCAGGCCATGGCCGACACGCTTCGCCCCTCCTCAAAAGGCGACGCCGTCACGGCGCTTCAGCAGAACCTGAAGGCGAAGGGGTACTACACCGCAAAGATCACCAAAACCTATACGGCCACCCTGTACAGCTCGGTGCGGGTTTTTCAGAAAGCCAATTCCATCGAGCCTAAGGAGAAATACGGCTATGCGGACGACGAAACCCAGGAAAAGGCGGCTTCCGCCGACGCGGTGACGTATGCCGAATACCAGGAGAAGCTGGCGGACGGCCAGCTCCAGCCCGGTGGTAGCGGCACCCATGTGAAAAAGGCGCAGACCTACCTGAAAAAGCTGGGCTACTATTCCGGCAGCGTCAGCGGCAGATACGGTTCCGCAGGTTCCGCCACCGAGTCGGCCGTCCGGCTATTCCAGACCGCCAACGGGCTTTCCGTCAGCGGCAGGGCGGACGGGGCCACCCGCGCCGTGCTCTACTCCAAAACCGCCGTCACCCGCGCCCAGTATGAGGCGGCGAACTATCTGACCCCGCTGAAATACGGCGCGTCGGGTGCGCAGGTGACCCAACTGCAGGAGAAGTTGGCGGAAAAGGGATTCTATTGGGATGCGCCGAACGGCCGCTTCGATACGCAGACGAAGTATTCGGTCAAGCTGTTCCAGGTCGCCAACGGCTATTCCGCATCCGGAAGCGCCAGCCGCACGCTTCGCGCGCTGCTCAACTCCGGTTCTTCCCAATTGTTTGAAATCCTCACCGAAGGCGCTCAGAGCAAGGCGCTCTCCACCAAATCCAAAGCGGGCCTCGATGTGGCCGCGCTGCAGGTGCGCCTGCGCGATCTCGGCTACTACAAGGGCGTCATCACCGGCGTCTACTCCAGTTCCGTCGTCACCGCGGTCAAGTCCTTCCAGAGCTTCAACTATCCGGCCCTCAAGGTCACGGGGAGCGCCGACACCGCGACCCGCACTCTGATGAACGATGAGAACGCCTTGTCTTACGATACCGTCTGCGGCAGCGATACGCTGAAGACCGGCGCCAAGGGCGATGCCGTGGTCACCCTTCAGAACAAATTGAAGGCTCTGGGCTATTACAGAGGAGACGCCGACGGCGTCTACGACAGCGGCGTCGCGTCAGCGGTCAAGCTTTTCCAGAAGTACAACAAGCTCTATCAGAGCGGGATTGCCTATACGCCGACCATCAAGGCGCTGGACAGCACTTCTGTGGTGTCGTACCCGAAAGCGAAGATAGAGGCTCTGATCGTGGAGGCTTATGAGCATCTCGGCAAACCTTACAGGTCACCCGCCAGTGCGCCCAAAACCTTTGATTGCAGCACCTATACCGCCTACTGCCTCAGAAAAATCGGTGTATATGTTACAAGCGAGGTTCAGGCACAGGGTAAGTCCATGTACAAAAAGTGGACAGTTATCACCAACTATAAAGAACTCAAACGTGGCGACATCGTGTTTTTTGATACGCAGACGAAGAAAAAGCCGGGACACTCTGGAATCTTCTTGGGCATCACCGGTAGTCAGTATCGTTTTATCCATGCCTCTTCTTCAAAAGGGAAGGTAACCGTAACGGACATGAATAGTTCTTACAGCAGAGAATACTATCTGGGGAAAAACGGAACTTTCATGTGGGGAGTTCGCATCTGGGAGTAGATAAAATGGACGACATTCGGGCGGCGCGAGGGGACTCGGGCCGCTTGTTTTTTCAAATGCCCGGAGAGCGGTTGGACGACCTGAACCGCGGCGGGCTTCAAATCCTTCAAAAGGAAAAGGGATTCCGCTTCGGCACAGATGCGGTGCTGCTGGCGGATTTTGCCGCGCCCAAGCCCGGCGACCGCGGGGCTGACCTGGGCGCGGGCGGCGGAATTCTCTCCATTCTGATGGCGGACGCGCAGCCGAGGGCGCGCTTTGATGCGGTGGAATGGCAGGAAGACATGTGCGACATGGCGCGGCGAAGCGTGGCGGGGAACGGCCTGGAAGACCGGATTGCCGTTCACCATCTGGACGTGCGCCTCGCGCCGCGTGCGTTGGGGTATTCGGGCCATTCGCTGGTGGTGTGCAACCCGCCCTACAATCCCAGGGGAACCGCACCGGCGAGCCCGGAGCCCACGCACCATCTGGCGCGGCACGAGGGCGACAGCACCGTGGAGGACTTCGTCGATTGTGCGGCAAAGCTCCTGAAAAACGGCGGCCGCGCGGCGTTTGTCTATCCCGCGTCCCGGGCGTTCGACCTGATGTGCGCGCTCAGGGCCCGGCGGCTTGAACCCAAGCGCGTTCGGCTGTTGATCGACAGGCCGGAAACCCGCCCCAAACTGATCCTGATCGACGCGGTGAAGGGCGCGGGTTCCATGCTGGACTGGCTGCCGCCGCTCTTCCTCAAAAACGCGGACGGCAGCCCTTCCGACGAATACAGGCGAATTTATCGGTTGGCGCTTGACGAAACTACAGGGAAGCCCCATAATATACTGGGAGCTGAGTGCCAATGAATCACCGGATCCGGCGTGTCGAGCCGGACAGCATTGCCGGTCGGTTGGGTCTTGGAACCGGCGACAGGCTGGTTTCGATCAACGGCCAGCGTGTAATCGACTTTGTGGACTATCAGGCGCTGTGCTGCGAAAAAAGCATCCGCCTGATCGTCGAACGGGATGGCCGTGAAACCGAATACCGGATCAAAAAGGACGACTACGAGCCGCTGGGGCTGGAATTTGATGGCGAACTGACAGGCGGCATTCGAAACTGCTGCAACAATTGCGCTTTCTGCTTTGTCGATCAGCTGCCGCCGGGCGCGCGGGAGACGCTGCGCGTGAAGGACGACGACTGGCGCATGTCGCTCTTGATGGGCAATTTCGTCACCCTGACCAACGTCGGCCCCCGCGAGCTGGACAGGATCATCCGACGGAAGGCATCGCCGCTGTACATCTCGGTACACGCCACCGATCCGGCGCTCCGGGCGCATCTCATGGGCACCAAGCGCGCCGCGGAAATCGGGCAGCAGTTGTACCGGCTGGCGAAGGGCGGCATTCGCTTTCACACGCAGGCGGTGGTTTGTCCCGGGCTCAACGACGGTACGGCGCTGGAGCGCACCATCTCGGATCTCGCCGCGCTGTATCCTTCGGCGCTGTCGCTGGCTCTGGTGCCGGTAGGGTTGACCGGGCATCGGGAAGGATTGACGGCGCTCAAGACATTTGACGCCGAGAGCGCGGGACGGCTTCTGAATCAAGTGGACGCGTGGCGCGCCCGGCTGATGGAAGCCCACGGCACCGGCTTTGTGCAGGCGGCGGACGAATTCTATCTTCTGGCGGGGCGGCCGCTTCCGCCCGAAGAGGACTACGATGGCTATCCGCAGATCGAAAACGGCGTCGGCATGTGTCGGCTGTTGGAACGCGAGTTTGACGAGGCGTATCAGTCGGACGATCTCATCGCGCGCCCGGCGGATCTCGTGATCGCCTGCGGGGTTTCCGTTGCGCCGTTTATGGAAAAACTAATCGCGGATCATCCGCTTTCGGGCGTTCGCGTGCGGGTCATCCCGGTGACAAACGGCTACTTCGGGCCGACGGTCACCGTTTCCGGGCTTCTGACCGGCGGGGATCTGATTCGCGGACTGAAACCGATCGGGGCGGACAGGATATTGGTAACGGAATGCATGCTCCGGGAGGGGGAGGAAATCTTCCTCGACGGCATGACCTTAAACGAAGTAAAGCATGCGCTGGGCGCAGACATCCTGCCGGTAGGCAGGCGGGGCGAACAGCTTTTGGAGGCGCTCAAGGGCGCTTGAAGCCCTTTCGGGCGGGGAGGAATCATGGCAAGACCGCTGGTGGCCATCGTAGGCCGGCCCAATGTGGGCAAATCAACCTTTTTCAACAAGATCGCGGGGCGGCGCATCGCCATCGTCGAGGACACGCCGGGCGTGACCCGCGACCGCGTCTACGCCGATTGCGAATGGCAGGGCAGGAAGTTCACCCTCATCGACACCGGCGGCATCGACCCGAACTCCACCGATCCGCTGCTTCGGCAGATGCGCGACCAAGCCGAGATTGCGATCGAGACCTGCGACGCGATCCTCTTCTTCGTGGACGGGCGGCAGGGGCTGACGCCGGATGACGGGACCGTTGCGGACATGCTGCGCCGCAGCAACAAGCCGGTCATTGTCGTGGTCAACAAGATCGACAGCGTGGCGCAGGAAGGCCACGCCTACGAGTTTTACGCGCTGGGATTGGGCGACCCGATCGCGGTTTCTTCCGTCAATATGATGAACTTCGGCGACCTTCTGGAAGAATTGATGAAGGTTCTTCCCTCCGAGGAGGAAGGCGAGCGCGAAGAAGACAGCCCCATCCACGTGGCGGTGGTCGGAAAGCCCAATGTGGGCAAGTCGTCCCTGGTCAACCGCCTGCTTGGCGAGACCCGCGTGATGGTGTCCGACATCGCCGGAACCACCCGGGACGCCATCGACACGCGCTTTACCGACGAGGGCAAGGAATACGTTCTGATCGACACCGCGGGCATCCGCAGAAAGCGCGCCATCGAGTATCAGTCGCTGGAGCGGTTCAGCGTGGTGCGTGCGCTGGCTGCCATCGACCGGGCGGATGTGGTCCTGATGCTGGTCGACGCCTCGGAAGGCGTCACCGAGCAGGATACCAAGATCGCCGGCTACGTGGACGAGCAGGGCAAGCCCGCCATCATCGTCGTCAACAAGTGGGATGCGGTCGAAAAGGACACCGGCACGCTGGAGGCCTTCACCCGGCAGATCCGCGAACAGCTGAAGTTCATGGACTACGCGCGCATCCTGTTCATCTCTGCGAAGACCGGCCAACGCGCCGACCGCATCATGCCGATGGTGCGGGAGGTGTACGGACAGGCCTCACGCCGCATTACCACCGGGCTTCTAAACGACGTATTGGGCGACGCACAGACGGCGCTGCCGCCGCCGTCCATGTCAGGCCGCAGGCTGCGCATTTACTACGGCACCCAGCAGTCCGTCTGCCCGCCGACTTTCGTCCTGTTTGTCAACGACAAGACGCTGCTTCACTATTCCTATGAACGGTATATCCACAACCAATTCCGCAAGGCCTTTGGCTTTGAGGGCACGCCCATTCGGCTTGTGCTTCGTGAGAAGCAGAGAGAGGACTGACGAATGAGCATCGCGCTGAAATGGCTGATTGTGATCATTGGCGGCTACCTGATGGGCAATTTCTCCACCGGGATCACCTCCGGCATGGCTTTCGGGCGGCTGGATATCCGAAAACACGGCAGCAAATCCACCGGCGCAACGAACGTTTTGCGCACGCTGGGCTGGCTTCCGAGCGTTGTGACGCTGGCGGGAGACCTTTTAAAGGGGCTGCTGGCGGCGCTCCTCGGCCGGTGGCTTCTGGGCGAGTGGGGCGGCTATGCGGGCGGTCTCGCCGCCATTTTGGGCCACAACTGGCCCGTCTTCTACGGCTTCAAGGGCGGCAAGGGCATCGCCACCTCCGGCGGCGTGATCCTGATGGTCGAGCCGTTTTTCGGCCTGATCGTCTTGGTCTGCCAGTTCGTCGTACTCGCGCTGACGGGGTACATGTCGGTGGCTTCGGCGACGTCAGCGGTACTTTTTTCCGTGCTCACGCTGGTCTTCCGGTTCGGCAATTGGCCGGAGATCGTTTTTGCGCTGATTTTAACCGGGCTCGCCCTCTACACCCATCGCGGCAACTTCGCCAGGCTTCGGCGCGGCGAGGAGCCTAAAACGCATTTTTCCGGCAGTCGAAAGCTCAAAAAGCCCAATTCATAAGTCAACGCCAAAACACTTGCGCCATGGCGCAAAGAGGAGGCCTTTTTATGAAGAAACGCTATCTGGTTGGTCTGGACATCGGAACCTCGGGCGCGAAGTGCATCATCGTGGACGAAGCCGGCGCGGTCGTCGCTTCCTCGACGCAGGAATATCCGCTGTCGACACCCAAGCCCGGCTGGGCGGAGCAGGAGCCCGCCGACTGGTGGGCGGGCATCGTCCGCGGCTGCCAGGCGATCATGAAGAAGTTTCAGGGCAACGTGGAAGACATCGCGGGCGTAAGTTTTTCCGGTCAGATGCACGGCCTCGTGGCGCTGGATAAGGAGAAAAAGGTCATCCGTCCGTCGATTCTGTGGTGCGACCAGCGCACGCAGCCCCAGTGCGACTGGATCATCGACCGGGCGGGCGGGCTTTCCGGCCTTCTCAGCCTGACCAACAACAACATGCTGCCCGGCTACACCGGCGGCAAGATCATCTGGCTTCGGGATGAAGAGCCGGAGAGCTTCGAGAAGATGGACAAGTTCGTCTGCCCGAAGGACTATATCCGCTACATGCTGACGGGCGAGTTGGCCACCGAGGTATCGGACGGCTCCGGCACCGGCTTCTTCGATACGAAGAACCGCAAGTGGTCGGAGGCGCTGATTGAGAAATGCGGGCTCGACCGGTCGATCTTCCCGGTCGCGCTGGAGTCCACCGACCGGGCCGGTTCTGTGACCCGCCGGGCGGCGGAAGAGACCGGCCTGCCCGAAGGGCTTCCGGTTTTCGCGGGCGGCGGCGACGCGGTCATCCAGACCACCGGCGCTGGGCTTGTTAAGCCCGGCATCCTGGGCGTGGTCATCGGTACCGCGGGCAACGTCGCGATGGGGCTCGACGGCTTCTGCGACAACCCGGAAGGCAAGCTGCAGGTGTTCTGCAACAACGCGCCCCACCTGTGGCACGCGCTGGGCTGTACGCTGTCGGCCGGCGGCTCGCTGCGCTGGTACCGGGACGCGCTGGGTGAGGAGGCCGTGCGCTCCGCCAAGGAGCTCGGCCGCCATACCTACGCCTACATGGAGGACGCCGCCATCAAGGATTCCCGCCCCGGATCGAACGGTGTGGTGTTCCTTCCGTATCTGGCGGGCGAGCGCTGCCCGTATTCCGATCCCAACGCCCGCGGCGTGTTCTACGGGCTGTCGCTGGCCTCTACTCGCGGCGACATCACCCGTTCGGTGATGGAGGGCGTTACCTACTCCCTCAAGCAGGTGATCGACCTGATCGCAAGCATTGGAAAGACTGAAAAGGTCTATGCCTCCGGCGGTGGCTCCGCGTCCCCGCTGTGGCGGCAGATGATGGCCGACATCTTTGAACTGCCCGTCTACACCATGAGCGCGGCCAGCGAGGGCGGCGCCTATGGCGCGATGATGGTCGCGGGCGTCGGCGCAGGCGTGTGGGGGAGCCTTGACGAGGCGATCTCCGTCCTCAAGGCGGAGACCGAAACGCTGCCCGATCCCACCACCCGCGGCGCGTACCGCGACGCCTTCGGCAGGTATTCGGCGCTGTACCACGCGCTGAAGCCCGTGTACGACATGTAATTCACCTGAAGAATGCACGCAGAAATGCCCGCTCACGCGGGCATTTCTGCTGTCAAAATATGCTGTTTCGGGGTCTAGCGGAATCATTCCCCGAAGGAAGGCCCGAGGGCAGCGCCCTCCGGCGTTTCTTCATTTCTTGTGCTCACAGAACTCCAGCCGTTCGCCGTCCGGGCCCGCGAAGAAGATGTTGCGGATGCCAAGCGCCGGAACGTCCACGACGTGGTCGGTCTCAAAGCGGACATTCTTCTCGATCAGCTTGCACAGGAGCGTATCAATGTCCTCTACCTGAATGCACACGTGATCAAACAGCCCGGCCTGCCGCGGTTCGCCGGACTTGCGCTGAATCAACTCCAGCACGCAGGAGCCAGCCTTGACAAAGGCGATGTCGCAGGCGGGGAGCTGGTAATCCCCGGCGGGCTCAAATCCCAGGGTATCCACGTAAAACGCCTTCGATCGGCCAAGGTCGGTCACGAACAGTCCGATATGGGCGAGACCGACGAGGCGGCCGCCGCAGTTTTTGCAATCACAAGCCATGTTATCCCTCCGTTCACGCAATGCCGGATCCATTATAACATGGCCGACACGCCGGCAAAAGAGGAATTTACCCAAAATAGCTTTTACACGCGGATGCCGGCGGTATAATAAAATTGGTCGGCATTCCAAAGCGTTGGAAGTTGAACCGCGCAACCGCCTCTTTTTTCGATCGTCGGGTATCCAAAGAGAACTCGAACGGAGGGAATTTCCATGAAAGAGAACACCCGTCTTTTGACCTTCACCGCTCTCTTCATCGCACTGATCCTGCTGTTTGGCTCGACGCCGCTGGGCCTCATCCCGCTCGGCTTTGTCAACGTGACCATTCTGGCGGTTCCGGTGGTGATCGGGACCATTGTACTGGGTCTGGGGCCCGGCTTGATCCTGGGCTTCTGCTTCGGCCTTGTCTCTACGCTCAGCATGTTCGGTCTGACCATGACCGCGCCGTCCGGGCTGGCATCGGCGCTGGCGACAGCAAACCCGTTGCTGGCCATCGTGATGTGCTTCGCGCCCCGGCTTCTGGTGCCGCTGACAACGCACCTGACGTTCAAAGCATTCAACGCGGCGGGCGGCAGAAGGGCCGCGCTCCCGGCGGCCGCCATCGTCGGTTCCGTCACCAACACGGTCTTTTACCTCGGCCTTATGCTGGCGTTTTACACGATTGTTGGGCTCGATTCCACTAAGCTGCTGGCGGTCATTGCCGGTGTCGGCCTGATCGCGGGCGGCAGCGAGGCGGTGGTCAACGCGCTTCTGACCACACCCATCGTTCTGGCGCTGTGGAAGGTTGAACAAAAGCACGAATAGGAGCGTGACCCATGATTCTAACCCTCGACGTCGGCAACACCAACATCAAGGTGGCGCTGTTTGACAAGGAAGAAATGGTGGCCTATTTCCGGATTTCAACAAACCGGCAGATGTCTTCCGACGAATACGGCATTCTGATGGTGAACCTTTTCGCCCACAACGGCGTGAGCATGAAGGGCGTAGAGGGCATCATCATGTCGTCCGTTGTGCCCACGGTCAACTTCACGCTGGAGCACATGTGCCGCAACTACTTCGGCATGGAGCCGATGACCGTCGGGCCGGGCATCAAGACCGGCATCAACATCAAGTACGACAACCCCCGGGAACTGGGCAGCGACCGCATCGCCAACGCCGTCGCGGCTTATGCGCTCTACGGCGGCCCCTGCATCTACATCGACTTCGGCACCGCGACCACCTTCGGCGCGCTGTCGGCCAAGGGCGAGTTCTTGGGCGGCGCGATCTGCCCCGGCCTCAAGCTTGCCGCCGAGGCATTGACCGAGCATGCCGCGAAGCTGCCCCGGTTCGAGCTCGTCAAGCCGGAGACCGTCATCGGCCGCAACACCATTACGAACCTTCAGGCGGGCATCGTGTACGGCTACGTGGGGCAGGTGACCTACCTGGTCAAAAAGTTCCGAGAGGAGCTCAAGACGCCCAGCGCCAAGGTCATCGCCACCGGAGGCCTTGCGCTGCTCGTCGCCGACGAGACGGACTCAATCGATGTACTGGATGGCATCCTCACGCTGAAGGGTCTGAGGATCATCTACGAGCGAAACATCGCTTAGGAGGAAATTGACCATTCCGGTGTAGCTGGCGAGGCCCGCAGGCTGGCCGCTCAACCGCAGGAACGCCTCCGCCGCGCGATCGGCAAAGGCAGCGGTGCCCGAGGCGGCGTCGCCCAGGTCGTCGATGCGGCTGAAGTCGTACCGGACGCCTTCGTCAAACTCCTTGCGGATCTCGAACCACTTGGTCATGTCGATGGAGCGCAGCGCGTCCATCGAGTAGCGCAGCGCGTAGATCGTCCCGGCATACTGAAACCGCGCGTCGCCGGTCATGCACGCCTGATAGGCGGCGAAGTTGGCCTCGTCCTCCCGGGCGATGCCCGCCGCGTGGGCGAGTTCGTGGGTGGCGAGGAAGGGCAGCGTAAAGATCGGCTCATTGGGACTGACGATCGCCTCGCCGGTCCATGGCGCGTACAGTCCGCCGATCTTTAGCGTCTGGAGGACCTGCGGAAAGCGCGAAAGCTTCGGGGAGTAAAGCGGCCTGTCGCTTATTTGAAGGGCGGCCACCGCATCCCGCGCGGCGGCGAGTATTTCCGTTTTGGATGCGTCCGGCGCGGCGTACGCGTCGTTTCGAAGTTCTTCCGCCTGCGCCGCCAGAACCCGGGTGAGCTTTATAAGCCGCCAGGTTTCATAGTTTTCTGTTTCTTTTGCGGGCACGAAACACTGCGGCACCCACAGAACCGCATACATCAGAAAAACGATCGAAAGCGCGAAGGCCGCCTCCCTCGGGGCCCTGCGCCGGATGGCGGCCCAGGCGAGCAGTACGATGACCGCCAGCGCGACGAAGATCAAGAGCGTTTCGCCCACCGGCCAGTCGGTGACCGACGTGACCCGGGCGATCACCGCGGAGAGCGGCAGGGCTATGTTGCGCGAAAACCAGGCGGCCACAGTCCCGGACAGCGCAAACACGATGGACAGCGCCGTCGCAACGGCGGCCAGAAAAAGCGCCTTGCGCACGATCGCCACCTCCCGAATCATTCTATTCACGCGCCTATGGCTCCAATGAAATTATCCCATACAGACACGTACAAAATCAAATGCAATAGATGGAAGCAACGGCGCAAAATTAACACTTTTAGGGTATACTGATCCAAACGGCTTCGTTGAAAGGAAGAGGTACATGCAGATCAAGCTGGACATCAACCACATGATGAATGATTTCCTGGGCGGCAAGGGATTGGACCGTGCCCAGATCGCGGCGATGGAGCCCGCTTTGAAGAATGCCCACGCCCAGGTGGAAGCGAACCGAGGCAAGGGCATGCAGGGTTGGATGGATCTGCCCTACGATCAGGCGGAAATCGTTTCGTCAATTGAGAAAAAGGCGGCGGAGATCCGCGGGCAGTTTGACGCCTTTGTGGTTCTGGGCATCGGCGGTTCGGCGCTGGGCCCGGCTGCGGTGCACCAGGCCCTCAGCCATCTGCGCTACAACGAGCTGCCGGACGGCGTGCGCCCCGGCCCCAAGCTTTACATCGAGGACAACATCGATCCGGAGCGCATGGCTTCGCTTCTGGACGTAATTGATATTACAAAGACATGTTTTAATGTCATTACAAAGTCCGGCGGCACCGCCGAGACCATGAGCCAGTACCTGATCGTGCTGGATCTTCTCAAAAAGGCCGTGGGGGAGGACTACCGCCGCCACATCCTGATCACGACATCCCGAACCAAGGGCTTCCTGATCAAGATTGCCGAGCGCGAAGGCTACGACACCTTCTACATCCCGGACGGCGTCGGCGGCAGGTTTTCCGAGCTTTCCCCGGTGGGCCTCATCGCGGCGGCGGTCTGCGGCATCGACATCCGCGGCCTTCTCGAAGGCGCGAAGGCGATGGACGAGCGCTGCAAGACGGACGATGTATGGAAGAACCCGGCGCTCCTTGACGCGGGCCTGATGGTGCTCGCCATGGAGGCGTGCAAGAACGTGTCCGTCATGCTGCCCTACGCGGACTCCCTGAAGCTCATGAGCGATTGGTACGCCCAGCTCTGGGCGGAGAGCCTCGGCAAGAATGTGACGCTGGATGGCAAGCCCTGCGCGGTTGGGCAGACGCCGGTCAAGGCGCTGGGCGTTACCGACCAGCACTCGCAGCTGCAGCTGTACACCGAAGGCCCCTTCGATAAGGTCATCACCTTCCTGAAGGTCGAAAAATTCCGCGCCGAGATGCCCATCCCGCATGGCTGCGACGACATCGACACCATCGCGTTCCTGGGCGGCAAGTCTCACAACCAGCTGATCGAGGCGGAACGCGCCGGCACCGAGTACGCGCTGTACAAATCCCAGCGCATGAGCCAGACCATTACCCTGCCCGAGGTGAATGCGAGCACCGTCGGCCAGCTGCTCTACTTCTTCGAGCTGGTCACCGCCTACGCCGGGGCGCTTCTGAACATCGACGCCTTCAACCAGCCCGGCGTCGAAGAATCCAAACTCGCCGCCTACGCGGTAATGGGCTTTGAATCCGAGAAGCATGACGCCAAGCGCGCCGAGATGAAGACCCGACCGGAACGGAAGGCTGAATACCTCTTGTAAGCACATAAAGAGGGGGCGCGCATTTTCGCGCGCCCCATTTTGCTTTTCGATAAACTTACGCCTTGACCTGCCCCGCCTTGAGGGCGTCGACGATGCGTGAAATCCCCGGAATCAGCGCCACCGCGAGGCACAAAAGCGCATCCGGCCCCAAGTAGGAGATGTTGTAGACCGAAGAATAGATGAGGACGTTCTGATCGCCCGCATATTCGGCGAAGAACACCACGCCGGACAATACCGCCATCAAAAACCGCCCGAGGCTTCCGATCACTACCGCCGTCGGCAACTTCCAGTAATCCGGCAGCTTCGTCTTTCCGGCAAAACCGCCCAGCGCCAGCGCCGCGAAAGCCAGCGGGTAGTCCGTCAGCATCTGCAGTGGGTGGATCACATACGGATCGTGTAGAAGCTGCAAAAAGCCGTAGGCGCAGCCCACCAGCGCGCCGCGCGCCGGGCCGAAGGCCAGCGAAAAGGCGATGATGGGCAGCATCGAAACCAGCGTGATCGAGCCGCCCTGGGGCATCTTGAACAGCCTCAGCGTCGACAGCACAAAGGAAATGGCCACCGTCATCGCCGCGTAGGCGAGAACCCTCGCGTTCCACTGGGCCTTGCCCGCCTTGATGAGCACGGCGGCCAGCACAATGAGCGCGATGACGACCAGCCAGGTATACCACTGGACAGCGGCGAGTTTTTCGGTTAGAGTAGAGGTTGAGAACCAGCTTCCAGATTCGGCCTCCGCTTCGGCGGCTTCCTCGGGCGCGGCGACCTCGACGGAGGCATCCGGCGCGGCCGTGGCTTCGGTTTCAGCCAGGCAGGGAAGGACGAAGAGCAGCGCGACGGTGAGAATCGTCAGGACAGTGACCAGGCGTTTCATGCGGTTTCCCCCTTTGGTTCAGGATGGCGACCGCTTTGGGCGAAAGAAATAAAGAAACCCGCATGCCTCGGCATGCGGGAAACGGAACGGCCACCCGACAATACGGGCGCCATCCGCTTCCCTACGGTGGGATTACCCACGTCAGGTTCCAAGGGACCGGACGAATGAACGTCCATCTCAGCGTAAAGCGCCCCCAGCGGTTGCAACGCCATTGTAAGCTGCAAAACAGGGGCTGTCAAGCAAATGGGATGGTAACAGGAGAGAATTAACAATGCACAAAAGCCATTTTTACGCCTACATGGCCCGGATGCGGCTGATCAAGCGCTGGAACCTGCGGCGAAGCACCATCGAGGAAAACGATCAGGAGCATTCGCTGCAGGTGGCGATGATCGCCCACGCGCTGGCGGTCATCGGCCGTCGGCGCTTTGGGCAGGCGTATGACGAAGACATGATCCTGAAGCTGGCCATCTACCACGAGGCGGCCGAGGTCATCACCGGGGATCTGGCTTCGCCCATCAAGTATTTCAACCCCGGCATCAAGCGCGCGTACAAGGAAATCGAGCGCATTGCCAGCGAAAAGCTCTTGGGCTACCTGCCGGAGGATCTTCAGGCGGATTTTAGGCCCTTGCTCTTCCCGGACGAATCGACGGCGGAGTGGAAGCTGGTCAAGGCGGCCGACAAGATATGCGCGTACCTGAAGTGTGTCGAGGAACTGAGCCTCGGCAACCGCGAGTTTGCCACCGCGGAAAGCGACATCCGGGAGGCGCTCGCCGGCATGCGTATGCAGGAGGTTGACGAATTCATGCGGGAGTTCGCGCCCAGTTTTTCCATGCCGCTGGACCAGTTGGATTAAAAATGTTGCCGTGGATTTTCGCAAACTGCGTCAAGTGGGCCATGCGCCCTAAATAAAATGGGGCGCTTTTGGTAGGGTATCCAAAGACAACAAATGCCCCCGAGCAATTTTGTGAAGATCAGTAGTGGTTTTTTTTCGGTTATATGTGTATAATTTACTTAGTAAAGCGATGGCGCATGCGTGAGCCGTGCGCATGTATCATCGCTTCAATTGTGAGGAGGATTTGTCTATGGCAAACGTATCCTTGAAGCATATCTACAAGATTTACTCTGGCAACGTGACCGCTGTGAGCGATTTCTGTCTGGACATCGAGGACAAGGAGTTCATCGTCTTGGTCGGCCCGTCCGGCTGCGGCAAGTCCACCACGCTGCGCATGGTCGCCGGCTTGGAGGAGATTTCCGAAGGCGAACTCTACATCAGCGACCGACTGGTCAACGACGTTGCGCCCAAGGATCGCGACATCGCGATGGTTTTCCAGAACTACGCGCTGTATCCCCATATGACGGTGTATGACAACATGGCCTTTGGCCTCAAACTGCGCAAGACCCCCAAGGCGGAGATCGAGCGCCGCGTCCGTGAAGCCGCCAAGATCCTGGACATCGAACACCTCCTCGGTCGCAAGCCCAAGGCCCTGTCGGGCGGTCAGCGCCAGCGCGTCGCGCTGGGCCGCGCCATCGTCCGCGAGCCCAAGGTCTTCCTGATGGACGAGCCGCTCTCCAACCTCGACGCCAAGCTGCGCGTGCAGATGCGTACCGAGATCACCAAGCTCCACCAGCGTCTGCAGACCACTTTCATTTACGTCACCCACGACCAGACCGAGGCCATGACGATGGGTTCCCGCATCGTGGTCATGAAGGATGGTTTCATTCAGCAGGTTGATACCCCGCAGAACCTGTACGATTTCCCGACCAACCACTTCGTCGCGGGCTTCATCGGCACCCCGCAGATGAACTTCTTCAACGTCAAGCTGACGAAGAAGGACGGCGGCGTCTATGCCGTGTTCGGCGATAACGCCGTCAAGATCCCCGAAGGCAAGCTGAAGAAGTTCGTGTCTGACAGCTACATCGGCAAGGACGTTATCATGGGCATCCGCCCCGAGAACATCCACGACGAGGAGATCTTCCTGTCCAACGCGCCGGACTCCACCATCAACGTCGCGGTTGAGATCGTTGAGCTGATGGGCTCGGAGACCTACCTGTACCTGAAGACCTCCGGCAAGGATGACAACATCATCGCCCGCGTTGACCCGCGCTCCACCGCGCGCGGCGGCGACAAGATCAAGGTCGCCTTCGACGCCAACCGCCTCCACTTCTTCGATGCGGAGACGTTCAACACCATCCTCAACCGCTGAGGAGTCGCGTGGTGAAACGCTGAACGGCGTTATTTGTTGATTAATTTTCCGCCGCAGGCGGTAAGACGATATTGTCTTATCCGTCTGCGGCGGATATACTATATATAGTGGCGTTGTGCCTGACGCGCTACCGGGTTGAACGGCCAAATCGGGTTTTCGGGAAGGCTTGGGATGCACTGCGTTAGCGTTACGGGAGGCACAGGAATGGAGACGCTTTCGTTCCGCCCGCTGACCGCCCAAATTCAGCCGGCATCCGCTCCAGTATTTTATATGAATGTCGAAGGGATCGCCCTTTTGATATTCCCCCAAACAAGACAAAAATAAAGAAGTCGGTTGCACGGCAAGCCGAACGGGAGGAATAGGGATGTATCTGGACCATCGCGTCATCGCGAAGATTTCAAGCCTGCTTTCGAAAATCAGCATGAACGTCATGCTGCTGGACAACAACGGTCAGGTGATCTTGCCAGAGGACAACAACCGCGAATTCACGCTGCCCGAGGTGCTCAGGCAGAACCCCACGGCGCCTTTGGTGTACGGCGGGTTTACGCTCATCGGCACGGAGGGCGCGCATCCGCTGTTTTTGTGCCTGCCCGGAGACTCGCAGGATGTCTCCAACTGCGCGATTCTGTGCGCGGAAATGATCAACATGCTGACCAAAGTCGATCTGCCCCACGCCGACCGCGAGCAGTCTCTCCGATGCATCCTCCGAGAAGAGGTTGAGGGCGCGGAGCTGGAGTCGCTGGCGATGGAGCACACCATCCCGCTGGAGAAGAACCGCTGCGTGGTGCTTCTGCACCTGTCCCATGTGGACACCGAGACGACGCTCAACATCCTGGAAAACGTCGCCCCGGAGGCGGGCGGCGATTCGATCGTCGAGATCGACCGCCACACGGTGGTGCTCATCAAGCAGATCGACGAGCAGGAGGACTTTGAGGAGCTGGAGCAGCTGGGCCAGGCGATTGAGTCCACCTTCATCAGCGAGACCAGCCACCCGGTGCACATCGGCATCGGTGAGCCGAAGAAATCGCTGTCGCTTTTGTCCGAATCCTTCCGCGAGGCCCGCAAGGCCATTGACGTGGGGCGCGTCTACCGCCCGGACAACCACGTCTTCGTCTACCGGAAGCTGCTCCTCGAGCGCTTCCTGGCCGACATCTCCCCGGAGATGAGCCAGAAGTACAACCTGCTCATGTTCAACCGCAAGACTGCGCGGCTCTTCAACGAGGAGATGCTGCACACCATCGAAAAATTCTTCGAGAACAGCCTGAACCTGTCGGAGACCGCGCGGCAGATCTACATCCACCGCAACACCCTGGTCTACCGGCTGGACAAGGTGCAGCGGATCATCGGCCTCGACCTGCGCTCCTTTGACGACGCGGTCACCTTCAAAATGATGATGCTGCTTGGCAAGACGGGCGAGCACAAGAATCGGATCTGAAGCGCATAGGATGTTCCGATCCTGATTCTTGGAGGCGTTCATGGGCAAGCGATCAATCGTTTGGCTTTCGGTACTGTGGATTGTGGTGGTGGTGGCCGGCGTTTCGTCGGCCATTACGTTGCGCATCTCCGGCGGTGTACTGCCGAGCGCCGACCAGGAGGACGGCTCGGTGGTGGTCTCTCAGGAGGAATACGACCTGATCGAGCGCTACCGCCGGCTGGACGAGGTGCGCGGCATCCTCGAAACCGACTATTACAAGGCGCTGGACGAGGACAAACTTGTGCTGGGCGCGGTGCGCGGCATGCTGGAGAGCGTCGAAGACCCCTACACTTTCTACTACACCCCCGATGAAATGCAGGAGATGGCCGAGCGCAGCCAGGGCGTCTACGAGGGCGTGGGGCTTCTGCTTTCCGCCGACAAGGATGGCATGTTGGTGGTTCTGCGCATCTTTGAGGACTCGCCCGCGATCGAGGCCGGCGTAAAGCCTGGCGACGTGGTATTGGCCGTCAACGGAGAAACCGTCAGCGCCTCCGACGCCCGAACGATGGATGAAGCCATCCAGATGATCCGCGATTTCAGCGGCGACACGCTGGAGCTGACGCTCCGGCGCGGGAAAAAGGTGCAGACCATCTCGCTGAAGCCCCGCACCATCACGATGAAGCGGGTCGCCCATCAGGTTCTGCCCGGCGACATCGGCTACATCATGATCTATGAGTTCATCGGCGATGACGCCACCGGCTTCATTTCGGCGGTGAACGACCTGAAAAAACAGAACGTCAAGGGCCTCATCATCGATGTGCGCTCGAACCCCGGCGGCCTTCTGTCCGACGTGGTCAAGATTGCCGACCAGTTGCTGCCGGCAGGACTCATCGTCTACACCCAGGACCGGAGCGGGGCGCGGGAGGAGTATTACTCCGAAGAAGGCCACTGGGACGTGCCGATGGCGGTCGTGGTCAACGGCATGTCGGCCAGCGCTTCGGAGATCCTGGCGGGCGCGCTGCAGGACTACGGCGTCGCCAAGGTCGTTGGCGTCAAGACCTACGGCAAGGGCATCGTGCAGACCATGCTGCCCTTTAGGACGGACGGCGCGGGCATGCAACTGACCACCGCCACCTACTACACGCCCAAGGGGCGTTCGATCCACGGCGTCGGCATCGAGCCAGACGTGGCCGTGGAGGCCACCGTCTCGGTGGGCGGAACACCGGATCTTCAAAAGGACGCGCAGCTCAAGGCGGCATACGATCTTTTGAGAAAATAGCTTCTTCAAACCCCTCGGCGCCAGACAGGCCGAGGGGTTTTTCAATGCCTTGAACCCCCGGCCTTCTTCAGAGAAGCCGGGGGTTCGTATGCCGGTTATGCTTGCTTTCAGGGCCTGATCGGCGGCCGGGGATTTCCGCAGGACATGCGCCCCTCCGGACAGGCGCCGTCAATCTGGCAGCTGGGTCCGTACATGTCGAAAAGGGCGGGGAAGGACGAAGCGAGGGCGGAGAGCATCTTTTCCGCGAAGCCACGGATCTCCCATTGCGCCCGGTCGCAGGCGCGCAGCTTCACAAAGTGCAGAAGCTCCCGGGCGTTGACCGTCATCAGGAAGGAGGTCGTAAGGCCGGAGAGCGCATAGTAGGACAGGTCTTCCGGCGAAAGGCCCTGCTCCGCCATGGCGCGAGCCTCGGCGGCGTTCGTAAGTACAGCATCCTCATAGATGCGGCGCGCTTCGCTGTTTTCCTGAATGGATTCGGGCAGCACATAGGCATAGCCATTGAGAGCCGCCACAGTGGGCCGGAAAATTGGCGAGAGCATCCGATGGCGCGCGAAATGGGTGACGCAGGCCAGCGACGCGCCGTCGATCTGGAACGTGTAAGCCAGCGCTTCCAGCTCCCGTGGACGGGAATCCGTCAGAAGATGCGCGTAATCACCCGGCTGGAGCCTGCCGGAGAAGGCCATCGCCCGGTCGAGCAGGCTACGGGCGTCGCCAGGGGCCGCCAGAAGCGTTACGCCGGCTTCCGCGGGCGCGGGGCTGCCAACGGCCGGAGAGAGCCTTACGAACGCGGTACGGGCGTATTTCTCGCGCTCCGTTACGAGGAAACCGGGGTATTTCAGTTCAATCTGCTCCTCAAGCTGCGCGCCCAGGTCCCGAAGCTCGGTATACGCGGCGCCGCGGCCGTAGCTGAGCGAAAGCGCCATCGCCGAAAGCTCCCGAAGGTTGCAGGTGACGAAGAAGTTTGACCGCAGCGAATAGGGGAGCACAAAGCGCGCGTCCTCCCGCGGCACCAGCGCCTCCAGCTTTTCATAAGCTTCAAAAAGGCGCGTCATGTGCGCCGAATAGCGGGCGTTTTGCCGCATGGAGGCGGGCGTATAGAAGCCGGCATCCTTGAAATCCACATACCTGCGGGATTTGACGATGAACGACGCCAGGCGGAACTCGATCATGAACTGCTCCGCCAGCACCGATACGTTTTCAAAGGCAAGGGAATAAACCTGATGCTCGATCAGCGACTTATGGCCCGAGTCCAACACCTTTTTTACCAGCGAGAGGTTCCGCTCGTCGCCTTCAGAGCGTTCAAAGACCTCAAGCGATGAGCCCGGCCTGGTCGAAAGACGCGCCGCCGCCGCGCACATCTGAAGCCCGCGGTCGGTCTCCGCGATCATTTTTACCCTGGATATGCCCGCCAAGCGATCACTCCCTTTTACCGGTATTGTACCAAACCCCCGTCCGTCGCGCAATGGGAAATTGGCAAAGCGATGCCTGCGACGATGACGGGATGTCGAAACCTCGCGTTCCGAACACTTTGTAAAATCAGCCCAGAGGCCACCTGTTGTATTGACAGCTCCGGCCGACCACAATATAATGTATTTGCAACATCAAGGCGGCATCGCGCCGCTTTATTCATTCCCGGAGGCGAACAAAATGATCGACACCATCAGGAAGCGGGACGGCCGCGAGGTACCCTTCACGCCTGTCAAGATTACAGAGGCGATCATCAAGGCATTTCAGGCCAGCGGCAGCGCGAAAACTGAGAAGACCGCACATGAACTGACGATGCAGGTCGTCGCCGAGCTGGAATCCAGCGAGAGCATCGGCGTCCCGACCGTTGAGGAAGTGCAGGACATGGTGGAGCGCGTTCTGATCGAGAACGGCTTCGTCCGCACGGCCAAGAGCTACATCCTGTACCGGGCGGAGCGTTCCCGCGTGCGCGAAATGAACACGCGCCTGATGCGTATCTACGACGACATCACCTTCAAACCCGCGCAGGATTCCGACATCAAGCGCGAAAACGCCAACATCAACGGCGATACCGCCATGGGCGCGATGCTCAAGTACGGCACCGAGGGCGCGAAGCAGTTCAACACCCTGTTCGTACTGAAGCCCGCCCACGCCGCGGCCCACACCCAGGGGGACATCCACATCCACGACATGGACTTTCTGACGCTGACCACCACCTGCTGTCAGATCGACCTCATCAAGCTGTTCACCGGCGGCTTCTCTACCGGCCACGGCGTGCTTCGCGAACCCAACGACATCTATTCCTACTCCGCCCTCGCCTGCATCGCCATACAGGCCAACCAGAACGACCAGCACGGCGGGCAGTCGGTGGTCAACTTTGACTATTCGATGGCCGAGGGCGTCAAAAAGACGTTCAGCAAGCGTTACCGCGACAACATGGTGCGGGCGCTGGAGCTGACCACGTCCGTTCCGGAGGCGCAGGCCTTCGTCCGCGCGTATTTTGACGAGCTGAAGGCCCGGAACATCATACCTTCGCTGATTGAAAACCCGGAATTCAAGGCGGCCGAATACGAAGTCCTTTCCGAAAAGGGCATGAGCGACGAGGACATCCGGCGGGTGCAGGCATTCTCCCAGCAGAAGGCCTTCGAGGAGACCGACCGCGCCACCTTCCAGGCGATGGAGGCGCTGATCCACAACCTCAACACCATGAATTCCCGCGCGGGCGCGCAGGTGCCCTTCTCGTCTATCAACTACGGCATGGACACCTCGCCCGAGGGTCGCCTGGTGATGCGAAACCTCTTGTACTCCACCGAGGAGGGGCTCGGCGGCGGCGAAACGCCGATCTTCCCGATTCAGATCTTCCGGGTCAAGGAAGGCGTGAACTTCAACCCCGACGACCCCAACTACGACCTTTTCAAGCTGGCCTGCCGCGTGTCGGCCAAGCGGCTGTTCCCGAATTTCTCCTTCCAGGACGCGCCCTTCAACCTTCAGTACTACGTGCCCGGAAGGCCTGAAACCGAAATTTCCTACATGGGCTGCCGCACCCGCGTAATCGGAAACGTCCATGACAAGAGCAAAGAGATCTCAAACGGCCGTGGCAACCTGAGCTTCACCTCGATCAACCTGCCGCGCCTCGCCATCAAGGCCAACCACAACGTGGAGCAGTTCTTCTCCGAGCTTGACCGGACGATTGACCTCGTGGTGGAGCAGCTGATTGAGCGCTTTGAAATCCAGGCCGGCAAAAAGGTTCGCAACTTCCCGTTCCTGATGGGCCAGGGCGTGTGGCTGGACAGTGAAAAGCTGGAATGGAATGATGAGATCCGCGAGGTTCTCATGCACGGCACGCTGTCGCTGGGTTTCATCGGCCTTGCCGAAACCTTGAAAGCGCTGATCGGACAGCATCACGGCGAGAGCCAGCAGGCACAGAACCTGGGGCTTGAGATCATCGGCCACATGCGCGCCCGCTGCGACGAGTACAGCCAGAAGACCGGTATGAACGTCACCCTCCTCGCAACGCCCGCCGAGGGCCTTTCCGGACGCTTTGTGCGGCTGGACCGCGAGCGCTACGGCGTGATCGAGGGCGTGACCGACCGGGATTACTACACCAACAGCTTCCACATCCCGGTCTATTTCCCGATCGGCGCGGTCGAGAAGATCCAGTTGGAGGCTCCCTACCACGCGATGACCAACGCCGGGCACATCTCCTATGTGGAACTGGACGGCGACACCGCCCAGAACCTCGAGGCCTTTGAGAAGATCGTCCGGCTCATGAAGGAGAGCGGCATCGGCTACGGCTCGATCAACCACCCGGTGGATCGAGACCCGGTCTGCGGCTACAACGGCGTCATCGGCGACACCTGCCCGATGTGCGGCCGCTCCGAGGAAGCGCATAAGTTCGAGCGCATCCGCCGAATCACCGGATACCTGGTGGGCACGCTGGACCGCTTTAACAACGCCAAACGGATCGAGGAGGGCGACCGGCTCAAGCATTCTTGCAGCCTGGGCGAGTAGTCCGCGAGATTCATCAAAATGGGCCCGCTGCCCGGAGCCTGACCGCTTCGGGCAGTTGACTTACAACAAGAAGAACATTTGTTTGGGAGCGCTGTATGAACATCCAAATCGCCGGAATTGTCCCGGAGTCCATCGTCGATGGCCCCGGCTTTCGCTATGTGGTTTTTACGCAAGGGTGTCTTCACGCCTGCCCCGGCTGTCACAATCCGGAAACCCATGATCCGAACGGCGGGCGCGAGGTGTCCGTCGAAAGCATCGTGGAGGCGATGGGGAAGAACCGGCTGATCGACGGGCTCACCCTGTCCGGCGGCGAGCCGTTTCTGCAAGTCGAGCCATGCCTTAAACTGGCGAAGGCCGCCCACGCTTTGGGCCTGAACGTGTGGGCCTACAGCGGCCACACGTTCGAGGCGCTCATGGCGGACCGTGAAAAATCTCGTCTGGTCGCCGAGTGCGATGTGCTGGTGGACGGGCCGTTTATTCTCGCCCAGCGCACGCTGGAAAGGCGCTTCCGCGGCTCGAAGAACCAGCGGGTTATCGACGTAGGGCGGACGCTCGCACAAGGTGAAATCGCGCTCGCAGAGCCGTGAAAGGAGGCCGGAGATGAACCTGACGCAGTATCTGAGCGCACTCAAACAGGACAACGCCTTTATGCAGAACGTCGCCCATTGGCGGGAAATCCCCGCCCGGGAGGCTAGATACGCGCCGTTTCCCGAGTCTCTGGACGGTGAACTGCGCCGTGCGCTGGAATCCCGCGGCATCCATAGGCTCTACAGCCACCAGCGGGATGCTTTTGACACGCTTTCGGGCGGGCGCAGCATCGTGGTGGTCACGCCCACCGCGTCCGGGAAGACGCTTTGCTACAATCTGCCCATCCTGAATGCGATTCGGAAGGACCCTTCCGCCCGTGCGCTGTACCTTTTTCCCACCAAGGCGCTGTCCAGCGACCAGGTGTCGGAATTGTATGAGGTCATCGAGGAGATGGGGGCGGAGATCAAGGCCTTCACCTACGACGGCGACACAGCCGCCAGCGCGCGCACCGCGATCCGGCAGGCGGGGCATATCGTGGTCACAAACCCGGACATGCTGCACGCGGGGATTTTGCCGCACCACACCAAGTGGGTCAAGCTGTTTGAAAACCTGAAATATGTGGTGATCGACGAAATCCACGCCTACCGGGGCGTGTTTGGGTCGAATCTCGCCAACGTGATCCGGCGCCTCAAGCGCATCTGCGCGTTCTACGGCGCACACCCGCAGTTTATCTGCTGCTCCGCGACGATCGAGAACCCGGCGGAACTCAGCCGAATGATGACCGGCGAGGAGATCGTCCCGGTCGACCAGAACGGTGCGCCGTCGGCTAAAAAGCATGTGATTTTTTACAACCCGCCGGTGGTCAACCGCCAGCTGGGCATTCGCGCCGGTTCGCTGCCGGAGACGAGAAAGATCGCGTCGGGACTTCTGAAAAATGACATACAGACGATCATCTTCGCCCGCAGCCGCCTTGCGGTGGAGGTGATGGTGCGCTCGCTCAAGGACATGGTGCGGGAGCCGCTGGGCGACGCGGGCCGCGTGCGCGGCTACCGCGGCGGATACCTTCCGTCCCTTCGGCGCGAGATCGAAAGGGCGCTCCGGGCGGGCCAAGTGTCCGCGGTGGTGTCCACGAACGCGCTGGAGCTGGGCATCGACATCGGCCAATTGGACGTGTGTCTTCTGTGCGGCTATCCCGGCACCGTCGCCAGCACCTGGCAGCAGGCGGGCCGAGCGGGGCGGCGGCAGGGAGAGTCGCTGACGATCCTCATCGCCAGCTCTAGCCCTCTGGATCAGTACATCGTCGGGCATCCGGACTTCTTCTTCGGCCGCTCGCCGGAGCGGGCGCTGATCAACCCGGACAACCTGTACATCCTCCTCAACCACCTGAAGTGCGCGGCCTACGAACTGCCCTTCGCGGAGGGCGAATTGTTCGGCGGGCTTCCGGCCACCGGCGAGATGCTGGATTACCTGTGCGAGGCGCACATCCTTCAGTTCAGCGGCGGGCGCTACTACTGGATGGCGGAGGAGTTCCCCCAGGCGGGCATCAGCCTTCGGTCGGCGTCCGATCAGAATTTCATCATCGTAGACATCTCCGAGCCCACCCATCACCGCGTGATCGGCGAGATGGACCGCTTCACGGTGCCGATGCTTTTGCACCAGTTCGCCATCTACCTGCACGAAGGCCGGCAATACCAGGTGGAACAGCTGGATTTCGACAACAAAAAGGCCTATGTGCGGGCGGTGGATGTGGATTACTACACGGACGCCGATCTGACCGTTAGCGTCAAGGTGCTGGACGACTTTGACAGCCACCCGATGGGCGAAATCGAGCGCCACCGGGGCGAGGTGCTGGTCAGCTCCATCGTCACCCTGTTCAAAAAGATGAAGCTGGACACCCAGGAAAACCTGGGCTGGGGGCCGGTGACGCTGCCGGAGCTCGAAATGCATACCACCGCCTGCTGGTGGATACTGCCCGATGCGCTGGAGGAGACCTATGGCCGTGAGGCGGTACAGACCGCGATGGTGGGACTCGCGCACCTGATGCGCGGCATCGCGCCGGCGTACCTGATGTGCGCGCCGTCGGACATTCACGTCAGCTACCACACCCGGGACGCGTTCACAAAGAGCCCTACGCTGTTTTTAAACGATGGTACGCCGGGCGGCCTTGGGCTCTCCGACCGGGTGTACGAGATGGATCTGGAACTCTTCCGGCGCGCGCTCGAGGCGCTGCGCGACTGTCCCTGCGAAAGCGGCTGCCCTGCCTGCATCGGCGCGACGGCGGAGGGCGCGAAGGAGACGCTTCAGATGATCCTCGGGCGGTTCATTGGAGGCGCGGTATGAACATCACCCGCGACGAGGCACGGCGATACCTGAGCCACCTGCACTTTGGGCTGTCCATGGCCGCCGAAACGCCGCCCGGACGGGTGCGCGAGCAGGTTGCGCGGCGAGGCTCCATCCAGTATGACCCGCTGGACGTAGTGGGGCGCAACGCCGATCTCGTTCTGCAAAGCCGCATCCCCGGCTACAGGCCGGAGCACCTTTGGGAAGCGCTGTACGGTGAGCGGACGCTTTTTGACGGGTTCGACAAGAACCTTTCGATCTATCCGGTCGAGGACTTTCCGTTTTTTGCCCGTGCACGGCGGGAGAACGCCTGGTATCGGATGGACGACTCCATCCGGGGAAGCTATGAAGCGGTGCTAAAGGAAATTGAGACGCGCGGCCCGCTCTGCTCGGACGATCTGCCCTTTGACGAAAAGGTGGACTGGCCCTGGGGGCCGACGAAGATCGCCCGCGCGGCGCTGGAGAGCCTGTGGATACGCGGCGATTTGGTGCTGCACCACCGTGTCGGCGCGCGGCGCTACTACGACCTGATCGGCCGCCATGTGCCCGGGAGTATTCTGTCCGCGCCCGATCCCAACGAGCGCGACGAAGACTATCATGCCTGGCAGCTCCTTCGGAGGGTCGGCAGCGTTGGGCTGCTCTTCGAAGGCCCCAGCGACGCGCTTCTTGGCGCTTCGATGAAGGCTGCGGAGCGGCAACGCGCGCTGCAACGGCTGCTTTCGGAGGGCAGGCTGACGGCGCTTCAGATTGAAGGCTTCAAAAAACCCGCCTACGTGCGGACGGCGGATTTGCCGGTTCTCGAAAGCGCCCGCGCTTCGGAGCCGGATGAACGCATGCGCGTCCTCGCGCCGCTCGACAACCTGATCTGGGATCGGAAACTGATCGAAGCGCTGTACGGCTTTCAGTACCGCTGGGAGGTCTACGTCCCCGCGCCCCAGCGAAAATTCGGGTATTACGTGCTTCCGGTATACTGGCGGGATCAATTTGTGGCCCGCTTTGAGCCGGCGCATTTCCGAGGCGGAACGCTCACAATCCGGCGTTGGTGGTGGGAAAAGGCCCCCGAACGCGGGATGAAGGCGGCGCGAAGGGTATGCCTTAAGGATTTTTGCCGCTATCTGGGCGCGGATGGTTTCGAAATTCTGGAGGAATAATCGAATAGAGCTCAAAACGTGCGCATACCCATTGCCGAACCCCTATGGGGAGGCGATGGGTATGCGTTCATTTTTCTGCCTGGTTCTGTGCCTCGCGCTCTGCGTGCCACCGCTTTGGGTGGTAGCAGACGGCGAGGTGCTGGATGTCCCTGCGCGGGCAGCCGTCCTGATGGACGAGCGCAGCGGGCGTGTTTTGTACGCGCTGAACGAGGACAAGCTTCTGCCCATCGCCTCCACGACAAAGGTCATGACGGCGCTGCTTGCGCTGGAGAACTCGAAGCCGGATGACCCGGTGACCGCCGGCAAGAACTCCAGCGGCGTTCCCGGGACGTCGATCTATCTGTCCGCCGGGGAAACGCTGACCATGCGCCAGATGCTTCAGGGGCTGATGCTGCGCTCGGGAAACGACGCCGCGGTGGCCATCGCCGAGCACGTCTCGGGCAGCGTGGACGCGTTCGCGCAGTTCATGAACGCGCGGGCGGAGGCGTTGGGCGCGACCGCCTACTTTACAAACCCTCACGGGCTTGATCAGGGTGGCAACGGCGCTTCGGCGCTGGGGCTTGCGAAGATCGCGAGAGAGGCGCTGAAAAACCCGGAGTTCCGTGCGCTGGTGGTTACCAAGACTGCAACGCTGCCTTGGGCGGGCAGCCCTTATCAGCGAAACCTCACCAACAAGAACAAGCTGCTCACCACCTACGAGGGCGCTACGGGCGTCAAAACCGGATTCACCAACATGGCGGGCCGATGCCTCGTGTTTTCGGCGGAACGGGACGGCATGGAACTGGTGGGCGCGGTGCTCAACTGCGGTGCGTGGTTTGAAACGAGCGCCGCCCTTCTGGACTGGGGGTTTGAAAACTTCCGGCCGGTGCAGCTCTTGGCCGCTGGAGAGATCGCCGCCGAGATCCCGATCTCCGGCGGCGTCAGGGGATATGCCTGCGCCGTGGCGCGGGAGAATTTCCTGGTTCCGGTTTCCGTTACCGAGCGGTGCGAGCTGGTACTGGAAATCCCTGAAAAGCTGGATGCGCCGGTCACGGCGGGGCAGGTTCTCGGGGCAGCGAACGCGGTGGTGAATGGAAAAACGGTCGCGTCCGTCCCGTTGTACGCGACCGAAACCGTGGAGAGGCGCGATTATCTGGCGATGCTCAGGCGCCTGCTCCGGTACTGGAGACTCTGGCCGTAGGTTGCCCTGCCGTACCGATCTATGCCCCTTCCCGCGAGATCTTCGCGATCGCGGCAAGAAACCCCTCGATTTCCCCGTGGGTGTTCGCGTGTCCGACGCTCGCCCGCACCGCGCCGCGCTGCAGCGTGCCCATCAGCGTATGGGCCCCGGGCGCGCAGTGCAGCCCGCCCCGCACCGCGAAACCGGCCCTGTCGAGCGCGTCCGCCACCGCACCCGACGGTAGGTTCCCCAAGTTAAAGCTGACGAGCCCCGCGCGATCCTGCGCCCTTCGGGGACCGTAGACGACGGCGCCCGGCGTTGAAAGGACGCCGCGCAGCAAATGGTCCGTCAGCTCGCGCTCGTGCCGCTCGATCCCGCCAAGGCGCGCGGCCACGTAGGCCGCGCCCGCACTCATCCCGGCGATGCCCGGCAGGTTGAGCGTCCCGCTCTCATACCGTTCCGGCCCGTCCGGGTTCTGGCGCATGCTGTCCGACGATGCGCCGGTGCCGCCCTCGCGGAGCGTATGAAGACTGAGGCCTGGCCTGATGTAGAGCCCGCCGGTGCCCTGCGGGCCCAGAAGCCCCTTGTGCCCAGGAAACGCGTACAGCTGGCAGCCCATCGCCTCCACATCGACCGGCATGACCCCCAGCATCTGCGCGCCATCCACCAAAAAAATGATCCCGTGCCGCGCACAGATTTTGCCGACCTCCGCCACCGGCTGTATTGCGCCGGTCACATTGGAGGCCTGCGTCAGGATCACGAGGCGTGTTCTGGGGGAAATCGCCGCCTCAACCGAGGCGGGCTCCAGCACGCCTTCCGGGTTTGTATTCACCAATGTCGTATCAATCTGTTTGCGGTCGCTGAGCTCCGTCAGCACGCGCAGTACGCTGTTGTGCTCCGCCATTGAAGCGATCACGTGGTCGCCGCGGCGCAATACGCCCTTGATCGCCAGATTCAGCGCATCCGTACAGTTGAACGCGTAGATGAGCGAAAGCGGATCGTTTGCGCCAATCATGGCGGCGAGCCGTTCCCGCCCCTCCAGCACGATGCGCGCCGCCGCCAACGCCAGCGCATGCCCTGAGCGCCCCGGGTTGGCGTTGTGCCTGGTCAGCGCGTCCGTAACCGCATCAACGACTGCCGCCGGCTTGGGACTGCTTGTGGCGGCATTGTCAAGATAGACCATTTTTATCACACCCCTCGGCCGTTTGCCGTACAATATACGGGTGAAGCAGCCCGGCTATGTCGGGCGGCCAGAGGAGTGAAGAGGGATGGATGAAGTCGTCGGCGTGGCCGCTTTTCGTTCCAGGCAGCAGGTGATGCGCTTTGAAGGCATCTTGCGAAGGGCGGGCCTCAACGTCCGCGTAATTTCAACGCCGCGGGACGTGGCCATCGGCTGCGGCCTGTCGGTGGAGTTCCCGATCCGCGATGCGCAGACGGTGCAATCGATCATCGGGCGCGCCCACGTGCCCAACCTGATCGGGCTGTACCAGATCGACCGGCGCGGCGGCGGGCGGCCTCGCCTGACCGCGCTGACAATCAACGGAATGTAAAATCCTGCGGTTTGATTGTGCATCGGACCGGTTATATCGTATAATGAACTGTACGAAAGAGGGGCGTTTATGAGCCGGACGGACGTAATGCGCGTCCTTGACGCGCTTGGCGCGCTCTACCCGGAGGCGCGGGCGGAGCTGAATTTTTCCAACCCCTTCGAAACGCTGATCGCGACCATCCTCTCGGCCCAGTGCACCGACAAGCGGGTGAACCAGGTGACCGAGGTGCTGTTCGCGCGCTATCCGGACGCCCAGGCGTTCACGGCGCTCACCCAGGAGGAGCTGGAACCGCAGATCAAGGAATGCGGGCTCTACCACGCCAAGGCGAAAAACATCCTGCTGACCTGCCGTGAGCTGGTCGAGCGGTACGGCGGGCGCGTACCGGACACCAGAGAAGAACTGATGCGCCTGCCGGGCGTCGGCCAGAAGACCGCGGGCGTCGTTTTGATGGCGGCCTTCGGCGGCGATGAGATCCCGGTCGATACCCACGTGTTCCGCGTCGCCAACCGGATCGGCCTCGCCCACGCGGATACGCCGGAAAAGACCGAAGTCCAGTTGACGGAGGCGATCCCGGCGGGTCAGCGAGGGCACGCCCATCACCTTTTGATCTGGCATGGTCGGCGCTGCTGCGCGGCCAGAAAACCAGCCTGCGAGCGGTGCCCGCTGAAGGACGGGCTGTGTGAATACGTGAAAAATGGGCAATAATTACCGAAGAATGGTTTAAGGAGCAATACATGGCGCTTTTTGTGGATGTGGTGTCCATCGAATGCAAGGCGGGGGACGGCGGCAACGGCTGTGTCTCCTTCCATCGAGAAAAATTCGTGCAGCAGGGCGGCCCTGACGGCGGAGACGGCGGCAGGGGCGGCGATATCGAGTTTGTCGCCACAGAGCGCATGAACACATTGATGGATTTCCGCTACAAGCACTTTTTTCAGGCGGAGAACGGGCTGGATGGCTCCGCCGCCCGCTGCAAGGGCAGGGCAGGGGCGTCCGTGGACATTCAGGTACCCTGCGGTACCATCGTCCGGGACAAAGAAACGGGCCGCGTGGTGGCCGACCTCTTCAAGGATGGCGAGCGGCGGGTGATTCTGAAGGGCGGCAACGGCGGACACGGCAACGCGCGGTTCGCAACGCCCACCCGTCAGGCGCCGAATTTCGCCAAGCCCGGCGAGCGCACAAAGCCCCGGCAATTCCTACTCGAGCTCAAGTCCATCGCGGACGTGGGTCTTGTGGGCTTTCCCAATGTGGGCAAGTCCACAATGCTGTCGGTTTTGACCGCTGCGAAGCCGAAAATCGCAAACTATCATTTTACCACGCTGCAGCCCAATTTGGGCATCGCGCGGCAGGATGATTATTCCTTCGTGCTGGCGGACATCCCCGGCCTTGTGGAGGGAGCCGCAGAGGGCGTGGGTCTGGGGCACGATTTTCTGCGGCATGTGGAGCGCACCCGGATGCTGATCCATGTGCTCGATATCTCCGGCAGCGAAGGCCGCGACCCTCTGGCAGACTACGACGCGATCATGCAGGAGCTCAAGCAGTACGGCGATCTTTCCAGCCGGCCCATGCTGGTGGCCGCCAACAAGATCGATCTGCCGGGCAGCGAAGAAAACCTCGATAGGCTCCGGGAAAAGCTGGGCGACTCCATCCGGGTGTTCCCGGTTTCCGCGGCCACCCGCAAGGGCTTTGAGGGGTTGATGCGCGAGGCGGTTAAGCTGCTCAGAGCATTGCCACCGGCGCAACCTTTCCTGGAAGAGGATCTCTACGAGTTGCCGGAGTTGGAGCCCTTTACCATCCGAAACGAAAACGGCGTCTACGTATTGTCCGGGCCTTCGGTGGAGCGGCTGGTCAACTCGGTCAATTTCTCCGACGAGCAATCCCTGAACTGGTTCCACAAGACGCTTCGCCGCTGGGGCATCATCGACGCGCTCCGCGAGGCGGGCGCCGGCGAGGGCGACACGGTTTCCATAGACGACATGCAATTCGACTTTGTCGAATAGGAGGAAAAACAGATGACGACCAAACAGCGCGCTGCGCTGCGCGCAATGGCCAACCCTCTGGATGCCGTCCTGCACATCGGCAAGGAAGGCATCGGCGACACACTCATCAAGCAGGCCTGGGACGCGCTGGAAGCGCGCGAACTCATCAAGGTGACGGTGCAGAAGAACGCGCCCTATGCGGACGCAAAAGAGGCCTGCCAGGCTCTGTGCGAGCGCGTCCATGCCGAGCCCATTCAGGTGATTGGCTCCAAGTTTGTGATCTATCGGAAGGCGAGGGAGCCAAAGATTGATCTGAACGCGCTCTGATCTCAAGCAACGCCAAAAAGCGCGCCCGAAAGGGGCGCGCTTTTTGCGTAAACAAAGAGAACGGGGTATGGGCTAGAAGATCGGCGTCTGCTCCAGTACAGGGAGCGGCGTCGGAGTTGGCTGCGGCTGACCGAGCCAATCAAATAGAGGATTTGTCTGGGCGACCGATACCAATTGAGAGCGCTCGCCTTCCAAAAGTACGCCTTCGCGGAACAGCGTTTCGTTGACTGGCTGCACATAGTACTGTAAAATTCCGCCCGCCACGTTATCCACAAATTCCAGGTGGTCCCCCGGCTGCCCACGCAGTTCCGCGACCACGGTTTCCGTTCCATTCTGAACGCGGTATATTCGATAGAGCACATCCCCCTGCACGGCGGTAAAGGAGAGTCTCGGGTGGTATCCCGAATCCAGGACAACATCAAGATTGTACACCGTGGTCGGCTTTCTCCAAACAGGGGAGACTTCGGTCGGTATTTGTGCGATGGGGAAGACCTCGTCCGACGTAAAGGACTTGGGTGTATAAAGGCTTGGCAGCACGGGCCGACCGAGGGCGAGAAGGCTCTGTTTATCGATCAGCGCGCGCGCCAGCGTCTTGGGCATGGGGAATTCTCCGGCATTGGCGCGTACCGCGTTTCGCTTGAGGTATTCCGCCGCCAGCTTGGCGGGCTTGTTGCTTCCTCCTTCGGAATTGTCAAGCCGGTGGTTTTTATCGGGCTTGTCAAAACCCATCCACACGGTGACGCACACGTTTTTTGTATAAGCTACTGTCCACGCATCCCGGTTGCCGGATTCGTCAAAGCCCACCGTGCCAGTCTTTCCAGCCACCGGGAAGTTCACCGCCGCCAGCGCCCTCGCGCTTCCGTTGGTGGCCGCGGTTCTCAGCATGTCGGTAATCATGTAGGCGCTCTCTGGCTTCATCACCTGCGTCTTTTCCGCACTATAATCGTAAACCGTCTGACCTGTTGCGTCTGTGATGCGTCGGATGAGGTGGGGGGCAATGCCTTCGCCGCTGTTGGCCAGCGGCGCATAAGCGCCGCAAAGCGCCATTGGCGAGACGCCATCCGTAAGCGAACCCAGCGCGAGGGAAAGGTTCTGATCCTGATCGCTCAAGGCGATGCCCGCCCGCTGGGCGTACGTTCTGGCCGATTCAATATCGATCTTTGTCAACAGATCCACCGACGCTACGTTGAGCGACTTTGAAAGCGCCTCGCGCAGCGTAACCACGCCGTAATACCGCCCGCCTGCGTTTCTGGGCGCGTAATTGCCGAAGGCGCGCTGCGTGTCGTCCACCAGCGTCGTAGGCAACATGCCGTAACGGTCCACCGCCGCGGCGTACACGGACACGGGCTTGAACGCCGAGCCCGGCTGACGCTTCATCTCCGTGGCCCGGTTGAGCCCCCGTCGCACATCGTAGCTTCGCCCGCCGACCAGCGCCAGTACCTCGCCGCTCTTCGGGTCCAAGGCGACCAGCGCCGACTGCGCCCTTTCCCCGTCTGCTGCATCGTCCGGGAACCGGGAAGCATCCTGATAGAGCTTCTGCGCACTCTCCTGCATGCTCCTGTCCAGCGCGGTATAGATCGTGTATCCGCCGGAGAGCAGCGCCTCGGTGTCGATGCCTAGCGCGCGACAGGCTTCGGCGACCGTCTGGTCGGTATACCAGGTGAACTTGGTGTCGTCCTCGGCATCTTCCCTGAGAACCACCGCCTCGTCGCCCGCCTGATCGGCTTCCTTCTGGGATATGAAGCCGTTTTCAACCATCGAGGCGAGCACCAGCTTTCTGCGCCTCAGAGAATTGTCCAGATGAAGATGCGGCGCGTAAAGCGTCGGAGATTTTAGAACACCCGCCAGCAGCGCTCCCTGTCCGAGGGTCAGCTTTGACGCGGGAATGTCAAAGTAAGCCTTTGCCGCCGCCTCGATGCCATATGCGCCTTTCCCAAAGTAAACGGTGTTCAGGTACATCTCGAGAATTTCCTTTTTGGTGGCCAGCCTCTCCAGTTGCAATGCAAGGAGCGCTTCCTGCAGCTTCCGGGAGATGGTCTTCTCACTAGTCAGGTGCGTCAGCTTGATGAGCTGTTGGGTGATGGTGCTGGCGCCCTGAGCGTATTCGCCTTCCTTAAGGTTTTTGAGCAGCGCGCCGCCGATGCGAACGAGGTCGACCCCATGATGTTGATAAAACCGAGCATCTTCCGCCGCGAGAAAGGCATATTGTACGTTGGTCGGTATTTTGTCGATCGATATCACAATGCGCTTTCCGGAGCCGGAGACGACCACCGCCTCCCGGTCCTTCGCATCAAGAACCCGCGTACTTTGGGCAAAAGTACGCAGCTTATCCATGTCGAGAGGTTTCCAAGAGCCTATGTCCAGCATAAAAACCAGCGCAACAAGCGCCAAAACCATGACAGCCCCGGTGATGATAAGAACTCTTTTTTTCATTGCCTCGCCTCGCACAAACCTGAGTCTAGTATGCCCAAAGTGCTTTCCCTTATTACCAGAACATGACGCTGGACGCGCTTTGTCATCGTCTGTATAATGAAACTATCCACGCAAGGAGGTTGAACAGATTGAAACAGACCGAAGTCGGATATCTGATCCTGCTTGCGATCATCCTTGCGGTTTCGTTTGGATTCAGATTGCGGCAGCGGGAGCCAATCCGGCGCATGGGGCGCAAATTCTCCGGGATCAAGCCGGCGTATGAAGCATGCAAAACCACGTTTAAGGATGTCGCCGCCAACGAAGAGGCGCTCCGGAACCTTAAAATGCTGGTTGACTATTTGAAGCAACCGGAAAAATACGGAAAGCTGGGTGCGCGCATGCCGCGCGGCGTCCTGCTCTACGGGCCTCCGGGCACAGGCAAAACGCTTTTGGCGCAGGCGCTGGCCGGCGAAGCCGGCGTTCCGTTTTTCGCGCTATCCGGCTCCGACTTTGTGCAGATGTACGTGGGCGTCGGCGCCAGCCGCGTGCGCGATCTGTTCCAGAAAGCGAAAAAGGCTGGAAAGTGCGTAATCTTTATTGATGAAATCGACGCGATGGGCAAAAAACGGGACGACAGTGCCTCTGAAGAACGGGAGCAGACGCTCAACGCGCTTCTGAGCGAAATGAGCGGCTTCAAGAAAAACGACGGCGTCATCGTACTCGCGGCAACAAACCGTCTCGATACGCTGGACCCGGCGCTGCTCCGCCCCGGCCGTTTCGACCGAAAGATCGAAGTGGGCTTGCCTGGGATCAACGAACGACTGGACATCCTGAAGCTGCACAGCCGCGGCAAGCCGCTTTCGGATGCGGTGGACCTCGGCACCCTGGCTGCGCAGACGGTGTACTTCAGCGGTGCGTCGCTGGAAGCACTTTTGAATGAAGCGGCCATCCGCGCGGCGCAGCGCGGCTCCGACGAGATTGAGCGGGGAGACATTGACTGGGCATATCTCACGACGGTAGCGGGGGAGGACAAGCCCTCCCATGCCGCGCAGAAGGAGCGAGCCACCATCGCGCTGCACGAAGCAGGGCATGCGCTGACCACACGGCTCCTGCTGCCGGATCAGCGGGTCACCCGCGTCAGCATCCTGCCTTCCGGCAAGGGCGCGGCGGGCTACAGCCTGTCGATCCCGCCGGAACTAGCGATCGTCGGGCGGGACCGCTTGACAAAGCAGATTCAGGTGCTTCTGGCCGGGCGTGCGGCGGAACTTCTAATCGGCGGCCCGGAAGAAATCACCGGAGGCGCGTCCAACGATCTGTCCAGGGCCGCGGAAATCGCATCGGCGATGGCGCTTGACCTCGGCATGGCGGGAGACCCCGGCGTGGCACTCAGGCCCCTCAAGAACGCCTGCGGCACCGGTGATGCGCTGGAGAGGTGCAAAGAACTGCTCAACGGTCAGTTCGATTCGGTAACGACGCTGCTTCAGGAGAACTCCGGGCTTTTGATGAAGCTGACCGAGGCGCTGATCGCGGAAGAGACCATCGACGAGACGCGTTTCTTGGAACTCGTCGCATAAATAGTATACTTTATATAAAGTATATATACTAATGCGTCAGAAGGCAAGCATTGCTTCGGGTTAATGAAATAACTTTTATTAATCTGCTATAAATATCATTCCTGACCGACAGAGCTCCGCACCCCAAAACCCTTGAGTTTCAACAGAAACGCGGTCTGAAACAACCCCTGTCGAACGAATACCTCCGTTCGACAGGGGTTGTGTTTTTTCCGCAAAGGATTCGCAGGACAAGCCGTTGAACATTTCCGCAATGAATCATTGGGAGGGCGGCGAATGATCAATCATGAAAAAAAACGCGGCGCGATGGTGGTGGCGCTCTCCGGCGAGCTCGATCACCGGCGCGCCGACCAGCTTCGCCCGGAACTCGACGATCTGATCCGGGATCCGAAGATTAAGGAGCTGGTGTTTGATCTCTCAAACCTCAGCTTCATGGACAGCTCCGGCATCGGCATGATCCTTGGGCGCTACAAGGTTATGGCGAGGCGAGGCGGCAGCGTTTCGGTCAAGTGCGCGAACGCGCAGATCAATCGGGTATTCGAACTGGCGGGGCTTTATCAAATCGTCAGGAAACTTGCGTGAGCGGGAGGACGAAAATGAACATTGTCAATGAAATGCGCGTGGATTTTCTCGCATGCCCCGAAAACGAAGCGTTTGCGCGCATGGTTATCAGCGCGTTTTTGCTGCCGCTCAACCCGACGCTGGAGCAGATGGGGGACGTGAAGACCTCTGTTTCAGAGGCGGTGACCAACGCGATCATCCACGGCTACGGCGGCAGGGGCGGAACCGTGCGCATGAAGGCGCAGTTGGAAGCGGACGGCACGTTGATCGTCGAGGTGATCGACAACGGCCGCGGCATCGAAAACGTAGAAGAGGCTCGCAAGCCCTTCTTCACTTCGCTGGAAGGCACCGAGCGCAGCGGCATGGGCTTTACCGTGATGGAGAGCTTCATGGACGAACTGGACGTCCGGTCTCAGCCGGGCGTGGGCACTACCATACGGATGCGCAAGCGGTTTGCCCTTGAGGAAATGCCGCTGGCGCGCAACGCTTGAGCGGTGGCGGCAACCAAAGCGAATTGATCGAAAAGGCGCAGGCGGGGGATCCGCAGGCGATGGACGCGCTGGTGCGAACCCATCTGGCGCTGGTAAAATACGTGGTGCGCAGATATCTGAACCGCGGCAGGGAATACGACGACCTGTACCAGATGGGCTGCCTGGGCCTTGTCAAGGCCATACGCAACTTTGACACGTCCTTTGACGTGCGCTTCTCGACCTATGCGGTTCCGGTCATTCTGGGGGAAATCCGAAGGTTTCTCCGGGACGACGCGCCGGTGAGGGTATCCCGTTCGATCAAGGAAAACGCGGTCAGGGTCTACCGCTACATCGAGGACTACGAGGCTCGAAACGCCAAGGAGCCCGCGCTGGATGAAATCGCCTCGGCGCTCGGCCTTTCCCGCGAGGACGCGCTGCTGGCGCTTGACTCGGCGCGGCCCACGCGCTCCTTCAGCGAGCCGGTGGCGGGCGACGGCAGCCTGACGCTGGGGGATACGCTGGGCGAGGACAACACCGACCTTATCGACGACCGGCTGACGGTGGACGCGATGTTGGGAAAGCTCGACGAAAAAGAGCGCGCCATCGTGGTCAGACGCTATTTCGCGCGCCACACACAATCTGAAATTGCGCAGGATTTCGGCATGACGCAGGTACAGGTTTCTAGGCTGGAAAGCAAAATCATCGCCCGGCTTCGCAGGGAAGCGATGGGCGATGAAGGGGATTACAGTACGTCCAGAATCGGCGGAAAGTCCAGCGTGGCAAAGTAGTCCGAAGGGGTTTGCCGCCTTCTGATCAGCCGGAACGAACCGTCCTCACGCAGGAGCACCTCGGCGGAGCGCAGCTTGCCGTTGTAGTTGTAGCCCATCGAATGGCCGTGGGCGCCGGTGTCGTGAAGCACCACCAAATCGCCCATGTCGATCTTGGGGAGCAGCCGCTGAACCGCGAACTTGTCGTTGTTCTCGCAGAGCGAGCCCACCACGTCGTAGACGTGATCCGCGGGCGCGCCCTCCTTGCCGACCACGGTGATGTGGTGGTACGCGCCGTACATCGCCGGGCGCATCAGGTCGACGGCGCTCGAATCGACGCCGATGTATTCCCGATGGGTATGTTTTTCATGAATGGCGGTGGTCACCAGCCATCCGCAGGGGCCGGACAGCCAGCGCCCAAGCTCTGTCGCGACGCGAAGGGGCGCGAGGCCGCTCGCCGAAATGACTTCTTCGTAAGCCTTTCGAACGCCTTCGCCGATGGCGAGCACATCGGGTTCATTGTCCTCGGGGCGGTAAGGGATGCCGATGCCGCCCGAGAGGTTGACCATCGAAAAGCGCGCGCCCGTCTTCTCTGAAACATCCTTGACAGTGCGGAACAGGAGCTTCGCAAGCTCAGGGTAGTATTCGGGCATCAGCGCGTTGCTGACAAGGAAAGCGTGCAGCCCGAAACGCTCGGCGCCCAGCGCCATAAGGCGCTCCACCGCCTCATAAATCTGCGGCCCGGTCATGCCGAACTTCGCTTCCTCCGGGTGGCCCATCACGAAGTTGCCGAAGCGGAAGGCTTCGCCGGGGTTGAACCGAAGGCAGATCTCCTTCGGGATGCCGCCGTGCTGTTTCAAAAAATCGATATGGGTGATGTCGTCCAGGTTGATCGTGGCGTTCAGCGCCCGCGCGTATTCATATTCTTCCGCCGGGGTTTCATTGGACGAGAACATAATCTCGTCGCCCGAGAACCCGCAGGCCTTGGCAAGCATCAGCTCGGTCAGGGAGGCGCAGTCCACTTTGACGCCTTCCTCCTGAAAAATCTTTAAGAGGTGCGGATTCGGGTTGGCTTTTACGGCAAAATACTCCCTGTAGTCCTCATTCCAGGCAAACGCGCGCTTCAAAAGCCGCGCGCGCCGACGCAGCATCCCCTCGTCATACAGGTGAAACGGGGTTGGGATTTCCCGGATGATTTCGCGGAGCGATTCGACGGGCGGCAGCATTTTCGACATGGGAGCACCTCGCATAAATACACAACTCTATACAATTCTAAACCGGGCCAGCGGAGAAGTCAAACGAATATTTCTTTAACAACGCGGGCGTTGAACAAACGCCCGTCTTGTGGTAAAATCTTTGAGGTATGCGCCGAAAAAGGCGGGGAGGAAATCTCATTGGGGCTTAGTGAATCGATCGATCGGCTTTTGCCAAATGTGGAAAAGCCTGTAAGGTATTTGGGCGGCGAGTTCGGCAGCGTCATGAAAACAATCGAACCGGGCATGGTGCGCTATGCGTTCCTCTTCCCGGACGTCTACGAAGTCGGCATGTCTCACCTGGGGATGAAAATCCTCTACGACGTCATCAACCAACGGCCCGACGCTTGGTGCGAGCGGGTCTTTTCGCCTTGGGCGGATATGCATGACGCCATGAAAGCCAAGGCGCTTCCGCTGTTTTCGCTGGAGTCGAGAACGCCGCTCGCGGAATTCGACCTTCTGGGCGTTACGCTGCAGTATGAGATGAGCTACACCAACATCCTGTCGGCGCTGGACCTTGCGGGCATCCCGCTGATAAGCCTCGACAGAAAGACCGGCCCCTTCGTCATTGCCGGCGGGCCCTGCGCCTTCAACCCAGAGCCGCTGAGCGACTTTGTCGATCTCTTCGTGCTGGGCGACGGCGAGGAGGCGACTGGCGCGACCATCGACTGCTACAAAGCCTGGCGCGAGTCCGGCCTGCCCCGCGAGGAATATCTCAAGATGGCCGCGCGCATTCCGGGCGTGTATGTGCCTTCACTGTACGATGTCGCCTACCACGCGGACGGCCGCGTCGAGCGCATTTCGCCCAAGGCGGGAAGCGGCGCGCCGGAGGTCGTGATGAAGGCGGTCGTCCAAAATCTGGACGCGGCGGTCTATCCGGAGACGCTGATCGTCCCATACGGCGAAGTGGTGCACAACCGCATCATGCTGGAAATCTTCCGGGGCTGCACCCGCGGATGCCGCTTCTGCCAGGCGGGCATGATCTACCGGCCTGTGCGCGAGCGTTCTCTCGAACGCCTGACCGAACTTTCCGAAAAGCTGGTGCGATCCACCGGATATGACGAAATTTCGCTGATGAGCCTGTCAAGCGGAGACTATTCGAGGATCTCCGATCTGGCGCGGGAGATGACGCTCAGGTTTCAGGACCGCCGGGTCAAGGTATCGCTGCCGTCCTTAAGGATTGATTCGGTCCTCAAGGATACGCTGGCCGAGACCCAGAAGGTGCGCAAAACCGCGCTGACGCTGGCGCCGGAGGCCGGTACCCAGCGCCTGCGCGACGTCATCAACAAGGGGGTCACCGAAGAAGATCTTCTGCGCTCCGTCCGGGACGCCTTCGAAGCCGGCTGGTCGGCGGTCAAGCTGTATTTCATGCTGGGCCTGCCCACCGAAACCGAAGAGGATGTGGACGGCATCGCCGACCTCGCGCGCAAGGTGTCCCAGTGCTATTTCTCCTTGCCAAAGGAAAAGCGCGCGCCGGGCCTTCGCATCACAGTCAGCGCTTCGGTGTTCGTTCCGAAGCCAATCACGCCGTTTCAGTGGTGCGGACAGCTGGATCAGGCGACCGTCATCGAACGGCAGCAGCGCCTCAAGCGGGCGCTCTCGGCGATCAAGGGCGTGGACTTCAAATACCATGCGCCGGACGTCAGCTTTATTGAAGCCGTCTTTGCGCGGGGCGACCGACGCCTCGGCGCTGCGCTTTTCAGGGCGTGGCAGCTGGGCTGCCGGTTTGACGGGTGGAGCGACAACTTCCGAAACGACCTGTGGCTGCAAGCGCTCCGGGATGTGGGGATTGATCCCGCTTTCTACGCCCTCAGGGACCGGGCGGAGGACGAGGTGTTCCCCTGGGATCATCTGGACGCGGGCCCCAGCAAGGAATTTCTGCTGGACGAGTGGCACAAGGCGCAAAGCGCCGAAACCACGCCGGACTGCCGGCTCGGCTGCGAAGGATGCGGCATGAACCGCTATGAAGGAGTCTGCGTATGAGGGCGCTGTATCAGTTTGCGAAGCTCAGGCGGCTCAGATTTGTGTCCCACCTGGATCTGCAGCGCTTCATGCAGATGGCGCTTCGGCGCACGGCGCTCCCCGTCGCCTATTCCCAGGGCTTCAACCCGCATCCGGTGATGTCCTTCGCTTCGGCGCTGGCGGTTGGCTGGACGAGCGACTGTGAAATCCTGGATGTCAAGCTTTCCGAAAAGGTCACCGATGAATTCGCCTTTCGTGAAATGGCCTCGGCGCTTCCGCCCGATATGCCGCTCAAAAGGGTTCGCCTGGTGGAGGACAACCATCCCGCGATGATGGCATCCCTGCGCATGGCCGAATACCGGATTCTCTTGTCTGGGGAAGGCGCGGAGGTTACCGCCGGAGCCATCGAAGGGTACTTGGCTGAATCCAGCGTAATTGCGCTTAGAAAGACAAAGTCCGGCGAAAAGCCCGCGGACATCCGCCCGATGACCATTGCGCTGTCCAGAAAAAAGACCGTTGTTCATGAGCTTTCGAAGGCGCAGGCGGCGACGTCGGCATGCTCAAGCAATTGCGCTTCGGTCTGCATTGATCAGGGGGAAGCGGTAAACACAGGCGTTTCGCTGCGAGCGACGCTGATGCTGACCGAAAAGGCGACGCTGAAGCCGGATCTTCTGGTTTCGGTCTTGGCAAAACGCGCGGGCGTCGAGCCTCCGGCTGTTGAAATTCATCGACTGCGGCTTCTGGGCGAAGGCGCCCGGGGTCCGGTCGAGCTGATGGATTTATAAATTTTGAGAGACGGGTAGTGCGGATGGATCTGGAATTACTGGTGGAATGCACGGGCGATCAGACGCGGCTGGCAATCGTCGAGGATGGCGAGCTGGCCGAGTTGTACATTGAGCGAAAAGGGCACGAGAAGCTGGTCGGCAACATCTACAAGGGCCGCGCCGCCAACGTGCTGCCCGGTATGGAGGCCGCCTTTGTGGACATCGGCATGGAGAAAAACGGCTTTCTCTACGCCGGTGACATTCTTGTGGACAAAACCGACTTCGGTCTTGATTCGCAGGCGCTGGAGCGGGAACTGAAGAGCCTCTCAATCCGGAAGCTCCTCAAGGTCGGGCAGGAGATACTGGTTCAGGTCATCAAGGAGCCCGGCGGCAGCAAGGGGCCGCGGCTCACCAGCCACATTACGCTGCCAGGTCGGCTGGCGGTGCTTTTGCCGACCGTTGGCTACGTGGGCATTTCCCGCCGCATCGAGGCGGAAGAAGAGCGAACGCGCCTCAGGGCGTTGGCCGAAGCGCTGAAGCCGCAGGCCATGGGGCTCATCATACGGACCGCTGCGGAGGGCGCGCAGGAGGCAGAACTGGAGCGGGACATCCGCTATCTGGCGAAGCTGTGGGCATCCATTTCACAGCGCGCCTCGGCCACCGCAGCGCCGGCGCTTCTGCACCGGGATGTCTCACTGGTCTACCGGGCCGTTCGGGACATGCTGGTAAACGGCGTGAAATCCCTGACGGTGGACGACGACGCGCAGTACGCGCTGGCGCGTTCGACCGCGGAGATGCTCTCGCCCGAGCTGGCGCTGAAGGTGTGCCACCACGAGGACAGCATCCCGCTTTTTGAGCCCTACCGCATCGACGCCCAGGCCGAAAAGGCGCTTCTCCGGCGCGTATGGCTTAAAAGCGGCGGCTATCTTGTGTTCGACTACGCGGAGGCGCTGACCGTCATCGACGTCAACACCGGCAAGTTCGTCGGAAAGCACTCGCTGTCAGATACCGTTTTCACCATCAACTGCGAAGCGGTGGTCGAAATCGCACGGCAGCTCAGGCTCCGGGACATCGGCGGCATCATCGTCATCGACTTCATCGACATGGACCGGCCGGAGCAGCGGGAGCAGCTTCTGTCCCTGCTGCGGAAGGAACTCAAAAAGGACCGCACCAAGACCAACCTCGTGGGCATCACGGAGCTGGGCCTTGTGGAAATGACCCGAAAGAAGGTACATCAGCCCATCCACACGCTGCTCACGCAGCCCTGCGCCGCGTGCCAGGGCAGCGGACGGGTGCTGTCGGACGAGAGCGTCGCCCGCGCAGCGCTCGGCGAGCTCAGGTCCCGCGCGGCGCAGGGTCAGTCCTCCGCCTTCCTGGTGGAAACCACGCCGGCAGTGGCCGGACAGATGCTGCTCATCGGCTGCGCGCTTCCGGCAAAGGCCTTCGTCGTCGGCAGCGACCGCCGCAAGAGCGGGGACTACATCATCTCACCGGTTTCAGAAAGCGAGCTGCCGTCCAAGTCGCGGCAGATACCGAGAGTTTAAGGGGAGGCCCATGAAGGAAAAGGATCGCATCGTCTCGGAACAGGAATTGGAGGCTCAGCGCGGCTACATGCGCCTTGTGCGCCAGATGGAGATTCCGCAGAAGAAGTACCACATCGTAACCCTCGGCTGCCAGATGAACGTGCGGGATTCCGAGACCATCGCCGGCATGCTGGATGAAATGGGTCTTTCGCCCGCGCCTGTCCGGGAAGAGGCCGACCTCGTGCTCTACAACACCTGCTGCGTCCGCGAAAACGCAGAGAACCGCGCGCTGGGCAACGTGATCTGGCTCAAGGAGCTCAAAAAAGAAAAGCCGGAACTTCTGATCTGCGTGGGTGGCTGCATGATGCAGGAGGACGGCGTCGCGACGTCGCTCAAGGCGAACTACCCTTTCATCGACCTGATCTTTGGCACCCACAACCTCCACAGGCTGCCGGAGCTTCTGTTTCGCGTTCTCTCTGAGCGTCAGCCGGTGGTCGAGGTCTTTGACGGCGAGGGCGTCATCGCGGAAGGACTGCCCGTACGCCGCTCGGGAAGGCATTCGGCCTTCATCAACATCATGTATGGCTGCAACAATTTCTGTTCATACTGCATCGTGCCCTTCGTGCGGGGGCGCGAGCGTTCGCGCACCATGCGGGATGTGCTGGACGAAGCGGATCAACTCTTGCAGGACGGAATTCAGGAGATCACGCTGCTCGGGCAGAACGTCAACTCCTATCAGGGCGGTGGCGACGCTTTCGCGGAGCTTTTGTACCGACTCGACCGGATGGGCGTGCCGCGCATCCGCTTTATGACCTCCCACCCGAAGGATCTGTCCGACGAGCTGATCGCCGCCTACACGGAGCTTCCTCACCTGTGCAAGCAGCTGCACCTGCCGGTTCAGGCGGGCAGCGACAGAATCCTGAAGCTGATGAACCGCGGCTACACCCGTGATAAGTACCTTGCGCTGACCGAGCGCCTGCGCGCGGTCTGCCCGGAAATCGGCCTGACGAGCGATCTGATCGTCGGTTTTCCGGGGGAGACGGAAGGGGAGTTCGAGGAAACGCTGTCGCTCGCCGAGCGAGTGCGTTTTGACGCCGCGTTTACGTTTATCTATTCACCACGGCCGGGGACGCGGGCGGCAGAAATGACGGATGATACCCCGATGGGCGAGAAGACCCGCCGCATCGAGCGGCTGATCGCGCTTCAGGGGGCGATCACCTCCGAAGTGCTCGCTTCACAGGTTGGCTCTATCCGGACGGTTCTGGTCGAGGGCGCGTCCACGCGCAACCCCGGCTGGATCTCCGGCAAAACCGACCGCGGTCATATGGTCAATTTCCCGGGAAATACCGAGCAAATCGGCCGGATGGTGGATGTAAAAATCGAATCTGCCGGCCGCAACACGCTGCGCGGAAGCGCCGACCTTTGATGGAGGAAAAATAATGAACCAGGTTTTTTTGAAGACTCGCGAGCTGGGCGACGCGATCATGCAATCTGAAGAATACAGGGCGATGAAAGACGCGGAAGAACGCGCCATGAAGAACCCGGATGCCGCCGGAGCGATGGGCGATTACATGGAAGCGCGCCAGAAAATCGAATCCGTACTCGAAAAGGACAATCCGGATCCGGAACAGCTTAAAAAACTCTCCGCCGAGATGGATGCCTGTCAGCAGCGGCTTTCCCTGATTGAGGACGTTCAGGCGCTCACAGAAGCGCGCGAGAACTTCTCGGGCCTGATCGAGCAGGTTAATCAGGTGCTGAAGTTCATCATCACCGGGCAAATGGAGGAACCCAAATCCAGTTGCAGCGGCCATTGCGGCGGCTGTGGCGGCTGTGGAACCCATACGCTCAACTAACAAACAGGCAGACTCTTACCAATGCGACCGGAGGGATGCGCGTGGCCATTTCGCCGATGATGCAACAGTACCTTGAAATCAAGGAGGCGCACAAGGACGCCGTCCTGTTCTTCCGCCTGGGCGATTTTTATGAGATGTTCTTCGAGGACGCCGTTGAAATGTCCCGGGAGCTGGAACTCACTTTGACCGGGCGGGATTGCGGCCTCTCTGAGCGCGCGCCGATGTGCGGGGTCCCGTACCACGCGGTGGACATCTATATCGCGAAGCTGATCGCCAAGGGCTACAAGGTCGCCATCTGCGAGCAGATCACCGATCCTTCGGAGTCCAAGGGGCTTGTGGAGCGGGCGGTCACTCGCGTCATAACGCCCGGCACGGTGATCGAGGCGTCGCTTCTGGACGAGCGCGCATCCAGCCACATCCTCGCGGTGCTGGTCAAAAAGGATCGCGCCGGACTGGCTTTTTGCGACCTGTCTACGGGCGAATTCTACGCCCACGAGCTCTCCGGCGCGGCGCAGTCGCTCTCGGATGAGCTGTCCAGAATCGAGCCGCGTGAGATCCTGACGGGAGACCCCGACGCCCTTGTGCGGCTGGGTTCGCCCCACGGCACCCCGGTGACGCGACTTGATGAAGCGTACTTTGATTACGCGCCCGCATCCCGGGCGCTTTTCAGCCATTTTGGCGCAAAAAACGCTGCGGCGCTGGGGCTTGATGGCATGCGCCTCGCGGTCGCCGCCGCCGGCGCGCTGATGCGCTATCTCACCGAGACACAGAAAAACGCACTGTCGCACATCCTTGAAGTCCGGCGGTACGAGCGCGAGCTGTCGATGCAGATCGACCGCGTGGCCGCCGCCAGCCTCGAGCTGACCGAAACCCTCCGGGGGCGACGCGCCGGTTCGCTTCTGTGGCTTCTCGACAAAGCGGAGACGGCGATGGGCAGCCGCATGCTCCGGGGCTGGATTGAGCGGCCCCTCGCCAAAAAGGAGGCCATCGACGCCCGTCTCGACGCGGTGGACAAGCTTAAGGAAAACGCATTCACGGCCGATGCGCTGCGCGAAACACTGCGCGGCGCCTACGACATCGAGCGGCTCCTGTCCAAAATCGCCTACGACACGATAAACGCCCGGGACTGTCTGGCGCTTCAGGCCACGCTGGGCAGGGTGCCGGAAATCAAGCGGCTGCTCGCCGAATTCGATCAGGCGCTCCTTTCGGAAGCGGACGGGCTGCTGGACCCGCTGACCGATGTTTCGGATTTGCTGCTTCGCGCGATTTCTCCGGACGCGCCGCTTTCGGTGAAAGAGGGCGGCATCATCCGCGAAGGCTACAGCGAAGAGCTGGATCAGCTGCGCCGCGCGTCGGTGGAGGGAAAGACCTGGCTCTCGGACGTCGAGCGCCGGGAGCGCGAGGCAACCGGCATCAAGAACCTCAAAATCGGTTACAACCGGGTCTTCGGCTACTACATCGAGGTCACGAAATCCTCTTACGACCTCGTACCCTATCGCTACACGAGAAAACAGACCCTCGCAAACTGCGAGCGGTTCATCACCGAGGAATTAAAGGAACTGGAGCGCGCGATCCTCGGCGCGGAAGAGAATGCCGTTTCGCTGGAGTACACGCTGTTCACCGAGATCCGCGTGGTTCTCGCCTCGGCGCTTTCGAGGCTGCAGCGCACCGCTCAGGGCATCAAGCTCCTGGACGCGCTGGCGGCGCTGGCAAAGGTCGCGCAGGAGAACGGCTACGTGCGCCCCGAGATCGTCGAGGACGGCCCGCTGGAGATCCGGGAAGGGCGGCACCCGGTGGTCGAACAGTCTTTGGGGCGGGAGCGTTTTGTTCCGAACGACGCGCTCCTAAGCGACGATGCGCGCATGATGATCATCACCGGCCCCAACATGGCGGGCAAATCCACCTACATGCGGCAGGTGGCGCTGATCGCGCTGATGGCGCACATGGGCTCCTTCGTGCCTGCGGCCGCCGCGAGCATCCCGCTGATAGACCGGATTTTTACCCGAGTCGGCGCGTCGGATGACCTGTACGCCGGGCAGTCCACCTTTATGGTGGAGATGACCGAGCTTGCCGCCATCCTGAAGTTCGCCACGACAAGGAGCCTGTTGATTCTGGACGAGGTCGGGCGCGGCACCAGCACCTTCGACGGCCTTTCGATCGCTTGGGCGGTGGTTGAGCACATCGCGGAGAAGACCCGGGCGAAGACGCTCTTCGCCACCCACTACCATGAGCTCAGCGAGCTGGAAGGACGGTTGCCCGGCGCGGTCAACTATCGAATCACCGCCCGGGAGCAGGGTGATCAGGTGATCTTCCTTCGAAAAATCATGCCCGGCGGCGCGGACCGCAGCTTCGGTGTGGCGGTGGCCTCTCTCGCGGGGCTGCCCGCGCCGGTCATCGCACGCGCACGCCAGATCATGGCGCGGCTCGAGGTCAGCGGGCAGGATCAGGGGACGATCGGAAAATCCATTCTCGACAAGCGAAAAAACGCCGGCAACCGTCAGGTGGGTCTAACGGATTACCGGCCAATGGAACTCGTTGAACAGCTCCGCGACATCGATGTGATGGGTCTGACGCCGATGGACGCGCTGAATCTTTTGTTCAAACTGACCGAGCAGGCCCGGAGGATATAGCATGATTCGAATTCTCAGCGCCGCGACGGTCGGGCGCATCGCCGCGGGCGAGGTGGTGGAGCGACCGAGCTCCGTCGCCAAAGAACTCATCGAAAACGCGCTGGACGCCGGCGCAACGTCCGTCACCGTTGAAATCAGGGACGGCGGTGCAGGGTATCTGCGCGTCACGGACAACGGCTGCGGCATCGCGCCGTCCGAAGTGCGGCTTGCCTTTGAAAATCACGCCACCAGCAAGCTCCGGGACGACGACGACCTGACCGACATCCGAACCCTCGGCTTTCGCGGCGAGGCGCTGCCCTCCATCGCCGCGGTGGCGCGGGTGGAGATGACCACGCGCACAAAAGACGCACAGTCCGGCGTCAGGCTTCTGATCGAAGGTGGAAAATTCCTGTCAATGGACGAGGCCGGCTGCCCCGAAGGCACCACCATCATCATCCGCGATTTGTTTTTCAATACCCCCGCGCGGCGCGGATTTCTCAAAAAGCCGGCTTACGAGGCGGGTGTATTGGGCGAGATGGTGGAGCGCCTTGCGCTGGCCAATCCCGGCGTCGCCCTCCGGTTGATCTCCGGCGGGCGCACGCTTCTGCACAGCTATGGCGACGACAGCATGCTGCACGCGGCGATGGCAGTCTACGGGCGGGAGACGGCTGGGCTCCTCCGGCCCATTGATCAGGCGCTGGGCGGCTTCCGCATCTGGGGGCTCATCGGCGTAGGGGATGCGGCCAGGCCCAACCGTTCAGGACAAACCTTCTTCATCAACGGCCGGGTGGTGCGCTGCCCGCTGCTCACGCAGGTACTGGAAAACGCCTGCCGTGGCCGGGTGACCATCGGCATGTTCCCGATGTGCGCGCTGCACCTTGATCTACCGCCCGCCGCCATCGATGTCAACGTACACCCCAGCAAGCTGGAAATTCGCTTCCGGGATGAAACCGCCGTGCGCGAATCCGTCGGGGCGCTGTTTGATAAGTTCTTTGAGGCTGATCGCATGACCGATGCTGCGCCGCCGCCTCTAAAGGATGCGCGCGTCAAGATTGCCTTTACGCCACCCGAAACAGTCGAACAGACCGAAGTCCGAATCCCGGAGACTGCACACGATAGCAATCTTTCACCCAACAGAACAGACCCCATTCCCTCCGATCAAAAACAGACCGACATTGAAGGAAAACCGACCGAGGGTGGATTGCAACAGACCGTCGGCCGCGATTCGGCGATGTTGGCGGCGCTGCGGCCGATGGTGCGAGAGCCTTCCTCCCTGAACCGTGAAAAATGGCTGGAAGAGTACTCTGCGCCCCCCGTGCCTATTCCCAAACGGGATCTGCCCGAAACAGTCGAAGCCCCAGCTATATCCGCGGCCTGTGAATCCCCCTTGTCCGAGTACCGGCTGATCGGCGTTTTCAAGAATACGTATCTGCTGCTGGAACAGGCGGACTCCCTCGTCATGATCGATCAGCACGCCGCCCATGAGCGCATCCTGTACGAGAAGTTCAAGCGCATGCTGGAGCAGGGTGCCGCTTCTCAGCAGCTTCTGACGCCGCTTGTGGTGCACGTCAGCGCCAGGGAGCGCGCCGTGTTGATGGACAATCGTGAAACGCTCAGCCAGGCGGGCTTCGAAGTGGAGCCGTTCGGCGAGCGGGATATGATGGTGCGGGCCGTGCCCTTCGTGCTCAGCCAAGCGTCGCTGAATCCGTTTTTTATGGAGATGGTCGACCAACTGGATCGCCTGAAGAGCGCAACCCTCGACCGCCGCCGGGGAGAAGTGATCCAACTCTCCTGCAAACGCGCGGTCAAGGCGGGGGACCGACTGACAGATTCCGAGATTCGAGCGCTGCTCGACGAGATGGCGCGGACCAGCGCGCCGCCTACCTGCCCACATGGCCGGCCGGTGATGCGGGTGTTCCGTGCCAGCGAAATAGAGCGAATGTTTAAGCGGCTTCAGTAACCGGAGGAAACGATGCGGGAACTACTGATCATCTGCGGTCCTACGGCCTCCGGAAAAACGGCGGTGGCGGTCGAAATATGCCGTGAAATCGGCGGGGAAGTGGTATCGGCAGACTCCATGCAGATCTATCGCGGCATGGACATCGGCACTGCCAAGCCCTCTGAGGAAGAGAAGCGCGGCGTGCCGCACCATTTGCTGGACATCATAGATCCCGGCGAGCTCTATTCGGTCGCCGCGTACCGCGAAAAGGCGGTCGAGGCCATCGAAGACATCTTTGCGCGCGGGAAAACCCCGGTGGTTTGCGGCGGAACGGGCCTCTACATCGATGCACTGACGCGCCCCATGGGTTTTTCTGCGCAGGGCGACGAATCCATCCGCAGGCGGCTGGAAGAAATCGCCGAACAGAGCGGAGGCCGCGAGCGGCTGCACGATATGCTGCGGGAAGTCGATCCGGAATCCGCCGATCGACTGCACGTCAACGACGTGCGCAGGGTCGTCCGGGCGCTCGAAATCCATCAGTTGACCGGACGGACGCTGACCGAACAGCGCGCGTCCGACCGCGCGCGGGAGGGTGCCTACCGAGGGCGGCACTACGGCCTCTCATGGCCGCGGGAAGCGCTCTACCACCGCATCGACCAGCGCGTATTGGAAATGGTCCAAGCTGGGCTTACGAACGAGGTAGAGGCGCTGCTTCAGGGTGGGCTTGGCGCCGACACGACGGCGATGCAGGGGATCGGTTACAAGGAAATCGCGCGGGCGATGGCGGGGGCGTGTACGCTGGACGAGGCGGTTTCTCGCATCCAGCAGGCCACTCGAAATTATGCGAAGCGTCAGCTCACCTGGTTTCGCCGGGACGAACGGGTGAAATGGATCGAAGCCGCAGGACGCAGCGCCTGGGATATTTCCCGGGACATTTTAAACTATGAAAACGAGGAGCGTTCATGAACAACACCACAGATTTCATCGCCCGGTGCGAAGCGGCGTGTCGGCCGGTGTTTGATCGCCTGGAGGCAATAGAGCTTGAAAACACCCGCAAAGTGCTCTCCGCCTTCAGTAAATTCGAGATTTCCCAGCGGCATTTCGCGCCTTCCACCGGCTATGGCTACGGGGATGTGGGCCGCGACGCGCTCGATCAGGTGTACGCGGAGGTTTTCCGCACGGAGACAGCGCTGGTCAGACCGCAGATTGCTTCCGGTACCCACGCGCTGGCGCTCTGCCTGCAGGGATTATTGCGACCGGGCGATACGCTCGTATGCGGCGCGGGAAAGCCTTACGATACGCTGGAAGAGGTCATCGGAACAGGCGGCGCGAAGGGGGAGGGCGCCCTTTCCGACTTTGGCATCGGCTACCGCGAAGTGCCCCTTTCCGAAGGGCGGATCGATATGGGCGCGCTTTCGGACGCTGTAGACGAGACCACAAAGCTGGTGCTGCTGCAGCGCTCCCGAGGCTACGACTGGCGGCCGTCGCTGACGCTTGATGAGATCGAGGAAGCCGCCCGTTGCGTCCACGCGAAGAACCACGACGCGCTGGTGATGGTCGATAACTGCTATGGCGAGTTCACCAACCCCAAAGAACCGACCGAAGTCGGCGCCGATCTGATCGCTGGATCGCTGATCAAGAACCCCGGCGGAGGGCTCGCGCCCACCGGAGGATACATCGCTGGAAAGCGCGCCGCGGTCGAAAAGGTCGCGTACCGGCTGACCTGTCCGGGCATCGGTGCGGAGGTTGGCAGCTACGCCGCGGGCTATCAGTTGTTTTTTCAGGGGCTGTTCCTTGCGCCCAGCGTCGTGACACAGGCGATCAAGACCGCAGTGCTCGCGGCCCGCGCCTTTCAGGAACTGGGGTACGACGTGCACCCCGCATTTGATGCACCCCGCAGCGACATCATACAGGCCATTCGCTTTGGCGCGCCGGAGCCATTGATCACCTTCTGCCAGGCGATTCAGAGAGTGTCGCCGGTGGATAGCCAGGCGGTTCCGGAGCCCTGGGATATGCCCGGTTATCAGGATCAGGTCATCATGGCGGCGGGGACATTCGTAGCCGGCGCATCCATTGAACTGAGCGCCGATGCCCCCATCCGCGCTCCGTACATCGGCTATCTGCAGGGCGGATTGACCTACGCGCACGGGCGCTTGGCGGTGGAGGCGGCGGTTCGCGCCATGGGATGAAAAAAGGCCCGCGCATCCCGCGCGGGCCTTCCGTATTTTACAGCTTTCGAAAAAGCGCCGTAACCCTGCCGACTACCGAAACCTTTCGGGAGTAGATCGGGTCGTAGTAGGGGTTTTCCGGCTGCAGCCGGACGCCGTCCTTTTCAAAATAGATGCGCTTGACGGTGGCCTCGTCTTCGATCATGGCCACGACGATGTCGCCGTTGTCGGCATGGCTCTGCTTGCGGACGATGATAAAATCCCCGCTCAAGATCCCCGCGCGGATCATGCTGTCGCCGCGAACCCTGAGCGCGAAAAGCTCGTCGTCGGAGCCGACGAGATCCTGGGGCAGGACGATGTAATCCTCGATGTTTTCTTCTGCCAGGATGGGGATACCGGCCGTCACGCGGCCCACAAGCGGCACGCTGCGCCCCTTGGAAAGCGGGTTGTCAAGAACCTCCATCGCACGGGGTTTGGTGGAGTCCCGCCGGATCAGCCCGCGCTTCTCAAGCTGTTCCAGATGCCCATGCACGGTGGAAGTAGATTTCAGGTTGACCGCCTCGCAGATCTCGCGGACGGAAGGCGGATAGCCCTTCAGCTCGATTTCCTTCTTGATGAATTCCAGTATTCGCCGCTGGCTGTTCATGCCGCGTTCCTGCATGTCAAAACCCCCGATCATGTCTATTATATCACATGAAGCGGAACACATCAAACATTTGTTCGGAATTTCTTTTGTAAATCTTGAAATCCGCATTGAAATGGCGTATACTAACTGAGCAGGGGGAGCCCTGCATGGAGGAGAGCATGGAGAAATATTGCGTTCTTGATGAGGATCGGCTTTGCGTAGACTGCGGCGATTGCCTGGTCTGCGACCTTAATCCGGAAAAGCGCTGCGACAACTGCATGCAGTGCGTTAAAAAAAGCGATGCCGACTATCTGTCCATTGAAATTGACGAAGTCATTGCGGGCGCGAGCGAAGACGACGCTGTGCAATTCGAAAAAACAGTTTTGCCGCAACCGGTCGCCAGACCCGGCGTGCGTGGCATCAGGCCAAAAAAGGCCAGAAAAAACGCTCCTGAAGATTTGGGGGAACCCAATTAAACTATTCGCGAAAGACAGCTTTTACGAATAGATAATGTCGGGAAATGCGTACTTTCGCTGGTGTTATCCCATCGCAGCCGTATGCCCGCGCGTAATGCGTGGCATTTCCGCATGAACCAAATCTGAGCAAACCGTATTTCAAGGAGCAAGCATGCCAACTCAATCCTACTCCGAATCAAACGCGCGGCATCAGACCGAGCTTTTGCGCGATACGCTAAAGGAATTGCCTTCGGCCTGTCATGAATTCATGCGTGCAATCGAACCGACCACGACGGCGCTGACCCGTCTGGCCTATGCCCGGGATCTGAGACTGTTCTTCAGGTTCCTGTCCGATGAACACAAAAATTTTGGTGGTTTTTCCCCGGACGACTGGACCTACGAGCAGCTCGCCAGCGTCAAGCCGATCGATATCGACGCCTTCCTGGACTACCTTTCACTATATCTTAATGAAAAAGATACGGAATTTTCGAACGCGGAGCTCGGAAAGCAGCGAAAGCTCTCGACGCTCAGGAGTTTTTTTAAATTCCTCTTCAAGCGTGGACGGGTGCCTTCCGACGTCAGCGCGCTGGTAGACATGCCAAAGCGCCACGATAAGCCGATTCTTCGGTTGGAGATCGACGAGGTGGCCAGGATTTTGGACCTGGCGGAGTCCGGCGCCGCGCTCTCCGAGCGGCAGAGAAAGTTTCACGAGCACACCTGCCTGCGGGATCTCGCCATTCTCACGCTGTTTCTCGGCACCGGCATCCGGGTCAGCGAGTGCGTCGGGCTGGATATTCAGGATGTGGATTTCGAAGTAAACGGCTTTCTCGTCACCCGTAAGGGCGGCAATCAGGCCATTCTCTACTTCCCCGATGAGGTAGCGGACGTCCTCAAGCGATACATGGACGCCCGCCTGCGGCAAACGCCGCTGCCCGGCCATGAAAACGCGCTGTTTCTGTCGCTCCAGGATAGGCGCATCACCACAAGGGCCGTACAGAACATGGTCAAAAAGTATGCGCTTCAGGCCGCGCCGCTCAAAAAGCGCATGAGCCCGCACAAGCTCCGCTCCACCTTCGGCACAAATCTCTACCGTGAGACCGGGGATATCTACCTGGTGGCGGACGTCCTCGGGCATTCGGACGTCAACACGACCCGGCGCCATTACGCGGCCATGAGCGATGAACGCCGACGCCTCGCGGCCAAGAGCGTGGTTCTGCGGGCGGAAAAAGAATCCGGTAGCGATCACGACGACTAGCGTGTCATATTGATTTTATCGATATGCTCCATATGAAAATGAGATCCGCTTTGGCGGATCTCATTCGTGGTTTACCCCTCATGCCCTGGTTTCGCGGTACCTTTTGATCGCGCCGGTGGCCAGCCTGTCGCAGAGGTTGTTTTCCGCGTTGTCTGCGTGGCCCTTGACGAGGTTCCAGTGCACGTCGTGTTTTTTCGTAAGCTCGATCAGTTTTTTCCAGAGATCCTGATTCTCCACGGGCTTTTTGTCGGCCTTGATCCAGCCGCGCCTTTGCCAGCCGACGACCCAATTTTTCAGAAAGCCGTTGGCCATGTAGGAACTGTCGGTGTACAGCTCCACCTCACAGGGCTCCTTGAGCGCGGAGAGACCCTCGATCGCCGCGGTCAGTTCCATCCGGTTGTTGGTGGTGTCCGGATCGTAGCCGGACATCTCTCGCCGGTGCTCGCGATAGATCAGTACATAGCCCCAGCCGCCGGGACCGGGGTTTCCGGAGCACGCGCCGTCGGTGTACAGCGTGACCTGTTTCACGAGTTGAGCGCCGCGGACCGGTCGTTGGCCGCGATGACCGCTTCCATGACCACCGAGCGGAAGTTGTGCGCCTCCAGCGCACGGACACCCGCAATGGTGGTGCCGGCGGGCGAACACACCATATCCTTGAGCGCGCCGGGGTGCATCCCGGTCTCCAGCACCATCTTGGCGGAGCCCAGAAGCGTCTGGGCGGCCATTTCCACCGCCTGTACGCGCGAAAGTCCGCAGGCGACACCCGCGTCGGCCATCGCCTCCGTAAAAATGTACACAAACGCCGGGGAGCTGCCCGAAAGCGCGGTCACCGCGTCCATCTGGTATTCATCCACCCATGTCTGCCTGCCCAGCGCCCGGAAGAGCCCTTCCGCGAATACGGCTTCGGCTTCCGTCAGCGTGTGCTCCCGGCTGAACACGGTCATGCCCTCGCCCACGAGCAGCGGCGTATTGGGCATGGCCCGAAGCAGCCGGACATCGTCTCCTACCAACTTTTTAAGCCTTTCGACTCGCCACCCCGCGGCGATGGAAATCAGCGCCTTGCCTTTCAGCGCTTCTTTCTCCGCCTTGAGTACCTTTTCGACTACATTTGGTTTTACGGCCAGAAGCACGACGTCACACGCGTTGATCAGTTCGCGGCTCGTGGCGTGGGTCGTGACGCCCAGTTCATTTTTCAGCTTGAGCGTCTGCTCTGCCTGGACGTCGAAAACATGGGCTTCATCCGCCCGGAGCGCGCCATGCTGAATCGCAGCGCGAAGAATCGCGCTGCCGATGTTTCCGGCACCGATGATTCCAAACATTTCTCCCCCACCCCACTTTTACGTATCTTTTTCCATTAGGCCCCGAAGCTGCGAAAGGGCTTTTCGCTCCGCTCGGGACACGGTCATCTGGGAAACGCCCAGGTGTTGCGCCACTTCGCGCTGGCTGAGGTTGCCAAAGTACCGGTTAATCAGGATCGTCCGCTCTGTTGGCGTAACCGAATCGAGCATCTGACGGATGCTCTGCCTGGCCTCAAAGCGGCCGAATCCTGTTTCGTCTACACCGATCAGCGCCCTCAGCGTGGAGCCGCTGTCGTCCTCGCCGGGGAGCATCGCGTCCAGCGATGCAGGCATCGCCGCGCCCTGCATTTCGAGGGCCTCCACGATGTCGTCCAGCGGTACGTTCAGGTGTTCGGCCAGTTCTTCAGGCGTCGGCGCGCGGAAATACTTTTGCTCCAGCGCCTCCCGGGCAGAGGCGATCTTGCCCAGAAGCTCGCGTCCGCGCCGGGGCAGCGAGATGGTCTGCGCCTTGTCCCTGAAATAGTTCTTGACCTCGCCGATCATCGTAGGGGTCGCGAAGCTCACGAACTTAACGCCGCGGTCCGGATCATAGCGCTCCACCGCCTTGATGAGCGCGAGTGACGCGACCTGATACAGGTCGTCAAAGTCGACGCCCCTTCGAGAAAAGCGGCGCGCAACAATGGATGCGATGTAGAGATGCGCTTCGACCAGTTTGTTTCGAAGCGCTTCATCGCGGGTCATCGCGTACTGCCTCAGCAATTCGGAGATATCCTGCTGGGAGGGTTTCTGCATATTTACCTCGTGTCAGGCGCCCAGGGACTTTGCCATCTCAATGGCGCTGAGCGCGCTCCCATCGTATATCACGTGCGCGTCATCCACCATTGATTCCAGGATAAATCGGATGACCTGCACTTCGTCACAGTTGCCAGGAGGAACCACATCCTCCGACGGCGTACCGACGCCCTCCACGCGAATGTGCAGCACGCCGTCCGCCGAAGAAAACGAGAGCTTCAGCGACTCGCAGCACGCGCAGCGCAGGAGACAGTTGCACGCCTCTTCCACAGCCATTTTTACGTCTTCCACGGCATCCACCGTGAGCCCTGCCCGGGCCGTGACGCCCGCCGTCATGAGCCGGATGATCAGGAGCATCCGGGATTCCGCGGGCAGTATCAACTCAATTGGGCGCTGGGCTTCCATGGTTTTCATAGGCATCTTACCCTCTCGTCATTGGTCGGCAGCACCAAAAGCAACCTGGTTGGAACCATCTATCCACAAACGCTCGATGTTGTAGTACTGACGCTCCTCAATGTGGAATATATGCACGATGACCGAGGAGTAATCCAGTACAATCCACCTCGCCTCACCCATGCCTTCATGGCGGCGCGTTTCGACGCCCTCGGCGGCGAGCTTATCCTCCACCTCTTCCGCCAGCGCGCGCACGGCCAGCGCATTCCGGCCGCTGGCGATGACGAAGTAATCGGCGATGGAGGTCAGATGGCCTACGTTGACCACGAGGATGTCCTCGCCCTTCTTGTCGCCGAGCACCTCGGCAATCCGCACGGCCAACTCCTTGGGTTGCTTCATAGTATCTCCTCCGTCGGTTTTTGACCCGATAACATTTTTATGGTGTTCTCGTCCGGCTCGAGCCCACGCGCACGCACGTAGCGCATCGTATTCTCGGCGGCCATGCGCACCGCGCGGTCAAGGTCTCTAAATGCCGCCTGGCGCAGTTCCTCGAGGCCCGGATAGTTTGAACGGTTGGGCTCGATGAAATCCGCCAGGTAAACGATCTTCTCGAGCCGGGTCATCCCCTCGTGGCCGGTGGTATGCCAGCGTATGGCGGAGAGGATCGCCTCGTCTGCGACACCATAGTGCTGTTTCGCAAGGCATGCCCCGGCGGGCGCGTGCATCAGCGCGCGGAATGTTGTTCCGCCCACCCTCTCCCCGACCAGCCTGCGCATCTCCGCGCTGTCCAGGCACCTCGCGCAATCGTGCAGGAGCGCCGCGACCCGCGCCTTCTCCACATCCTCGCCATACCGCTGCGCCAGCTTGACGGCAGTCTGCTCCACGCCCAGCGTATGCCGGTAACGATCCTTTGAAAGCGACTTCTGAAGGTGCGCAAGCATCGGGTCCTGATAGAGTCCGCGCGCCCGGATGAAGCCGATGACGCTCGGCGGCACCATCGCTTCGACGGAAAGGCCGCGCGCGACAGCGCGCCGCACCTCCGTGGAGGAAATGTTGACCGCCTCCATCGCAAGCGGTGTGATGGCCAGCGTGTAACGCCCGGAAAGCTGCTGCCGCTGAAGCTCGGCTTCGGCGGCGGATACGTCCGCCCTGGGTGCAAAGGCAATGCCTGCCAGAAGAGACGCGACGCGGGGAAAGTTCCGCCAGGATTCTATGCGCGCGAGGGTGTCAGCACCGACGATGTACGTGAACTGATCGGATGGGGAATCCGCCTTCAGCCGCTCCAGGGTATCGACGGTGTACGTCTGGCCTGCGCGCATGACCTCCATATCCAGCGTTCGAAAGCCATACCGGCCCTTGATCGCCAGTTCGACCATTTCGAGCCTGTCCGAGGCACTCGCCAATTCCTCCTTGTGCGGCGGGTCGCCGTCGGGGATGAACAGCACTTCGTCAAGTCCCAGTTGCTCCAATGCGGCCTCGGCCATCCTGAGATGGCCGTTGTGGATGGGGTCGAACGTCCCACCCATAATGCCGTAGGCCTTCAAACACATCTCTCCTTCTCTAAAGTATTATAAACCATTTCGGCCCTTCAGAAAAGTGAAAAGCGCATGAAAATACAGGATTTGGCACAATATATTGATGTAAAGCGAAAAGGAGGCTGTCAAATGGGCAAAACGGCGCGTATAATCGACGCCTTCGCGCTGGGCGCACTTTCCTACGCGACGGCTTTTGGGTATTTCTATCACTTCACCGGAGGCATCTGGGCGGCGGCGATTCTGGCCGTCATCCCCTCTGCGCTCATGGTGTGGGGCTTCGCGCGCTGGTCCGCGCGAAGGGCCGATCGGCGTGAACGGGCGCGGCGCGCGCGCACGATGGTTGACGGGCTTGTCTTCCTCCGGGAGGACGAGGCCAGGGCTCAGACGGAGCGGTACGCCGAGTTTACCGGAACGCTCCTTTTGCGACACCCCAAAGGCCGCGCGCTGGATGCGGACGAGGTGCTTGCCCTGTGGCGGAGCGCCAGCGGCGAAGCGCTCGATATCGCCACCACGGGGCCCGTTTCGGATGACGCCTGGATGGCAGCGGAGTCGCTCGCGACGCCATCCGTGCATCTTCTGGACGCCCGCGCCTTGACGGCACGCTTTGAAAAACACGACCTCCCGGAAGCACCGAAGGCAAAGAGGCGGTGGCCGCGGCTGTCACTCCCCGTAAAAAGAGCCAAGCATTGTGCGATCTACGGATGCGCAATGCTTGGCGCCTATCTGATTACCGGGCTTTGGACCTATCTTGTCGCCGCGCTCATTTTGCTGGCGCTGACGATTCTTGCGCTTCGGCGCCGAATGCCTCGCTCGGGCTCGCCGGCGTGAACTTGAGCTGTTCCCCTTCTGCGAACACCTTCACGCGCTCGCCCATGTGGATCGATCCGCTCAGGAGCTCCTCGCTCAGCGAATCCTCTACCATGCGCTGTATGGCGCGGCGCAGCGGCCTCGCGCCGTACTGCGGGTCAAAGCCAGCCTTGGCCAGGAGCTTCACGGCGGACTCGTCAATCTCAAGTTCGACGCCGCGCTCCGCCAGGCGCTTGGCGACAGCGTCCAGCATCAGCTTCGCGATGGCGAGGATGTCGTTCTCCTCGAGCTGATGGAACACGATGATCTCGTCGACGCGGTTCAGGAACTCCGGCCGGAATATCTGCTTGAGTTCGCCCATGACGTTGTCCTTCATCGCCTCGTAGGTCTTCTCGGCGCTGTCGGCTGACCCGAAGCCCATCGTGCGCTGTTTTTTCAGCGTAGAAGCACCGGCGTTGGAGGTCATGACGATCACGGTGTTTTTGAAGTCGACGATGCGGCCCTGTCCGTCGGTCAGTCGGCCGTCCTCGAGGATCTGTAAAAGCACGTTGAACACGTCCGGGTGCGCCTTCTCCACCTCGTCAAGGAGCAGCACGGAATAGGGCTTTCTGCGCACCTTTTCGGTGAGCTGCCCGCCTTCTTCATGGCCGACGTAACCCGGCGGCGAGCCGATCATGCGGGATACGGAGTGCTTTTCCATGTATTCCGACATGTCGATGCGAATCAGGCTGTCATCATCGCCGAACAGCGCCTCGCCCAGCGCCTTGCAAAGCTCGGTCTTGCCGACACCCGTGGGGCCCAGGAAGATGAACGAGCCGATGGGGCGGCGCGGGTCCTTGAGGCCGGCGCGGGCGCGGCGCACGGCACGGGCGACGGCCTTGGTGGCCTCGTTCTGGCCGATCACGCGGCGGTGGAGGATTTCCTCGAGGTTGAGAAGCCTCGTGCGCTCGTCCTCTGTCATGCGGGTGACGGGAATGCCGGTCCACATGGATACGATGCCGGCGATCTCCTCCTCGCCCACCGTTTCAACCTTTTCATCGCGGCGCTGCTCCCAGGATTTGCGCCGCTCGGCCATCTCGTTTTGCAGCTGCTTTTTCTGGTCGCGCAGCTTTGCGGCCTTTTCGAAATCCTCATGGGCGACGGCTTCCTCGGTCTCCTTGTTGAGCGCTTCCAAGCGCGATTCCTGCTCCTTCATGTCCGGCGGCGCGGTAAAAGCCTTGATGCGCACGCGGGAAGCAGCCTCGTCCACGAGGTCGATGGCCTTATCGGGCAGGAAGCGGTCGGAGATGTATCGGTCGGACAGGGTGACCGCCGAACGGATCGCCTCGTCGGTAATGCGGACGCGGTGGTGCGCTTCGTAGCGGTCGCGAAGCCCCATCAGGATGGAGATGGCTTCCTCCGCGCTGGGTTCGCCCACGGTCACCGGCTGGAAGCGGCGCTCGAGGGCCGCGTCCTTCTCGATGTGCTTGCGGTATTCGTTCAGCGTCGTGGCGCCGATGCATTGCAGCTCGCCGCGGGCCAGGAGCGGCTTCAGAATATTGGCCGCGTCGATGGCGCCTTCGGCCGCGCCCGCGCCCACCAGTGTGTGCAGCTCATCGATGAACAGGATGACGTTCGAGGCCTTCTTGATCTCGGCCATCGCGTTCTTCAGCCGTTCCTCAAATTCGCCGCGGTATTTCGCGCCGGCCAGCATGCCCGCAAGATCCAGCGAAAGCACGCGCTTGCCTCTGAGGATCTCCGGGATGTTGCCCGACATGATCAGCTCCGCCAGCCCTTCGACGATGGCGGACTTGCCGACGCCGGGCTCGCCGATGAGCACCGGGTTGTTCTTCGTACGCCGAGACAGGATCTGAACGATTCGCTCGATCTCCTTCGCGCGGCCAATCACCGGGTCCAGCTCACCGGCCGCCGCAGCGCGGGTCAGGTCGCGGCTGAACTGGTCGAGCACCGGCGTCTTTTCCGTCTTCGCGCCGCCGGGCGCGCCGTTTGTCTCGCTGGCCTTGATGGCGGTGAGCAGGTCCTCTCGCGCCTTGCCAAGGTCGAGCCCCAACTTGACCAGAACGTGCGCCGCCACGCCCTCACGCTCGTGCATCAGCGCCAGCAGCAGGTGCTCCGTGCCCACGTAGTTCTGGCCGAGGTCCCGCGCCTCGCGGGCGCTCTGCTCAAGCACTTTTTTGGTTCTGGGCGTATAGGTCATGATTTTGCTTTCGGTATCCTCGTCCCCGCGACCGAGCAGCGTCACAATCTCCTGACGCACATCGTCAAGCCGCACGTTCCCGAGCACCGTGTCCGCGGCGCCAGGATCCGCGAGCACGCCCAGGAGCAGGTGTTCCGTTCCCACGTAGCTGCGGCCGAGTCCGGCCGCCTCCCGCTGCGCGGTCACCAGCGCGCGCTGCGCGCGTTCGGTAAATCTAGAAAAAAATGCCATAGCTACCTCCCTATCGGTCAAGATAAGTTCTTGATTCGCTCGCGCAACCGGTCCGCCCGGAGTATATCGCGCTCACGATCGCTCATTTCGTGCTGTGCGTCCATGTTGAGGGATGCATTCTGCAAGTCCATCATCATGCCATCCACTTCGTTCAGGTGGGCGTCCACCATGTCCATGCTGACCGCCATGCGAAGGTCCGAGTACCGCTGCATGAACTCGACCGCGCCCATCATGCGGGCGTTGGCCATCAGGCCGATCGAGCGCATCAGACGATCATATAGCCCCATGGCGTCCTGTTCCCGGAGTTGGCCCCGCACCGACCGCTCCTGCGCCGCAAGCTGCGCCGTGGCGGCGACCAGCGTCTTGATGATGTCCTCCTCCGTCCTACCCAGCGTGACCTGGTTGGAGAGTTGGTACAGGCACCCCCGGGCGTCGCTGCCCTCGCCGTACAGCCCGCGCACCGTCAGGCCCAGCTTGGAAATGGCCTGAATGACCGCGCTGATGCGGTTGGTGACGGTCAACGCCGGCAGATGCAGCATCGCCGACGCCCGCATGCCCGTGCCGGTATTGGTCGGGCAGGTGGTGAGGTAGCCGAACTGGGGGTCATAGGCGTACTTGCCCGAGGTCGAAAGCGCGTCGTCCACCTCGAAGGCGAGGCGGGCCGCTTCTTCCGGCTGCAGGCCGGGCAGCAGCGCCTGGATGCGCAGGTGATCCTCCTCATTGATCATTACCGAGACGCATTCGTCGACCCGGATGAGCGCCGCGGAGATCTCCGGCGTCTTTAATAGATCGTAGCTGATCAGGTGATGCTCCACCATCCGGTTTCTCGCGTCGCCGCTGAGCCCTTTCATCAGGTGGCACTGATACTCGCCGATTCCGCCACCCTCGACGGCCTGCCGGGCGCGCCGCACATTTTCCTCCGCCCATTCCCCGTTCATCGTTGAGGTAAACGGTACGTCCTCGTAGTTTCGCGCAAGGCGGACGCGGCAGGATAGCACGACGTCAAATTCCGGCGTCAGATTTGCCACGTTCACCCCTCCTTTGCGGTCGTCTGGGCCTCAAGCTGCGCGTTCATCGTGCGAATCTGATCCCGAAGTCCCGCCGCCTGTTCGTATTCCTCCTCGGCGATGGCACGGGCAAGCTGCTGTTTCAGCCGGTCGATGGTCAGCTTCAGCGGCACGTCGCTGGCTGGCAAACCCGGTACGCGGCCGGTATGGCGCGTCTGCCCGTGGATGCCCTTGAGAAGCGCCTCAAGCGGCTCCCGGAAGGACTTGTAGCAATCCGCGCACCCCAGAAGCCCGCTCTTGACAAAGTCCGCATAGGTTGTGCCGCAGCGGTCGCAGGTGATGTCCGGCATCGGCTCCGGCTTTTCAGCCTTAACGGCATCCAGAAACCCTGACAGGAGCCCCGCAAAGCCCCACAGTTCCAGCGTCGGAAACTGCTGCTTGATTTTTGCCATACAGGAGGCACAAAGGTTCTTTTCTACTTTTTCACCGTTTACGATGGTCGTCAAACGGATGGTTGCGTCCCGATCGTTGCAATCTTCACACATCATGACTTTTCGCCTCCTGCAGGTTTCGAAAAACCCTAACCAGCATGTTGCGCAGCACCGCCGCGCGCAATACGTCCTTTGCGCTGATGGGCAGCACCAGCGCGTTTCGCTCCACGGCCGAGCGCATCAGCATCGCCTCGTTTGCGGTCACGAGCTCCCGCTCGTAGAGCTGTTCGATGATTGCAAACGCCGCTTCCTCGCTGATCGAATTGCCCACCCGTCCCAATAGCAGGTTTAGCAGGCTCTGATCACTGCGGGCCTGCATTCTGACGATGCGCACATAGCCGCCTCCGCCACGCCTGCTCTCAATAATATAACCGTGATCCACGGAAAATCTGGTCGCCAGCACATAGTTAATCTGCGACGGCGCGCAGCCAAAATGTTGGGCAAGCTCATTTCTGCGAAGATCAATTTGCGCTTCCTCTTCCATCAATTCCTTTATGAAGCGTTCTATGTTATCGCTAAGTTGCGCCATGCATACCCCTCACAATCTGACCATCTTTGACTATATTATACCCTGTTTTCCGCAAAACGCAAGGGTTTGAGCGCAATATTAACAGTAAGGCCGCCCCTTCATTCTATGCCAAAAAGCGAAGGAAGCGGCGCAAGGCTGCTTCCTTCGCTTTTCAATCCTCCGATTCGGACGTCCGGGTCAGAGGTCCGGGTCAGACTGGCGCAGCGTACGCCATAGCGCGATGGTGAGCGCAGCGCCGATGGCCAGCACCACAAGGTTTATGATGAAAGGCGCCGCAAGGGATATCGTGCTGAGGATTCCGGCAAGCGCCGGTACGGCGGTGATGACCAACACGATCAGGCCGTAGATCAGCCCGAGAATCCGGGCGCGCTCCGCCGGATCGGCGTTAACGAACAAAAGCGAGTCCGTCAGCGGAGAGAGCATGGACAGCGCTACCGCTTCCAGCGCGATGCTGAGAATCAGCGTAGCGACCGCGTATTGCCCGCCGCGAGCGGCGAGAAGCACCCCCTGGGACAGCGCGAAAAGCCCCCAGGCGACGAGCATCGGCCGTTTGAACCGCTTAAAGCGAACTCGGGGTACGATCAGGAAGATGCAGGCCATGAGGACAAGTGACTTGAATGTGGTGTAGAGCGCCACATCGCCGTCGGCGACGCCCAGATTTTTCGTAATGTATACCGCCCAGAAGGAGGTATTGAGCGTCGAAACCACCTGGAAGGCGGAAAGGATTCCGATGGTCAGGATCATTCGCTTTTCGCGGATCATGGAAAAGAATACATCCTTGCAGCCCCAGATCAGCTGCCATACGGACTGGTGCTTCGTCTCCTCCATGCGCCTGAGCCCCATCTCCGTCTCCGTGCCGACGCGGTATAGGATGACGAACTTGAGCGTCATCATGACCGCGGCGAACCAGTACAAGACGCGCATCGTGGGCACGACGCCGAAGGCGTCCACCGCCAGTTTTGAAAGCGGCGCGAAGAATGCAGCGAGTAGGCCCATGAGCTGCGTCAGCGAGAAGCAGCGCATGACGATCTCGTCTTCGGAACCTTCGGTAAGCAAGAGGCCCCAGGAGTTCATCGTCACGCGCCAAAGCCCGTTGACGAGGCCCGCCACCACAAACCAGAGGTAGTTTTGAGAAAGCGCCCACAGAACCGTCGGGATCGTCCAGGCAATCGTGTCGAAGATGAAGGTACACCGCCTGCGCCCCAGCTTGTCGGCCAGCGGGCCGCTCAGGACAGACGCCACAAACTGGACGAGCAGCGACATCGACGTGACGTAGCCGATCTCGGCGGTGGTAAGCCCCAGGCTCAGCATATACAGCGCCACAAACGGCGCATAAAGATTGTATGGAATTCCCCAGAGCGGTTCCGTCCACAGGCAGATGCGCGGGTTGCCCTTGAGATGGAGAAAGGTCTTGATCATGCCGCTTTGCATGTCCGGCCTCCCTTAGAACATATTAATAATCCACTGATACACGGGCAGATAGATGATCGGAAAAAAGATGGCAGGCAATAGGTTGGCTACGCAGACGCGCGTTTTTGTCGCCTCCAGCATGTTCATCCCCAGCGCGACGATCAGAAGTCCGCCCACTGCGCTCATCTCATTGATGACCGCATCGGACAATACCGGCCCAATGACATTGGCCAGCAGCGCGATGCCCCCCTGATAGATCGTCAGCGGCACCAACGAAAGAATCACGCCCGGCCCCATCGCCGAAGCGAAGATAACCGACGAAACCCCATCTAGCGTGGATTTGGCGATCAGCGTGCTTCCGTCGCCCGTTAGGCCCGCCTGAAGGGAACCCACCACCGCCATCGCGCCAATACAGTAGAGAAGCGTCGCAGTCACAAAGCCCTCGGAAAAACGGCTGTCGCCCTCCCCCGCCAATTTGCTTTGCGCGACTTCCCCCATCCTGTCGAGCCGCTGCTCAATTTTGAGCGCTTCGCCCACCAGCGCGCCGACAACTACCGACACGATCACACACAGCATGTCGGCGGTCTTTATGGCGTTTATAATTCCAATCAGGAGAACACAAAGCGCCAGCCCTTGGCTGACGATGTTTCGAAATCTTGCTGATATGCCACCCCTGAGCGCGAGGCCCAGAAGACCGCCGACGAGCACCGCGGCGGCGTTGACCAGAACGCCGTACATCTCAGAATCTTCGCCTTCCGTAAAAGAACAGCGCAACCGTAAGGCTGCGCTGCTCCGCTAGTTGTTCAGGGATTAATAACGGCTCTGGCGCTGCGATTCGAAGCAGTCACGGCAGTAGACCGGACGATCGCCGCGGGGCTGGAACGGCACCTGCGTCGGGCGGCCGCAGCCATCGCACACCACGTCGAACATCGGACGATCGCCGCCGCGGGCACCGCCACCATTCGCCTGACGGCGGTTGGCACGGCAGCCGGGGCAACGGCCAGGCTCGTTCTGGAAGCCCTTGTCCGCGTAGAACTGCTGTTCAGAAGCGGTGAAAACGAACTCCGCGCCGCACTCACGGCAAGTCAAGGTTTTGTCCTGGAACATGAAAGAACCCTCCTAATATCTCGCCCTTTGATGACCTTCCCTGATTCTCCGAGTCCTGTCATCGGCAGAGATACCACCGGAGGGATACGGAACCAATAAGGCATTCACTCTGGGCTACTACGGATTATAGCACAACCCGACGCCGGGCGCAACCCCCGGCGTGAAATTTATTCAGACTTTTGCCCATTTTCCGCTTTTTTTTCGTGCTTTGAAGCATGGAAGTGGCGCTGGTGTGCGGTGGGCGTCTTCTGCGGCTCCGCGCCGCCTTTTTCGGCGGTCAATTTGTCAAAATACTGGTCGGTGTTCATCTGCTTCGGCCCCTTGGGGTGCAGGATGCGGCGACGCGGCTTTTCGGGCTTCGCCTCGTTTTCGGCTTCCTTCTCCTTGGTCTCCTTCGGCGCTTCCTTGCCGCGGCCGCGGTTCTTCTGCGCGCGCGCGTCCTGACGGGCGGCGATTTCATCCGCCGTCAGTTGTACCGGCTGTCCGGGTGCGTGCTGCGCCAGATGGGCTGGCTTCTGAACCTGATCCAACGAGTATTCGCGCACCTCAAAGCCATCGTCGGTGCGCATGCGCACGCGAACCTTCTCGCGGATGACGTTGATCTCGCTGATGACGCCGATGCCGTCGGGCGTCACGCATTCGCGGCCGACCTTGGGCAGCTTCTTCAAGGTGGACTCGTAGTAGTCCTGCTCGTACTTCAGGCAGCACATGAGCCTGCCACACTGGCCGGAGATCTTCGTGGGATTCAGCGAAAGGTTCTGCTCCTTGGCCATCTTGATGGAGACCGGCTGGAAATCTCCCAGGAAGGTGCCGCAGCAGATTGGCCGCCCGCAGGAGCCGAGCCCGCCCAGCATCTTGGCCTCGTCCCGGACGCCAATCTGCCTGAGCTCAATGCGCATCTTGAAAACGCCCGCCAGGTCCTTTACCAGTTCCCGGAAGTCCACCCGCCCATTGGCGGTGAAATAAAAGATGATCTTATTGCCTTCGAACGTATACTCAACGTCGACCAGCTTCATCTCCAGCTTGTAATGGGCGATGCGCTCCTGGCAGACGCGCAGCGCCTCCTTTTCTTTCAGCGCATTGGCTTCGGTGCGGCGGATGTCTTCTTCCAGCGCCATTCGCAGCACTTTTTTCAGCGGCGCGACGATCTGGCCGTCGTCCACCTCGCGGGCGCCGGTCACAACCTCGCCCATTTCCACGCCCCGGGAGGTTTCCACCACCACGTATTCGCCGGGCTTGGGCCACACCTCGCCGGGATCAAAATAATATACCTTACTCGCTTTCTTGAAGCGGATTCCAATCACTGTTGCCATGGTATCGATCCTCTCAGGCTGTCAAAATACATGATCTCCAATACGGTCTGCCATGAAACGTTTGCGGCAAGTTTTCGCCTGGCCGAGAGAACGCCCGAAAGCAGCGCCCCGCCGTCCAGCGCGATTTGTTCCCGGTCGAATCCGGGCTGTTCGGGCGGAAGGCCGGCCGACGCGCGCATCATATCCCGAGCCACCGCTTCCAGTATTTCCAGAACCTGTGGCGCCGACTCCCTGTCGGCGGCCAGCGGTTTTGCGGCTTCCGCCACCGTCCACGGCCCCTTGAGCGAGCTCAGCGACCTGAATACGCGCTCTCGAAGAGACCAGTACCCTCCGTCCGCCAACTGCTCCATCGCGCGGCCAATGGCTCCACAGGCGGAGGCGGCGGCCGCGGCGGCACGATCCGCCGGCGCCCCCGAGGCGATCAGCGCGCTTTTCGCGTCCTCCGCAGAAACCGTATGGAACCGCTCGTGTCGGCAGCGAGAAACGATTGTCGGCAGAAGTTGGGACGGAGTCGTTGTCAAAAGGAAAAACACCGCACCGCCCGGCGGCGTTTCGAGGGTCTTGAGCAGCGCGTTCTGCGCCTGGGGCGTCATCTTTTCGGCGTCGTCTATGACGACGGTGTGCCGTCCGCCTTCAAACGGCCTGACGGAAACCCGCCGAATTAGATCGCGCACCTCGTCCACGCCGATGGAGCGCCCGGAAGCGCTCAGTTCGACGTGATCGGGGTGCGTTCCGGCCAGCATACGGCGGCAGGGCGGGCATTCGTCGCAGGGTTTCGTCGCGCCCTCGCAGTGAACCGCGCGGGCGCATATTTCCGCCGCGGACCGCTTGCCCGTCCCCGCCGGACCAGAAAACAAATAGGCGTGGACGAAGCGGCCTTGGTCAAAATCCGCGCGCAGGTGGCCGATGGCCACATCGAGACCGAAGAACTGATCAAAATTCATCAGATTTTCGTAAATTGCTCCACGTTCAGAACAAAAATGGTCGCACCGCCCACCATGACCTCAATCGGGTAGGGCACATATACGCCGGCCGCTCCGGCCATCGGCGAAGGGGCGGTGGCGACCTGTTTGCGACTCTTGCAGATACGCTCGACAATCGCCATGGCGCCTTCGAATTTTTCGTCCTCAACGCCGATCAGGAGCGTCGTATTTCCGGCACGAAGAAACCCGCCTGTCGTGGCCAGCTTGGTGACACCGTATCCCTCGTTCATCAGTGAACTGACAAGCCTTCCGGCATCCTCGTCCTGTACGATGGCAACAATCAGCTTCATCACATCTTCGCCTCCTTTTCATCGTTCTATCCCTGCTTCGATTATATAACACAAACGGCGAAAAAGCAAGCGCGGCCGATTATGGCCGCGCCTGGGAGCGCATGAGGGGTTCAGGGCGCGGCCCGTCCTACAGCAGGATACAGATCATGCCGCCGCTTCCATCGTTGATGATCCTGCCCAGCGTATCCTGCAGCTTGTCGCGGACGTTCTCGGGCATACGGGTGAGCTTGGATGCAAGGCCCTCGCGCACCAGTTCACCCAGTGACTTGCCGAAGAGGTTGCTCTCCCACAGGCTCGCAGGGTCTCCCTCGAAGCCGCTGAGCAGGTAGTTCACCAGTTCCTCCGACTGGTGTTCGCTGCCCACCGTCGGGCTGACTTCGGTATTGATGTTGACGCGGATCATGTGAAGGGATGGCGCGCTGGCCCTGAGCTTGACGCCGAAGGCTCCGCCCTGGCGGACGATCTCCGGCTGTTCCAGCTTCATCTCCGACATTTCCGGCGCCACGAGACCGTAACCCGTCTCCCGGACGCTGGCCAGCGCCTGCGCGACCCGGTCGTACTCTTTTTTCGCGGTAACCAGCTCCGTCATGAGCTTCAAAAGGTGCTCTTCCCCCGTCACCTCGGTGCCGCTTGCCTCGCTGAGCACCTGGTAGAAGAGGCCCTCTCTGGGCTGAATCTGATAGTCCAGCGCACCCTCTCCCAGTCGGATCTCCTGCGGGGATGCGGACCGGATGAGCTCGTTCTGGCTGAACGCCTCCCGCAGTTTTTCGTGATCCCGCACCCGCCGCATGGAGGCGGCCGCTTTGGAAGCCGTCTGGAGCACCGACTGGATCACGTAGTGGTCGTCGGGCAGCGCGGTCATCCACTCCGGCATCGCAAGGCGCGCCTCAGTCAGCGGGAACTCAAACAGCAGCTTTTCAAGCAGCGCGTTCATGTCGTCCAGGTTCATCTGGCTGACATCTTCCGCGACGGCGGGCACGTCGTACTTCTCCGCCAGAGACTGACTGAGCGCCTGGGTGTCCGCGCCTTGAGGATGGGTCGAGTTGACCACCATTACGAAGGGCTTGCCCAGCGCCTTGAGTTCCTTGACGACCCGCTCCTCGGCATCCACATAAGCGGTACGCGGCAGGTCCACGATGGAGCCGTCGGTGGTCACCACCACGCCCAGCGTGGCATGATCCTGAATCACCTTGCGGGTGCCCAGCTCAGCCGCGCGCTCGAAGGGGATGTCGTGGTCAAACCAGGGGGTGCGCACCATCCGGGCGCTCTCCCCTTCCTCCAACCCCAGCACGCCGCGGATCAGGTAGCCGACGCAGTCCACCAGCCGCACGCGGAACGCCGCGTTGTCCCGAAGGCGCACCTCCACCGCCTCGTCCGGCACGAAGGTCGGCTGCGTGGTCATGATGGTCTTGCCCGCGCCGCTCTGGGGCAGTTCGTCCACCGCGCGGGCGCGGCGGTTCTCATCCTCGATGCCCGGGAGCACGACCAGATCCATGAACCGCTTGATGAAGGTCGATTTGCCGGTCCGCACCGGCCCGACCACGCCGATGTAGATATCGCCGTTGCATCTTCCGGCAATGTCCCGATACAGATTCGTCTCCATGCCACATCCTCCTTGCCGGGCGCGCCAGACGGCGTACGCCTTCCACCCATGCCATCGATGCATGGTATGAGGACGGGCAGAAGGGTATGCCTAACCTGAAGACACCGAAAACCCACTTGCGGCTTTTGGCGCAAAGAAAATGCCTTTCCCCTCGCTGGAAACTTCCCGGGATTTCCGAACGGCATCGCGTCTAAAAGAAAAATATCCTCCACAGGCGGCAGTGGAGGATATCTTACCGGCGATACGCCCCGGGAGTTCTGACTGATGGTCTAACCCTTTCGGAATTGGCGCCTCAGGAACCGAAGCAAGAAGTAGAGCAGCGGTACGTCGATGGCGTATTGGATCGCGTTTTTGAGCGCCCGCACGGGGAGAAGCGCGATAAAGCCCTTGCCCAGCGTCATGCTCAGCCAGAGCGTATTGAGGGCAATGTGCAGCAAAACCGCGATGACCGCCTGCATTGTGAGAATGCGCGTCCAACTTACATCCTTCACGCGGTAGAGCGCAAGGCCGTACACCAGGCCGCCCAGCGCAGCGTTGAGCGTGAACCCCGGGAAGAACGGACCGGCAGGGCGAATCAAAAAGACGATGATGTCAGAAAGCGCGGCAATCAACATCGCAGGCGAAGGCCCAAAAAGGTAGGCTGCTGCGGCTACGGTAAGAAAACCGAACGAAAGACGAAGGTAGGAAAACAGATACACCGAAACCGTTGCATTGAGCACCACCTCAATGGCCAGGAGCATCGCACAGGCGACCATCACCCGCGTTTTTTTTAGGTTTCTCGCGGACTCGGCCAAGTCATCAAGCCATTTGTTTATCATCATACCGCCCCCTTTTCGGCCCATCATATCACCGCCGAAAAAATGTGTCAATCCAAGTTTTATTTGCGTGCGTTTGAACAATCGGTTATACTTGAGCCGGGAGGGGTTGCCATGAAAAAGAAAGCGCCGGAGAAATCCTATAAAATTTTAGAGATTGACCCGTGGCTCAAGGCGTACCGGCGGGACATCCAGATTCGGATGGATCGGTTTACAGACATCCGCAAAAAGCTGCTTGGCGCGAAGGGCGATCTTTCGTCGATGGCCAACGGCTACCTCTATTACGGCATCCACCGCACGGAGAGCGGCTGGGTCTACCGTGAATGGGCGCCGGGCGCGGACGAGATGCACCTGATCGGAGACTTCAACGGCTGGAACCGCGCCTCCCATCCGCTGGAAAAAGGCCTCGGCGGCAGCTGGGAAATCTCGCTCCCGCCGGACGCCCTGAAGCACGGCGACCGCGTCAAGGTGCAGGTTACGAAATCCGGCGTCAAAACCGACCATATCCCCCTCTACATCCGCAAAGTCGTTCAGAACAAGGAAGACAATACCTTCTCCGGGCAGGTGTGGGCGCCCCGGCTGCCCTTCCGCTGGACGGACGGCGGCTACGGCCGCAGGAAGATCAGCCCCATCTACATCTACGAAGCCCACGTGGGCATGGCGCAGGAGGAAGGGCGCATCGGCACCTATCGGGAGTTCGCGGACAACGTCCTCCCCCGCATCAAAGCCGGAGGCTATAACGCCGTACAGCTGATGGCGATTCAGGAACACCCCTACTACGCCTCCTTCGGCTATCAGGTTTCAAACTTCTTCGCGGCTTCGTCCTGGTACGGCGAGCCGGAGGACCTGAAATACCTCATCAATACCGCCCACGGCATGGACATGCTGGTGCTTCTCGACCTCGTACACTCCCACGCGGCCAAAAACGTCGCGGAGGGCATCAACCTGTTCGACGGCACCGAAGATCAGTTTTTCCGAAAGGGCAGCGCGGGCATTCACCCCGCATGGGATACAAAGCTCTTCAATTACGGAAAGCACGAAGTCATTCACTTTCTCCTGTCCAACTGCAAGTTCTGGCTGGAGGAATACCATTTTGACGGCTTCCGCTTCGACGGCGTGACTTCGATGCTCTACCATGACCACGGGCTCGGAAAGTCCTTCGACGGCTACGACAAGTACTTCAGCCTGAACACCGACGTAGAGGCCGTCACGTACCTTCAGCTGGCCAACGAGCTGATCCACGCCGTCAATCCCTTCGCCCTGACCATCGCCGAGGACATGAGCGGCATGCCGGGCATGTGCCTGCCGATCCGCTACGGCGGCATCGGGTTCGACTACCGGCTGTCAATGGGCGTGCCGGACTTCTGGATCAAGACCCTCAAAGAAGACGATGCCCGCTGGGATATGGCGCGCATGTGGTACGAGCTGACCACCCGCCGCCCGCAAGAGCCCTCTGTGGGGTATTCCGAATCCCACGACCAGGCGCTGGTGGGCGACAAGACGCTCATCTTCCGCATGGCGGACGCCGAGATGTATACCGGCATGGACAAGTCGTACCATTCGCCGGCCATAGACCGGGCGATCGCGCTGCTCAAGATGATCCGCTTTATCACGCTCTCGCTGGCATCGGATGGCTACCTCAACTTCATGGGCAACGAATTTGGCCATCCTGAGTGGATCGACTTCCCCCGGGAGGGCAACAACTGGAGTTTCCAGTACGCTCGCCGCCAGTGGTCTCTCGCCGACAACGGCTTCTTAAAGTACCAGTGGCTCCAGGATTTCGACCGGGCGATGCTGAAGTTCGCCCGCAAGTACCGGGTGATGGTCAAGCGCGACCTCAACAACCTCTGGATCGATCAGGAGAACAAGCTGCTCGCTTTCGCAAAGGGCGGATTGGTGTACCTCTTCAACTTCCATCCGACCAAATCTCAGGAGGCGTTCCTGCTGCCGGTCAACCCCGTGGGCGCAGGCGACTATCAGGTGGTGTTTTCAACCGACAGCGAAGCCTTTGGCGGTCAGGGGCGCATTTCGGAGGAACTCATCTATCAAACCGAGTTCACCCAAGAGCGTGGCCTTGCCTTCAAGGTCTACGCCCCCTGCCGCACGGCGATGGTGCTGAAGCGCATCGGACCATAAACCAATCGCATAGGAAAACGAACCGGCGAGGGCATCCCCTTGCCGGTTTGCTTTCTTGTTTTCGGGTTTTCGTGGCGCTATGCCCGAAGCTTCGCGCCGTGGGTGGTCTCGCAGGCCTTGACAATCCTGTCGAAGCTGGCGTTGACCTCGGCGTCGGTCAGCGTGCGGTCGGAAGCGCGGAAGGAGAGGGCGAAGGCCGCGCTCTTTCTGCCTGCGCCCACCTGCGCGCCGCGGTAGAGATCGAAGAGCTTCACGTCTTCAAGCGTCCGCCCGGCCGCGCGGCGGATGGTCTCCATCACGCTGCCAATGCCCACGGCTTCATCCATAACAAGCGCGATGTCGCGGCTGACCGCCGGGAAGCGCGGCAGCGGCTTCACTTCGGGTACCGGAACCTCGCAGGCCATCATTTCATCAACGGAAAGCTCCGCGATATAGACGCGCCGGTTTTCCAGGTCAAACCGCGCCGCGACGTCCGGATGCACCTCGCCAAGCTGGCCGAGCACCGTTTCGCCGGCCTTGAACACCGCGCGGCGCCCCGGATGCAGCCAGTTTTCGCCGCCCGGCTCGACCTTGGCCTCGATGCCGAACCGCTGCAACAGGCACACAGCGGCGTCGCGCAGCGCGTAGAAGTCTACGCCCTCGCCGTACATGCCCAGGGTCAGCGTCGGGATCTCCTCCGGCAATTGATGTGCGGCGGTCTTTTTGAAGGCGGTGGACAGTTCAAATATCCGCCCCGCCGCGTTGCCGCGGTTTACGTTGGTGGAAAGGGCCGTCAGCATCGACGGCACCAGCGTCGTGCGCATCACCGAGGTATCCTCGCCGAGGGGGTTGCGAACCGGCAGCGGATCGAGACGCCAGTCGCCAGCGTCAAAGCCCATCGCATCCAGCCACTTGGGCGACACGAAGGAGTAATTCAGCGCTTCATAGAAGTTCATGCCCACCAGCGCATCCTTGGCGCGGTCGCGGAAGGCTTGCTTCTTCGAACGCTCGCCCAGCACCGTCGCGCCTCGCGGCAGTGTGGAGGGGATCGCATCGTAACCGTAGAGCCGCAGCACCTCCTCGGCCAGGTCGGCCTCGGTCTCGATGTCGCTGCGCCAGACGGGCGGCACGCAGACGAGCTCGTCGCCCGAGAGCGTGCAGTCGATGTACAGGCTGTTCAAGATGTCCTCCATCTTTTCCGGGGGCACGTCCACGCCCATGAGCCGAGCCATCCGGCGGGCGCTGGCCGTGATCTCCCGGGCGGGCGCGGGGTTCGGGTACAGGTCGATGGCGCCCGGCGCCACGTCGCCGCATCCCAGCATGTTCACGAGCATCGCGGCGCGCTCCAGCGCCTCCAAAGTGCTTTCAACGCACACGCCCTTTTCGAAGCGTGCGGAGGACTCCGTGCGGATGCCCAGCGCGCGGCTGGTCAGGCGGATCCCGGTGCGGTCGAAGGCCGCGCATTCGAAGAGGACGCTCGTCGTCCCTTCGCCGATTTCAGAATCTTCGCCGCCCATGATGCCCGCAAGGCCCGTCGCGTTTTCGGCGTCCGCGATGACCAGCATGTTGTCGGTCAGTTCGTGCTTCTTTCCGTCCAGCGTGGTCAGCATCTCGCCGGGTTTGGCGCGGCGCACGATGATTTTTCCATCCTGAACCCTGGAAAGGTCGAAGGCATGCATTGGATGACCGGTCTCCAGCATCACGAAATTGGTGATGTCGACGATGTTGTTGATGGGGCGGACGCCCGAGGCGTTCAGATACTCGCGCATCCACATGGGCGACGGGCCGATTTTAACGTTCGTCACCACGCGGGCGGTGTAGCGCGGGCAGAGCGCCGCGTCGCGCACGTCCACGGACGCATACGTTTCGATGGGTTCTCCCTTTTCCTCCACCTCGATCTCCGGCATCACGCAGTACTCGCCCATGACCGCGGCGCTCTCGTGGGCAATGCCCCAGACGCTCAGGCAGTCGGGCCGGTTGGCCAGGATCTCAAAGTCCACCACGTCGTCGCCCAGACCCAGCACGCCCTTGACGCACACGCCGGGCGAGACTTCGTCGGTGATGACGAGGATGCCCTCGTCGCCTACGTGGGGGTACAGGCCGGCGGGGACGTTCAGCTCCGGCCCGGAACAAATCATGCCGAAGGATTCGATGCCGCGCAGCTTGCCCTTTTTGATGACGCCGTCGGGCAGCCGCGCGCCCTCCACCGCGACGGGCACGAGGATGCCTGCCTTCACGTTGGGCGCGCCGCAGACGATCTGAAGCGCCGCTTCGCGGCCGACATCCACCGTGCACACGTGCAGGTGGTCGGAGTTGGGGTGATCCTCGCAGGTCAGCACCCGGCCGACCACGACGCCTTCAAAGTCCGCGCCGGTGTTATGGATTCCCTCGACGCCGGTTCCGCTCATCACCATACGCCGCGCATATTCGCCCACGTCCGCTTTTACATCCACATATTCGCGCAGCCATTTCATCGGTACTTTCATGTCGCTTGACCTCCCTTACCGGAACTGCGCCAGAAAGCGCAGGTCGTTTTCATATAAATAGCGCATGTCGGGCACGTTGTACTTGAGGATGGTCAATCGCTCGATGCCCATGCCGAAGGCGAAGCCCGTATACTTCTCGGCGTCGATGCCGCACATCGTCAGAACCTTCGGATTTACCATACCGCAGCCGAGCACCTCAATCCACCCGGTGCCCTTGCAGATGCGGCAGCCCGCGCCCTTGCAGGCGGCGCAGCTGACGTCAAACTCGGCGGAGGGCTCCGTGAACGGGAAGAAGGACGGCCTGAAACGGGTCTTGATGTCCTCCCCGAACAGCTTCCGGGCGAACAGATCCAGCGTGCCCTTGAGGTCGCCCATCGAGATCCCTTCGTCAACGACCAACCCTTCGAGCTGATGGAACACCGGCGAATGGGTGGCATCGCACTCGTCCACCCGGTATACGCGCCCCGGGCAGATGATGCGGATCGGCGGCTTCGTCGTGGTCATCACGCGGGCCTGCACCGGCGACGTATGGGTGCGCAGGACGATTTCATCGTCGATGTAGAAGGTGTCCTGAGCGTCCCGCGCCGGGTGGTTCTTGGGCAGGTTCAGAAGCTCAAAATTGTAGTGGTCGAACTCGACCTCCGGCCCCTCCACCACCGAAAAGCCCATGCCGGTGAAGATGGACAGGAGATTGTCCTGCACCAGGGACATCGGGTGCAGACTGCCGGCGGAGCGCGTCTCACCGGGCAGCGTGACATCGATGGCCTCCGCCTTGAGCCGCGCTGACTTGGCGGCGCCCTTCAGCGCCTCGGCGCGCTCCTCGATGGCCTTCTCCAGCTTTTCGCGGGCCGCGTTGACCAGTTGACCGAGCTTGGGCCGCTCCTCCGCGGGCGCCTGGCCGAGGCTTCTGAGCAGGCCCGTCAATTCGCCCTTCCGTCCGAGCACGCGAACGCGGAGATCCTCCAGCGCAGTCGTTTCACCCAGCGCTTCAAGCTCCTGGAACACGCGCGCTTCAATTTCGTGGATTTTGCTCTGCATGGGACATCCTCCTTCAAACAAAAAAAGACCTCGCCATCATGGGGCGAGGTCTCGCGGTACCACCCAATTCACCCGCGCCACTAGGGCGCAAGGCCTTTCATCCCGTTAACGTGGGATGGGTCCGCGCGAGCCTACTGGTCTTTCCGCCCGCGGGCTCCGGAGCGAACTTCGCCGGTTCCGTGTCCCGGCGCGCTTTCAGCCGATGGCGCGCCTCTCTGTGGGGCCGGTTTTCCGGGTACTTTTCTCCCTCATCGCCTGTCGTAAATTTGAATCAGATTATAGCACGCACCCAATCAGGCTGCAAGTTAAGAATCAGTCCTTGTCCTCTTCTTCCTCCTGCGCTTCCTCATCCGCCTCGGCGATTTCAAGGTAGCGCTCAAAGATCTTCTCGAGCAGTTCCTCGTCCTCGACGCCCACATAGGCATCCTCGCCGTCCTTGCCTTCTTCAATGCGCAGGATGACGACCTCGTCCTCGCCCACGTCTTCCACTTCGTCGATGGGCACGAGGAGCACGTAGGGGTCGCCCTCGTATTCCACGGTCATCAGGTGCTCAAAGCGTACGGGCTTGCCTTCCTCATCAATCAGCTCGACGATCTCGTTGCCGCTTTCCATACGGTTGTCCTCCATGTCAAGGCCCTCCCTGCGCTTCATCCAGTTTATCCGAAGGCCATCCGCCGCGATCCAGAAAGCTCTGCAGGATGTAGGTGGCGGCCAGCTTGTCAACCACTTCCCGGCGCTTTTTGCCCCGGACCTCTCCTTCGGAGAGGACGCGGTCCGCCATCATGGTGGTCATCCGCTCATCCTCGTGCCGAATCTGAAAGCCCGCGCCTTCGAGCGCCTCCGAGAACGCCAGAACCCGCTCCGCCTGCGGCCCGATGGTGCCGTTCATATTCTTTGGGAGGCCCACGAGCAGCCGGTCCGTTTCATACTGCCTGGCAAGTTCCGCGATGCGGGCGATGTCCCTCGCCTGTCCTTTGGTAAAGATCGTCTCGACGCCCTGCGCCGTCAGCCCCAGAGGATCCGACACCGCGACGCCGATGCGCTTTTCGCCCACATCCAGCGCCAGAACGCGCTTCTTCATCGATCGGAGGTGTGGTGCGCCACGTAGAAGCTGACGAGCTCCTCCAGGATTTCGTCTCGCTCCAACCTGCGGATCAACGAACGGGCATTGTTGTAACTTGTGATGTACGTCGGATCGCCAGACACAATGTAGCCCACAAGCTGCATGATGGGATCATGCCCTTTTGCTTTGAGCGACTGATAGACCGAGAGGATGATCTCCTCGGCCGTGTCCGACGAAGTCGGGGCATAGTTAAATTTACTGGTTTCGCCAAATTTGCTGTTCATGATGCACCGCCTTCCAGCAGCGAATGGGCCCGTATTCCCATTATACTACAGCGTGGCACAATTTTCAATCTTTTATTCGCGTCTGGCAGCCCACACACGAAGGCATGTCTTGACGACCATCAGAATAGGCAGCGCGAACAGCATGCCCGCAACGCCGCCGATGCTTCCGCCCACGGCGATGGCGAGCAGTACCGCCGCCGGATGAATGCCCATCACGCCGCCCATGATGCGCGGGCTGATGACCAGTCCGTCCAGCTGCTGCACGGCAAAAAGGATAAAGAGCACCATGAATACCTTGCCGAACCCCTGTGTCAGCGCGGCGATCGTCACCGGGATGCCACCCAAAATCGGTCCGAAGTACGGAATCAGATTGAAGACCGCGACGATCACCGCCAGAAGAAGCGGATTCTTCAGCCCGATTGCCCAGAACCCGATCGCGGCGATGGCGCCCACGATCCCCGCAATGGTCACCTGCGCCCGAAGGTAGAGCCGTATCGTCGCCTTGGCGCTGGACGCCATCCTGAGCACGATGCGCCGGGCGCTCTGGGGAATGGCGAGCTCCAGAATGAGCAGCATCCGATCCCGGTCCGCCAGAAAGTAATAACTCAATGCGATGGTCATGACGCCAAGCGCTATGCTGCCCGCGATCGACCCCGCCATATTGATGGTGCCGGTCAGCATGCGGCCCGCGGCTTCGTTCAGCGCGGCCGCGTTGATCCCGGGCGACGGGAGCGAAGGCAGCGACCGGGCGGCGAGCCAGCGGTTGACCTGGCCCACCGCTTCGGATGCCGTCCGCATCAATTCGGGCGCGCGCTCGGCCAGATCACCGAGTTGTCCGATCAAGGCGGGAACCAGAAGCATCAAGGCGCCTGTAACGATCAAAAAAGCAGCGGCAAGGCTAACCCCTGCGGCGGCGGGCCTTGAAAACTTCTCCTCAAAGCGCGCGCACATGGGTTCCAGCAGGAACGCAATGACGCCGCCGCCCGCCGCCATTTTGACCGCAAGAAAAACCTGCCGCCAAAATACACAGGCGAGCAGCAGCGCAAGTGCGCCCAGCGCCGCCAGCCTTATCGGTTTTGCCAGACGTCCGTCCACCCTTTACTTACCTGCCCACATCTTTTCAGCTTTGTCGCTGACTTTCTGCACCGAATCACTCGCCATCTGCTTCACCCGGCGCTGCGTCTGAGAATCCATCATCCCCAGCACCGTCACCGCCGCCGCGCCAAGCAGCGCGCCCGTGATCATTCCCGTAAATGTTCCGTTCCTCATGCTCGCTCCCCCTTTCCCCATCGCTTTCCAGAATCACGTTCTCGCCCTGGCTCGCGGTCCAGCCGTACACATACCGCCTGCCGCGCGCAAGGTCGTCCCACCAGCCGCTGGTGAGCTCCAGCGCGGCCACCTGAAGCGTGCGCTCGTCGATCATCGCGCCAGTGATTGCGCCGAGAATTTGCCCGTCGGTGGTGGTCGCCCGTCGAAGGTTCAGTCCTCGTTCGCCGCTGGGACGGACGCCCTCGTTCGTCACAAGAACCGCCACATCCCCAAGAAGGCTCACGGAGCTGGCGGAAACGAAGCGGTTTCCCCGAAGCCCTCGCGCGATGCGAAGGCCGGTGACGCGCGTCAGTCTCTCGTCCAGCGTCAGGTATGCCACGTGGCCGATGCGCTTTCCGCCGACGATGACCGGCATGCCGACAAACGCCTTCAAGCCTTTCAAGCAGCCGCCTCCAAAGCAAAAATTCCGGCAATCCCATTTTGCGTAGGGATGCCGGAAACGATGCGCGCCAATGTTTTCAGAGCAGGTATCAGGTGGACAGTTTTTCCAGGATTTCCAAGAAACGCTTTTCGGGCGGCGCTTCAAAGCGCATGTGTTCGCCGGTTGAAGGATGGATGAAGCCCAGCCGAAACGCGTGAAGAAGCTGGCCGCCCGGAACCGCGACCTGCGGCTTTTTCGGGCCGTAGACCGGGTCGCCCAGGACAGGATGCCCGATGGAGGCCATGTGCACGCGGATCTGGTGGGTGCGCCCGGTGGTCAGGACCGCCTCGATCAAGGTCGCGCCGCGGAGCCGCTTCAGTACCCGCCAATCCGTGTGGGCGTTTCGCCCGCCGGGTACGATGGCCATGCGCTTTCGGTCTGCGGGATGCCTTCCGATGGGGCCTTCCACAAAACCGGCCTCTTCTTTAAGATTCCCCGAGACGATCGCAAGGTACGCCCGCTCCACCGTGTGGGCTTTAATCTGCTCCGACAGCGCCGCGTGGCTGTAGTCGTTCTTCGCCACCAGGAGAAGGCCGGACGTGTCCTTGTCAATCCGGTGCACGATGCCGGGCCGCAGCGCGCCGCCGATGCCGGATAAGTCCGTCAGGTGGTGGAGCAGCGCATTGACCAGGGTGCCGTCATGGTTGCCCGCGGCGGGATGCACCACCATGCCGCTGGGCTTGAAAATCACCGCCAGATCCCGGTCCTGATAGCGGATGTCCAGCGGAATTTTCTGAGGCGCCGCGGTCGCGGGCTGCACCTCGGGCACCTCAAAGCGCACGCGCATGCCAGCCTTGAGCATGAAGCCAGCCTTTGTCTCGGCCTTTTCGTCCACCCAAGCGCCGCCGGATTTGATGATCGACGCGGCGCGCGAACGGGTCACCCCCGCGCACTCCGAGAGAAATACGTCCAGGCGCAGGCCATCGGACCGTTCGTCAAGCGTCCACTCCACCGGCGCCCTCCTCTTTCCGCAAAAAGCTAATTGCGCTCAGCCCCGCGCCGACAGAAACGCAAATGTCGGCAAAATTAAACACCGCAAACCGCATGAATGTGAGCTCGATAAAATCGATCACGTAGCCCAGCACGATCCGGTCGATTACATTTCCGATGCCGCCGGCCGCCACCATGCAAAGCCCCAGCTTCATGACACGGCTGCGGGGTTTTTTGACGTACAGAAAGGCCAGTACGGCGGCGATCAGAACCAGATTGGCCGCGACAATCAGCCACCGGCTATCCGCGAGAAACGAAAAGGCGACACCGGTATTCTCCGCATAGCGAAAGCGAAAAACGCCTGGCAGTGCCGCCGCCACGCCGCCTGCCTGGCGCAGAAGCCAGTTTTCAGCCATGTACTTGGTCAGGCGATCCGCAGCGACAAGCAGCAGAATCCAGATTATGTAGAGCATTTTCCCTCCAGCATTACCATATCCCGGCGAAGTCCGCTTCATACAAACAGCCCTGCCAATTCAGCAGGGCTGTCCGAATTCGGATCTCAGACCTCGTCGTCGCCCTTGGACGCGTCGCTCTTGGCACAGTCGTCCTCAAGCACGCTCTCGTCCAGCTTGAACGCGTGGAGCTGCTCGCGCACCAGACGCTTGAAGCGAATCCGGTAATCCTCGGCGGCCTTGCGCACGCCCTCGAGTTCAACCTTGGCTCCCTCGATCTCGGCCTTGTGCTGGGACATGACCGCGCCGACTTTGTCTTCGGCGTCGGCAACCATCGCCGCGGCCTTTTTCTTGGCCTCGCTGACGGTCTCGTCGGCGATGCGCTGGGCGCTCAAAAGCGTCTCGCGCAGCGTCGATTCCAGGTTACGGAAATAGGCCTCGTCGGTGGTGTGAATGGGCTTGGCCTCCGGCGCGGGCGCTTGGGGCTGAACCGGCACGGGGGCGGCCATTTGCTCACTGATGGCGCGGTCAGCCATGGCGCGCGCTTCCTGCGCCTGCTGCATCAGAGCCTTGTTTTCCTGGATCAGCGCCTCCATCTGGTCGGCGATTTCATCCAGAAATTCATCCACCTCATCCTCATGATAACCATGCTTTTGCTTGGTAAATTCCTTCTCGCGAATGTCCTTGACGGTAACCATAATGCGCTTCATCCTTTCCTCGTCAGAAATATCGGGGACGCGCTCACTTTCGACATAATAAAGAAAGTCTTGCGTATAATTTCTCCATCTTTCGGCGTATTCCTTTAATTTACCGAAAAATAACCGGGCAGCGAGCCCCGAATCGCGTCATCATGACGCCCAGCCGCCCCTTTTTGGTGAACCCTTGTTCTTCTTCCACGCGGAGCCTTCCATGACCGCGCACGGAGATCAGATCGCCCGCTTTGACGCGCGCGTCCGTCCGCTCCTCCGGCAGATGGTTGAGCTTGACGAGGCCCCTTCGGATCAGTTCCTGTGCCTCGGCTCGACCCATGTCAAACCCGGCCGCGGCGACGGCGTCCAGCCGCATGGACATGACGGTGTCCCGCACCGGCGTGCCCTTCTCCTCCGGCAGCGCCTCGCCCGACGCGCGCCGCACAGAGAGCTTTGCCCGCCCCGCTTCCGTGAGCTCGCCGAGGATCATCGGCGCAGCGGATTCGAGCACAAAAAGGTACGCGCAGGTTTCGCCCATCACGATGTCGCCCAGGAGCGCGCGTTCAATGCCGATGCCCATGGCAGCCCCGAGCACGTCCCGGTGGGAAACGGTGCAATAGGCCGCGTTCCAGTCCGCCCGGAGGCATTCCACCGGCCAGCTTTCGGGCCGGTCGTACTCATAAAACGCGGCGACGGCGCGCTCCGCGCCCTCATACCCTCCGAAAAAGGCAACCTCGACGCCCGCCTCCCGGGCTGCCTGCGTAGCTTCGGCGATCTGCGGCGGCTCCAGAAAGCGGGTAAACCGCGCCTGGCCTCGCCGCGCCGCACGGCACATATCGAGAAAGCGCGCCCGATCCAGACCGTCCCTCACTACATCAACCCGCCCATGATCCAGGTCACAATCCGGGGCAGCTGGCCGCGCAGGAACGAAAGCACCAAAAGCGCCAGCAGCACGCTGACGTCAATGCGGAAGCCGCGCCGGATCAGCGCGGTGGCAATGCCCCGAAAAGGCGCGACCAAGGGCTGCGCCATGCGGCTCAGGATCTGGTAAAACCGGTTGACAGGGCTTACGATCCAGCTGAGAAGCGCGTAGGCCACCAGGATGTATTGCAGGATTTGCAGGAAGATGTCAATCCCCTGATATACCTTCAGCAAAACAATATAATCCATAGCGTCAGAACCGCCGCTCAACGTCGTTGGTCAGCGCGACCTCGACGTTCGTGGGCGCAATCAGGTAGGTCTTGTCGGACGCCTTGCGCAGCGTCGCGTTCAGCGCGAAGGCCGCGCCGCACAGCGTGTCGATGCCGCGCTGAATCGTCTTCTCGTCCATTTCCTCAAGGTTCAGCAGCACCGTCTTGCCGTCGATGAGGTCGGTGATGACCTCGCGGCACTCCTCCAGCGTGTGGAGGTAGTAGATCACGGTCTGATGCCGGGAGTCGTTGTGCATGGTGATGACGTTGCCTGCGCCGCGCGGCTGCTGCTGCGGTTGGGGCTGCTCGATGCGCTCAAACTCGTCCCGGATGGGGTCGCTTCTGTAGGCGGGCGCTGCCGCGGTCGCGCCCGCGCGATAGGGCTGGGATGCGCGGCCATAGTCCGTCCTCGGTGCGCGAGGCTCCGGACGAACGGGGTCCTGGTCGACGCGGCTGGAGCGGTAGTCGCTCGCCGCGCCTGAGCGGTACGGGCGTACATCCGCGGCGCGGGCACCATAGCGGTCAAAATCCCGCGGTGCGGCGGAGGGCTGCCCATAGGGACTCTGTGCATACGCGCCCTGGCTGTACGGGCCCTGCGCGTAACCGCCCTGACCATACCCGGCCTGCTGGCGAACGGGACGGGCGCTGTCCGCGGGGCGGCGCTGCTGCGGCGTATAGACCTGTGCGCCCATGCCCTGCTGGTCGAAGCCCGTTTCTGGCTCGTCATCCACCAGACCGATGAATTCCAGTATTTTGTTAAAGCGTCCGCGCGCCATGGATCGTCCTCCTCAAAGCATCGATGAAACCGGCGCCTTCCGAACGCCGAAAATCGCGGAGCCCAGGCGCACCATCGTGGCGCCTTCCTCCGCGGCGGTTATATAGTCGCCGCTCATGCCCATCGAGAGCACGCGCATATCCACGCCCGCAACCGCCTCGCCCCTGAGCCTGTCAAACCAGACCCGCATTCTGCGAAACAGCGGACGGAGTGCCTCCGGATCGGAAGAAATCGGCATGATTGCCATCAGCCCTTCGATCGAAAGCCCCGGAAGTCGGGCGGCTTCCCGCACGAAGGAGTCGATCTCCTCTTCAAAGACCCCCGCCTTCTGCGGTTCCCTTGCAATGTTTACCTGCACCAAAACGGGCATTCTGATCCCGGCCGCCTGCGCGCGCAGGTCAATCTCCCGCGCCAGTGCCATCCGGTCCAGCGATTGGACCATCCGAGCCATGCCCATCAGGTATTTTACTTTATTCGTCTGCAATTGTCCAATGATATGCAAACAAAAGTCAGGATTTAACGCTGGAAATTTCTCCCGGGCCTCCTGCACGCGGTTTTCACCGATGATTCGGATGCCCGCGTCATAGGCCAGATTGATGGTGTCCGCGTCCATCGTCTTTGTTACCGCGCAGATTGTCACATCGCCCCAGCGCGCGGAAGCCTCGTCCAGTCGGACCCGGCATGCGCGCAGATTTTCAGCAAGAAGACGTCTGTCCATGCCGTTCCCTCCTCCCGCGAATCTCCCGATGCAAAGATCATTTCTCTCCGATTTCGCGCCCGCGCGCCAACCCCTTAGCCTGGCGTACGACCGCGCTTAAGGCAGGATGACCCGCCACCCAATCGAAAGCGTATCCTTCACGAGCGGCTGAATAATCGCGTTCTGCGTGTCGCTAGAGAGCACCTCCACAGGCACGAAAGTTCCGCCCGGCACATCGTGGATCAACACGCCCGTCTGCCCGTTCTGCATGACGATCGCCTTGACGGGCACCGAAAGACCGGTCAGGTTCGTCCCAACCTGCGCGCTGCCGAAGCGCTTGTTGATCAGCGGGCCCAACTCCGTGTCCATTTCCAGCTGGGCCATGACCTCGCTGCCTTCCTTGAGCATCCGGACAACCTTGCCGGTAAAGGCGCTGCCCTCAAACCCATCGAACTGCACGGTGAAAACCTGTCCGGTAACCGGGTTCCAGCCTGTATTCTTCGCCAGAAGCACGACATGCCACTTGGAGGGATTCACGACGCGGAAGATGTTCTGCCGGAGGCGGGATTCCCCGGTGTCCGGCGTCCTCCCGGCGAGAACCGAGCGAACATCCTCGATGGTCAGCGCCTCCAGATTCGCAGGCGTCAAAAAGCGCTCGCAGCCGTCCAGGTAGAAGCTGACGATGCCCGACGCGGGCGCCTTTTCCGCAGTGCGCCAGGAGGCGATGGCGTTTTCACGCTTGACCTCCTCTTCATAGAGGTTGTTGAGCTTCTGATCCTGCCGACGGTTCTGGTTCAGGTAGCTCTGGCGGGCCTCCATCGCGCTCTGCAACTGCTTTTCCAGGTTGATAAGGCTGCCACGGGGCTTTTCGCGGATCAGCGTCTTGACCTCCAGCGCCTTTTGCTGCACGTTGGATTCCAGGCGTTCAAGTTCCGAATCGACGATGTTGTCCAGAATCAAGCGGTGATAAGCGCGGATGTTCTGCCGAACGGTTTCCAGCTGCTGGATCTCCTTTTCGGAATAGCCGGAGGAATAGACCTCCGCGATTTCCTGTCCCTCGGCGACCGACGCGCCCTCCGCCGCCACGTAGACGACCTGGCCGGTGCCTTCGAACGAAGCGACCGTCTCGTCCCGCACGATCACCGCGTCCACCGGCTGCGAATAGGAAGTCGCGGCCATCGTGACGATGGCTTCCGAGGTGCCCAGCGGAGCCAGTTCGCGGATGACGAAATAGACCCCGATTCCAATCAGAACCAGGAAAACGTAAAATCGCCCGGTCACCCGTCTTCTGCGCATCCGATAGTCCTTTCCATAGGTCAGGGAAAAAAAGCGCCTGACTTGGTTCTTAACAATCACTCATTATACCGAATTTTCTTTTTTGATGCAACTGTTTCTGTTGACAGCCTCCGGGCAAAATGATTATAATTAGATGAAATTGCCTGGAGGGGACAGCATGCCGCATGTTGGCCGAATGGCCTTTCTGCTTTTTGGTATACCGGTTTACTGGTATGGGTTGATGATCATGCTCGGGGTACTGGCGGGCCTTCTTCTGACGACGCTGCGCGAGAAGCGCTACGGGCTGCCGCGGGATACCTCGGTCAATCTGGCGCTCTGGGTCGTCCCGGCTGCAATCATCTGCGGGCGGCTCTACTATGTAGCGTTCACTTGGGATCATTTCAAAGACGACCTCTGGTCTGTCGTCAACCTCCGCGGCGGCGGTATGGCCATCTACGGCAGCCTGATCGGCGGCTTTTTGACCGGGATTGTCTACGCGAAGGTCAAAAAAATACGGTTTCTGACGCTCTGCGACCTGGCCGCGCCAGCCATTGCCGCCGGACAGGCGATCGGTCGCTGGGGCAATTTTTTTAACCAGGAAGCCTACGGCATCCCGATCTCAAACCCGGCCCTTCAGTTCTTTCCCGCCGCCGTCTGGATCGAAGATCAGGCCGGCTGGTTCGCGGCCACCTTCTTTTACGAATCCGCCTGGTGCTTTCTGATCGTCGCGTTTCTCCTGATCGCGGAGCAAAAGAAATTCTTCCGCCGCCCGGGCGAAGGCTTTGTGTGGTACGTGACGCTCTACGCTTTCGAGCGGATGATCGTCGAAGGCCTGCGAACCGACAGCCTCTATTGGGGCGCGGTGCGGGTATCCCAGGCACTGAGCCTTGCGCTTTTTGTGGTTTGCGCGCTCCTCCTATTCTTCATCCGAAGGGGCGCGGAACGGATGAAGGAGGATTGACCCATGCGCAACCTGACTTTGCTTACGGACCTCTACCAATTGACCATGATGTACGGCTACTGGAAAAGCGACATGAAAAACGATGTCGCCGTATTCGACATGTTCTACAGAAAACCCTGCGAGAGCATGAACTATGCGATCATGGCGGGCGTCGAGCAGTTGATCGACTACATAAACAACCTCCATTTTGATGACGATGCCATCGCCTACCTGCGCTCCCTGAACCTCTTTGACGAGGGGTTTCTGGAGGCGCTTCAGGCCTTCCGCTTCACCGGCGACATCGACGCGGTGCCGGAGGGCACAATCGTCTTCCCCGGCGAGCCGCTGGTGCGCGTAACCGCGCCGATCTTTGAGGCGCAGTTGATCGAGACGGCGCTGCTCAACATCATCAACCATCAGACGCTGATCGCCACCAAGACCAGCCGCGTCGTGCAGGCTGCCCAGGGCGGCAGCATTCTGGAGTTCGGCCTTCGCCGCGCCCAGGGCCCGGACGCCGGGCTCTACGGCGCGCGGGCATCGGTCATCGGCGGCGCGGACGCCACCAGCAACGTGCTGGCAGGCCAGATGTTCGGCATCCCGATTCGCGGCACCCACGCCCACAGCTGGGTGATGAGTTTCTCCACCGAAATCGAAGCCTTCCGCGCCTACGCAAGGTGCTTTCCGGACGCGTGTCTGCTTCTGGTGGACACCTACGACACCCTCAAAAGCGGTGTACCCAACGCCATTCAGGTGTTCCGCGAGCTGCGCGCCGAAGGCCACGAGCCCTCCGGCATACGGCTGGATTCCGGCGACCTCGCCTACCTCACCCGCGAGGCCCGGAAGATGATGGACGACGCGGGCTTCCCCAAGGCGAAAATCTGCGCTTCCGGCGATCTGGATGAGACGCTGATCCGGGACCTGCTTCTGCAGGGCGCGAAGATCGACATCTGGGGCGTGGGCACCAAACTCATCACCAGCATGGACTGCCCGGCGCTTGGCGGCGTGTACAAGCTGAGCGCGCGCATGGAAAACGGCGTCATGATCCCCAAGATCAAAATCAGCGAAAATCCCGCCAAGGTGACGAACCCCGGCGTCAAGAAGCTGTTGCGCTTGTATGACAAGAATACCCATAAGGCCCTCGCCGACCTGATCGCGCTGGAAAGCGAAGTCTTCAACGAGGCGGAGCCCCTCACCATCTTCCACCCGGTGGACACCTGGAAGACGATGACGCTTACCGATTATTCGATCCGGTCGCTGCAGGTGCCTATCTTCAAAGGCGGCAAGCAGGTTTACCAGTCGCCCGCACTGAAGGACATTCAGGCGTACCACTTTCAGGAAATGGATACCTTCTGGGATCAGTACAAGCGCACCCTCAACCCCCACATCTACAAGGTGGACCTTTCGGACGGGCTGTGGATGCTCAAGCAATCGATGCTCAAAAACAAGGCGGGACAGGGTTATTGAGCCGCGACACACCCATGTCTTACGAAAGAACAAAAGAGCGCCGGAAAGCCATATGCTTTCCGGCGTCTGCGGCGAATCGCGATGGCGTCCGCGCGCGGGGGATCCGGCGTTAGCCCATCTGCGACTTCAGTTGCTGGAATTTCTGCCTTGCGGCCTGAATTTCCGGCGCGGGCGCGTTTTTGGTCTGATACCAGCCCATCTGGTTCATCCGATCAAAAACGTTGTACTGACTGGTTGCACATTCGTTGAAGTTGTCGGTCAGTACTTGCCGAAGCTGCGGGCAGGTGGCTTCGGGAAGGAATGTGGAATAGGACGAGATCAAGTACTTCTCCTGCGTCAGCAGGTCTTCCATGATGTCCTGTTCGCTAAGCACGGCGTTCTGCGGATTCTGATTCATCTGAAAGCTCGCCTCCTCATGCGTGGCTGTTCAGGTAATTGAACAGTCGGTCAAAGTGCGTTCGATGCTTCATCGCCAGATCGTTGGCCAACGTCTGAAGCGACGGATTGGTCAGCGTCTTGGCATACTGTTCCGCCTTTTTACAGGCGAGAAACTCATGCTGCATCTGATCTTCGAGAATGGTCAGACTCTTGGTTTGAATCGCCGCGCCCCCTTGATTCGCCATACCGTTTCCCTCCCCTTTTTCACTGGATCGCTCCTATTCTGCCCGGCACAGCGCGCCGGAAACCGAGGTGAAATTTTCCATGTCCACCGTCACGGCCGTTGAGAAAAGAGGGCCCGTTTACCTGGTTTACACAGACGGCCGCCTTCTTGCGCGCATCAACCGCGCCTCCTTTGAACTTCGTCCGCTCAAGGAGGGCGATTTTATCGACGAGGAGCAATATCTGGAAGCGACGGCCGTTTCGCAGGAGCCTATCGCCTACGAAGCGGCGCTCTGCGCGCTCGACCGCGCCGCGAAGACCGAAAGGGCGCTGACGCGCCATCTCCTGGACCGCGGCTTCCTGCCGGGCCCGGCGGAAAGCGCCGTCAAGCGCCTTGTCCGCGCCCGTCTGGTCGACGACGCTGCCATCGCGGAGCGCCTGACCCAGGCCGGCGCGGCGAGCGGTCGATCGAAAAACGCGCTCAAGCAAAAGCTCCGGGCCAAGGGCGTCGGCGACGAGGACATCGAATCCGCGCTGGAAGGGATTTCCGATGAGGATCAGCTCGTTTCCGCCAAAAAACTTGCGGTGCGGATGTTCCCAAAGTATGAAAAACTTGAAAAGCGCGCCGCGCGGGCCAAGCTCTCGCAGGCACTCGCGCGGCGCGGGTTTTCCTGGGACGTAATCGATCAGGCGCTGGAAGGCCTCTTTGACACCTAATTACTGGTGTTCGTAGCTGCCGCACATGCTCTCGTCCTCTGGCTTGCCTGTGCACGTGTCGCGGCACGCCTCGACCTTGATCGATCTAAGCGAGCAGAAATCTTCGCCCATGCAATGGTGAGTGCAGCTTGACACGTTGCAGCGGATGTCGGCATTGGGGTGCTTGTGGCTCATGTCTCAATCCCTCCTTTGACTAATTTCCCGCATCATTCTGCCTCATCAGGCGGCTTTTCATGCGGGCGCAGAAATGGTATAATGACCGTTGAAACGGAGTGTGTACGCAAATGGCAATCGAAATCGTCGGAAAAATCGGCTCGATGGCAATGATCCGCAAGGAAGAAAATGACATTGACTACAACATCCTCTCCCGAGTCGCGTCGGAGCTTGAACCGGGCATGGTGTTTGTGACCAGCGGCGCTGCCGAAATCGGCCGGGTCGATTACATGAAGCGCGCCGGTCGGGAACTGGTCGGCGACCGCCAACAGGTCAAGATGGACTACTGCGCCCAGGGGCAGATCATCCTGATGGAGAACTACCGCATGTTCTCCCGGCCCGAATACTCGATTCGGCAGCTTCTGGTGGAGCATCAGCACTTCAATGACGAAGCGAAGCGCGAAAACATCCGGAGGCTGCTCATGCGCGCGGCGGAACAGAACGCCATCCCCATCGTCAACTACAACGACCCGGTCTCTGACGACGAAATCCTCAAGATGGAATTGAATTCGCTCAAACTGGAGCATGAGCACGTGGTAGAGTGCGTTGATAACGACGAAACCGCGGCGGTAATCTGCGAATTGGTGGGCGCAAAATACCTGGTCATTCTGTCCTCTACCGAGGGCATCTACCGGGATGCGTCGGACCCCTCCACGCTGGTGACCGATGTGCTCGCAGATACCCCGGAGGCGCTCGTTGAAAAGATTCGCATCCTTCAGAAGAGCTGCGAAGGCGCCAGCCGCGCGGGCGCGAACGGCGCGCGCGCGAAGCTGGAGTTCGCGATTCGACCCGCGCTCAAGGGCGCGACGGTCATCATCGGCCACGCGCGCCACGGCATCAACGCGCTCCTGTCAAAGAAGGCGCCCCACACCAGAATCGGCGTCGTTCGCTGACCAAATGGATGCATAGCGCCGCCAGTATGCATACTGGCGGCGCTCAAACATCAAAAAACCCGGCGCCTGAAACTCCTTGGAATTTCTGGGCGGCGCGCTGAACAAAGGTACGGATAACGCCACCAGTATGCGCGCTGATGGCGCTATCCCGTTCCCGACGCCGCCCCAGAACGTAGGCTAAAGCAGAGCGGGTTTTGCCCGCTCTGCTTTGCTCTTCCGCTCCCCAGGCATTCGACTTCTGTTACGCTTCCTCCGCCGCCAGCACCTGTGCGCCGGCGCGGGGCGCGGCACATCCCGCGAAGTTCCCAATCGCCAGCGCCAGCGCCTGATCGAGGGAATCGATGGCGATCACTTGAATCGCCTTTTCCGCGTAACGCGCCTGATAATTCTCCTCCGGGATCAGAACGCGCTTGAGCCCGGCCTTGACCGCCGCGTCGATCTTCTGGGACACGCCGCCCACAGGCAGCGCCTTTCCGTACACCGACAGCTCGCCCGTCAGCGCCACGTCGCAGGCTACCGGCGCGCCCTCGATGGCCGAGGCCACCGCCACCGCCATCGCCACGCCCGCGGATGGCCCATCCACCGGCACGCCGCCGGGGAAATTGATGTGCACGTCGTACCGGTCTACATCGTGCCCCCGGGCGCGCAGGCAGGTCATGGCGTTTTCCGCCGCGGCACGGGCCATGGAGCGCCTGCGCATGGTGTGCCCGCGGCCGTCGCCGATGTCCTCTTCCTCAACGATTCCCGTCACGTTGACGCGGCCGGTTCCCGGCACCGCAATCGCCTCGATCTCCATCACCGCCCCCTGGTGCGCGCCGTGCACCGCAAGGCCGTTGACGCGCCCCGGGGCTGGATCGCGGTGGGTTCGCGGTTCGATATGCGGCGTGTAGTGGCCGCTCTCGGCCACCCATTCGATGTCCCGGCGTTCGATGACGCGGCGACCCTCCTGACGCGCGATGCCCGACGCCATCTGCACAATGTTGACCGCATCCCGGCCGCTTGCCGCGTACAGGCCCACGAGTTTTGCGTCCTCCGCCCTCAGCACAAAGCACGCTTTTTTCGCCGCGCCGGAGGCAATCCCCGCCAATTCATCCTGCTCCAGCGGCCGGAAGAAGACTTCCATGCAGCGGGAGCGAAGGGCCTGGGGCAGATCCTCCGGGGAACGGGTGGTCGCCCCCACCAGCCGGAAGTCCGCCGGAAGGCCGTTTTTGAAGATCTCGTGGATGTAGCGGGGCGTACCTCGGTCGTCGGGGTTGTAGTAGGCGGATTCGAAGCGCACCAGTCTGTCCTCAAGAACCTTCAGGAGCTTGTTCATCTGCACAGGGTGGAGTTCTCCAATCTCGTCCAGAAACAACACGCCGCCGTGTGCGCGGGTCACCGCGCCTTCCTTGGGTTGTGGCACGCCGTTGATGCCCAGTTGACCGGCGCCCTGATAGATCGGATCGTGCACGCTGCCGATCAACGGGTCCGCGATGGCGCGCTCATCAAACCGGACGCAGGTAGCGTCCATTTCGATAAATGGCGCCTCGGCCCCAAAGGGTGTGCCTTCGGTTCTTCGCGCCTCTTCGAGCACCAGCCGCGCGGCGCAGGTTTTGCCGACGCCCGGGGGGCCGTAGATCAGAACATGCTGAGGATTTGGTGAACACAAAACCGCCTTCAGCGCGCGGATGCCTTCCTCCTGCCCCACGATGTCAGAAAAATTCTTGGGGCGAACCTGCTCCGAGAGCGGCTGCGTCAGGCTGATGCGCCGGAGCTTTCCCAGCTTGTCCATCTCCCGGTGCCCGGCGCTTGAGTGCTGCACGCTCCCGTCGGCCCTGGGCTGTCCCTTCAATTGGCGGTAGAAATATATCCCGACGATGACGGTCACGGTCAACTGGATCAGCAGCAGTACGACGGATAACAAAAGCATCCCCTCCCACGCTTAGTATGGGAAGGGATGCGGCGAAAAAATCAGTTTTTACGGAATTGCCGTCAGGAGACGTTCGGCTCCGTGCGAGCGGCCTTGGGGCTCGACTGAAACTGCCTGCGCTTTTGCGGCGCGGGAAGGGGCTCGCCCTCGATCAGGTCGGGGTGGGTGCCCTTCACAACGGCCTCCTCGGTGATGATGCACTTGCGCACCGTGTCCTTGCCGGGCAGGTCATACATGGTATCCAGCATCACGCCCTCGATGATGGCGCGAAGGCCGCGAGCGCCGCTCTTGCGCTTGAGCGCAAGGCTTGCGATGGCGCGAAGCGCCTCGTCGGTGAACGACAGCTCGACGCCGTCCATCTCAAGAAGCCGCTGATACTGCTTGACCAGCGCGTTTCTGGGCTCGGTGAGGATCTTGATGAGCGCGTCTTCGTCCAGCTGCGAGAGGGTCACAACCACCGGCAGCCTGCCGACGAACTCGGGAATCAGGCCGAACTTGATGAGGTCCTCGGGGCGAACCTGTCCCATGACCTCGTCGCTGTTCTCGCCAGCCTTGCTCTTGATGTCGGCGCCGAAACCCATCACCTTTTTGCCGACGCGGTTCGCCACGATCTTGTCCAGCCCGTCGAACGCGCCGCCGCAGATGAACAGGATGTTGGTGGTGTCGATCTGCAAAAAGTCCTGATGCGGGTGCTTGCGCCCGCCCTGAGGCGGCACGCTGGCCACCGTACCCTCAAGAATCTTGAGAAGCGCCTGCTGTACCCCCTCGCCGCTGACATCGCGGGTGATGGAGGGGTTTTCACTCTTCCGGGCGATCTTGTCGATCTCGTCGATATAGATGATACCGCGCTGTGCAAGTTCAATGTCGTAGTCTGCGTTCTGGATCAGCCTGAGCAGGATGTTCTCCACGTCCTCGCCCACGTAGCCGGCCTCGGTGAGGCTGGTGGCATCGCCGATGGCGAACGGGACGTTCAGGATCTTGGCCAGCGTCTGCGCGAGATAGGTCTTGCCACAGCCGGTGGGGCCGAGCATCACGACGTTGGACTTTTGCAGTTCCACATCGCCCTTGCGGGCGGGATGGCTGATGCGCTTGTAGTGGTTGTAGACCGCGACGGACAGCGCCTTCTTGGCGTAATCCTGTCCGACCACGTACTGGTCGAGCACTTCCTTGATTTCGGAAGGCTTCTTGAGCGTCATCGCACCGCGTTCAGAGATCATGTCGACATCGTCGGCCACGATCTCCTGGCACAGGAGCACGCACTCGTCGCAGATGTACACGCCCGGGCCGGCGACGATGCGCCGAACCTGATCGTGCGTCTTTCCGCAGAACGAGCACTTGACGGTCTTGTTGTTGAGAAAATCATCCTGCTGTTTTGCCATGATTGCTCCTTTGCGTAGGCGCTGCGCGCCATGTTGTGCGTGCGGGGTCAGCGCCGGGGCGGGAAGATCTCGTCAATCAAACCGTATTCCTTCGCATCCTGAGCGGTGAGGAAATAATCGCGTTCGACATCCTTTTCTACCTGCTCAAGAGGCTTGCCGGTATTCTTGGCCAGTTCCTCATTGAGCTTCTTCTTGATGCGCAGGATCTGCTCGGCGTGGATCTGAATGTCCGTCGCCTGACCGCGCGCACCGCCCGAGGGCTGATGGATCATAATTTCGGCGTTGGGCAGCGCCTTGCGCTTGCCCTTTGCGCCCGCCGCCAGCAGAAACGCACCCATGGACGCGGCCATGCCAACACAAAGGGTGGAAACCTCACACTTGAGGTACTTCATGGTGTCGTAGATGGCGAGACCAGCCGTCACCGAACCGCCGGGGCTGTTGATGTAGAGCATGATATCGGCGTCCGGGTCCTCCATTTCAAGGAAGAGCATCTGTGCCACGATGATGTTCGCGGCGTCGTCGTCGACCTCGCCTCCGAGAAACACGATGCGATCCTTGAGAAGCCTGGAATAAATGTCGTAGGAGCGCTCTCCTCTGTTGGTTTGCTCAATGACATACGGAATAAGGTTCATATGCGTGGCACCTCCTGTGCGGCTGAGCCGCCGTTCATTTTAATAAGCCGACTCGGAGCATTATACCCCCGAGTTAAGCTCGTCAATCGCTGACGGCGCTGGTTTTGATCAATTCGACCGTCTTTTCCATCGCGGCGACGTTGGAGAAGTAGTTTTTGTCGCCCTCCGACAGCGTCTTCTCGAACTCTTCCACGCCTTTTCCGGTCTGGGCGGCGTACTTTTCGATCTGCGCCTTCACGTCCTCTTCGGAAGCCTCAATGCCCTCGGCCTTGCGGACCGCTTCCAGCACCAGCTGGGTCTTGACGCGTTTCATGGCCTCGTCGTGCTGGGATTCGCGCATGCCTTCGATGGTTTGGCCGGTGTACTTCAGGAAATCGGCCATCCGCATCCCCTGGTACATCATGCGCAGCTCCATGTCGCGGAGCATGGAATCAATCTGGCTCTCAATCATGGCCTCGGGGATGTCCGCCTCGGCGTTTTCGACCACCGCTTCAAGAACCTCGTTCTCGAACTCGGCGTCGGCGCGCTCCTCGGCGCGCTTCACCAGCTTGGCGCGGACGTCGTCCTTGTAGGCGGTGAAGGAGTCAAACTCGGAAACGTCCTTGGCGAACTCGTCGTCCAACGCCGGGAGTTCCTTCTGCTGGATCGAATTGACCTTGACGTGGAACACCGCGGCCTTGCCCTTCAGGTTCTCTGCATGGTATTCCTCCGGGAAGGAGACGTTCACATCCACCTCGTCGCCGGCGCTCGCGCCGACGAGACCCTCCTCGAAGCCGGGGATGAAGCTGCCGGAGCCGATCACCAGCGTCTGGCCCTGGGCGGTGCCGCCCTCAAACTGCTCGTCCCCCACAAACCCGGCGTAGTCGATGTTGACCTGATCGTCCAGCTTGACGGGGCGGTCGGTCACGTCGATGAAGCGGGCTACGCGCTCGCGGGCGCGCTCGATTTCGGCATTCACGTCGTCCTCGGTCACGCTGATCTCGGCTTTCTTGGCCGTCACGCCCTTGTAGGCGCCCAGGGTGACTTCCGGCTTTACGTACACGGTGGCGGTAAAGGTCAGCGGATTGCCGCCGCCAATCTCGCCGATATCAATTTTCGGCTGATCCACCGGCGAAATCCCGTGCTCGCGCACGGCCGCCTCGTAGACCTCCGGGAAAACCGCATCGAATGCGTCCTCGTAGAAGATGGACTCGCCGTAGTGCAGCTCGATCACCTTCCGGGGCGCGTGGCCCTTGCGGAATCCGGGGATGTTGATGCGCTTTGCCAGCTTGCGGTACGCGCTCTCCATGCCCTTCTCGAAGGTTTCGGGCTCGACGGTGAAATCGATCTTCACCTGATTGGACGAAATTTTCTCGAACTTGCTGCTCATGAAAGTCAGACCTCCCCAATCTCGCCGCCCAAAGCGGCCATAGCCAAATAATTTTACCACAACTGACGTTTGGTTGCAATGGCTAAACGTAAAATGAACTTGAGACAGTGGGTATTGCGTGTTATAATTAGGTTGAATGTCACTTTTGGAGGGCAATTATGGAAGATTTCAGGCGGGCGCTTGAAAAACGTGTCCTGCTTTTTGACGGCAGCATGGGCGCGCTTCTGGGTCTGATGGGCGTCGAAACCGGATGTCCGGACCTCCTCAGCGTGGACCGGCCGGAGCTGATCCGCGGCATCCATGAGGCCTATGTCCGTGCCGGGGCCGACATTATTCTGACCAATACCTTCGGCGCGACGCCGCTGAAGCTAGAGCGCTCGGGTCACGCGTCCCGCTCCGCCGAAATCGCCGCCGCCGCGGTCAAAAATGCCCGCGCCGCCGGAGCACCCTTTGTGGCGCTGGATCTCGGCCCCTCCGGTCGCTTCCTTACGCCGGTGGGCGACGTCAGTTTTGACCGGATGATGTCGTCCCTTCGCGCATTCTGCAAAGCCGGCGCGGAGGCGGGCGCGGATCTGATCGTCATTGAGACGCAGACGGATCTTGCAGAGATGCGCTGCGCGCTCCTCGCGGCCAGGGAGACGGGCCTCCCGGTCGTCGCCTCTTCCACGTATTCGCAAAACGCCCGCACGCTGACCGGCGGCGCACCGGAGTGCGCGGCGCTGATTTGCGCGGCGCTTGGCGCTGCGGCGGCGGGCATCAACTGCTCCGGCGGGCCGCAGGAGATGCTCCGGCCCCTTCGTGCGATGCGCGCCGTCTCCCCCATCCCCGTGGTGGTGCAGCCCAACGCGGGGCTCCCTTCCGTTGGGCCGGACGGCCGCGCCGTTTTCCCCTTCGGGCCGGAGGCAATGCTTCCGCACATGGCGGATATTCTCTCCGCAGGCGCGTCCGCCATCGGCGGCTGCTGCGGCACCACGCCGGAACACATCGCGAAAATGCGGACGCTGGCCGACGGAGCGCACGCCCCCGCGCCAGCCTGGGACGGCGTAAAGAGGATTTGCTCAAGCCGAACCTTCCTGTCCGTTGAAGAGGCCTCCGAAGCGCTGGAAGAGGTTTCCGACCCCGAGGATCTGTATGACCTGGATCCGGACGCCGTGCCGCTGATCGCCTTGAGCGGCCTGTCATCGGATCAGGCGCGGGCCAATGTCGAGGCGGCGCAGACCATGACCAAGGCTCCCCTGGCCTTCCGCGCGGACAGCGCGGAGGCATTGGAAGCGGCGCTTGAAGTCTACGCCGGCGTGGCGCTGGTGGAAGGCGCAGGCCTCTTCGAAATCGCCGCCCGCTGGGGCGCTGAACACCTGTAGTACAGAGTTTTCAAAATATCAAAAGCCGCTTCTTTCGAAGCGGCTCAGCCCATCAACAAAGTCCCCGCGGGGTTTCAATCGTGCCCGGCGGCGTGTACGCCGGGCACTGGATAGCGCCACCAGTTAAGACACCGGTGGCGCTATCCACACCTTTGGTCAGCGCGCCGCCCGGAAATTCCAGAGAATTTCAGGTGCGCGCAGGGTTTCCCCCTCGCATCAAAAAACCCGCCGGGTTTTTTAATGCCTTAAAGCCGCTTCCTTCGAAGCGGCTTATTCGTCCAGATAAAGATTACTTGATGAGCTCGTAAGAGCCGATGTACGGCAACGGCCTGAAATCGCCCTTGGCAAAGGCGAGAATCCCATAGTAGAGCCAGAGGATCGCAAAGCCGATGTTGAACACGGTGCCCGCCAGCGATACGATCCAGTTTACCACCGGGATCCAGCCCAGAATCAGTTCAAGCAGCCAAAACGCCAAGCGGATCACGAAAGAAGCGATCAGCGCGATCAACCCCTGATTGGCGCAAGCCTTGCCAAATCGGGAATCCGGGCAGGTGATAAACGGCAGAAAAAAGATCAGGTACCCTAGACCGCCCAGCACACGATTCTTCTCAACGTCCGATTGATCAAAGTTCGCCATGCCCCACACTCCTCACGTATCTTTTGACACATTATATACCAATTTGCAACTTTTTTAAAGGGGCATCGTTGCTTCCGCACAAATTTTCCGGGCGTTTTGTGCGCCTACGGGGCTGTGTTCCAGGAGACGCGTTCGGCGCGGGGTTCGCCGTCCAATGTTACAAGCACGCCGCCGCCCGATTTCCAGGTGGAGTAGAGCGGGATTCCCCGGTCTTCGAGCAGCTTGACCACGCGCTGATCGGGCAGCTCAGGCCGCTCGTCGGAGTCCGTGGAAACCACCGCCAGCGTAGGACTCGTGCGTTCGATCAACAGATCGCTGGTGGCGTCGCTGTTTCCGTGGTGCCCGAGCTTGAGTACGTCGCACTTCAGCGACCGGCCGCTTTGAATGAGCGCCTCTTCCCCATCCAGCTTCATGTCGCCCGTCAGAAGCGCCCGGCCTTGGGAGGTCTCCAGCATCAGAACCAGTGAATTGTCGTCCTCGTCCTTGGAGCGCACAACAGGACCCAGCACGGCAAACAGCCCTGCCGAATCGCCCGCCGACAGATAGACAATCTGCTGTCCGCGCGCCGCGGCGGCCTCAGCCGCGGGATGCGTTTTGCCGTCGTCCAGTCTGTACAGCGCGGATGCGTACCATGTGGAGACTTCCACTTCACTCTTCGCCAGCGGCATCAGCCCGCCCGCGTGATCTTTGTCGCTGTGGGTCAAAAAGACGCCTTCTAGCTTTGCAACGCCATAGTGACGAAGCGCGGACTCCACGCGGTCCCAGGCGTCCGACGGCCCCGCGTCTACGAGGTAATGCTTCCCATCCGCCGTGACGAGGGCCGCGTCGCCCTTGCCGACGTCGATGAAAAGGATCCTGGCGGTCTCCGCGGGCGCGGCACGACACCCCGTGAGCAGGAGCGCCGTCAGCGTCAACAGGAGAAGCCTTTTCACGCACGGTACCCGTTCGGGTTCATGGTCTGCCAGCGCCAGGCGTCGCGGCACATCTCTTCCAGCGTTTTTTCAGCCCGCCAGGAGAGGAGCCGCTCGGCCTTGCCGGGGTTTGCGAAGAAGCCCGCAACGTCGCCTGGCCGGCGCGGGCCGAAATCGTAATCGATCTTGAGACCGTTTGCGCGGCCAAACGCTTCCAGAATTTGCAGGACGCTGTAGCCCTCCCCGGTGCCCAGGTTGATCGCCTCCGCGCCATGCATCTTCTCGAGGTACGAAAGTGCCGCGATGTGCCCTCTGGCGAGATCCACCACGTGGATGTAGTCGCGTATGCAGGTTCCGTCGGCAGTTGGCCAGTCTCGCCCGAAGATGGTGATGCCGGGGAGCTTGCCGGTCAGCCCCTGCATGAGGCGCGGGACCAGGTTGTTGGGGATGCCGCTGGGGTCTTCGCCGATGCGCCCGCTCTCGTGGGAGCCGACGGGGTTGAAGTATCTTAAAAGGGCGATCGACCATTCTCCGTCGGCGACGGCAAGGCTTCTGAGCATCTGCTCAATCATGAATTTCGTCCAGCCGTAGGGGTTTGAGCAGCCGCCGGTGGGCGCGTCCTCATCCAGCGCGCGCACGGTTTCGGGCGCAGTATATACCGTCGCGGACGAACTGAACACCAGCTTTTTCACATTAAACTCGCCCATGACATCCAGCAGCGTCAACGTCGCGTCGATGTTGTTTCGGTAGTAGGCCAGCGGCTTCGCGACCGATTCTCCCACCGCCTTGAGTCCGGCGAAATGGATGACCGCGTCGATTTTGTTTTCTGAAAAGATGCGGCGAAGCGCGGCTCCGTCGCAGAGGTCAGCCTCGTACACGGGAAAATCGGAGCCGGTCAGCGACTTTACCCGTGCCATCGCTTCCGGGCAGCTGTTGACGTAGTTGTCCACCACCACGGCCTCGTGGCCTTCCGCGATCAACTCCACGCAGGTGTGCGCACCGATGTATCCGGCGCCGCCGGTCAGTAGAACCTTCATTCCATCGCCTCCCAGTTTATTATAATCCCAGCGCAAAACCATTTCAACGATAATTATGCTAAAGATCGCCGTCGGACGCGGCGTAAGATACAATTACCCCCGCGCTTCAAATGAAACGCGGGGGTAACGATTGTCCTCGTCAGCTATCAGCCGGCAGCGGGGGCTTCGGTGGCCGCGGCGGGTGCCTCGGCAGCCGGCGCTTCGGTCACGGCGGGAGCCTCGGCGGCCGGCGCTTCGGTCACGGCGGGAGCCTCGGTCACGGCGGGAGCCTCGGTCGGAGCGGCGGTCGGGGCGGGAGCGGACTGCGTGCAGCCAGCCAGCACGGCGACCAGGGCGAGAACCATCATCAGTACCAGAGCCTTTTTCATGGGGTAAGTCCTCCTTCGCATTCGCGTTGCTAATTCGAAGTACGCAGTTATGATATACCGGAAACCTCGGTCTTACATGCATGAATCGGTAGCAAGTCCGTTAATTTATTGCAAACTCCGAACCCATAGTCCGCTTTCCGCGTCGCTTGGCATCCGCCAGTCACCCCTGGGCGACAGCGTCACAGAGCCAACTTTCGGCCCGTCCGGAATGCACGAGCGCTTGAACTGATTCTGGAAAAAACGCCTCAGGAACACGCGTAGCCATTTCTCGATCGTCGCGTCGTCATAGGCGTCCCGGAACGCGATGCGGGCAAGCCGGAGGATCTTCCCGGGCTTCGCCATCCTGCGCACCAGATGGTACAGAAAGAAGTCGTGCAGTTCGTAAGGGCCTACGATGTCCTCGGTCTTCTGGGAGATCACCCCATCCGTCGGCGGCAGGAGCTCGGGGCTTACCGGTGTGTCCAGCACGTCCAGAAGCGCTTCCCGCAGCGCCGGGCTCTGGGCCTGGTCGGCCGCGTAGCCCACCAGATGCTTAACCAGCGTCTTGGGCACCGACGCATTGACGCCGTACATCGACATATGGTCGCCGTTGTAGGTTGCCCAGCCCAGCGCCAATTCACTCAGGTCGCCGGTTCCGATCACGATGCCGCCCAACTTGTTGGAAAGATCCATGAGCACCTGCGTGCGCTCCCGCGCCTGAGCGTTTTCATATGTTACGTCGTGCTGGTTCTCGTCATGGCCGATGTCCTTCAGGTGCTGGCGCACGGAGGCCGTGATGTCCACCTCGATGAGCCTTGCGCCAAGTCCCTCGGCCAGCTTCAGCGCGTTCCGATGGGTTCGCTCCGTGGTGCCGAAGCAGGGCATCGTGACAGCGGCGAGGCCGGAGAGCGGCAGGTCCAGCCGCCTGAACGCGCGAGCCGCGACGATCAGCGCCAGCGTAGAATCAAGCCCGCCCGACACCCCGACCACCGCGCTTTTCGCGCCGATGTGGCGCAAGCGCTGCGCGAGGCCGTTCACCTGTATCGCGAGAATCTGCTCGCAGCGCGCTTCGCGCTCCGCCAGGTCGGACGGCACAAAGGGCGCGGGGTCGACATACCTCGCAAGGCTTGTCTCCCGGACGGCGGTCACGAAGGGCACCTTCGCATGGGTATTTTCCCTCGCGCCGAAGGTATTCATGCGGAGGCGCTCGGAAGCGATGTATTCAAGGTCGATTTCGGCAAACGTCAGCCCCGGCATGTACAATTCCGACTGAGCCAGAAGCACGCCGTTTTCGGCGATCAGGTTGTGCCCCGAGTAGACCATGTCGGTGGAAGATTCCCCCTGCCCGGCATCGGCGTACAGATAGGCCGCGATCAGCCGCGCCGACTGGCTTTTCAAAAGAAGCTCACGGTATCCAGCCTTGCCGATGGTCTCGTCGCTGGCGGACGGGTTGCAAAGAACCGTCGCCCCGGCCAGCGCGTGTCCCGTCGACGGCGTGTCGGGCACCCACAGGTCCTCACAAACCTCGACGCCCACCCTGAAATCCGGCATATCCTCGCAGCAAAAGAGGATGTCCCCCCCGAAGGGCACGTCCCGGCCCAGAAGGCGCAGTGGCCGCGCCTGCCGGGGTCCGGGCGCGAAATGGCGCAGCTCATAGAATTCGCCGTAGTTGGGCGGATTACGCTTTGGCACGACGCCCAGCACCCGGCCATCCTTGACAACTGCGGCCACGTTGTACAGGCGCCCGTCCACTTCCAGCGGAAGCCCAACCACCGTCAGAAGGTCCAGCTCCCTGCCCGCGCTCGCGACGCCATGAAGCGCCTCCAGCGCGCCATCGCGCAAGGTTTTTTGAAGAAAAAGATCGCCCGCCGTATAGCCGGTCAGGCACAGTTCCGGCAGCGTCAATACCTTTGCCCCGGCTTCGGCGGCCTGACGCATCAGCGCGATCGCCGCGTTCATGTTGCCTTCGGTGTCCCCCACTTTGATCGCGGGCGTCCCCACCGCCACGCGGACAAACCCATCCCGCATCCGTCTCACCCTTATCAAGGCTTTTTCTCCATTATAGCGTATGCCCGGAAAAAGCACAAACATTATCCCCGCTCAGTCCCATAAATTTGTGCGCGGATTTGAATTCGTCGGCCGGGCTATGGTATAATGTACTGAAAAAGGCTCGCCCGGGAGGTGAAACGCTTGGATCATGCTGCCGAGCTTGAACGTGAGCGCGCCTATACCGCGCGCGTTCAGCAACTTCTCTACGCCGTCATACAAAGGACGAAGGGCTTTTCCGCCTTTCACGACCAGACCATCCGGGACATGTTGTCCGACGCCTGGGAAGAGCTGCGCATGAAGCCGACGGCGCTCTCCCCACAGGATCTGGAGCAGCTCTCCACGGAGATCGACCGCTACCTTGTGCGCAAAAACTTCTCGGAAGAGGTTGCGCGCCGATATGAGCGGATGCTGCTCAGCCCTTTTTTCGCGCGGATCGACTTCTGCGAGCGCGGCGATGAAAAAACAGAGAAGATCGTGATCGGCCTCTACAGCCTCAAAAACGAGCTGGGCGAGCTGATGGTGCACGACTGGCGCGCGCCGATCTCGAGCCTCTACTACGACGCGCAGCCCGGCGAGGTTTCCTACGCCGCACCGGACGGCGTGATCCACGGCCGCATGACGCTCAAGCGCCAGTACCGCATGGAGGACGGGCGCCTGAAATACTACGTGGATACCGACGTCTCCATAGACGACGAGATGCTTCTTGACATCCTCTCCAGGGCGACCTCGCACCACATGCGCTCGATCGTCGCCACCATCCAGCACGAGCAGAACATGGCCATCCGGCACGAGCGGGCGCGGGTGCTTTCCGTCATCGGCGGCGCGGGCTCGGGCAAGACCAGCGTGGCAATGCACCGGGCGGCCTATTTGATGTACCGCCACCGGGATCAGTTGGACGCCGGCCACATCGCGGTGCTGTCTCCCGGCAGCGCATTCAGCGAGTACATCTCCACGGTACTTCCGGACCTTGGCGAGGAGAACGCCCAGGCGGTTACGCTGCACGGCCTTTTCAAGGCCGTCATCGGCCGCGACGTGGAGCCCTCCATCCGCCAGATCGAACGGCTGATCGACGAAGCCAGCCTGCTTCGCCGCCAGAGCGTGCGCTTCAAATCCGACGTGAAATTCTGCGAGGTTCTGTCCGCGTATGCGCAGCGCTTCGATGAAGAAGGCCCGCGCTTTTCAGACATCGGCCTCGAACGGCACCTCCTGATCTCGAAGGAAGACCTCGAACAGCTCTACCGCGTGGAGTTCAAAATGCTCAGCCCCGCGCTTCGGCTCATCCGCATCCAGACGGTGCTGGAGAGCCGCATGAGCAATTGGGAAAGGGCGCTGTCCGACCAGTATGAAGACAGGCTCCTCAAGAGTTATCGCGGGCGCGATCTGGAGCTTGCAAAGCGCATGGCGGTATCCCAACACCTGTCGCCGGTCCGTCAGCAGATTCGTCAGATTCTGTCCGTCGATCCCCTGAAAATGTTGACCGACGCGCTGTCCGGCGCGCCCCGGGAACTGCGCGAAGCCGCGCGGGAAAACGCGCAGGCGGGTGTCGTCTGGTGGGAGGATGCGCCGTCGATCGCCTGGCTGATGGTGCGCCTGGGCTTCGCCGCCCCCGACAAATCCATGCGCCACATCCTGGTGGACGAGGCGCAGGATTACTCAGACATTGCGCTGAGGTTTCTGTCCGGATACTATCCGACGGCGCAGGTGACGCTCTTGGGCGACGTAAGCCAGCGCACCTGCCCCGGCATGCCACCCTGCAACCCCCGCGCCTGGGGCACGGATTTTGCGGCCCCAGACGCGCCGCTGATCGAGCTCACGCGCTCGTACCGCTCCACGCAGCCCATCACGCGGCTGTGCAACGCGCTGCTGCCCGACGAGCCCCACGCCCGCGAGTTCGGGCGCGAAGGCGAATTCCCGGTCATTGAACCCTTTGACCGCGGACGGCTTTCAACGTTGGTCGGGGCGTGGCGCGCCCAGGGCATGAAGCAGGTGGCGGTCATCACCCGTTCCCAGTCGGAAGCGGCGAAGCTGGCCAAGGCCATCAAGGGCTCGATCCTCCTGACCGGCGGAGACGACGACATGCTGCCCGAGGCGGGCGGCGTGGTGGTCTCCGGCTATCACCTCATCAAAGGGCTGGAATTCGACGCGGTGGCGGTCGTCTGGCCGGATGTGGAACTGACCGACGGCGAGCGGCGCAGACTTTACACCGCCTGCTCCCGCGCGCTGCACCAGCTCCACCTGATGTGCGACGAAGCGCTTCGGCGCGACCTGGGCATCGTACTATGACGATCTTCGATATTGCGATTGTAGGCGGCGGCGCGTCCGGGCTCGCCGCCGCGGTGATGGCACGCCAGTTGGGCGCGTCTGTCGTCGTGCTTGAAAAAAACGTCCGCGTAGGCAAGAAACTCCTGACCACAGGCAACGGCCGCTGCAACCTGACCAACGCCCTGGCCGTCCCCGGCGACTACTTTGGCGCGACAGGCGTGATGGCGGGCGCGATGGGCGCGTTTCCGCCCGCAAAGGTCGTGGCGTTTTTTGAATCGGTGGGCCTTATGTGCCTTGAAACCCGCGGCAACCGCGTGTTCCCGCTGTGCGATCAGGCTTCGGCGGTGCTGGACGTGCTGCGCTACGCCGTGGAAGAATCCGGCGGCGAGATTCTCACCGGCTTTGAAGTGAGGCAAATCAAGAAGAACGGCCATTTCTCCCTTGCGGACGGAGACGGGCGAGAGATTTCCGCGGCGCACGTGATCTTCGCCACCGGCGGGCCGGCGGCGCCGTCCGCGGGCGGCACCGACGCGGGATTCCCGCTCTTTAAGCAGATGCGGCACCGGGTTACGAAGCTCTTCCCCGCGCTCACCCAGCTTGAGACCGCGCCGGAGCCGATTCGCCCGCTGAAAGGCATCCGCATCGACGGCGCGATCACCCTCTACGTGGACGGGCGGCCTGCCGCGTCGGACAGGGGCGATATCCTGTTTGCCGAGTACGGCCTCTCCGGTACGGCAGCGATGGCGGTCTCCCGGTTCGCGGCCATCGCGCTGGACGAAAAAAAGCGCGTCGAGGCCTCCGTCTCCGCGCTGGACATGAGCCGTGAAGCCGCGCTGTCGCTTCTCAAGGCGCGCGTTATGCGCATGCCCCGCCGCCCGCTGGAGGATTTTCTGACCGGAACCGTAAATAAGCGGCTTGGCCAGACGCTTCTGAAGGCCTCCGGGGCGATGCCCTTTTCGCGGGAGGCTGGAACCCTCGGCGAAGCGGAGCTTTCCGCCATCGCCCGAAACCTCGTGGACTTCCGCCTGCCCGTCACCGGCACGCGCGGCTTCGCCACCGCGCAGGTCACGGCGGGCGGCGCGGCGGCGGAGGAGTTCTCCCCGGACACCCTGGAATCGCTGCGCGTCAAGGGCCTGTATGCCTGCGGCGAGGCGCTGGACGTGGACGGCCCCTGCGGCGGTTACAACCTGCAGTGGGCGTGGGCGTCCGGCCTTTTCGCCGCGATGAACGCCGCCCATCAGAAAGGACAGCCATGATCCGCATCGCCAACCTGAAAGCGCCCCTTGATTTCGGGGATCTCAAAACCTTCGCGGCGAACGCGCTCAAAATCCCGCAAAGCGCGCTGGCCGATGTCCGCCTTCACAAAAAATCGGTGGACGCCCGGGACAAGGGCGACGTGCACTTTGTATTCTCGCTTGATATCGAATTTTCACCCGGCTTCCGGTTTGACGAGAGGCGGCTTCCCCGCGGCGCCAGCTGCGCCCGGCCCGAGGAGAGCGCCTACCGCCCGCCCGAAGCCTCTTCCCTCTCCGGCAGGCCCCTCGTGGTCGGCCTTGGCCCCGCGGGGCTCTTTGCCGCGCTGACCCTCGCGCAGGCGGGCGCGCGCCCGGTGGTCGTGGAACGCGGCCGCCCGGTGAACGAGCGCGCGCGGGATGTGAACGCCTTCTGGCGGGGCGGCGCGCTGGACCCCTCCTCCAACGTGCAGTTTGGCGAGGGCGGTGCCGGCGCGTTTTCGGACGGCAAGCTGACTACCGGCATCTCCGACCCCCGCTGCGGCTTTGTACTCCGAACCCTCTTTGAGCACGGCGCTCCGGAGGAAATCCTGTACCTCTCAAAGCCCCACGTCGGCACCGACCGGCTGCCCGCAGTGGTTAAATCCATCCGGGAAAAGATCCTGCGGCTGGGTGGCGAAGTGCTTTTTGAAACGCGGCTTGCGGAGCTCGTGATCGAGTCGGGCCGCGTCGTGGCGGCAAATCTGGAAAATAACGGGGAAATCCGGGAGGTTCAGGCTGACAACGTCGTCCTCGCGGTCGGGCACAGCGCCCGGGACACCTTTACCGCCCTCTACGCCGCGGGCGTCCCGATGCGCGCCAAGCCCTTCTCCATCGGCGCGCGCATCGAGCACCCGCAAAGGCTGATCGACCGCGCGCAGTACGGCGCTTCAGCGGAGCACCCTTTGCTGGGCGCGGCGGACTACAAGCTCAGCGCGCGCCTGCCCGGCGGGCGTGGCGTCTACACCTTCTGCATGTGCCCGGGCGGACAGGTAGTGGCCGCGGCCAGCGAGCCAGGCGGCGTCGTGACCAACGGCATGAGCCGCTTCGCGCGGGACGGCGTCAATGCCAACAGCGCGCTGCTTGTGGATGTCCGGCCGGAGGATTACGGCGGAAACCCGCTGGAGGGCATCGCCTTTCAGCGGCGCTGGGAGCGCGCCGCGTTTCAAGCTGGCGGCGGCGATTACCGCGCGCCGGCGCAGCTTGCGGGCGACTTCCTGAAAGGCGAGCGCTCCAAAGGAGCCCGTTCCGTGACCCCGAGCTATCAGCCTGGCGTCCTGTTCGGCTCACTGGACAGCTGCCTGCCGGACTTTGCCCTGAGGGCCATGCGAGACGCCCTGCCCCTTCTGGACAGGCGCCTCGCCGGCTTCGCGCACCCGGACGCGGTGCTGACCGGCGTCGAAACCCGCTCCTCCTCCCCGCTTTCGATCCAGAGGGGGCAGGACTTCATGTCGGAAATTGTGGGGTTATACCCTTGCGGCGAGGGCGCGGGCTACGCGGGCGGCATCATGTCCGCCGCGGTGGACGGTGTCCGCTGCGCCGAGGCGCTCATTCTTCGCCAAGGCCCGCAATAACGGGAGCATTATTCACGGGGGCTTTGTTGATGGTCTGAGGGGGGCGCGCCGATGTCGGTGCGCCCCCCTGCTCAATGGTATCGCCTTGCGCGGAAAAGCGAAACTGTGCCCAGCAAGCAGCTAATCGTTGATCGCCTCGATGCCGAGACGTTTCAACTCCTCAAGGTGATCCCGCATGTTTTGGAGCACCTCCGGAGGATGCCCTTCCCAGCCCAAAACCTCGCCCACCACCCGCAGCGGGTGTCGGGTCCGGTAGGACCTCGTCGGGTTCCCCGGAAACTTCTTGTCCGTCAGATTGGGATCGTCCTCGAAGGGGCCGGTCGGCTCCACGCGGTAGATTCGGCCGGGCTTGTCGCCTGCCGCCAGTTCCGCGCCCCATATGGCCGCATCCAACGTCGCGGTCAGGTAAACGTAGTTGGCCTTCTTCCCCTCACCATAGTTCGAGCTGCGGCCGGGCTCCAAGAGATCCCCCGGCAACAGACCCGCTTTGGTGCCGTGGTAGAAAGGGCCCGGGTCCGATGCATCGGGTCTGGCTCGCCCGTCCTGTGTGTTCATGTCCTTATCCCCGGAACCTCCTTTTTGCCTTCGAACACGGTGCGGATGGATACCTCCCGGAAGCCGCTGGCCTTGAGGATATTGAACACCTCGTGCCTTATGAAGCCGTTGTGGCCGTCAAAATCCGGCTCATTCGCGTGAAACGCGCCGTCGTCCGCGTCGAGATCGATCCAGTAGAAGAGCCCGCCGGGCGCGAGGAGCTGTTTCAGCCCCGCGACCTCGGCGCCGACGTCACGAATGTGGTGCAGCACCATCGAGCTGACGATGGCATCGTAGCGCCCCGCGCGCATTTCGTCGGCGTTCACAAACCGCACGTTCTCCGCTTTTAGCGCCGATCGCTTTTCCCGGAAGACACGCTCCATCTCTCGCGACGGATCAAAACCGTAGACCACGCCTGCGCGGGGCGCGAGCGCAAAAGCAATCAGGCCGCTGCCGCAGCCAAAGTCCAGCACCTCGCCAGGCGCATCCCGCCATGTATCAAGGATGGCATTCGTCAGTATCTTCGCGCGTTCACGCCGCTTGTCGTCGTCCCACGCGCGAGCCGCTTCATCGAAATTCATCGTCTCTCCTTTCGGCGATCGAACAGGATGAACCACCCGCCCAAATACAGGAGCGCGCAACATCACCTGTTCCGGCTTTATCAGGTTCCGATTTCGCGCCCTCGCTGGCCGCACAGTTTTGAAAGCAAATCGTCAAGGCGTATCGCGTCAAGCCCTTCCAGGGATGGATTTCAAAAAGCGGCATACCTCCCGCCTCCCAATGCTTCCTGATTTTTACAGCATTTTATCACATCCGGGCGATTTTCTCAATCGCGCGAAGCGCCGCGTCAACCTCCTCCGGCGCGTTCGCCCACCCGAAGGAGAATCGTACCGCGCCCGCCGGATAGGTGCCCAGCGCCCGGTGGGCGGACGGCGCGCAATGAAGGCCGCAGCGGGTCAGGATGCCGAACTTCTCCTCAAGAAGCCCCCCTGCCGTGGCGTTGTCCACGCCATCAAAGGCGACGGCGACCACCGGGACGCGCTTGTCCGCGTCGAAGCCGCCCGGAACGCGGATGCCGGGGATTTCCTTAAGCCCATCCAGAAACCGCGCGCACAGCGCCCGTTCATGAACGCGAAACGCCTCCATCCGGGGCTCGACGAAGGAGATCGCCGCGCTGAATCCATAGATTCCGGGGATGTTCGCCGTGCCCGGCTCAAACTTGTCCGGCAGGAATTCCGGCTGCTCGGGGCTGTCCGACCGGCTGCCGGTGCCCCCGGCGGCGACGGGCCGGAGCACCGACGCGAAATCGCGCCTCATAACCAGCGCGCCGATACCCTCCGGCCCCAGAAGCCCCTTGTGGCCAGGCAACGCGGCGGCGTCAAAGGGGATGTCTGAAAGGCTCAGGTGCCCCGCCGTCTGGGATGCGTCCAGAAGAAACCTGACGCCCGCTTCCGCGCAGATTGCGCCGATCTCCCGGGCGGGCTGGATCGCGCCAAAAACGTTCGACGCATGGTTCAGAACGACCAGGCGCGTGTCAGGGCGAATTCGGCGGCGAATCTCGTCCGGGTCCGTGACGCCCGCCGCGTCGCAGGGCGCGGCATCGATTTCAACATCCCCGATCAGGTGCAGCGGCCTTAATACCGCGTTGTGCTCGACGGACGAGGTCACCACATGGTCTCCCGGCCGGACAAAACCCAGAATCGCCATGTTGTTGGACCACGTCGCGCCGGGCGTCAGGATGCACAAGGAAGCGTCCTGCGCGCCGGTCAACGCGGCGAGCTGCTCGCGGAGTTCGATGGCCTTCAGCGCGTTTTCGTTTGCCTGAAGGTAGGTGCCCCGGCCCATGCTTCCGCCCATCATCTCCACGCACCGCGCCATTGCCCCGGCGACCGGGGGCGCCTTGGGAAAGGCCGTCGCGGCGTTGTCCAAATAGATCGCTTGCACATTCGTTCTCCTCATGCTAGAATAACGGTGGCCGTTATTTATTATAGCATACGGGAGCAGATGAAATGAAGAAAAAACTGCCGGTAATCCTGACGGGCATCGTCATCGGCCTTGCGGCGCTCACCTTGACGGCGCTGGGCAACCCAGGCAACATGGGCTTTTGTATCGCTTGTTTCCTTCGCGACATCGCGGGCGCGTTGGGGCTGCACTCCGCGGCGCCGGTGCAGCTGGTACGCCCGGAGATTCCCGGCATCGTGCTGGGCGCTTTCCTCATCTCGCTTTTCCGTAAGGAGTTCAAGCCCAGGGGAGGTTCCGCACCGTTTACTCGGTTCTTTCTGGGCATCGTCGTGATGGTCGGCGCGCTGATGTTCCTCGGCTGCCCGCTGAGGATGCTTCTGCGCATCGGCGGCGGCGACATGAACGCCGTCATCGGCCTCCTCGGCTTCGCCGCGGGCATCGCGGTGGGCGCTCTCGTTTTGAACAAGGGCTTTTCGCTCCGCCGCACCTATTCACAGGGTGCGCTGGAGGGCTGGGCGTTTCCGGTTTCGATGGCGCTGCTCCTCGTCGCGTCGCTGATCTTCCCGGCGCTGTTCAAGTCTTCCGTCGAAGGCCCCGGCTCCATGCACGCGCCGGTGATCGCCGCACTCGTCGCCGGGCTGATCGTCGGCGCGATGGCGCAGCGCAGCCGCCTGTGCACGATGGGCGGCATCCGGGACGTCTACCTGTTCCGGGATTTCCATCTCCTGTGGGGCGCTGTCGCCATCGTGGTGACGGTCGTTCTGGGCAACCTGATCCTGGGCAAGTTCCACCTGGGCTTTGAGGGCCAGCCCATCGCCCACACCGACGGCCTGTGGAACTTCTTGGGCATGGCGCTGGCGGGCTGGGGCAGCGTGCTCCTGGGCGGCTGCCCGCTTAGGCAGCTCATCCTCGCCGGCGAAGGCAATTCCGACAGCGCGGTAACCGTGGCGGGCCTCGTGATTGGCGCCGCGCTCGCCCACACCCTCGGCCTCGCCTCGTCGGCGGACGGCCCCACGGCGAACGGGCAGATCGCGGTCGCGATCGGCTTCCTCGCCGTCGCCGCAATCAGTTACTTCAATCTTCAGAAGGAGGGCAAATAAATGAACCTGAAGCAGATCGACGCCTGCGGGCGCGCCTGTCCCGAGCCGGTGGTGATGGCGAAAAACGCGGTTTCCGAGAACCCGGAGGGCATTGAAATTCTGGTGGACAACATCTGCGCCGTCGAAAACGTGACGCGCTTCGCAACCAACGCGGGCTATTCCGTCCAGAAGGCCCAGGATGGCCCGGACTACCGGCTGACGCTCGTCAAAAAATGAACCGCTACGTCGCCACGTTCCACACCCATTTCGCCGCGATGTGCACCCATCGCGCGCTGACCGGCGCGGGCCTCAAGTCGGGGCTTGCGCCGGTTCCGCGCGCGCTTTCCTCCAGCTGCGGCACCTGCGTCCGGTTTGCCTCGGACGACCCGCATCTTTCGCTGATGCACCGCGACATGGAACAGTTGGTTTTGGAGCGCGCCGAGGGCGTGTACGAGAAGGTGTTGCCATGACGCTCGCGGAAGCGCTCGAAATCCCCCGGGGCATCACCGCCTTCGTCGGGGGCGGCGGCAAGACCACGGCCATTTTTCGCCTCGCGGAGGAGCTATCCTCGCGTGGGCGCGTTCTGATCGCCACCACGACGCGCATCTACCCGCCGCCGTATCCGCTTCTGATCGACCCGGATATTGCGGCGCTTGAACGCGCATTTTCGGCCTGTCCCATCGTGGCGGCGGGGTGCGCGCAGGGCGAAAAGCTGGGCCCGCCGCATCGCCTTGAAGCGCTGTGCGTGGCCAGCGATTACGCGCTGATCGAGGCGGACGGCGCGCGGGGATTGCCGCTGAAGGCCCCTGCCGAACATGAGCCGGTGATTCCGCGAGGCGCAAAGCTGGTGGTGGCGGTCATGGGCGCGGACGGTATTGGAAAGCCAGTCGCTACCGCCCATAGGCCGGAGCTGTACGCGGCGCTTATTGGTAAACCGCTGGACGCCATCGTCGCGCCTGAGGACGCCGCGCGGGCATTGTGCCACCCGTACGGCCAGAAAAAGGGCGTGGCTTGCCGCTGGCGGGCGCTGATCAACAAGGCGGACGGAGATTCTGCCCTCGAAGCGGCGCGCGCCTGCGCCCGGCGCATACCAGGCGTCGCGGTGGTTGCGTCGCTCCTTTACAAACCGGAATTCATTGAAATATGGAGGGATGGCGTTTGCGCATCCTGATAAAAGGCGCGGGAGATTTGGCCACCGGCGTCGCGGTGCGGCTGAAGCGTGCGGGGTTTCAGGTCGTCATGACCGACCTTCCCCACCCTACCGCCGTTCGGCGGACGGTGAGTTTTTGCGAGGCCATCCCGGATGGCGAGGCGGTGGTGGAAGGCATCCACGCGCGACGCGCCGAAAACGCCGATGCCGCCTTATCCATCATGGCGCGGGGCGACATCGCCGTCATTGCCGATCCCGAGGCGCGGTGCCTTGAAGCGCTGCGCCCCGCGGCGCTGGTGGACGCCATTCTCGCCAAGCGCAACACGGGCACCCGGATGGGCGACGCCCCCGTTGTGGTGGCGCTGGGCCCCGGCTTTGCCGCGGGGGTGGACTGCCACGCGGTGGTGGAAACCATGCGAGGCCACGACCTGGGGCGCGTAATCATCAAAGGCTCCGCCCGGCCCAATACCGGCGTGCCCGGCGAGATCGGCGGCTACACGGTGGAGCGACTTCTGCGCGCCCCGGCGGACGGCATATTCGAGCCCATGCGCGCGATCGGCGACGCGGTGTCGGCGGGCGAGGCGGTGGCGGTCGTCTCCGGACAGGCGATGCGCGCGCAGATTTCCGGCGTGCTTCGGGGCCTCCTCCGGTCAGGAACGCCAGTACACACGGGCATGAAGAGCGGCGACATCGACCCGCGCTGCGCGGTCAGCCATTGCTTCTCGGTCTCCGACAAGGCGCGCGCCATCGGCGGCGGCGTGCTGGAGGCGATTCTGGGGTTGGGAGGGTTTCTCAATGGAAAATGACGTGAAGCTGACAAAGCTCGCGAAGTGCGCCGGCTGCGGCGCAAAGGTGGGCGCGGGCGTTCTTTCAAAGCTCCTGGGCGGGCTTGAGACCGTTATGGACGAGAACCTTCTGGTCGGCTACGACAAGAGCGACGACGCCTCGGTCTACCGCGTGTCGGACGAACTCGCCATCGTGAACACCGTGGACTTCTTCCCGCCGATCGTGGACGATCCCTACACCTTCGGCCGCATCGCCGCCACCAACGCGCTGTCCGACGTCTACGCGATGGGTGGCGAACCGAAGCTTGCGCAGAACATCCTGGGCATCCCGCAGGACATGCCGGGCGACGCGGTGCGGGAAATCCTGCGCGGCGGCTACGACGCCGCCTTCGAGGCGGGCGCGATCATCACCGGCGGCCACTCGATCCTCCTGACCGAGCCGGTCTATGGCCTTGCGGTGACCGGTTTTGTGCGGCCCGACAGGATGCTGAAAAACTGCGGCGCGCGGCCGGGCGATGTACTGATCCTGACAAAACCGCTGGGCGTCGGCACCGTCATGACCGGGCAGAAGGCGAACATGGCCTCTCAGGAGGCGCTTGATCGCGTGGTACAGCTGATGACCACGCTGAACCGAGCCGCCCGCGACGAGATGGTTCGCTTCGACGTCCATGCCGCAACCGATGTGACCGGCTTTTCGCTGATGGGGCATGGGCTGGAGATGGCCCAGGGCTCCGGCGTGACGCTGGAAATCGACGCGAGCGCCGTGGACGTGCTGCCGGAGGCCTTGACGCTTGCGCGCATGGGGATTCTCCCGGAGGGCATGTACCGCAACCGCAGTTTCGCGGAGGCCCACGTCTCCGCCCCCGGCGTCCCGCTGGAAATCATGGACATCCTCTTTGATCCCCAGACCTCCGGCGGCCTTCTGATCGCCGTCCGTCCCGAAGACGCGGACGCGCTGCTTAGCGCGCTCTCCGGGAAGGTGCCCTCCGCGCAGCGGATCGGACGGGCGGTAGAAAAGCGGGATGCATGGATTGAGGTGCATCCGTAAATAGCAAAAACCGGTTTCCTCGGGCTCGGAGCCCGGGAAGCCGGTATTCATGCGCAGCGGTTCGTTCTCCCCGCCGTCAGCGTATCTGGCTTCGCCGCTTGATCATTTCCGCGGCAATGCTGACGGCGATCTCCTCCGGCGTCTCCGCGCCGATGGGAAGGCCGACGGGCGCGTATATCCGCGCCAGATCGTCCCAGGCGTAGCCGCATTCCGTCAGCCGGTCCTTTGTGGCCGCGACCTTGGCGCGGCTCCCAATCATGCCGATGTAGGCGGCCTGAGTGCTGAGCGCCTGCCGGAGCACCTCGTAATCCGCATTGTGGCCTCGGGTCACGATCACCACGAAGTCGTCCGGCGTAATGCGCGCCTCGCCCAGGAAATCGTCCATCCGGCACAGAACCGTGCCGGCCGCGCCAGGAAAGCGCGTGATGTCGCAGAACTCCTCCCGGTCTTCAAAGACGAACACCGGAAAATCGACGCTGGCGAGGATGGGCACCAGCGCCTTCGACACATGCCCGCCGCCAAAGATCAGCGCGCGCCCCGCGCGGACCACCGGATCGATGAACCGCGTGGTGTCGCCCTCCGTAAATGTAGGCGAAGCGCCCTTCGGAGGCTCCGGCTCGATCGCCCGCCCCGCAACAAGGCCCTCCGGCCCGTACAGCCCCATTGAAACCGTCCCGTCCGCCGACATCTCCCGCGCAAGCCACCGGGGTGCGCGCTCATCAAGCGCTTTCAGAACGGCTTCAAATACCTCGATGGCGCTCGGGTCGCCCTTCGGAATCGGGTGATACAGGAGCGTCACGTCGCCGCCGCAGATCATGCCCAGCCCCGCGGCATCGTTTCTGGTCAGGCTGTAGCGCATGACGCATCCGTTGCCGCCCAGAAGCTCGCGCCCGAGCTTCCGTGCCGCGTTTTCCACCGCGCCGCCGCCCACGGTGCCCTCTGTGCCGCCGTCCGAAAAGACCGCCATCAGCGCGCTGGCGTGTCGAGGCGCGGAGCCCTTTGACGCAACGACCGTGACCAGCGTCACCGACTCTCCCGCCTTGAGCCTTTGAGTTGCCGCTTCATAGACCGGGCGCATGCGCTCACTCCTTTGTTTGCGAAACGCCCCGGCATGTGCCGGGGCGGATAAAATGTGAAACAGCGAAAATCAGGCCTCCGGCTCCTCGGGCACGGGCTTGGCCATCGGGACGTTTTCAAAGTCCATCGGCACACCGGTCACCTTGGCCGCGCAATGGGGGCAGATCAGAAGCTTTTCGCAGTTGTCGCCTGCGTCCACGCAGAACATGCCGCCGCACTCCGGGCAGAGACAGCCCACGTACATGGCGCAGTCGTCCGTTTCTTCCTCGTCATCGCCCTCGTCCGCGCCGTGGCCATCGATTTCATCGCCCTGATCGCCGACAAAGGTGTAATCTTCCTCGTCGTCGTCGACCTCGTGCTCATCGTCGTCAAAATCGAAGCCGTCTTCGTCGTCGTCATCGCCTTCGCCCTCGTACTGGAGCTCCAGCTCTTCGAGATCGTCGTCAATGCACTCCACATAGTCGTTGAGTTCCTGGTGTGCTTCCTGAAGTTCGTCGATCTGCCTTGTGACCTCAACCAGCACATCGATCATCTGTACGATCAGCTTCCCCTCATCCGAAGAAGCGTCGATCTTCTTGCCCTCAGCCAAACCCTTCAGATAGGAAACCTTCTCACCCAGACTGCTCATTTGCTCGCCCCCTCGATGTCGATATGCATAAGATGGAGTTTTTAGGCGCGCTCCATGTACTCGCCGTTGCGGGTATCGATGCGCAGCATTTCGCCCACTTCAATGAACAGCGGCACCTGCACCGTGTAGCCGGTTTCAAGGGTGGCCGGCTTGGTGGTGCCGGTGGCGGTGTCGCCGCGGAAACCGGGCTCGGTCTCGATGACCTTCAGCTCAACGAAGTTCGGCGCGGCCACGGAGAACGCGGAACCCTTGAAGAATCGAACGGTGACGTTGGTCTCCTCCTTGACGAAGGGGATCGCGTCTTCCACCTGCTCATGGGTCAGGCCGATCTGCTCGAAGGTCTCGGTGTCCATGAAGTGGTAGAGGTCGCCGTCGTTGTAGAGGTACTGCATTTCTTTGGTTTCAATGATCGCCTTGGGCATCTTATCGGTGGGGTTGAACGTGCGCTCCAGCACCGAGCCGGTCATGATGTTTTTAATCTTGGTGCGGACAAACGCCGCGCCTTTGCCGGGCTTGACGTGCTGAAAATCGACGACCGTCCATACGCCGCCGTCAAACTCTACTGTAAGTCCCTTCTTGAAATCGCCAGCTGTAATCATGATATTCCTCCTTAAGTCAACTCAAAATTATAGAACGATCAGGTGCTTGGGCGCATCGATCAGGTTCTCATAGCCAGTCGCCGTGATGACGACGATGTCCTCGATGCGGCACCCGCCAAGGCCGGGGATGTAGACGCCGGGCTCCACCGTCATCACTTGGCCCACTTCCAGCACATCCTCGGATTTCGCACTGAGCTGCGGACCTTCGTGGATGAAAAGCCCCACGGAGTGCCCCAACCCATGCCCGAAGGCGTCGGGGTATCGCGCGTCCAGATAGTCCCGGGCGGTCTTGTCCACCTCGCGGCAGGAAACGCCCGCGCGGATGGCGTCAAGCGCCATACCCTGGGCGGTCAGAACCGCGTCGTATACCGATTTCAGTTCATCCGACACCTTGCCAATGGCAACGGTTCGGGTCATGTCGGTCTTGTAGCCGCCCACCTGAGCGCCGAAGTCCAGCGTCAGAAGCTCTCCCTCCGCCAGCACATGGTCGGTCGGCACCGCGTGGGGCAGCGCCCCGTTGACCCCCGCGCAGGCGATGGTGGAAAACGCTTCCCTCTCGCTGCCCAGACGCAGCATGCGGTTGTTCAGTTCAATGGCGACCTCTTTTTCCGTCATCCCCGCGCGGATGACGGAGAGCATCTCGTCAAACGCACGGCAGGCGATCCGGGAGGCCTTGCGGATTAAGTCGAGCTCGGATTCATCCTTGACTCGGCGCATCCTCTCCGGGATGCCGGAAAGCGACGGATATTCCACGCCCTTGGGCAACCGGTCGAAGGTGTCCAGCGTGACCAGGTTGCGCTCGATGGCGACGGACTTCAGCCCCTGCTCCTCCAGCAGGTTTCTCAGGGCCTCCTCCGCCTTAAGGTCGCCGGTGGTGCGGACGACCGGAACGCCGGGCGATTCGCGCGCGGCCTGTTCGATGTAGCGAAAATCGGTCAGGATGACGGCACCCTTCTCCGATACGAACAGCGAACCCTCGCCCGCGAAGCCGGTCAGGTAGCGGATATTCTCCGGCGACAGCATCCACGCGGCCTTAAGGCCCTTTTCCGCCATTGCCCCGATCAGTTTCTGCGTACGGTCCAAATAAAACGCTCCTTTTGCCTACAGCATCCCAAATCAGGGCGCATGTCGGCACAGGCAGTTTGCCCTCTTTGTATCATACCATAAGGCAGTGCCGATTTCCAGCGAAATTTGCGCAAAATGCGGCAAAAAAGGGCCGCTTTTGAAGCGACCCTTTTCGTTTATGGGATTTGGCAGGCCCAAAGGCCGTTTACTTGTAGCTCTCCTCGATGGCAACCGCGACCGCGACGGACGCGCCGACCATGGGGTTGTTGCCCATGCCGATCAGGCCCATCATCTCGACGTGCGCCGGCACAGAGGAAGAGCCCGCAAACTGGGCGTCGGAGTGCATGCGGCCCATGGTGTCGGTCATGCCGTAGGAGGCGGGGCCGGCGGCCATGTTGTCCGGATGCAGCGTGCGGCCGGTGCCGCCGCCGGAGGCTACGGAGAAGTACTTCTTGCCCTTCTCGATGCACTCCTTCTTGTAGGTGCCCGCCACCGGGTGCTGGAAGCGGGTGGGGTTGGTGGAGTTGCCGGTGATGGAAACGTCCACGTTCTCCTTGTGCATGATGGCGACGCCCTCGCGCACGTCGTCCGCGCCGTAGCAGCGAACCTTGGCCTTGTCGCCGGTGGAGTAGGCCTTCTCCTTGACCACGCTCAGCTCGCCGGTGTAGTAGTCGTACTTGGTCTGGACATAGGTGAAGCCGTTGATGCGGCTGATGATCATGGCGGCATCCTTGCCCAGGCCGTTCAGGATCACGCGAAGCGGCTCCTTGCGCACCTTGTTGGCGGTGCGGGCGATGCCGATGGCGCCTTCCGCGGCGGCGAAGGACTCGTGGCCCGCCAGGAAGCAGAAGCACTTTGTGTCCTCGCGCAGGAGCATCGCGGCGAGATTGCCGTGGCCCAGGCCCACCTGGCGCTGGTCGGCGACGGAGCCGGGGATGCAGAAAGCCTGCAGGCCCTCGCCGATGGCCTCGGCGGCTTCGGCAGCGCCCTTGCATTCCTTCTTCAGCGCGATGGCCGCGCCCAGCGTGTAGGCCCACACCGCGTTCTCAAACGCGATCGGCTGAATGGAACGGACGATTTTGTCCACGTCGATGCCCTTTGAAAGGGTGAAATCGCGGACGGCCTCAAAGTCGGCGAAGCCATAATTGTCAAGAACCGGCTGGATCTTGCCGATGCGGCGCTCGTAACCTTCAAAACGGATCATGGATTTCACCTCTCTTTACTGCTTGCGCGGGTCGATGTGCTTGAGCGCCTCGGCGTAGCGGCCGTAGGTGCCGATGTTCTTCTCGTAGGCTTCGGCGGGGTTCATGCCCTTCTTGATGGCGTCCATCATCTTGCCGAGGGACAGGAATTTGTAGCCGCAAACCTCGTCGTCCTCGTCGAGGGCGATGTCGATGACATAGCCTTCGGCCATTTCGAGGTAGCGCACGCCCTTGGCCTTGGTGCCGTACATGGTGCCCACCTGGGACCTGAGGCCCTTGCCCAGGTCTTCAAGGCCGGCGCCGATGGGCAGGCCGTCCTCGGAGAAGGCGGACTGAGTCCGGCCGTAGACGATCTGCAGGAACAGCTCGCGCATGGCGGTGTTGATCGCGTCGCAAACGAGGTCGGTGTTCATGGCCTCCAGGATGGTCTTGCCGGGCAGGATCTCGGCGGCCATCGCGGCGGAGTGGGTCATGCCGGAGCAGCCGAGGGTCTCCACCAGCGCTTCCTCAATGACGCCGCCCTTGACGTTCAATGTCAGCTTGCAGGCGCCCTGCTGCGGCGCGCACCAGCCGACGCCGTGCGTCAGACCGGAAATATCGGTGATTTCCTTGGCCTGCACCCATTTTCCCTCTTCGGGGATCGGAGCGGGGCCGTGGTGGGGGCCCTTCGCCACGCAGACCATCTGCTCCACTTCGTGAGAATACTGCATCTTGCGTCCTCCCTTTGCCTAGGCTGTTATCTAGTGTATTATAGCACAAACAGGCGCACGCTGTCGCCTGTTCACAGAATTTTATCGATCTTGCACGACCGAAATGGCAAGGCTGACGAAAAGTGATCAGGGCAGCTCGAAAAACGGCCAGCCGTCCTCCGCCGCTTCCTCCGGGTCGTCGTCGTAATAGACGCGCATCAGCGTCAGGCCTGAGGCCGGAGCCGTGGGGCCGAGATCCAGACGGCTTCCGCTCCGGATCGCCCGACGGATGGCGCCGGGCGCGAGCTTTCCGCTGCCGACCGCAATCAGCGTGCCCGCGAGGATGCGAACCATGTTGTAGAGAAACCCGTTCCCCCGGACGAGGAGCTCCACCTCGCAGCCGTCCCGAAGCACCCGCGCCTCGTACACCGTGCGCACGGTGTCCTTCACAATGGAGCCGCTGGCGGCAAAGGCCGCGAAGTCGTGTGTTCCCGTCGCCGTCTGCGCTTCCTCGTGCATTAAATAATCGTCCAAAGGGTAGATGGCGTGGGCGTGGGTATTCCGGCCGAGGGCGGTGGCGTGGGCGTGGTTGTGGATCAGATACCGGTACAGCTTCCCCTTCGCGTCAAAGCGGGCGTGGAAATCCGGCCGGGTTTCACAGGACGACGAGACCCGGATGTCCGGCGGCAGCACGGTATTGAGCGCGAAGGCGAACTTATCGCCCGGTATGCGGGAGGTGGTGTCAAAGTGCGCCACCTGCCCCAGCGCGTGCACGCCCGCGTCGGTGCGGCTGGCGCCGGTGATGCCCGCCGCCTCGCCGGTCAGCCTGCCGACGGCCTCCTCCAGCCGCTGCTGCACGCTGACGGCGTTCAGCTGGCGCTGCCAGCCCGAATAGGCGGTGCCGTCGTATTCGACGGTCAGCCGGATCCTGCGCGTCATAGCATCACGACGCCCGCGATCAGAAGCGCCATCGAAAGCCCCGCCCAGGCGTCAAGGGAAGTATACTTCAGCACCCGCATTCTGGTGCGGTTTTCGCCGCCGCGGTAGCAGCGGGCCTCCATCGCCAGCGCCAGCTCGTCCGCGCGGCGGAACGCGCTGACAAAGAGCGGCACAAGGAGCGGGATCATCGCCTTGGCGCGGGCCATCAGGTTGCCCGTTTCAAAATCGGCGCCGCGGGCGGTCTGGGCCTTCATGATCTTGTCCGCTTCCTCGAGGAGCGTAGGGATGAACCGCAGTGCGATGGACATCATCATCGCCATCTCATGGGCGGGAAAGCCGACCTTCGAAAGCGGCGAAAACAGCCGCTCCAGGCCGTCGGTCAGCGCGATGGGCGAGGTGGTCAGCGTCAGAAGCTGCGTGCCGAACACGAGCAGCATCAGCCGTAGCGCCATGAACACCGCGGTTCTGAGCCCCTCGCGCGTGACGGTGACGAACTGCCAGCGGATGACTACCGTTTCCCCCGCGCCAAAAAAGGCGTTGAGGACAAACGTGAGGCCGATGATGAAATAGACCGCCTTAAGCCCTTTCAGCATGAGCTTTATTGGTAGCTTTGACAGATACGCCGCACCCAGCACATACGCAAAAAAGAGCGCGTAGGCCGGATAGCTGTCGGCGAGGAAAACGCCCACGATCATCGCGAAGGTCAGCATCAGCTTTGCCCGGGGATCGAGCCGGTGCAGCGGCGAAACCCCCGGAAAAAACTGGCCGAGGGTGATGTCAAACGCCATGCCCGCTCCCCCCTTTCCCGCCGAGCAGCGACGGAAGGATATCCGCCAGCTGTTCCGCCTTCCAAACGTCCGGCGGCAGCTTGAAGCCCGCGTTTCGAAGCTTTTCGGACAGCTCCGCGCTCTCCGGCAGGCCCAGCCCCAGTTCCTCCAGCTTCGTGCCCAGCATGAAAATGTCCTCCGGCGTGCCGTCCATGGCCAGCGTGCCCTTGTTCATGACCAGGATGCGCGAGCACAGCTTCGCCACGTCCGACATGCTGTGGGATACCATGATGAGCGTCATACCGCCCCGCGCGTGCAGCGTGCGCATGATGTCCATCATCCGCTTATGCCCTCTTGGGTCGAGGCCGGCGGCGGGCTCGTCCAGGATCAGCGTGGCCGGCCGCATGGCGAGTACGCCCGCGATGGCGACGCGCCGCTTCTGCCCGCCTGAAAGCTCAAAGGGCGACCGCTCGAGCAGCTCCTCCGGCACGTCCACCAGATGGGCGGCCTCCCGGACTCGCTCGGCAATCTCGGCCTCGGAAAGGCCCAGGTTCGACGGCCCGAAGGCGATGTCCTTGAAGACCGTCTCCTCAAACAGCTGGTATTCCGGGTACTGGAACACCAGCCCTACCTTGCGCCGGACGGCACGAAGGTCGGTACTTTTATCAGAGAGCGACTGACCGTCCACCAGCACTTCGCCCACGGTGGGTTTGACCAGCCCGTTCAGGTGCTGCACCAGCGTAGATTTTCCGCTGCCGGTGTGGCCGATAAGCCCGACAAACTGCCCGTCCGGGATGGCCAGCGTCACATCGTGCAGCGCCACCGATTGAAACGGGCTGCCCGGCATGTAGATATGGCTGAGTGCCCTTACTTCAATCGACAAAGTTCCACCACCATTTCATCCACCGTCATGATGCCTTGGGGGAGCGGCACGCTTTTTTCGCGCAGCTGCCCGGCGAGATCCACCATCTCCGGTACGTCGAGGCCCAGTGCCCGCACCTTTTCCACTTGCTCGAAGACCTCCTGGGGCGTGCCCTCCAGCGCGATCTTCCCCCTGTCCATCACGATGAGCCTTCCGGCCAGCGACGCCTCGCGCATGAAGTGGGTGATCCAGACCACCGTAATGCCCTCGCGGTTCAGCGCCTGCGCGATGGCCATCACGTCCCGCCGACCGGAAGGGTCCAGCATGGCCGTGGCCTCGTCGAAGACGATCACATCCGGCCGCATGGCGATGACACCCGCGATGGCGATGCGCTGCTTCTGTCCGCCGGACAGCATGTGGGGCGCATGGCGCGCATAGTCCTGCATGCCGACCATTTCGAGCGCCTCGTCCACGCGCCTGCGGATTTCCAAGCTGGGTGCGCCGATGTTTTCAAGGCCGAAGGCAACGTCCTCCTCGACGACGGTGGCCACCAACTGGTTGTCCGGGTTTTGGAACACCATGCCGCAATGGCGTCGAACGTTCCAGGCGCTGTCCTTCGCCTTCGTGTCCAGCCCCGCCACCACGACGCTTCCCTCTGTGGGCAGAAAAAGCGCGTTCATGAGCTTCGCCAGCGTCGATTTTCCGCTGCCGTTGTGCCCAAGCACCGCCACAAACTCGCCCTTTTCGACAGCCATCGTCACGCCGTCCACCGCCATTTTCCCCTCTTCGCCATAGCGGTAGCGGACAGAATTCACCTCAATAATCGGCACGAATCCACCTCCATGCACCAAAGCGATTTATTATAGCATTTTCACGTTAAAATCGCAGCAATTCGGGCAATCTATTTTCGCGTGCTGGACAGATTAACAATTTTCGGGTATATTGATGTGTGGCGTTCCATCTTCTTTACTGTTATTCTTTATATCAGATAGGAGTGTGCCCCATGAACAAGGAGACGGTCAAGGACATCGACGTGAAGGACAAGAAAGTCCTCGTGCGCTGCGACTTCAACGTGCCGCTCGACGCGGATCTCAACATCACCGACGAAACGCGCATCAATGCCGCGCTGCCGACGATCAAATACCTTTTGGACAATGGCGCCGCGGTCATTCTCTGCTCCCACCTGGGCCGCCCCAAGGGAGAGTTCAACATGAAGTACTCCCTGGCGCCGGTGGCGAAGTCCCTGAGCGGGAAGCTCGGCTTTGATGTAAAGCTGGCCAAGGATGTCGTGGGACCGGACGCCAAGGCGCTGGCCGACGCCGTCAAGCCCGGCAAGGCTGTTCTGCTCGAGAACGTCCGCTTCATGGCGGGCGAGGAAAAGAACGACCCCGAGCTTTCCAAGGAACTGGCTTCGCTGGCGGACATCTACGTATCCGACGCCTTCGGCACCGTGCACCGCGCCCACTCCTCCACCGCGGGCGTGGCCTCCTACCTGCCGGCGGTCGCGGGCTTCCTGATCGGCAAGGAGCTGGATTTCCTCGGCGGCGCGATCTCGAACCCCGCGCGCCCCTTCGTCGCGATCCTGGGCGGCGCGAAGGTCAAGGACAAGATCGGCGTCATCACGAACCTGCTTGAAAAGGTCGACGCCCTCCTGATCGGCGGCGGCATGGCCTACACCTTCATCAAGGCGCAGGGCGGCAAGATCGGCGGGAGCCTTCTGGACGAGGAGCGCATCGACCTGGCCAAGGAATTGCTCGAAAAGGCGAAGGCCAAGGGCGTGAAGCTTCTCCTGCCGGTGGACAACCTGGCGGGCGACGCCTTCTCCAACGACTGCAACATCAAGGTCGTCGACGCTTACGACATCCCCGACGGTTTCCAGGGCATGGACATCGGCCCGAAGTCGATCGAGCTGTTCTCGGCCGAGATCGCGAATGCCAAGACCGTCGTCTGGAACGGCCCGATGGGCGTGTTCGAGATGCCCAATTTTGCCGAAGGCACCCTCGCCATCGCGAAGGCGCTGGCGGCCTCCGACGCCACCACCATCATCGGCGGCGGCGATTCCGCGGCGGCGGTCACCCAGATGGGCCTGGCGGACAAGATGAGCCACATCTCCACCGGCGGCGGCGCGTCCCTCGAATTCCTGGAGGGCAAGGAACTGCCCGGCGTCGCTGCGCTGAACGACAGGTAATCCCCGTCATGGCCGGCGGGGCCCCGCGCCCCGCCGTACAACCGATATTTTTAAGGAGGAAAAACCCATGCGCAAACCCATCATCGCCGGCAATTGGAAGATGAACAAGACCCCCGACGAGGCCGTGCAGCTGGTCACCGAACTGATCCCGCTGGTCAAGGACGCCAAGGCCGACGTCGTCGTATGCCCGCCCGCGGTATGCCTCGCGGCAGTCGCGGCGGTCATCAAGGGCACGAACGTCAAGCTCGGCGCTCAGAACGTCCACTTCGCGCCCAAGGGCGCCTTCACCGGCGAGCTTTCCACCGAAATGCTCAAGGCAGTCGGCTGCGAATACGTCCTCATCGGCCACTCCGAGCGCCGCCAGTACTTCGGCGAGACCGACAAGACCGTCAACAAGCGCACCGTCGCAGCCGTTGAAGCAGGTCTCATTCCGATCATCTGCGTCGGCGAATCCAAGGACGAGCGCGAGGGCGGCTACACCGACGCCATCGTCGCCTACCAGACGCTGATGGCGCTGACCAGCCTTACCAATGCGCAGATTGAAAACGTCGTCGTCGCCTACGAGCCCGTGTGGGCCATCGGCACCGGCCTCACCGCCACCGACGAGCAGGCCAACGAGACCATCGGCGTCATCCGCAAGGCCATCGAAGGCCGCTACGGCGCGGAAGTCGCTTCCAAGGTTCGCATCCAGTACGGCGGCTCCATGAACCCCGCGAACGTCAAGGGCCTGATGGCGCAGCCGGAGATCGACGGCGGCCTCATCGGCGGTGCCAGCCTGAAAGCCCCGGACTTCTCCCAGGTGGTGAATTTCTGATGGCCATCACAGCCCTCATCATTATGGACGGGTTTGGCATCAACCCCGTCTGTGAAGGCAACGCGATCTGCAAAGCCGGTACCCCGAACGTGGATAAACTCATCGAAAAGTACTCGATGACGCAGATTGGCGCGTCGGGCCTTTCGGTGGGCCTTCCGGAGGGGCAGATGGGCAACAGCGAAGTCGGCCACCTGAACATCGGTGCCGGGCGCGTGGTGTATCAGGAACTGACCCGCATCACAAAATCCATCGAGGACGGCGACTTCTTCGAAAACAAAGCCTTCCTCGGCGCGATCGAATCCGCGAAGAAGTCTGGCGGCAAGGTGCACTTCATCGGCCTTTGCTCCGACGGTGGCGTTCACAGCCACCTCGACCACCTGTACGCGCTCCTGACGCTCATGAAGCGCCACGGCATGGCGGACAAGGCATTTGTTCATTGCCTGATGGACGGCCGCGACGTGCCGCCCACCAGCGGCAAGGACTACATCCTGACCCTCGAGGACAAGATGGCAGAAATCGGCAGCGGCAAAATCGCTTCCGTTTCGGGGCGCTACTGGTCCATGGACCGCGACAAGCGGTGGGATCGTGTGCAGAAGGGCTACGACGCGCTCATCGGCATCGGCCAGACCGCCATCAGCGCCGGTGAAGCCATGCAGAAGTCCTACGACAACGACGTGACGGATGAATTTGTCAAGCCCACCGTCGTTTTGAAGGACGGAAAGCCCGTCGCCACCGTCGAAGCGGGCGATTCGGTGATCTTCTTCAACTTCCGCCCCGACCGCACCCGCGAACTGACCCGCGCGCTGATCGAGCCCAACTTCAAGGACTTTGAGCGCGCCGGCGGCTACAGGCCGGTACACTTCGTGTCGATGACCCAGTACGACGCGACGTTTACGGGACTCGACATCGCCTTCCATCCGGATTCGCTGAAAAACACAATGGGCGAGTACCTCGCAAGCCTCGGAAAGACGCAGCTGCGCATCGCCGAAACCGAAAAGTACGCCCACGTCACCTTCTTCTTCAACGGCGGCGTCGAAGCGCCGAACCCCGGCGAGGACCGCGCGCTGATTCCGTCCCCCAAGGTCGCCACCTATGACCTGAAGCCCGAAATGAGTGCCTACGAGGTCACCGAGGAGGCCGTGAAGCGGGTGCTGTCCGGCAAGTATGACCTGATGGTGCTCAACTTCGCCAACTGTGACATGGTGGGCCATACCGGCATCATGGAGGCCGCCGTCAAGGCGGTGCGCACGGTGGACGAATGCGTGGGCAAGGTTGTGGACGCGGTAAACGAGATGGGCGGCAAGGCGATCATCACCGCCGACCACGGCAACGCCGACCAGATGGTGGACCCGGTAACCGGGGAGCCCTTCACCGCCCACACGACGAACCCGGTGCCTTTGCTCGTGATCGACCCGGCGCAGCCGAAGCACACCCTCGCCACCGACGGGCGTCTCTGCGACCTGTCGCCTACCCTCCTTCACATGATGGGGATTCCCCAGCCCAAGGAGATGACCGGAAAGTCTCTGATTCTCGGCTAAGCGAACCCCCGATTGCAAACGCCCGCGGCAGAAATGTCGCGGGCGTTTTCCATGGGATCGGACAAAGTGCGGCTTGGCGTATCGGCCTGCTCCGTCCTCATTTCAGGCCGTATGAGCCGCGCCCCGTCTACGGTTTCCGAAGCTCGGAAAGCAGCACCTCCGCCTGCTCGCGGGTGGTCGTGCACAGCGCCGAATACGTCTGGGACAGCGCGCGCTCCAGCATTTTGACGGCGGCTTCCGTCTCCCCGTCCTCACCGTAGAGCTTCGCGAGGTAGTACAGCGTGTCCACCTGGGTGGGCTTTCGCTCATGGGCGCGCTTGAAGTAATCAAACGCCTCATCCCGCTTGCCCATCGCAAGGCTCATTTGGCCCAGGTTGTCCAGCACCACAGCGTCATCGTCGTCGTACTCGTAGGCTTTCTGGTTGAATTCAACGGCTTCGGTGAAATCGCCGGTCTCGCGCGCCTTTTCGATCAGCATATAGCCCAGCGAGCCGTAGATCATCGAGTTCAAGCCGTCCTCGGAAGCCTGCCGCATCAGTTCGATCGCGCGGTCGAGCTGCCCCATCTTCCACACGCATACCGCGTAGTTGAGCCGGAGCTGCTTTTTCATGTCCCGGTTCAGGCCGGGGAGCTTTTCCACCTTGAGCATGATCGCCTTCGCCTTTTCGTACCGGCGCGAGCGCATCAAAAGTACGCCGTAGGCCATCAGATGCCTGGGGTTGTCGTCCCCCGCCGCCTCGGCCTTTTCGTAGGCCTCCAGCGCCTCCCGGTGCTTCGCCTCGGCCTCCTTGAACATTTTTTTCTCCATAAAGGCGTTGCCTTTCAGGTGAATGTTGTAGGCCTTGCGGCCCTGAAGTTCCGCCATGATGTTCATCCGTTTCCCTCCAGTTTTCGCTTTAACCGCTCCAGGCGGCGCATAAGAGGCTCCGCTTCGCCGCCCGCGATCGCGATCGCCGTCTCCGTCATCTCCATCGCTTCATACAGCCGCCCTGCGCGGTGCTCGTAGTATTTTGCGAGCTCGACCAGCGGCCAAGCACCCAGCTGCCTGCGGCGCACCATCTCCAGCCACACGCGCTCCGCCTTCGTCCATTCGCCCGCGCGCCGGAGCATTATTGAGAATGCGCGGTTGGCCTCCGCCGCGTATCGCTCGCCCCGAAGCGCCGCGATGGAGGACAGCGGCCTGGGGCTTGCCGCGGCACGGTAACAGCGCACGGCCGGTTCGTTCTCGCCACGCCTTTCCAGCACGCGGCCCATCGAGTAGAGATCCGCCGCCTCTGTCAAAAGGCCCGGTGCGTGGTATGCCTCGTGCAGCGCGCATAGAAGGTGGGAAAGCGCCGCCACGTCCATCCGGTTGTGATCCAGCACCGCCTCCAGCGGGCCGATGTCCCCCGTACGCATGGCTTCAAAAAAGCGCTTGGGCGCTTCGCTGCCCGGAAGGTCGTCCGTCCTGCCCCGGCGCAGAATCTGCCTCTCCAGCACTTCGAGGCGGCAACTTCCCAAACGGCGCTTCCAAAGCCGGCGGGCGGGATGCATCAGGTCCAGCCGCTTCAACGGGCGCCACAGTTCCCGCATCCGCGCCATTGTAAAGCGGGATTCCAGCAGCGGCAAATCAAAGTTGTTGCCGTTAAATGTGACCACCGCGGAGAACCTCGCCATGACCTCCGCCGCCTTTAGGATGAGAAGCGGCTCGTCGGCGTAGGCGCGCATCATGTACTGCTCGACCCGGAACCGGCCGTCCGCCAGATAGCCAAACCCGATCATGAACGCCACGGTGCCCGCGCCGCCGGAAAGGCCGGTGGTTTCGGTATCCAGAAAAAGCACGTTCTCCGCGCCGGGCCACGCGCCGTCAAACCCCAGCCGGTTCAGCGCCGTCTGCGCAAGCGCAAAAAGGCGCGGATCAGCGTCCTCCTCGTGCACGCGCACGACGAGTCCTCGTGATTCCGCCGGTTTTTGCGCGCCGCCGCCGATGGCCCGAAGCCGCGATCTAAGGTCCGAAACCATAGGTCCCTCCGATCCCAATAGATAGTATTTTAGAGGCATACGCGGCGCTTGTCAAGGAAAGGTATCGGGATGCCAGCCCCGGCCACCCGCTGTGTGTCTCGCAATGCCGGAGAAAATGTGGTATACTGTGGAAAACATATTGGGGAGATGGGTGCTTGCAGCTGGATCTGAGCTGCCCGGTGGAATTGGTCGGGTACGACTTGACGCACGACGGGCACGGCGCGCGGGGTTTCGTGCACCTAACCAACCTGTCGGACAAACCCGTAACCGGCTTTGAAGCCGTCATCACCTGGCGAGGCGAAGATGGCGACACGGACATTCCGCTCGCCAGCGGCGCGATACTGGCCCCGCCCCACGCCGGCTTTGTGCTGCCCATCGAGACCGATCCCGCGCCCTCCGGCCAATGGACCGGCCTATCCTTCGTCCGAATTGATTTTGAAGGCGCCCCCTCCTGGCGCGGAAACCCGAAGCGCTTTACAGAAGTATCGACGCCCGAAAAGCCCTCAGTCCGGGAGCTTGAGGCGCTGAAGCGGGTGGCCGGGCCTGACGCCGCCGTTCGCCCTGTTCGGACAAAGGATTACTGGGTGTGCGCCTGTGGCCGGGCGAATCCGCTCCGCGCCTCCGGTTGCGACCGCTGCGGGCGCTCAAGGCGAAGTTGCCTCAGGCTTTCCGCCCAGTTCTCCGAAGCGTTCAAGGACCGAGAAGCGCCGAAGGATGGAAAGGGTGATGCGTCAAAGAAAAAGTCTGCCGCCCGACCCGCATTTTCCCATAAGGTCCTTAGGGCGCGGTACCTTCGGCAGAAAAACCTTCTGATCCGTCGCACCGTCACGATGCTGACGGCCGCGGTGTTGATCGCGCTGATCGCGCTAACCTGGACATGGCTTTTAGACATGCAGCGGCGCGCGCGGGAGATCGTCCCGCCGACCCGGATCGAGGAAACCGAAATGCCGTCCGATTCCGGCACGCTCGGAACCTGACGCCTTTCAGACGAAAAAATGGCGGGCCGTTTGGCCCGCCATTTTCATTACCCCTTTGCCCCTCAAAGTCCAAGGGGGTAAATCCTTTTCATTCGTATTGCTTCAGTTCTTCCCGGCGCTTTCGGACTTCCTGTTCAAAGCCCAGTTCGCCCGGTTCGTAGTAGGGCATGCCCTGCGCCTCAATCGGCGCGTACTGCTGCTTTACGTAGTGGCCGGGGTAGTTGTGGGCGTACTTGTAGTCCGCGCCGTAGCCCAAAATCGCCGCGCCCTTGTAGGCGGTATCCCGGAGGTGCACCGGCACCGGCTGAAACCCGCCGCGCTCGGCATCGCACATCGCCCGGTCGATGGCCACGACGACGGCGTTGGACTTCGGGCTTTCGCACACCGCGATGATCGCCTGGGTAATCGAAAGCCGTGCCTCCGGCATGCCGATGGCCTCCAGCGCCTGCCACGCGCTGACCGCCTGCACCATGGCGTTGGGGTTTGCCATCCCCACATCCTCGCTGGCGTGGGCGATGACGCGGCGCACGATGATCCTGGGATCAAGACCGGCGTAGATCATCCGGCTGAACCAGGCCAATGCGGCGTCGCTGTCTGAACCGCGCAGGCTCTTGCAGAAGGCTGACAGCATGTCGTAGAGCATCGATTCGTCCATGCGCAGCACGCGCTTCTGGATGGACTGCTCCGCCACGGCGAGGGTCACGCGGGTATCGCCGTTCGCATCGATGGGCGTGGTCATGACCGCCAGCTCCAGCGCGTTCAGCGCGGCGCGCACGTCGCCGTTAGCCACCTGGGCGATGTGGCGCAGCGCATCCGGATCGATCACCACGGACTGAAGGCCATAGCCGCGCCCCTCGTCGCGGATCGCCTGCAAAATCGCCCGCTCCACATCCTCCTGTTCAAGCGGCTCAAAGTGGAACAGCCGGCAGCGGCTTACGATGGCGGGCGTCATGGCGATCATCGGGTTCTCGGTGGTGGAGCCGATGAAGCGGATGATGCCCTGCTCGATGGAGGGCAGGATGCTGTCGGATTGGGCCTTCGACCACCGGTGGCACTCGTCCAGCAAGAGGTAGGTGCTCTTGCCGTGCAGCTTCAGCCGCGCCTCGGCGTCCTTAATGACCTCGCGCACCTCCGCCACGCCGCAGGTGACCGCGTTGAGCTTCACGAACTGCGCGCGGGTGGCGTTTGCGACGATCGAGGCAAGCGTGGTCTTGCCGGTGCCTGGCGGGCCCCAAAAGATCGAGCTGGTCAGCCGGTCCGCCATGATCGCACGGCGAAGGAGCGTCCCCTCCCCCACAATCTCCTGCTGGCCCAGGAATTCGTCCAGCGTCCTGGGGCGCATCCGGTCGGCAAGCGGCGCCAGCTTCTTTATGCCCTCCGAAAAAAGGTCTTCCATGTTTCCTCCGAAGCTGCGGGGCGGGGGCGCGCCCCCCCCCCCCGCGGG
>JAEYPB010000024.1 GCA_023411175.1 Bacillota bacterium | reverse complement strand
CAATAAAAACGGAGCCGCCTCGAAATGAAGCGGCTCCGTGCAGGCTGTCAAAATACTGCGTCTTTTGACAGCGAAAAGCAAGTCCTGTGAATCTACGATTCACGGCCGGACTTGCATGCGAAAAGGAATGCAGCCTGCGACCGTACATGCTCGACCCACTTTTCGACATGGTCGCCTCGTGCGCTGCCGCTTCTGCGGCTCCCTGTCTCAAAGAACCTTCGCCTCGCTGGAAGCCGCCACCGGCGGCGCTCGGCTCCGGTTCCCCGGCTGCCTTTATTCGGGGGCTTTTTTGCCAAGCGCATACCTTGAACTAATATTTAGCTGCGCTTGGCGAAAAAGCGGGTGCGGTGCGGCTATGCCGCACGCAAACGCCCCAGTGGGGCGTTTGAGAGAACCCAGGAACTGCGGCCCCCGATACCCCTTAAGCCGGAACGGCTTGCACTTCTCCCTTTCTCAGACTGCTCCTCTTTTCCATCGTTTTGTCTTTTCCGATGCGGGGAAACCCCTGCGTGCAACTGAAAATCTTCGGGATTTCCGGGCCGCTCTCATGCGGGTGCAAATTTGCCCCACCGCGTCCATGCGACCTTCGCAGATGTGGTTTTACGCCACGTTACGCTGCGGGGCGCAAGGACACCGGCGGGGCAAACGCATCCCAGGCAAGCGGGGGCGGTGTGGGAGAAAGGCCGCCCGGGGAGCTTCTCAGGCATTACGCCCCGTGGCCGCCGCAACTGCCGCCGGGAATTTTATCGGAGGGGACGCACAAAAGCGCCTCCTCGCCCGCCCCGCCGTCCGCGGGCGCAAAGCCGTAGAGGGCGTAAAAGGCTTCGAGGCCGGGATCGGCGCATGCATACACCGACGGCGCGTTCAGCTCCTGCGCTCGGAAGAGCAGCATCCGCATGATGAGGTCGCCAAGCCCCTTGCCGCGCCTTTCCGGCAGCACGCCGACGCAGCCGATCATGAAGCGGTCGCCGTCCAGGTACAGCCGCCCGGAACCGGCGGGGCTGTCGTCTTCGTCAAACACCAGCGCGTAGAACGCCATGCCGTCGTGTTCGTCCGCGCCGCCCGCGGGTTGTCCCTCATGGAGTGCCACCGCGCGGCGCACGCCGAGCACCGCGCCGATGTCGTCTGCCGAAGTCAGGTATCTGCCTCGAATCATCGTTTCCTCCCTCCGCGGCAGGAATTTTCCCGCCGCGCGCCGAAATATCTATCATAAAGGAGCGTGAACCCATGACGCCTGAAAAGATCGAGCGCATCAGTGCGCTGACCCGCCTCTCCCGGGAGCGGGAACTGACTCCGGAGGAACAGGCGGAGCGCGCCGAGCTTCGCCGCCAGTACGTGGATCACTTCAAGGCTTCCACCCGCCAGACGCTGGAGAACACCTTCGTCCAGTACCCGGACGGAAGCCGCGTACCGCTGAAGGACGCGCCGAAGGGTCAATCGTAGCTGCGCACACCGCCTATTGTAGCATTAGCACCCCCAAAATACAATCCGCCGCCTGCTTCGCACATACCATCAGCAAAGCCCCCGCAGGGTTTCAATCGTGCCCGGCGGCGTGTGCGCCGGGTACGGCATAGCGCCACCAGTACGCATACTGGTGGCGCTATCCGCACCTTTGGTCAGCGTGCCGCCGCGGAAATCCCATGAGGGTTTCAGGCGCACTCCCGAAACCGCATTTACTGTTCCAGTTTGCCCCCGCTCACCCGGACCAGAAGGTCCACCCGCGCCCCCGCGAGGTCGGTGGGGTCGGTGGAGGCGATGATCGTCTGCACGCCGTTCAGCCGCTCGAGGAGCAGCCTGCGGCGGTCGGGGTCCAATTCGCTCATCACATCGTCCAGCATCAGAACCGGGTACTCGCCCATCTCGCCCTTCATGACTTCCAGCTCGGACAGCTTCAGCGACAGCGCCAGCGTACGCTGCTGCCCCTGCGAGCCGTAGGCGCGGGCGTCCGCGCCGGAGATCAGAAACTGGAGGTCGTCCCGGTGGGGGCCGACGGAGGTTGTCATCCGGCGCTGATCCACGTCCCTGGCGGCGCGGAGCAGGCGCAAAAGCGCCTCGGCGTCCGGCTCCGCCTTCGCGCCCGGGCGGTACTCAATTTCAAGGGCTTCGCCGCCGGAGATGCTCCTGTGAACTTCCCGGGCGATGGCCGCGAGCTTTTCGGCAAAGGCGATGCGCGCGCGCATGATCTGCGCGCCGTGCCGGGCCAGCTGCTCGTCCCATACGTCGAGGCAAGTCAGGTCGCCGGTGCGCAGCAGCGTCCCCCGCTGGAGGAGCGCCCGGTTGTACTTCTGCAGCGCCGCGTAGTAGGACGGGCGCATCTGCGAAAGCTCCATATCGATGAAGCGGCGGCGCTCGGCGGGGCCGTCCTTCACCATGCGCAGGTCTTCCGGGGAAAACAGGACCCCCGTCACGTGGCCCATCAATTCGCCCGAGCGGGAGACGGCACTGCCGCCCACCGAAATGCGCTTTTTTTCGCCGGGGCGCAACAGGATTTCCACGTCGTGGCGTCCGTCCCGGCGCTCGGCCGTGACGTTCACGCGGGAGAAGGGCTGGCCGGTGCGGATCAGTTCCAAGTCGCGGCTGGTGCGGTGGGAGCGGCCGGTGCAGCACAGCTGGAGCGCCTCGATCAGCGCCGTCTTGCCCTGGGCGTTGCCGCCAAAAAGCAGCGTCACGCCCTCGGCGGGGCAGAGCGCCGCGCTTTCATAGGGGCGGAAGTTTTCAACCGCCAGCTTTTTAACCAGCATTGCTTCTCCTTGAACCGGCGCGCCGCGCCCGACGATCAGGCGTTATGGTAGATGCTCTCAAGCACCGCCAAGGCCTTTTGGTGGTCTTCGTTGGAATAGTTCGCGAGGCCCGGTTCGCTGGTGATCTGAAAACCGAGAGCCCGATAGATCCGGATGGCCTTGTGGCTCCAGGTCTGGGTGTGGAGATAGAAATCCCGCACCCCTTCGATGTCCGTCATGAGCCGAACGGTTTCGGCGACCAGCGCCTTGCCCAGCCGCTTTCCCTGATGGCCGGGCTTGACCGACAGCCAGTGGATCCACGGGTCGCGCCTGACGCCCGAGTAGTCCCACCACGCCGTGCAGGTGGCGACTTTTTCGCCGTCCGGCGCTTCGATGAACAGGCACCTGCGCCCAAGCTCCGCAAGGAACGGCAGATATTCGCGCTGGAAGTAGAGGAGCGCGTCCATCTCGCAGTCAAATTCGAGGACGGAGGTCTCGATCCGCGCCCAGTCCGCCTCGTCCCCGGCCTTGAAAAAGGTGAACCGGTAGCCCTCGGGCAGCGGAACGGAGGGTGGCTTTTCCGATGCGGCGCGGCGCATCAGAATATCCACATAGGGTACGCTCTTGTCCAGCATCATTGCCTCCGATGCGGTCGGTCCGGCGGCTTATTCCCAGAACAACATCCAAAGTGGGACTACTTCGTCCGGCTCAGCTTCTTTTTGCGCTGCTCGGCGTTCAGTTCGCGCTTGCGCATGCGGATGGATTTCGGGGTGATCTCCACCAGTTCGTCGTCGTCGATGAACTCGAGGGCTTCCTCGAGCGTAAGGTTGCGCACGTTGGTGATCTTGAGCGCTTCCTCCGCACCCGCGGAATTGCGGATGGAGGTCAGGTGCTTTTTCTTGCAGACGTTGACGTCGATATCGCCGGGGCGCGAGGAGCGGCCCACGATCATGCCGGAATAAACCTTCGTGCCCGGCTGGATGAAGAGCTCGCCGCGCTCCTGCAGGTAGAACATCGCGTAGCTGGTCGTTTCGCCGGTCTCAAATGCCACGAGCGAGCCAGAGATGCGGGTGGGGATGTCGCCCTTATACGGCTCGTAGCCGTCGAACACGGCGCTCATCACGCCCTCGCCGCGCGTATCGGTCAGAAATTCCGGGCGGTAGCCGAAGAGGCCGCGGGACGGAATCTGGAATTCCATCCGGGTGCGGTCCGCGCCCTGCATGGAAATCAGTGTGCCCTTGCGACGGCCCAGCTTTTCGATGACCGCGCCGGCGTACTCCTGTGGCACGTCGCAGACGAGCAGCTCCATCGGCTCGTGCTGCTGGCCGTC
>JAEYPB010000100.1 GCA_023411175.1 Bacillota bacterium | reverse complement strand
CGCAAGCGCCAGGACCAGCAACCGGATACCTTTCTTCATGAGACCAACCTCCTTGAGTTATATCGTTATTGCACGCGCGTGCAACAGCGGCTAAAATGATAGGGCCCTTGCCCCCGACATTTTCTCTATTCACGGCTTTTGTTTTCACGTTTTGTCTGGTTGTAGCACCACAATCCACATCCACTTACGAACATTCTACAGCATAACGCCATATCTGTCAAGTAACAATACCACCCACCGCATCTTTTTTTGAACGCGCGTGCGGAAAAGTCTGGATATAGTTCCAGACCTTTTTCCCCATCGGCGCTCATGCCCCCAAAGGCGAGAAAATCTGACGCAACAACGAAAAGGCTATTCGGTTGGTATCAAATGTAATAGTAATTTGAAGCGCTCAGCGCGTCCTTGCGGTAATAAATGCTGTTTTGCGATGTAATCACATCGAGCCGCGCATGGATGATGCTGCTCTTGGGGCGGACGCAGCGCGCAAGGTAATCATGAAGAATGCGGATGCACAGGATCGCCTGCTGTTCAGGTTCCTGACTTATCAGCGCGGATATCACCCGCCTTCTTAAGAGCGTAAGGCTGTCCTCCGTGGCGTCATACCCGACCAACGGAACCAGCCCGGCAAGCCCCGTATCCTCAATTGCGCGCGCGACATCCTCCACCTGCCCATAGGTCATAAAGATCGCGTTGGGCTGGGTCGTATGCAGCAACTCGCACGTTTTGTCATACACATCTTCGCCGGTTCTGGAGAACATATAGGGGCCAAGCATCTCCACGTGCGGAAAATGGCTGATTTCCTCACGAAATCCGGTCAGCTTCTGCGGCGTCATCGTGCCGGAATCATCAAACACAATCGACGCGATCTTTCCGCGCCCCATGAGAAACCTGCTGAGCAGCTCGCCCGCCAGTCTGCCCGCCTGCACGTAGTCACTGCCAACACAACACAACCGGCTGCTCTGCGGCACATCCGTATTCAGCAGCACGATCGGGATCCCCTGCTGCATCATTTCGTCAATCGTGCCCGCCACCACATTGGGAGCAGACGGAGAAAGCACGATTGCCTTTGCGCCTTTTTTTACCAAAGCACGCATGGCCTCAACCTGCTCCTGGGGCTTCGTGATGTCGGTGATCACGGTTTCAATCACGACGTCATAGTCATGCAGCATGTCGCCCGCAATCTTCACCCCACGCAGTACGCGCTCCCAATACAGCTCGGGCTTCGTGTAAATTATAAAGCCAATCAGCAGGGTTTCGCCTTTCGCCAGCGATTGCGCAGCATGGTTCGGGCGATAGCCCATTTCCGTGGCGGTGGCGAGAACGCGCTTTCTCAGTTCGTCATCGACGTATGGATAACCGCTTAGCGCGCGGCTCACCGTGCTGCGCGATATTCCGAGGCGCTTTGCGACCTCTGTCGACGTGATCTTCATGGGCATTCTTCCTCTCAGGTTTACTCAGCAGCCGTGACGAAGGATATATGAGCGGCTTGTGCGGCACCAATGGATCAACTGTGGACGGGGGAAGCACTCGTCACTTGGTGAAGCAAGTTGGCATGCTCATGCTCATATCCAGCCCGTCGTGGTCTCCACCAATCCTGAATTAGTTGGAAACCCGCTCCGGCCTAATGCCGATTCAACGACAATCCCCGCTCCCCTTATAATAGAATTTTCGTAATCGTTCGTCAAGAGTGGGTAAATCCATTTGACCTTGCTTCGCGGCAGCCCCTTCGCATTCGCCACCCAGACCGGGAAACACTTAAGCGTAAGAAACCTTGGCAGTCGGGGCGCAATCGGGTAGCAAAAAAGGCAGGCAGCTTTGCCGGAACGGCGGGCTGCCTGCCTTGGGTGACTTGATGACCTGGTTCAATTTACCGGACAACTCCGCAGCGTGGCGGAGCGAGGAGAATCGAAGGAGATGACCTGTCCCGCCTCGGATGCCCCGGACGAGGAATCCTTGTTCGTCACGCTGACTGCTTGCCGCATTGTCGCACGCGATATCCCTCTAGATGATCTCCAGCGCATCGCGTTCGGGCAGCGGCGGAATTTTCCTGGCCGGGCTGTCCAAGTAGAAGTAGGCGACGGAGGCGATGTCGTCCTGGAGCGGCAGATACCTGCGCCCGCTGCGCCAGCCCAGCGCCTGGATCGTCACGCGGAGATCCTGCTCGAAGCGGATCGGGTCCGTCAGGTGCCAGCGGTACATACCAAAGCGAAACTGGCTACGGTTGAGCCGGTCGGGTTCGAGCACCGTGGGCAGGCCGGAGTAAGGCGTGGAGAACGGCACGTACCGGTCGTGCGTCACGGGGTCCTCAAAATCATAGGACCCGCAGAAGTAGTCTTCCGTACCGGTACCGCAGATGGTGGGGTACTCCCGGTCGCCGTCGATGAAGAACTTGATTTCGCCCTCGCCCCACCAGCCGCTGTTGTTGACGCCCCATGCCATGTGCGTGCCTACATACTGGCCGCGTCCCTCGACGCCCTCCAGGATTGTGTAATCCTCTTTGTAGGGCAGCGGGTTGACGCGACGGAACTGCGCGTGGAAGTATCCGGCGTCGGCAGGCACATCGCCCAGCTCGTAGGTGATCTGATAGTAGGTTCTGACCCTTTCAAGGTTCAGGTTCTCCAGCGTGACGCGGAAGCCCTTTCGGAAGGGCATCGTCCAGTAGCAGTTGAAGGCCGAGCCGGGATTGACGCATACCGCCAGCGAATTGATCTGCGCGTAGACGCCCCAGCCGCTCGCGAAGAAATCGCCCAGCGGGCATTCCACGGAGGGCACGTCGCTCCCGTCCCAATAGATGCGCAGGATCTGCATCCGCCAGTCGCCGGTGGGCGTCAGCCAGATGTGCTTGATCGCGCCCGATCCCCGCGCGTCCGCCAGCGTGACGGTCTCACCCGGTTCGATGAACAGGTAGGGGTTGACCTTCCAGCCCTTGCCCAGGTCCTGCGCCGCCACGAAGGCGACGCCCTGTTCCAGCTCGGTCATCGCGCCCGCGCCTTTTTCTCCGGTCATGTTTTCCGGGCATATGGATCGGGTCTGAAGCCGCTTGATCGCGCTGAGGGAATCCATATCAATGAAGCTCATGCGAATCCTCCAGCACGATTTTGTCGACTTCGATCCGCCCACACGCCACCGCGACGGACGCCTTTCCATCCCGAACGGTCACGGATCCGTAGCCCGTTTCGGTGCTCAGGAAGGATTTATAGGAGGCGGCGTTCCGGGTGCTCACGTACAGCGTCCTGGTCACCGCGTCGTAGCGCACGCCGGTGTAGGACTGGATCAGCGCATAGGAGGCCATGGCGCGGGCGTACCAGTGGCCGCACTCATACTCGTCAAAGGGATTGCGGACGGCGCCGTCATACCGGGCGCGGAGCGTCCGGACGATTTCCAAGCCTTCCTGAAGGTATCCCTTGAGGATCAGGTGGGAAGCCACCTGGTACTCGATGCCGGTCCACACCTCGTCGCTGTACACGAAGGGCAGCGCCGGCTTGCCGCCGCGGGGCCAGGTGCATAGCAGCAGGCCGCCCTCCCGCTTGAGCGCATAGCCGGGGCGCTGCGGGTTGGCATGGGCGGAGAGGTCTCGCTTGAAGTTGTATTTATAGATGCTCTCCAGGTTTTTGCGGAGCTTCTCCTCGTCCAGAATGTCCGGAATGCCGCTGATCTCGCCCATCCAGACGCCCAGCACGCCGTCGGAGATGCAGCCCGTGCCGTACTGGTAGCGGGGGCCCTCCTTCTCAAGCAGCTCGCGCACCTCGGGCGAATATGCGCCGCGCATCAGGCTCCTGCCGTCCATCTTTTCACAGGCCTCCAGGCCGTCCCATTCGACCTGCTGATAGAAGTATTCGCCGTTAAACAGCTTCTCCTCGAGATACTTCCGGCCCTTTTCGTACAGCGAACCATACGAACTCGTGTCGTCGCCCAGCGCCTCGCCCATCTCGCAGGCCGCCTTCAGCGCGGCCAGATAGAAGCTGGAGCACATGCCGTCGGCGCCCCAGAACTCAATGTCGTAGGTATTGTGGTGCGTCTTCTTGAGGACGCCCTCATGGTCCGGGTCCCAGGTTTCGATGCAGTAGTCAAGGCTGTCCCGAACCTTGGGCCAGAGGCCCTTCAGCCAGGCACCGTCCCCCGAGATGCGCCAATCCCTGTACACCTTGACGATGCCGCCCAGCTGGCCGTCGCTCGCCGCGTGGAAGCGGTGGTCCCCGGTCGCCTGAATGGGCAGCGCGGTTCGGAAGTTCTGGTGCCCGGACTCCGCCTGGGAAACGAAGAACTCCGATTCCCGCATGGAGCGCTCAAGCCGAGGGAACAGGTTGCACAGCGCCTGCGCGTAGTTCCACACGTGGGTGCAGGAACCGTGGCAGCTGCCCACCTCATCCTGGCAGCCCTCCCAGCCCCAGAAGCGCCCGTCCCGCTGGCGCAGCACCGTGGGCGATTTCAGGATCGAGAGGTTGGCCGCAATGGCCTCCGGAATCTCCTCCGGAAGGTCGGTATCGAAGAAGCAATCGGTAAACGCCTTCGTCTCCCTGTATAGTGCCGCGTAGCGGGCCTTCCAGTCGGCTGCGGCGGCATCCACGGAATCAAACTTCCCGCTGTACCAGGGCTTGTAGTCGATGTCCGCGCCTTCGCGGGCCAGGATCTCCTTGGGCAGGCCGGCGTGGACGCCCGAGCCGGGCACGTACCAGCACAGCCGGAGCGTAATGGTCTTCTGTCCGCGGGGCGGAAGCGTAAAGGGGACGGAGAGCGTCGCGCCCGGCGTGGGCGCCGGGTAGTCGTCCTCGTACACCCGGTTCTCGCATGCGCCTTCGCAAATCCTGCGCCATGCGGTGGTGAGCACGTCGAACGTCCAGCCGCCGCGGATCCAGGTGGCGTCGACAAAGGCGGGCGCGTCGGTCTGCGCCAGGAAAGCGCCGCGGACGGCGGGATTTGCCGGGTCTTCGGGCTGCTCCATCGCAAAGCCGTTTTCAACCACGCGGATGAAGGCGGCGTCGTCTTTTTTCATGAAGTTGACGCTGGAGAATGAATACACCGCTTCGAGCGCTTCATCGGTTTGGTTTTCAAAGGTGTATTCCAGCGCGGCGAAGGGCAGGCTCGAATCGTCCTCGGCCCCAGGCACGAAGGGACTCCAGCCGGTGATGTGGGCTTCGATGGGCATCCGCCCGTCCCGAAGGTCCACTTGGGCGAAGGGGAAGCGCGCGGAGAAGACGCCCGCCTCAAACCGAGGCAGCCCGTATGCGTATTCTCCCAGCCCCAGCGCCGCGTTGTGGTGTTTGACAAAAATGTTGGCGTCCGGCACAGGGGCCTCGACGACGCGGGAGACATTCTCTTCGCCTTTAACGGTGACGGCGCTGAACATCATGGGGTTAAAATTGTAGTTGGGCCTGTTCCATATGGCGATGTTCCCCAGCGCGCCTGTACCCTGAAGGCAAATGGTCCCCGCGCCAATGCCGCCCAGCGGGAAGGCAATCTGATCGAGCTGTCCGCCAGCATAGGTTCTCATTGTGCTACCGCCTTTCCGAGTGGTTCGTTGTCCTCTTCGCGTTCGTGCGGGCGCCGGCCAGAGATGAAAATGCGGCCGGCGCCCGCGGATAACGTTCACGTGCATCGACATCTTAATCGATCATGCGTAATTTGTCAATAATCTGACGGCATATTATTTCACCGATCAATCCAAAACAGATGATTTACTTGTCAATCCGTTGATTTTCTGATATAGTGTGGGAAAATTATTGTTTTAATCTAAAATGAGGGATGTACATGAACGTAACCACAAAGCTGATCGCGGAAAAGCTGGGCGTCTCCCGCATCACCGTAGACCGGGCGCTGAACGGGCGGCCCGGCATCAGCGAAAAAAAGCGCAAAGAGGTACTGGCCGTCGCCAAGGCGATGGGCTACCGGCCCCACCGGCTCGCGCAGGCGCTGGTAAACGGCGTCAGCAAGAGCCTGGGCATCATCGTATTCGACTTGAACAACGCCTTTTTTGCGCAAATGGTCAACGCCTTTCAGAACGCGGCGTTCGAAGCGGGCTATGTGACGTACATCATGCTGACCAACAAGGACCCCGAGGTGGAGCGCTCGTGCCTGGAGCATCTGCTGGATCGGCGCGTCGACGGCATTCTGCTGGACAGCGTGGTCCGTGAACCCGAGTACGCGGACTACCTCAAAAGTCTGAATATACCGGTGATTACCGTCATGAACCGGGTCTCAGAGGATCTGCCGCTCGTTTCGATCGACGACTACCGGGCGATGATGGACATGACGCGCTACATCCTGAGCAAGGGATATCGGCGGGTACTGTACGTCTGTCCCCCGCTTTACAAGGCGCACCTGAGCAACATGAGCTCCCTGATCAACCGCAAGGGGGGCTTCTTAAAGGCGATCTCCGAGGCCCCTGGCGACACAGAGGTGCTGACGCTGGAGGACGGGGACTATATGAATACGATCGGCGCGCTGCGCTTCCGGGACGAGACGCGCACCGCCATCATCTGCACCAGCGACATCTACGCGGTGACCATCATGAGTTCGCTGCACAAGCGCGGGCTGCGCCCGCCGATGGATTACGGCCTGAGCGGCTTCGACATGATCCCCATGCTGCACGAGTTTGAGCCGAACATCACCACGGTCTCCATCTTCATCCAGAACATCGGCATCCGGTGCGCTCAGCTTTTGATCGACGCGATCAACGGCGGAACGCTCCCCCCTTTCGTCGAAATGCCCTATGAAATCGTGCCGGGGCAGACGATCCTTTGAATCGTTTCCGCCCCACCTAACGCCGCAAAGCGTCTTTCAGGCACAATATCAGGCCGGATTCCTTTAGAATCCAGCCTGTTTTTTAACCAAATCAGCCGATACAGCTCAAAATAATTGTTAATAAACCGGTTTGTATGGCATTGACAGCCATTTTTGCGTGTACTATACTCTTATAAACGTTCACGTGCACGTTAATTTTAAGGGAGGGTCGAATTATGAAGAAGCTGGTTGCACTGTTGCTCGCGTTGATGCTGGTGCTCGGAAGCGCCGCGGTCTCGTTCGCGGAGGAGGAGATTGACCGCAACATCGTCGGGGATGGCAAGAACGTACTGAAGGTTGCCTTCGACGGAGAGGCGTTCCCCAAGAGCGTGCTGGCGGAAGTCGCCCAGAAGTTCTATGACGAGACCGGCATTTCCACGGAGCTGATGTTCATTCCCTCCACCGGCGGCTGGGCGGGGTTCTTCTCCAAGCTGCAGACCATGATCGCCGGCGGCGACACCCCCGACGTGATCCGCATCGCCATTGAGGGCTACGAAGTCTTCCGCAACAACCAGCTGTGCGCGCCGCTGAACGAGTACATCGAGAAGTATCCCGAATGGTGGGGCCTTGTGAGCGACAACCACGAGAAGCTGGTCGCGCCCCTGACCGTGGATGATACCACCTACGCCATCGGCTTTGAGTGGAACAACGTGGTCACCCACGTCAACCTGAACGTGCTGAAGGAAGCCGGCCTCGAAATGCCCCCGGCTGACTGGAACTACGACACCTTCCTCGACTACTGCAAGAAGATGACCTTCGTTCGGCCCGACGGCACCCAGGTCTACGGCTGCAACGTGAGCGCCGGCTACTTTGAAACCTCAGCGTGGCTCTACAACAACGGCGCGTCCATCCTCAACGACGACATGACCGAATGCGTGGTCAATTCGCCCGAGGCCGTGGAGACCATCCAGTTCCTGCACGACCTGATGTACAAATACCAGGTGGCTCCGGTCAACCAGGGCACGTTCATGTCCGACCAGGTGGGCATGCAGTTCGCCGGCCGCTGGCCGATGAAGAGCTACAACGAGTCCAACTTCAAGGCCGTGGATCTGCAGTACCTCCCCACCAACAAAGAGCAGCAGAGCATTTCCGGCTTTGGCATGTGGCTGGTTTCCAGCGCCAGCGAGAAGAAGGACGACGCCTTCAAGCTGTCCTGCTTCCTCTCCAGCAAGGATTCCCAGCGCACCGTCATCGGCATCACCGGCATCCCGATGTCGAAGGAAGTCATGAAGGAAGTCGTCGTCGATACCGACTGGCCGACGAACTCCCGCGTCTTCTACGATACGGCCGACACCGCCAAGTCCGTGCAGGCGCCCGCCACCTATAACGACATCCAGCAGGTCATGGACCGCTACCTGTCGTTGATCTACGCGGACGAAATGCCTGTCAAGGACGCACTTGACGCCGCGAAGCAGGAGATCGACATGATTCTGGCGATGGGCTGATCGCCCCGGGGCTTTAGTTAATGCGCGGAAGGACCCGTGTGGTCCTTCCGCGTAAATGATGGAAGGAGTCCTAGCCGTGACGAAGCCGCTCGCAGCGCACCACTACCGGAAACGGGAAAAGCAGGACGCACTGGCCGCCTATATGTTCCTTTTGCCGAGCTTCGCAATTTTCTTGGTGTTTGTCCTGATTCCGCTGATTCTCGTCATCTACCTGACGTTTTACAACTACAACGTCATCACGCCCGCCAAGTGGAACAACTACATGAACTGGGCGTACATCCTCAAGGACAAGCGGCTATGGATGACCCTTGGAAACTCCCTGAAGTTTGTGTGCCTCCTGGTACCGATGCACATGATCTTCGGCCTCCTGCTCGCCTTTGGCGTCAACGCCGTCAAGAACAAGCTGGCAGTCTACACACTCCGTACGGTTTACTATTTTCCAACACTGCTCGCAACCTCGTCCGTCGCCATCGCCTGGACGTTCATCCTCAACAAGGATTTCGGAATCATCAACTACTTCCTGAGCCTCGTCGGCATCGGTGCGATTCCCTGGCTCAGCTCGTCGTTCTGGGTCTTTCCGGCCACGATGCTGTTCAGCCTTTGGAAGTTCGTCGGCGGCTATTTCCTGTATTTCTTCATCGGTCTGCAGGGCGTCGACAGGACGTTCCTGGAAGCCGCGGAGATTGATGGCGCCAACACCTGGCAAAAAACGCGGCACATCACGCTGCCGCTGATCTCCCCGACAATCTTCTTTGTATTCGTGACCATGCTGATTGGCTGCGTTCAGATCTTCGACGAGCCCTACATGCTCACGAACGGCGGCCCGGGCGACGCTTCCCGAACGATCAGCCTGTACATCTACAACATCGCGTTCGGGTCGCACAAGTTCGGCCTGGCCTCGGCGCAGTCGATCATTCTGCTGGTGATTATTCTGCTCATCACGTTGATCCAGTTCCGGTCTTCCAACATGTGGGTCAACTATGACAGGGATTAAGGAGGACCGCCTATGATGGCCAAAAAAACGCCCCCCAGCGCGGGCAGGCTGATCCGGATTCTACTCCTTGTGGGCTTCGCGGTCTACATCCTGATCCCCATTTCGTGGATGCTGGCCTCCTCGCTGCGCTCCCCGCTGGACTCGTTCAAAATGCCGCCCGCGATCTTGCCGACCCAGTTCCTGCTGGACAGCTACAATTTGGTGTTCGAAAAGGTCGATTTTGGCAAGTTCCTCAAGAACTCGGTCATCGTATCGCTCTCCAGCACGGCGCTTCAGGTCGTTTGCTCCTCGATGGCCGCCTTCGCGTTTTCCCGCTTCCGATTCCCGGGCAAGAATGTGCTGTTCATCGCCTTTCTCTGCTCGATGATGGTCCCCAGCGCCGTGATGAGCATCCCGCGCTTCATCATCATGAAGAACCTGGGGCTGATCGACCGCTATGGCGCGCTGATTCTTCCGGCGATGTTCAGCGCCATCGGCATCTTTATGATCCGGCAGTTCATGATGACCATCCCCAAGAGCTACGACGAAGCCGCCTATATTGACGGCGCCGGCAGAATCTACTGCTTTTTTCGGATCGTCGGCCCCATGGCCAAGCCTGCCATGATGGTGATCGCGGTGCAGACTTTCATCGGCACCTGGAACGACTTCTATAACCCGCTGATCTTCATCAACTCCGAAAGCAAGATGACGCTGCCGCTGGGCCTCACCGCCCTTTGGGGAAGGCTAGGGACGGGGAGCAGATCGGCGGTTCTCGCGGGCGTAATCCTGTCGCTGATCCCGCCGCTGCTCTTCTACGTCGCCGGACAGCGCTTCCTCATCGAAGGCATCAACCTGGGCGGACTGAAAGGCTAGGCATAACAAGCCACGCGCCTCTGCCGACAACAGCGGAGGCGCGTGCAGTCAAAGCATCAAAAAACCGGCGGGTTTTTTGATGCGAAGGGAAAACCCAGCGTACGCCTGAAATTCTCTGGAATTTCCGGGGCGTACACGCCGCCGGGCACGATTGAAACCTGCGGGGGACTTTGTTGATGGTCCGAGCCCTGCTCGCATAACGAGCAGGGCTCTTCTGTACCAATCAGCGCTCCTGGAACTCGACGGAGACTTGATAGGCGTCGTAGCGGGCGAAGTAGCGGCGCAGTCGCTCCGACAGCCCTGCGGTAAAAAAGCGTCCGGCGCCGTTCAACTCGATCTCACCCAGCGCGCGGCTGACGACAGCGCCGCGGTGGATTTCGCAGGGAGCCGGATCGCTGAAGAACTCCAGGCACATGGACAAAACAACTTCCTCCGGCAGCGTCAGGTGCTCGATTCGATCGTCAAACACCGTGTGCCCGGATTCATCCTGTATCCTGACCCGAGTTATGCGCCGCTTCGCAACGAGGCCCATTGCTCAGGTGATTTCCAAATAGTCCGGATCGGGCAGCGCCGGGAACGGCGCGGTGGGCAGCGTCTGATACCAGTAGGCGACGGAGGCCATGTCGTCCTGCCGCGGCTGGTAGCGCCAGTCCTTGTACCAGCCAAGATCCTGGATGGTGACCCTAAGGTCGTTTTCAAAGCGGATCGGGTCCACCACGTGCCAGCGGTACATAGAGAAGCGCTGCTGGGATTTGTACAGCCCGTCCGGAATCTGCACATGGTACATGCCGCCGTAGAGCGAATTGTAGGTTGTGTACTTGCCGGCCACATCCCAGTCGAACGCGCCCAGGAAATAGTCCTCCGTGCCGGTGCCGCAGATGGTGGGGTTCTCGTCGCCATCCATGAAGAACTTGATCTCGCCCTCGCCCCACCACTTGCCCAGGCCGTTGAGGCCCACGGACAAAGCGGTGCCCACATAGTGGCCGCGGCCCTTCACGCCTTCGAGAATCGTGAAGTCCTCTTTGAAAGGCACGGGGTTGACCCGGCGAAACTGAGCGTGGAAATAGGCGGCCTCCTCCGGGATCTCCATCAGCGCGTAGTTGATCTGGTAGTAGACGATGCGCTCTTTGTCCTTGTGGCGGTTCTCCAGCGTGATCTTGGCCTTCTTGCGGAAGGGCATCGACCAGAAACAGTTGAGGGCGTGATTGGGGTTGACGCTCACCATCGCGGAGTTCAGCTGGTCGAACTTCACATCAAACCAGTTCTCGCTGTTGTTGTACCAGCCGCAGGCGAAGAAGTCCGAAATAGGCGCTTCAACGCTGGGCTGTTCCTGATCGTCCCAATAGAAGCGGATGATGATGTCACGGCTGACATGGCCGGTGAGCCAGATGCTCTGAATGACACCGGGGCCCTCGATCTCGGCCATGGTGAACACTTCGCCCGGCTGGACCGCGTAGGAAGGCGAAACTTTCCAGCCCTTGCCCAGATCACGGGCGCACTTTTCGCCGGTGCCGGCGGTGGCCAGGGCGCCGTTGTTCTTTTCCCCGGTCATGTTTTCCGCGGAAATGCTGCGGGACTTGGCGCTGGAGAGGAGCGGCAGCGTGGAAGGGTTGGTGAAGAATCCGTCGAACATGGTAGGTTCCCTCCTTGAATTCACCGGAAAACTTACTGTCCGGTTTCCGTTTTGAGGTTGGGGTGTTCCTGAATTCGGCTGGTCAGGCTCAGGAAAATGGAGTCCTTACCCATGAAGTGGTAGTCTCCGTAGGCGATGAAGGGCACGAAGAGATCCTCCTCTGCGATGCCGTACTTCTGGCAGAGCAGAATCTGCTGTCTGATACCCTCCTCGGTGGCCAGGTCGTACTTATCCACCGTGTACCTTTGGGGCAGCGCGTACTGAAGCCACTTGGAGATCTCCTTGCAGCTCTCGCAGTAGGAGGAGTACAGGTAGACGATGTTGCCCGGTTCCCGCTTGCCCCTATCTTCGGCCGCCTTCTGAACGGCTTCGTAGCCAGGGTAACCGGTCAAGCCGCCCTTCAAGTAGGAGACAATCTGGTCGTCCTGCGACCCGTCCGCCAGGAACACCGCCTCGCCGATGAACATGGTGGGCCAGGGCACATCCCCTTGGATGCCCAGCGCCTTCAGGCGCTCGTCGCGCTCGTCCAGAAGATTGGAATTCTCTCTGAGATTGTATAGAGCCGGATCGTAATCGACGTCCCTCAGCAGTTGATCGTAGCGCGATGCCACCTCGCGCTCCACGGCGCACTCGCCGCAGCCTCGGCCCACCCCGCCCATGCATTTGCCGCAGGGATCGATCAGATAAACCTCCAGTTGCGTCTTCTGAGGCTCCGCCGAGGTCAGAAGGCTCAACGCCATCATCATGACGATCAGCGGCAACAGGATTTTTTTCATCTGGGCACGCGCTCCGTTTGCGCCGGCAGTTTGGGGAAGGTGCCGTGGGGCTCCAACTGATACCAGTAAGCGACGGTAGAGATGTCGTCGCAGCGCTCAAACATCGTCCCTTCGCTGGAACCGATCTGTTGGATGGTCACGCGCAGGTTTTTGTCGAAGGCGATGGGGTCGTAGACGTGGAAGCGGTACATCCCATGCATGCCGGACAGGCTCTCCGCGTACTCCTCCTCATCCACGGGAACGGGCATGCTGGCGAACGGATAGCCCATGAACGGCGTCATGAACAGCGCGGGTTCCACCATCCGGTGGTGCTGTCTCAAAAACCGCCCGCCGAAGTAGTTCTCCAGCCCGCCGTCGCAGATGCTGGGCCAGGTGTCGTCGTCAATGTAGAACTTGACCTCGCCCTCGCCCCACCAATCCCGCTGCAGCGGCATGTAGGCCACGTACATGCCCATGAATTTGCCGCGGCCGGTCACGCCGTCCAGCACCGTATAGTCCATGCCCTTTTCCGTCTGGTTGTCGCGCCGCCACTGGGCGTGGAAGTAGCCCACGTCTTCGGGCAGCAGGTCAAGCAGCGCGTAGTGGATGGAGTAGTAGAACTTTTCCACCCGCTCGCCCTGGTTTTCCACGGTGATGCGCGCCGCACGGCGGAAGGGCATCGAGAAGAAGCAGTTGAACCCGCCCGCCGGGGCCACCACGATGGGCAGCGAGTTGATTTGCGTCCTTCGCGCGAAGCCGCAGCAGAAGAAATCCCCCAGCGGGCATTCGACCGAAGGCTTTTTCTCATCATCCCAGTAGATCCTAAGCACGATGTCCCTCAGCGCATTGGCGCGGACGTGCTCGCACTCTGGCAGCGAAAACCAGATGCGTTGGATCACGCCGCAGCCGCGGATGTCGCCCAGCATGGTCGCGCAGTCTCCCATCAGGGTGATGGAGGGCGATCCCTTGCGTGATACACCCAGCGGGCTGGACTCGTGTCCGCCCATGTTCTTTTCGCCGGTGATGTTCTCCGGACTGATGCACCGCGTGCGCACGCTGTTCAAAATCGGCGCGGCGCCCAAGCCCGTTTCTAAATTATGGCCCGGACCAAGTTTCAGGTTTGCCATAGGCCATCCCCCTTTGTGATGTAAGCGCTTCGTCTGATTCTATCACAGCTTGCCAGGGTTTGACAAAGGCTTATAACACAATACGCTGCGCCCGTCGCCAAGCTCCGTCATCGGTGGCCGGGAGGAAGTGCACCGTTCGGTCGCATACGGACAGCGCGACGCGAATTTGCAGGTAACCAGCGTGAATTCCCGTGTCTCCGCCTCTGACATGACGATGCTGCTCTGCCACTTTTCCCCCACATGCGGCACCGAATTCATGAGCAGCCGCGTATACGGATGAGCGGGGTGCTCCATGATCTCCTTGGACGGCCCGAATTCGATCAGGCTGCCGCGGTAGAGGGTGGCGATGTAGTCCGACACGTAGTAGGCGGTGGACAGGTCGTGGGTCACATAGATGAAGCTGATGCCGTACTCGTCCCGGATCTTCCGGAAGAGGTTGACGATGTTGATCTTCATCGAGGCGTCGATCATCGCCACCGGCTCGTCGGCAATGATGAGCTTGGGCGAGGTGATCAGCGCCCGCGCGATGGATACCCGCTGCAGTTCGCCGCCGGAGAACTGGGTGGCGTACTTGCCCGCGACCACGTCCAAGCTCATGCCCACGGACCGGAGGGCCTTGTCCGCCTTCTCCAATGCGTCGGCCTTCGACCGCGCGCCGCCGTAAGCCCGGGCGGTATCCGTCAGGTACTTCAGGACCTCCCGGCGGGAAGAAAACGCGTCGAAGGGGTTCTGGAAGATCGGCTGCACCATCCGGCAAAAGTCCCTCTCCTTCAGCGCGCGCCGGCTGGTCAGGTCGCGCCCGTCCAGCAGGATTTGCCCGGAGGTCGGAGCGAGCAACCGAAGGATCATCTTGGTCAGCGTGGTCTTGCCGCAGCCGGACTCGCCCACCACGGAGAGAATCGACGCGCGCCCAGCCGGAATGCTGAAGGAAACGTCGTCCACGGCGCGCATTTTCTTTCTCGAAAGAAAGCCGCCTATGCGGAATTCCCGGGTTAGCCCCCGTATTTCCAGGAGGTTTTCCGCCATGATTACGCGCCTCCTTTCAGTTCGTCTATCCTCAGGCACGCCGCAAAGCGGCCCGGCTCAACTTCGACGAGCTCGGGGATCGACTGGGTACACGCAGGACAGGCATGCTTGCAGCGCGGCGCAAAGCGGCAGCCCGGCGGCGGGTTTCGAAGCGATGGCGGCGCGCCGGGGATGCCCTCGCGCTCCGAGTGATCGCCCACCCTGGGCAGCGCGCCGATCAGCATCTGGGTGTAAGGATGAAGCGGCCTGGAGAATATCTGCTCCGTGGGGCCTAACTCCACCAGGCTTCCGGAGTACATGATGCCCAAGCGATTTGTGATCTGGTAGTGCACGCCCATATCGTGAGAAACGATTACCAGCGTGTTTTGCATCTTCTTCTGAAGCTCAGTCAGCATCATCAGGATGTTGCGCTGCACCACCACATCCAGCGCGGTGGTCGGCTCGTCGGCAAAGATCATGCCGGGGTGCAGAAAGGTGGCCATGGCGATGACCACGCGCTGACGCATGCCGCCGGAAAGCTGGTGCGGGTACGCCTGGAGCACATCCAGCGGCAGGTTGAGCTCGGCCAGATACTGCTCGACCCGGGTGCGCATCGCCTGCCGCCCTTCGCTCTTGCGGTGTCGGCGGAACAATTCGTAAAACTGTTCCTCGATCCGGTAGACCGGGTTCAGCACGCTCATCGCGGCCTGTGGAACGTAAGAGATCTCATCCCACCAGGCCTTTTGAATTTCGCCGCTGGCCAGTTCCCGGATGCGTCCGTCTTTCTGGGTTCTCAGCAGCACCCGGCCGCCCGTCAGCTCCAGCGGGAACCGCACGATGTCGTACATCAGCTTGAGCAAGGTGGATTTGCCGCAGCCGGACTCCCCCGCAATGCCAAATATCTCGTCGTCCAGAATGTCAAAGGAGACGTGGTTGACAGCCTGCACCGGCCCGGTGATGGTACGGTACTGACCGGACACGTCCTGAAGCCGCATCATGCTACCGCCCCCTCTTTGCTGCCGTATAATCGTTGTATCCCGTATAGGTCAAAAAAAGCCCGATGAAGAGAAGCGCCGTCGCCACGACGGGCGAGCCGATCCACAGCCACTGTTTGAGCATGATCGCCTGGTACTGGCGCGCCCAATAGATCATGTTGCCCAGCGTGGGCGTGGTGGTGGATGAAAGGCCCAGCACAGCCAGCGACGCCTCCGCGCCGATGGCCACAAGGATCGTGTTGACGAAGTTGGCCATGGACCAGCTCAATACGTGGGGCAGGATTTCCACCGCGATGATCTTGAGCCGGCCCTCGCCGGCGAAGTGGGCGGTGTTGATGAAGTCACGCTCCCGAAGTGTCAGCGCCATGGAGCGCGCCTGACGGGCGGGCCAGGGCCAGTTGAACAGGATCAGAATCAGCGCGATGGCGTAGATCGACGCGCGCCCCCGCAAAACCGAACCCATCAGGATCAGGATGGGCAGCGACGGGATCGATATGATCGAATCGCAGATAAACATGATCCCCCGGTCTACCGGGCCGCCCATGAACCCGGCGAACAGGCCCATCATCACGCCGATGGCCGTGGCGAAGAAGGCCACCAGAATGCCCAGGATCATCGACATGTGAATGGAACTGATGAGCAGCCAGAAGGTGTCCTGCCCCTGCTTGTTGGTGCCGAACAGGTGCTCCCAGCTGGGCTTCAGATTTTTGCGGAAGGTGCTCAGCCCCATCACGTTATCCGGACTGAACAGGTACACCACAAAGCCGAGGATCAGAAACAGCGTGACGATCGCAAGCCCTATTTTGAGCCGGAGGTTCATGCTGCGCCAGACCTGACGGAAATTTGCCTTATAATTGGTATTCAATGTCCCATCCCCCTTTTCGTTTGATCGGGTCCGCCGCCGGCGTCACTTGTAGCGGATCCTGGGGTCCAGGAACGGATAGATCAGATCGATGATCAAAGTCGCGGTGGCCACCGCAATGATCGAGATGGTGATCAGACCAATCAAGAGGTTATAGTCCGCGTTGTAGATGGCCGTGGAGATCAATTGACCCACACCCGGGTAATCGAAGATGATTTCGCACATCAGCGAGCCGGAGAACAGGCCGCCAATCTGCAGCGCGAGCGCCGTCACCTGCGAGAGGATGGAGTTGCGGAAAACGTAGCGGTATCCGATGGTGGCCTCGCTCAGGCCCTTCAGCCGCCCGTAGGCGACGAAGTCCTCCTCCGCCACGCCGGAAGACAGCGACTTCATGCTGATGATCCACCAGCCGGTGCCCACCAGCATCAGCGAAAGCGCAGGCATGAAGGAGTTGTACACCACGCCCCTGACCCAGTCGAAGGAGAACTCGAACCGGGGCATCGAGGGAATCAGCGGGAACCAGCGGTTTAGGTAGGCACAGAATATCATGATCACCAGCGCCATGATGAAGTAGGGCGTCGGATAGATGCACATGCTGACGGTTTCCATGAGCTTCGAATACCAGGCGTTCTTCTTGAACCCGGCCAGGAGCCCGATGGCGTTGCCGATGATCCAGGAAATCAGCGTCGTGGTCAGCAGCAGCCCCACCGTGTACGGCAGCGCCTGCCCGATCAGCTGGGAAACCGCCATGGGATAGCTGGACAGGGATGGCCCGAAGTCCATCGTCATCATGCGGCCTATGGTCGCGATGTACTGTTCAAAGATCGTGCCCGAGAGCCCGTACTGCTTCATCAGCGACTCGCGGATTGCCTGTACGGCGTCCGGCGTCAGCGTGGTGCCCATTGTGACGATCTTGCCGATCATCGTCTCGATCGGGTCGGAGGGCAGCATGCGCTGGATGAAGAAGACGACCGTAATGCCCACGAGAATCGTGAGCAGCCAAAGCGCGACCCGGGTCAGGATGAATTTCCAGAGTTTCACTCGTCTGCCTCCTTCTGTCAGGGGCGTGACCCGGTTGGCGGGTGCGAGGTTCCCGCCAACCGGGTCCGTCGCCTGGACGGGGCTGGGCTATGTTACTTCCCGGTCGCCTTGAACTCGTTCATGATGTAGCGGAAGTTGCTCCACCACCACCACGGGCCGTTGTACGGGTTCTCGGAATCCGGGTAGTTGGTCCAGTAGTAGTTGTCGGTGGGCACGAGCTTCGAAGTGCCGAACATCGGGATCCACGCGCACTCGTCGGCCAGGGTCTTCAGGATCTCCACACCCAGTTCGTGAACCTTGGGATCGGCGGTGGGGAGCTTGCCCAGCTCGTCCACGAGGCTGTCGATCTTTTCGGAGGTGAAGCGGGTCTGGTTGGCGGACGCGGCCTTGCCGTTGTCCACCACGTACTTGCTGTGCCAGCCGATCACCTGGCTGTACAGGTCGTCCAGCACGCCGCAGGACGGCCAATAGGAGCCGGCGGTGTAGTTGCCGGTGGGCCAGTTGGTCCAGAAGGTGGAGCTCTCGCAGGCCTGCACGGTCACGTCGAAGCCGAACGCGCGCCACTGATCGGCCACCGCGTAGGCCAGGCGCTCGGACTGCACTTCGTAGCCCGACGGAGCCAGGATCTCGAAGGACAGCTTTTTGCCGTCGAAGGTCCACATGTTGTCGGCGCCGCGGCTGAGGCCCGCGGCCGTCAGCAGTTCTTCCGCCTTGGCCGGATCATTCTTCCACCAGCCGACGCCGAACAGCTCGACCAGCTGATCTTCGGTCATGCCTTCGATGGCGGAAATGCCTTGATCCTTCAGCGCGTCATACAGCTTGAGCGCGTAGTCCTTGTCGAATGGCTGATAGCCGTCTTCCCAGGTGTAGCTGATCAGCCAGTCGCGCATGGGCTTGAAGTAGGCGTTCGAGAGGAAGGTCGTGGGCGGCATGCACAGCGGGGACACGCGCATCTGGCCGTTGAAGGTATCCAGCGAGGCCTGCACCATGTCCAGGCTCAGCGCCATTGCCCACCGGACTTTGGCGTTGTCGAACGGGGCGACCTTGTTGTTGAACACGATGCCGCGCTCGCAGGGGTCGTCAAAGCAGCCGTAGGGGTAGTCCGGCAGCCAGCACTTGACGTCCGGATTGGTGGCCTGCACCACCTCCCACGCCTCGGGGGTGATGTCGCACAGGATGTCCACCTCGTTGTTGTTGATGGCCATGACCTTCTTCTCTTCGGTGCCGAAGGAGGTGAACAGCACATACTTGGGTTCGGGCGTCTTGCCGGTCACGGCGAAAACGTCGCTCTTGTCGGCGTCGGCGCGCTTCTCATACAGGAACCAGTAGCCGTTGGGGTCGCGGTCCTTGAGCACGTAGGCACCCAGGGACAGCGGATTCGTGTACATGTCGGTGGCCAGGTCGTAGCTCTCGAAGTAGTGCTTGGGCATGGGGTAGAAGAAGTTGCCCCAGACCAGCGCCGAGAACTGCTGCTCGATCTTCGGATCGGGCGCGACCAGGTCGATCTGCAGTTCGTAATCGCTGAGGAGCGTCGCCTTCGTCACCAGCGTGGCCATGCGGGCGCCGCCGGAGATGACGTCCTTCTTCTCAATCAGCGTGTTGATGGTGAACACCACGTCGTCCGCGGTGAAGGGCACGCCGTCGCTCCAGGCAATGCCTTCGCGGATCTTGATCTTGTAGCTGGTGAAGTCGGCATTCAGCGCCTCCGGCATGCCGTCGGCCAGATCGCCGAAAACCTCACCCGTTATGGTGTTGACTTCCCACAGGTGGGCGTACACCAGCTGGTGCAGGCCCTGGTTTACGTTCGTTCCGGTCAGGTAGACGTTGTTCTGCGTCGCGTTGGGCACTTGCCCGTCGAGGTTCTCGACGACCAGCGTCTCGCTCCTCGGGGTTCCTGCGACCGTCATCACATCGTCGGCCAGCGCGGGTACCGCCAGGGCGAGCAGCAGCGTCAGGGCCAGAAGCAGCGCGAGTCCCTTTCTCATGAAACGACCTCCTTTATTATTGTGCGGCGGCATTGCCACACGTCGCTGTCTACATTATAGACAGCCATCCAGAGGCCCAACAATATCGTTTTTTGTGGTTTGATGCCTACATTTTGCGCACTTAAACAACCATAAATCGATTCTAGATACAATTGCGGACAATTCCGTTTAGGTATTTTTCACAACGGTCACTCGTCGTCAGCTAACGAAACCCCAACATCGCCTGAAGGATCACCGTCCGCGCCAAAGGGCGGCGCTTCGTCCAAAAAGCGCGTCTCATCCTCTTCGGACACGGCCTGAAACTCCTTGCGGAACTGCATTGGCGACGTGTTTTTGAGTTTCCGGAACTGCGCAAAAAAGCGGGACTGGTTTGTGTAGCCTACCATGTTGGCGATGTCGCAGATGGGGTACTGGGTGTTGATCAGAAGGCGTGTGGCCTCGCTGATGCGCAGGTCTATCATGTAGTTGTGCGGAGATATGCCCATCTTCTCCTTGAAGAGGTGGGATAGATGATAGTAGCTGATATGCAGCTGGTTGGCGACGTCGGTCATGGAGATGTCGCGCATATAGTTTTCGGCAATGTAGCGCTGTACCTGCTGCACCGTGGAGGAAGGGTCGTTCTTCTGGATTTCGCCGTGCTCCGCGTCGATGATGCGAAGCACCAGCAGAATCACGCTCTGCAAAAGGTTCTGGCAGATTTGCTCGTACCCCACGTTCTTGCGCACGCATTCGTCCACCATCATGCCCAGGCAGTTCTGGAAGAACCTCGCGTATGCGCCGGTGGAGAACACCGGGGATATCTCCTCCGGCAGGATCGAACCTTCCGGCAGGCCGCAGACTTCCATGTCGCTGAAGCGGATGGAGTAGTAGCAGGCGTCCTTGGGCATGCGGACGGCGCGCTCCCTGTGGAAAACACCGGGGTTGTACAGCACCAGGTTCTGCGCGCCCGCCTGGTAGCGGACGCCCTCAATGTCCAGTTCGTATTCGCCCTCGAGGAAGTAGATCATCTCAACGCTGTCGTTGTGCGCGTGGGGGATGATGGGCAGCTCGCGGGCATCCGAACACATCCCGACGCACCGAAGGATCGGGTTGTGCAGGATCCGGAGCACCTGCCCGGAAAAGTCCACCACGTGCAGATTGGCCATTTTCCGCGTCCGCCCCTCCGCCTCAGCCGTAAACCCGCAGGATCCCCCGCCTTGTCAAGCCACCCAAACGTAGATCAGCGCCGCCGCAAAGAAAAGCGCCGTTATCAGCTTGATCAGCGGCATGCGCCGCCGGACAAACTCCGAAACCGCCAACAGCGCCTGCCCTCGCGCGACAATAAAGCTGACCAGTACAGACGGAGCGAGGAACATCAGGCAATACCCGGCCAGCATCGGGAACAGCGCGCCCAGGTCTCCGCCGGTCTGGATTGCCGCCAGCAGCGCGGCCAGGTATACCTGCCCCGCGCACAAAAACTCGCCCGCCGCCACCAAAACGCCCAGCGCGGCCACCACCAGCGTCAGCGGACCGAAGGGCTTTTCCAGCGCCTGGCGGATGCGCGTCTGCAGGCCTCTTCGAAGCGGAACGGGCAATTGGTTTTTGATCTCGCCGTAGCGCTCCCGCCGAGCCATCCAGGCATCCCGAAGGTTGAGCGCGATCAGTATAGCGGACAGAATGGTCAGCGCGAGCTTCGCGGCCAGCTGCAGCCACGATGGGTTCCAGGCTTGGAACGCGCCCAGCAGCAACGTTCCGATCAGAAGATAGGTGACGAACTTCGCGCCCAGAAACACCGCCGCGCATCTGGCCGCGTTGGTCTTCATGTTTGCCAGCACCGTCAGAAGGAGCAGCAGCATGGATAGCGCGCAGGGGTTCAGCCCGCCCACGAAGCCAGCCGCCAGCATCGGCCCCCAGAACAGTTCGGGAGCCGAGCCTTCCCCCAGCACCTCCCGCGTAGTAAGCGCCGCCCCGGCGGAGAGGCCTTCGACAAGAACTTGCCTGATCTTATCGGCACCCGCGTAATAGGCGTCTCCCGCCAGCACCATCGGCGCGATTCGATCATCCTCGGGCACCTGGTAGGCATCGAACAATTTGATCGCGCGGCCTGGGTCGCTCGTCAAATTGATGCGGACAACCTCGACCGGGGAAGAAAACTCCGCACCGCCCTCCGCCACTTGGATGGCATCCGGCAGTTTGTCAATCAGCGAAGATACCTCCTGGCAGCTTTCGCACGCGGTTATGTATATATAATACAGCTTGCTGGGACGCGTCCCGGCCAACGACGGTGCGCATATGAGGAGCACAGCGATTGCCGCCAATACGAACCGATCGATCGAGGGTCTATCCTTGCCAGATTGGGCAGCCACAAGCCTCAAACCTCCCCGGCATCGCCTCGTCCTCAGCCGAAAACCACAAGTCGCGTCCTGCCGAAATCGGGCCCTGCATGTAATACTATAGCATATTTTTCAATTCGGGACAAACAGATAAAAGCGATTGTGTACGGCAATGCACAATCATTCCATTCGCCTTCGTGTTCAAGACGGTTTGTATTACTTCCTTCTCCAGCACGCAGTTGTGCCCTGAAATACAGGTGTCAAAGCGCATTTTTCCGTATTGTTTCAGCGTGTTCAAGTAGATGCCTACGTCACAGCCAATGCTCGGAACGATTTCATCCAAGCTGTCGCCGATGTTGTCCGCGAGCATGAGCACGCCGTCCGCTTCGTCCAGGACGCTGATGGAATCGGGCGTGTGACCGGGTGTGTGGATGCCGTCCTCGACAAAATACAGTTCCCGCTGAAAAACGGGATTCGGAAGCTTCATCACAACCTCGCCCTCGGCCTACTGGCCGTGTTTGCAGAGCGTTTGTCATCGACAACGGCGTCGAAAGATCACGCTAATACGGGTAATAGAGACATACTGAAAGGAGAAAAGGCGTTGTCGTAGGGGCAGCCCTTCATGCTCAAGGAATGGATGATCTGTGGTTTTCTCCATCTTTCTCCCCCCGAAGTATAGCATGGCCTCATAATCCCTGTCCGATTTGCCAAGGCGGCAGCTTTATACTGCCGCCTTATGAGGCAGAGACTCTCGGCAGGCGGGTGGAGCGTATCAAAAAGCGGTCCCAAAACCCTACGATGACATATGGTCAGCCCATCGCGGCCGCCATGATGCTATCCTTCGTGTCCGCGCCCGCGATGCTATCCGGCGTCAGTGCGTGATCCCGCTGAAACGCTCCCACCGCGTCGGCGGTTTCCCGGCCATAGACGCCGTCGCTTTCGCCCGCGTAGTAACCAAGGGCTTTCAGGGCTCTTTGCACCTGCGCCACATCCGGCCCACGCATGTAGGAAGTCCCCGCTTTGTACCGAAGTTCGCGGGCCGCACCGTCGATCGGATTGGCGAAGTCCTCCGCGCTTTCCCCCTCCCGCAGCTTTCGCGCCATGACCGCAAAGCGAAGGTTCTTGTCCGTCTCATCGCAGGTCACCAGGGTGATCAGTCTGTCCCCGCCCTCTACGGATACCGGGATGGACAGGAGCGAGCGCGACTTGGCCAGGTCTGAGAAGATGAGAAACTCGCTCTCACTCGCAAAATCGAATCGGGCGGGATCAAAGTACGAGGGGCTATTTTCATCCACCGAAAAGTCAAACACCGCAAAGACAGCATACCGGGCGTCTTCATACCGGGTCGCGAACCGGATCACCGGAAAGACGTTCAGGTAATCTTCGTGCCGGTAGTCCCGGAGCTTTGAAAACGCCGTGCCATCGTACATGTTGTGTCCGTAGAGCGTCAGGTTCCGGCTCGCGGGCCTAAGGGCGCAGCAGGCGTCCAAAAATACAGCTCCAGCGCTGTTTTTTTTGCCCTCGAAGGAGTGTTTCAGATAGTAGGTGTTGTCATTTCGCTGCACGACCCAGGTTTTAATGTCGCTTCCCGCCTCCAGCGCGCCCACCGTGTCGGGATTGCGCCGGAGCGGGGCGGCGAACAGCGCTTGAAGATCTGTAGGCCGGGCCGTTTCCGCCGGCGCCAGGGAGGAAGCCGCTTCGGCCAGCACCGGAGCAGCTTTCGGGACCTCTTCGGCCAGCACCGGGACAGCGTCCGGGGCGTCCTCCGCCGGGCCGATCTCCGCGCGCATCCGCGCCTCTTCCCGCCGCGTGGCGGCCGACCGGATCATGTACCCGACCACCTGGACCGACGCCAGCAGAAATAAGAGCGCAAGCGCCGCGACAAGCCCCCGGCGAACCGCCCTGGAGCCACCCGCGCGACGCCCGCGCCGAAAGGTTTTGCTACCGCCTGGCATCTCGTTTCCCCGCTAGCGCTGCCGGAAGGCGCGCCTGCCTGCAAGGAACGCCAGCGCAAGGCCGGAAAGCAGCATGAGCATCAGCCATAGCGGCAGGTTTGCGTTGTCCCCGGTCTGGGGGGCGGATTTTTCGATCACAGTCAGCGTGGCGGGCTCAGACCGTACCGAACCCGCTTCGTTTTCCACAAGGCAGGCGTACCGATAGCCGCTGTGCTTTAACTGTCTCGCGGCGGTGGTGTAGGCGGCGGTCCGGGCGCTCGCGGAGTCGATCGCCTCCCAGCCTCCGCTACCCTTGACGCCCTGCCGGTCAACATACCACTGGTAACGCAGCGGCGCGGTGCCAGCCACCTCCACCGTGAAGGTCGCTTTCTGCCCATCGGTCACCGTCCTGTTCGAGGGCTGTATGGAGATCACGGGAGCGCCGCTCCGTGTGACGTTGACGGTGTAGGTGGTCTTTGAACTGTCCTCCGCGGCGCAGACCACCTCGATGGTGTTTGCGCCCACCGAAAGCGGGATCTCCCCCGTCGCGCTGCCGCTCGTCGCCGCCACGCCGTTCACCGTGAGCGTCGCCTTGCCGGTGTCCGAGACCGTGGGCGTCACCGCGATGGCGTCAACGCTGTACGGAACCGTCGCGCTGTAGGCGGTGGTTCCCGACGCGAACGACGGGGCCAGCGTGCCCGCAGACAGCGCAAGGCCCGTGAGCGCGCTGTCGGCTGAGAGCGGCTTCTGCTGCCGTGTGATGTTGACGGTGTAGGTGGTCTTTGAACTGTCCTCCGCGGTGCAGACCACCTCGATGGTGTTTGCGCCCACC
>JAEYPB010000084.1 GCA_023411175.1 Bacillota bacterium | reverse complement strand
TTTTCATTGCCCGGCGAAGCCGGAGGGCTTGCCCGGCCGACGGGGAAAGCGTTCCCGTACCGGTTTCCGCCCGGAAACGCTCGCGGCGTTTTAGGAAACCGGCCCGCTCCGTACGCAATGAAAAGATGCGTCAGCAGATTTTCATTACCCGGCATAGCGGGAGGGCTTGCCTTTAGTTTTTCTGCAGGAAATATGGCGTAAACAACGGATTTAATGGAATGTTCATAATTGATTGACATGCCACCCCCGCCGTGCTATGATAATCCGGTCAATGACCTGATGTTTTTCTGTATGTTTTGCTAAAGTTGTTTCGTTGTCCGGTAATTGCTCCATCAATCATGAAACAAAAGGTGGTACACATGAAACAGATCCCCCGTCCGGAACATCCCCGTCCAGATTTTTTTAGGCCCGACTGGATGAACTTGAACGGCGAGTGGCAGTTTGCCTTTGATGAAAAGGATCAGGGGCTTACTGAAAACTGGCAGGCGCCGGGCAAGGCGCTTCCGCTGTCGATCACGGTGCCTTTCGCCCATCAGACGCCCGCCAGCGGGCTCAACGACCAGCGCATCTCAAACGTTATCTGGTACAAGCGCGCGTTCCTGCTGCCCGAAACCATGAAGGGCCGACGGGTGCTTCTGCGCTTCGGCGCGGTGGACTTCCGCTGCCAGGTGTACGTGAACGGCGCCTTGTCGGGCGCGCACGAGGGCGGCTATACCCCCTTCGCGCTGGATGTGACGCGCTTCCTCCAAAACGGCGAAAACGAAATCTGCGTGCGCGTCGAGGACGCGCCGGATTGCACCCAGCCCCGGGGCAAGCAGTACTGGAAAGAGGGCTGGATGGGCTGCTGGTACACGCCCACCTCCGGCATCTGGCAGACGGTGTATCTGGAGGCGGTGGGCGATAACTACATGCTCCGCGCCCACATCACCCCCGACATTGACACCGGCCATGCCATCTTCCGCCTGACGCTGAAGGACATGCCTTTGAAGCCCCTCATGGCGGAGATCATTGTATCGTTCAAGGGCGAGGAAGTGCGCAGGGCGGTCGTTTCCGTCGCCCAGCGGCTGACGGAAATCTCCCTTTCGATGGTCGAGGGCCACCTGATCCCCGGCTTCCACTTCTGGTCGCCGAAGGAGCCGAACCTCTACGACGTCACCATCCGCATCCTGGACGGCGCGGCCGAGATGGACCGGGTTTCCACCTACTTCGGCATGCGCAAGGTGGCCGTGAAGGACGGCCGGGTGCTGCTCAACAACCAGCCCCTCTATCAGCGGTTGGTGCTGGACCAGGGCTACTGGCCGGAGAGCCACCTGACCCCGCCCTCCGACGAGGCCATCCGGGCCGACCTCGAATGGACGAAGAAGCTGGGTTACAACGGCGCGCGCAAGCACCAGAAGCTGGAGGACCCCAGATACTACTACTGGGCGGACAAGTTGGGCGTCCTCGTCTGGGGCGAGGTGCCCAGCGCCTATGAGTTCACCGATGAATCGGTGAACCACCTCTCCGCCACCCTCGCCGGGTTCATCGACCGCGACTACAACCACCCGTCCATCATCTGCTGGGTGCCCCTCAACGAGAGCTGGGGCGTGACCCGCATCTACAAGGATGCCCGCATGCAGGCCGCGGCGCGCCTCCTCTACCACGAGGCCAAGGCGCTGGACGGCACCCGGCTGGTCTCCGTCAACGACGGCTGGGAGCAGCTTGAGACCGACATCTTCGCGCTGCACGACTACGCGGACACCGCCGAGAAGATCGAACGGCACTTCCGCGACCGGGACGAGACCTCCCGCACCTCCAACGACTGGCGCATGGCCTCGTGCGAGGGCTTTACCCCCACCGGCAAGGAAGCCTTCATGGTCACCGAGTACGGCGGCATCGCCTTCGAGGACGGCGATGACGAGAACACCTGGGGCTATCACGACAAGGTGCGCGGCGATGATGCCTTCTTCGCCCGCTACCAGGCCGTGACCGACGCGGTGCGCGCCATCGACTACTGCCAGGGCTACTGCTACACCCAGCTGACCGACGTGCAGCAGGAGACCAACGGCATCCTGACCCCGGACAGAAAACCCAAGGTGGACCCGGAGCGCTTCTGCGCGCTGACCCAGAACCCCGCGGGCCGGTAAGCCCGCCCTTCGTCATGTGGTACTCCCCCGGCAACGGGGTTTGGAGACCTAATTCGAAAGGAGCGGTTCCAATGAAGAAACTGTTGTCCCTTTTGCTCGCGCTGATGATGCTGTTCACGGCTGTGGCGGCAATCGCCGAAGAAGTCCAGATCAACGAGGACGGCGAGGTCGAGAACCCTGAGGCCATCGTGGCCGGCGAAAACGAACTGATCTTCTGGTCCCTGTTCTCCGGCGGCGAGGGCGGCTACATGGAGAAGCTGGTGGCCGAATACAATGCCACGAACCCCAAGATGACCGTGCGCAACGTCATGCTGGACTGGGGCGAGTATTACACCAAGCTCATGACCGGCGTTTCCGTGGGCAAGGGCCCGGACATCGGCATCAGCCACATCGCCAAGCTCCCCGAGCTCTATGACCAGGGCGTCGTGGTCGCGATGGACAAGTACGCCCAGGACGCGGGCTTTGACTGGACCCAGGTCAACCAGAACACCCTGTCCGCCGCCACCATCGACGGCGAGATCTACGCGGTGCCGCTGGATACCCACCCGATGGTCTGCTTCTACAACAAGGACCTCCTGACCCAGGCCGGCGTCCTCAAGGACGGCGAAGCGCTGACCCTGCCCCAGAACGCCGACGAGTTCTTCACCTTCATGAAGGACCTCAAGGCCAAGATGCCCGAAGGCACCCACGCGATGGCCTTCCCGTCCTCGGGCGACGACCCGTTCCGCCTGTTCTGGGCGCTGTACTACCAGATGAACGGCGCGCCGGTCATCACCTCCGACCTTGAGATCAAGATCGAAAAGGACAAGACCGTCGCCGTGCTGGACTACATGAAGAAGTTCTACGACGAGGGCATCATCCCCACCAACCTCGAGGACTACGTCTCCTACTTCATGGGCGGCAAGGCTGCCATCACCTTCGGCGGCGTGTGGAACACCTCCGGTATTGAGAACGTGGAAGGCCTGAACTTCGGCGTCATCTCCGTGCCCACGCTGTTCGATGTGAACGCCCAGTGGGGCGACTCCCACACCTTCGTGCTGCCGGTGACCGGCGACAACAGCGACGAGAAGCGCGTCGAGGCCATGAAGTTCTTTGACTTCGTGTCCAAGAATTCGCTGATCTGGGCCAACGCGGGCCACGTGGTCGCCAACGTGAACGTCATCGCCAGCGAAGACTTCGCGAAGCTCAACTACCGCAAGGACTACGCCGACGTGGCCAACCACGTGGTGTTCTTCGAAGCCAACCCCTACTCCTACCCGATCCGCGACGGCATCAAGCGCCAGATCGACCTGTTCCTGGCGGGCGATCAGGACGGCGCCGCCACCTATGACGGCATCGTGGGCGAGATCGAGCAGATCATCGCGTAAAAGGCTCTTATGATCGGTCCCCCGCGGGCGGGCAAGCCCGCCCGCGGGGGATGCGCAACGGCCCAGGCCCGGTCGCGGGCCTTTTTCCGGTTAATACGCATACTCGAACCAAGGGGGCGCATCGGCATGGATACGCGCATAAAGCCCAGGCGCAGGCTGCGCCAGGACCTGGTGGCGCTGTGCTTCATTCTGCCCTTTGCGATCGTGTACACGGCCTTTATCATCTGGCCGGTGGGCGAGGGCCTGTACATGAGCGCGTTCAAATGGGGCCTGATGGGCAAGCAGAAATTTCTGGGCTGGGCGAACTACCAAAAGTTCCTGGGCGACAAGTTCTTCTGGAACGCGCTGTGGAACACCACCAAGTTTGTGATTTTCTCGACGCCGGCCATCATCGCCACGTCGTTTTTTCTGGCGCTGCTCGCCAACCGCGCCACAAAGATCAAGCGGCTGCTGCGCGCCTCCTATTTTATACCGAATTTGCTTTCGGTGTCGGTCATATCGTACATCGCGGTGTACATGCTGCGCCCCTACGGCATGGGCTTTGTCAGCGTGGTGATGAAAAACCTGGGCTTCACCGAGGAGCTGTTCTTCCTGAAGGATCAAACCCTGGTATGGGTCTCCGTGGTGGGCGCGACCTGCTGGTGGACGATGGGCTACAACATGATGCTCTACATCTCCGCGCTGCAGGACATCCCCGACCAGCTGTACGAGGCCGCCGCCATCGACGGCGCCAGCGCGTCCCGCCAGCTCGTCTCGATCACGCTGCCGATGCTCAGGCCCACGCACCTCTTGATCCTGATGCTGCAGCTGATCGCCTCGTTCAAGATCTTCGCGCAGATGCGGCTGATCACCAACAACGACAGCAAGTTCTGGACCCTCATCAACTACATCTATGAATCGGCCTTCAGCAAGAACAACCTGGGCTACGGCGCCGCGATGAGCTACGCGCTGTTCCTGATCCTGATCGTGCTGACCCTCGTGCAGTTCTTCTGGAGCAGGCGGAAGGAGGCGGAGCCGTAATGGTCAGGGAGCACAAGCGCCGCCCGTTCCACCCCGGACAGTTCGCGCTGACCGCGCTTTCGGTCCTCATGATGGCCGTCGTGCTGCTGCCGGTCGTCTGGATGATCATGGTGTCCTTCAAATCGGAGGGCGTGCAGATCACAAACGCCTTCGATTACTTCCGCCCGCCCTACACCTTTGTCAACTACCAGAGCGTCCTGGGCAGCAGCGCGCTGCCCCGGTGGGTGTTCAACAGCTTCTTCGTGGCGGCGGTGGTGACGGTCGGCATGGTCGTGCTTTGCACGATGGCCGCCTACGCGCTGGCCAAGCTGAAGTTCCGCGGCAAGAGCGCCTGGTACATCTACTTCCTTCTGGGGCTGATGGTGCCCGGCGAGGCGACGATCGTGCCGCTCTTTGTGATGTCCAACGGCCTGAACCTGCTGGACACCTACCTGGGGCTGATCCTGCCCGCCCTCGCCAGCTCCATGAACATCATCATCATGCGCAGCTTCTTCATGGGGATTCCGGGGGAATTGATCGAGTCCGCCACCATCGACGGCGCCAACGAGTTCAGCATCTTCAAAAACGTGATCCTGCCCCTCGGGCGCACGGTCATGGTGACGGTGGCCATCTTCACCTTCATCGGAAACTGGAACAGCTACCTGTGGCCGTACCTGTGCGCGATGAACGAGGACATGTTCACGCTGCCGGTGGGCATCCCCACCTTCATCAAGCAGCACACCGTGGACATGACGCTGCCGATGACGGTCAACACCATCGCTTCGGTGCCGATACTTCTGTTCTTTGTGATCTTTGAAAAGCAGATCGTCAAGGGCATCTCGCTCAGCGGGATTAAGGGGTAAGCGTGGGTTCCGACCCCTGAAATCCCTCGTGGTTTCCGGGTCGCCGATCGAGCGAATTACGCCACCAGCATGCTGGTGGCGTAATAACGTTCTTGGCATAAGTCGACGAGGGATGCGGGTGGGGCAGCAGCTTTTGCGGGTTCCTGTGCCCGAATGTCAGTCCTCCTCGGCGCTGTCGTCCTTGGGCACGATGATGTTGAGCAGGAACGACACCAGGAAGGAGAGCACAATCGGCGAATTGCCGATGATGTTCTGTACCTCCGTGGGGAAGAACTGCATCGATTTTGACACGGTGCTGATGCCCACGCCCAGCGCCAGCGAGATGCCCACGATCATCTTGTTGCGGTAGTTGAGCGGCTGCTGGGTGATCAGCTGAATGCCGGACATGGTGATCGCCGCGAACACGGTGATCGTCGCGCCGCCCAGGACCGGGTAGGGGATGGTGGTCATGATCGCGCCGAATTTCGGGCACAGCCCCGCCGCGATGATGATGATGCCCACGATCGCAAACACGCGCTTCGCGATGACCTTGGTGGTGACGATCAGGCCGACGTTCTGGCTGTAGGGGTCGGTGGGCAGGCCGCCCATCGCCGCGCCCAGCATGCCGCAGATGCCCTGGCCCATGATCGCGCCGCCGATCTCCTTGTCCGTGGCCTCGCGGCCAAAGCCGCCGATGGCGGTGGAGGACACGTCGCCGATGGTCTGCACAGCCTGCACGATGTACATCAGCGTCATGGCAATGATGGCCGAGGGGTGGAACTCCAGCCCCCACTTGAAGAACTGGGGCAGCGCCACCCAGGAGGTCGACGCCACGTTGTCAAAATTGATCATGCCGCCCCAGAGGAGCGAGATCACATAGCCCACGGCGATGCCCGCCAGCATGCCGGACACCTTGAGGGTCTTCTTGCCGAAGAAGTTGCAGGCCAGCGTTACGACCAGCACGATCATCGCGATGGCCCAGTACTTGGGCAGGCCGAAGCTGTCCCCCGCGCCGCTGCCGCCCGCCATGTAGGTGACGGCCGTCGAGTACAGCGAAAGGCCGATGCTCAGCACCACCGTGCCGCTGACGATGGGCGGGAAGAACTTTCGGATCTTCCCGATGCCCGCGCCGATGAAGATGGAAAGGAACGCCGCCACCAGCTGCGCGCCGAAGATTGCGCTGATGCCGTAGTTTACGCCGATGGCCGTCAGGATCGGCATGTAGGCGAAGGCGACGCCCATGACGTTGGGCAGCCCCATGCCAAATTTCCACACCGGGAACAGCTGCAGCAGCGTCGTGACGCCGCCGATCACCATCGCCGCCTGCATCAAGAGGATCTTGTCGCCCTCCGGCAGCCCCAGAAGCTGCGCGATCAAAATCGGCGGCGTGATGTTGCCCACCAGCATCGCCAATACGTGCTGCAGCGCCTGCGGAACCGCCAGCCGGAAGCTGGGCTTGCCGTTCAGCTGAAATAGCGCCCTGTCCGCGCCTTCGCTCTGTCCGTTGGTCATGAGGAATCTTCCTTTCGTCGGGCGGATGCCGCCCCGTATTGCAGCCGTAAGAGTCAAAAAAACGGTTCCCTGCCGAAACCCCAGTCATTATATCATGTGCATCCGCCCAATGGCAATTAAGAAATTAATATTTATTTGATTAATTCAAATTTTTTGCCGTACTTTGGAAAGCCAATTTTCCCCGATTTAACTTGACGTAAGGCGCGCCGCGCTGGTATCTTGAAATTGAACAATGTTCAATTCCTGGAGGTGCGCCTGTGAAATCGGACGAAACCCGCGCGCGGATACGGAGCGCGGCAATTGAGCTGATCGGCGAGACGGCGGGCGACGTGGAGCGGCTGTCGGTGCGCGCCATCGCGGAGCGGGCGGGCGTGGGCGTGGGGCTGGTCAACCATTACTTCGGGTCGAAGGATAACCTGGTGGAGGTTTGCGTCGAGGCGGTCATCGCCGCGATGATCGGCGCCTTCCGCCCGGACGTGGCGGGGTGCCGCACGCCCGCCGAGGAGACGGCGCGGGTGGCCCGGCTGGTGATGGATTTTCTGATGGACAACCCCGGGATCTCGCGGATATCCATCCTGTCCGACATGAAGCGTCCGAAGGCCATGGACAACACCATGCGGACGGTGCTGGGCCTCGGGCGGCGGCTCTCCGGCGGGGAGATGACCGCCGCGCAGAAGGAAAAGGCCTTTATGGTGGTCGCCGCGATGCAAAGCGCGTTTCTGCGCAGGGACGTATTAAAGGAAAGCCTGGGCGTCGATTTTTACGACAAGGCGCAGCGCGACGCGTACCTGGGGCGGTTGATCGAGGGGGTGCTTTCATGAATTACCTGGTTTTGAACGGCGGAGCGAACAAGGATGGCAACACCTGGCGGCTCTTCGAGGCGGCAAAGGCGCTGATCCGCTCGGAGGACGCCTCGGCCTCGTTCCGGGAGATTCATTTGATCGACGAAGCGCTGCCCTTCTGCCGGGGCTGCAGCACCTGCTTCCGGCTGGGGCATGAGAAATGTCCCCATCGGGCGGTCACGCTAAAGCTGATCCGGGCGATCGAGGAGGCGGACGGAGTCGTTCTTTTGTCCCCCGCCTACAACATGCGCGAGACGGCGCTTCTTAAAAACCTGTTCGACCACCTGTCGTTCATGCTGCACCGGCCCCATTTTTTCACGAGCAGGGCGCTGATCCTCACCACCGCGGGCGGCGTTGGCGCGAAGGCGGCGGCGAAGAGCATCGCGTCCTTTCTGAAGGGGATTGGCTTCAACCGCTGCCAAATGTTCCCGGTGGCCGCCATGAGCTGGAACGACTACCGGGTTTCTGATAAAACGCGGGAGCGGCTGAAAAAAACCGTTCGCGCCTTCCGGCGGGACGTTTCCTCTCCCCGGCTGAAAGCCCCCTCGGCGCTGGTGATGATCCCCTACAACCTGTTTCGGGGCATGGCGCCCCACTACGCGAAGGGAACGGCGTTTGAAACGGAGGACGGCGTTTACTGGCTGGACGGGGAGAGAAGGCGCGGGGTGTACGACCAAAGCGTACCGGTGCCCTTTTGCAAAAAGCCGGTGGGACATTTCTTCTACCTGGTCGGCCGGATTGCGGGTGGGCGTATGGCGGTGACGTACAGAAAATAGGCGCTCATTTCTTGTTGGAGGCCTGGATTGATACGATCGCCACAAAGACGACGAGGATCGCCGCGATTTGCAGCGCGCTGAATGACCGCCCGAAGGCGAGAAAGTCCATCAGCGCGATCTCGATCAGGAGAAGGTTGTTGATGCCGCTCATCTCAAACGCCGTCAGGTGCGCCTGGCTCTTCGTCCACAGATAGAAGCCCAGCGCGCCGCTGACGCCGCTCAGGTAGGCGAGGATGAGTACCAGTCGCCCGGTGACGACGGGAAGACCCTCCAGCGCGAGCCCCGCCGCCAGCAGCACCGACGCGCCGACCAGCATCGGCCGGGCGACCAGCGCCCCGGCCTCGATTTTGCGCGTGGTCATGAGGCGGCGGTTGATCGTCATATTGAGCGCGTAGCCCACCGAGGACAGGAGCATGAACAGTAGCCCCGCCGCCGAAAACGCGCCCGCGCCCCAGGGGTAATAGTACATCGAAATGCCAGCGATCAAGAGCAGCATCTTGGCAAAGTCCCACTTCGTCTGGTTTTCCCGAAGCCACATCCGGTCCGCCAGCATCACCATCGCCGTGTTGCCCACGCTCAAAAACAGCGAGGACTGCGTGGGCGTCAGGTAGCTCTGCCCACGTATTGCAGCCCCTGGGCGACCGCGTACCCGAGAAGGCCGAGCAGCGCGATCAGGAGGGGGGAGACGGTTCCGCCCGCCTTTTTTCCGCCCTTTCCCAAGAGGAACAGGATGAGCGCCGCGAAGAGGTAGCGAAGGCCGGAGAGGGTCAGCGGCCCGATGCCCTCCTGAAACGCCAGCTTGTTCAGGATGTAGGAGCCCGCCCACAGAAACGTGGTGACAACCGCCGTCAAAAGCGCCCTGCGCTTCATAACCGCCCTCCTTGCCGACTGTACATTCAAAACCGGGTACCAATCGGCTATTTCCATTTGTCCAAAAGTATCTTTTGTTCTGAAAAAATCCAGGACGGCGCAGCATCAACATGCTTCGCTATTGTTGACAAAGACTCGTTTGTCAGCCTACTAACGGCATAAATATTTTTGCACTGATCCTGATCGCCGAGTGCTTTTTTTATGAATGTGTTGCTGTATTGAGTAGGTGTGTAGGATTTCCCGCATATTTCCTTTGATAAAGCGTTGAGCCGATAATTCAGTGCAGTTTCATCGACGTCGAAAATTCTTCTGGTCCGTTTAATTCCGCTCTCTGAAAAGTAAACCGTTAAAAGGCGATGCAATTCTTCTTTGATGGGAATTTCGTGGTCAACGCCATTCAATCTAAAAGCATCCATTTTATCGTTAATCTGATCATATGATAGTCCGGATATATATTTTCGGCCGAGTCCAGTATAGAGGAACAGCGCAAGCAACAACCGGTTTTCAATCAAATTTTCCTGTCCGGATATTCCGGATATATAATCAACAATCTTTTTGGTGTGTTTTTCTTCTATATACTCAATTTCAGTCCTTTTTTGCACATACTTATTCACCTTTATATAAAAAGGCTGCGCCACTCCTTTTTTTGCTGCATAATCAAAAAACGATTTTAGGGCCATATAATAATTGACTTTCTCATTGTGCTTGCATGTCAACGACTTCAGAAAATTATTGACTTCGATTTCGGTAATAGCGGAAAGAGGCCTATCAATATGTTCCTCCTGTGATAAGTACTCTTCAAAAAACTTTCTGATCCTATACGAATAAAACTTCTTCCACGATGTGGCGGGTATCGTCTTCTCAAGTTCACCCATCAGTTGGTAAACGTACTGAATCTGGCTGTAGTTAGCATCCATAGCCGCACCTCTTTCACACCAAATGGCGCTTTCATTATAGGCTTGCGTGATTTACCTGTCAATAGCAGAACAGAAACAAATTCAAAATGATTCTCTCTGGGTGAGTAAATATGTCGCAGGCAGCGCTTGTACTAACAACAAAGCCCCCGCATTAACGCGAAGGCGTTTGCGTTTTGTTCCACCGGGAATATCAGATCCAGATAAGCTGAGTTAATTATACCACAACGTCCGCGGCCGGCAAGGGCGGGCGCGCTTTGACGTGGCGAGCGAGCGGCGGATTTTCCGCGTTCTCAATCATCACATGACTTGCGCAGCCTTTTGTGCCGCGACGATGCGCCGCGGAATAGTCTATGTTGGAGGCAATGCCGAATCCTTTTCGAGCCTTCCAACACCGCAAACGGAGGGATAAAAATGTCCACACCTTGCATGCCGCCGCGGCCCGTCAGCCGCTGTCAGGCGATAAGCGATCTGGTTGAGTCCGTCGCGCAAGAGCAGGCCGCGCTGGGGCGCATTCTGTGTGCCGAGGCCGAAAAGCTGGAAAAAATCGTTGCGCACGTCTGCACCCGCCCGCCCGAGCTTCTCAAGGCCAACAAGAGCGTAGAACGGCTGATCAACTCCGTCTCCCGTCTGGAGATGATCCTGCAAACCAAGCTGGAACTGTTTGACGACTGCCTGTGCATCTGTCCTCATAACCCGCCCGGGCCACACCACCCGAATTGCGCTGAGGAAGAATGATGCCATCGCAGGGGGCGCGGCTCAGGGTGCGCCCCCTGTGCGGATCAACCCGGCAGGATGCGCCGAGCCATGACAGGAGGAGAAAAGTGATGAACCTGCCTTCAAAAAAGGCGCGCGCCGGACGACGCCGGAGGATGGCCTTTGACGCCGACGGCCCCGACGCGCCCGATACGTGCGCGGAGAAGGGGCGGCCGGATTGCCCGTGCCCGCTGGCGGCGTGTGAACCGCCCGGAATGTGCATTACGGGCCTGTACTTTGACCCGCATGCGCGCCGCTACAGAGTATCCGACGGCCGGTGCCCCGCTACATACCGGTACTTCGATACGTTGCAGGCGTGTGTTCCGGAGTGCGTCGCGTACTGCGGAAAGCCCCGCTGCGCGCGGAGGCCCGCGCTCCCCTGCCCGGGGGAAAAGTCCTGCGAGGACCTCCTCCGGTCCGTATTGGAGGCGCAGCGGGCGCTCACCCGCATCCTGAACGCGGAGGCGGATAAGCTGGAATGCGCGGTCGAATGCATCGAGGACTTCGACGCGCTGCTCTGGCTCAACCAGTCCGTCAACCGCACGCTGGCCGACGCGGCTTTTCTGGAGCAGGCGCTGTACCACGAGCTGGAGCAGATCCTGGAGCTGTGCGGGCCCTGCGACTGGGCGGAAACACCCTGCGGACAAACGGGGGAGGGGTGCGAAGGCCCGTGAAGGCCACGAGCATTCCACTTGACATTGGCGCCCCGGAGATGCTATAATCCGGTTCAGCAAAATACTCGCAAACGACACATGTAGTACTTTATGTACGTAAATCTGATTACGGAACGAGTTTTCGTGATTGGGTGCGTCCGGTACACATGTGTTTTTTTGCGTGCTTTTGCAAATTTGCAAAGGGGCGTGTTTTTCCGATGCCGAGAACCCGATTCCAGCGAACCGTTTTTGCACTTCTGACCGTTCTGGTGACCGTCCACGCGTATGTCTTCTACAGCCTGTATGTCGTCAACGGCAGCCTTCTGATGACCATGAACCAGACCACGAGCGTCCTTGGTGCCATTTCTCGGCAAGGTGGCGTCTACATTTTCGGCCGCATCCTGCCGATCTGGGTGGTGGTCGTGGTGGAATTCGCGTTTGCGTTCTCCCTGGAGATGCTCGTCGGCAGCCCGTTCTCCTTCAAACTCGCGGCGCGCGTCTTTGACCCGCGCACCACGCACCCTGCACAGTTTGAGACGGCCATCATCTCCGCGACGGTGGGCCTGATGTGCCCGATGATGAGCTTTGTCGCCGCATGGCTCTATTACCCGTACAATGCGGGGTTCCAGGTGTCGACGCTGCTGGCGGACTGGCTGAAGCTCGTATGCTTCAACTTTCCCTTTGCGTGGTTTACGCAGGTGTTCTTCATTCAGCCGCTCGTCCGAACCGTCTTTAAGCGGATCTTTGCCAAGGACATCAAGGCGCGGGGCCAAATGGAGGGTCATGCGGCGTAAAGAGGCCTGAAGGGAACGCTCTGATGGGAATAATTTGAAAGCCCCGCTCGCGCGGGGCTTTTGTTGTGCGCGGGCGGCTGGCATGGTATAATTCTGCCAAAAGGAGGGGTGGACATGCCGGAGATCATCCGCTGCGGCTGGGCGCAGAAGTCCGCGCTGGAACAGGACTATCACGATCACATCTGGGGCGTGCCCGTTCACGACGACCACGCGCTTTTTAAAATGCTGATCCTCGAGGGGCAGCAGGCCGGGCTGAGCTGGTCCACCATCCTCAAAAAGATGGACGCGATGTGCGCGGCCTATGACGACTTCGACCCCGCCGCCATCGCCCAGTACGGCGAGGACAAGGTCGCGCAGCTCCTTCAAAACCCCGGCATCATCCGGAACCGGCTGAAAGTCCTCGCGGCCATCGAAAACGCCCGGCGGTACTTCGACCTCCGGGAGAAATACGGCTCGCTGGACGCGTTTTTGTGGAATTACGTGGACGGGAAGAGCGTCGTCAACCACTGGGCGCGGCTGGAGCAGGTGCCCGCTTCCACGCCGCTGTCCGACCAGATCAGCGCGGATCTCAAAAAACTCGGGTTCAAGTTCGTCGGCAGCACGATCGTCTACGCCTACCTGCAGGCCGTCGGCGTGGTCAACGACCACCTGACGGGGTGCCATTTCAGGAGGGTGTAGGGTGGCACGTAACATGGGCTTCCCCAAAAAGTCTTCGCGCCTGCGCGGTGCGCCGGAAGATGGATACGACGCGCTGTTCGAGCTACCGGATGGAAAAACAATCGCCGAAGCCGGAGCGGGCAACGTGGATGCCTATAACCACCGCCGCCGCGCGATGGAAGCGGCCTGCGGGGAGATTGCGCGATGGTCTGGTAAAAAGGGGGCCGTGACTCGGCTCGTCGAAAAACCCTAAGGCAACACTGCACAAAGCTAAATGGCAATTGTCTGCAGAAATCAAAGCAGAATATATTCGGGGGTCGATTATGAAATATACAGGGTCATGTCTTTGCGGCGAGGTTACTTTTGAGATTCACGGGGATTTTGAAAATTTTTTTCTCTGCCACTGCGAGCGATGCCGCAAGGACACCGGTTCAGCCCATGCATCCAATCTTTTCTCCTCTACTGCCCAATTAAAATGGCTGTCCGGCGAAGAGAAAGTGAAAACCTTCAATTTCCGTTCAGAAGGACACATCAAAAGCTTCTGCACCAATTGTGGGTCCGCGCTGCCAAATCTTCAGTTCGATGGAACGATATTGGTTGTTCCCGCAGGGAGCATAGACAGCGGGGTAAATATAAGGCCACAAGGGCACATCTATTGTGCAAACAAAGCGGGCTGGGATCATGACTTAGAGAAGGTGCCAAGGTTTGAAGAACTTCCAAATGGATAAAGAATGGAGAAAGGATTATTACAACGAAGTCATGGGATACCCATTCCAATCATAAATTCGTCGTTGAGATGGGCCTTTTTGCGCGGGACGGTGTTGCCCTAGGGCTTTTATGGTTTCCGGCGACAAGCGCGCTGGAAACGAAGTTTCATCCCCCAGCGAGCACACTGGGGGATGAAGCATTTCATTCAGTCGGCGGCCGCCCGAAAACTTGTCGGAGTTTCAGGCCGAGCAGATTATGCCCGCGAGCAGAAAAGCCGCGCGGAGGATTTTCGTCCCAAGGACGCTAGCCCTTATACCGGATGATGCACTTCTTTGCGATCTGCTTTTTCTCCAGTTTTTCGAAGGCGGTGAGGATGTCCTCAAAGTCGAAGTAGTCGGAGATGTAGTCCTTGAGGTCGATCACGCCGGCCTTCAGCCAGTTCATGACCTGGTTGTGCGCCGCGCCCTCCTCCACCTTCGAGGGGAACTGCTGGAACTGAAGCTGCCAGTTGTAGGGGGCTTCGGCCCAGTTGATCTCCATCGAAAGGTTCGGGGAGATGCCGTAGCAGCAGATCTTGCCCTGGTCGTAGAGGAGCGGCATGGCCATGTTGATGATGGCGGAGACGCCCACCGCGTCCAGCACAAACTTGACGCCCTCGGGGCAGATTTCGCGGATCTTTTCCTTATAGTGGGGGTCCTTGGAGTTGAAGGCGTAGTCCGCGCCGTTCTTTTTTGCGTCCGAAAGCTTCTCGTCGATGATGTCGAGGGCGATGATCGGGTGCGCGCCCAGGAGGCTCAGGAACTTGATGAAGGTCAGCCCAACCGGGCCGCAGCCGAAGACGACCACCGAGTCGTTGGCGCCGATGCCGAAGCGCTTGACGGAGGAAAGCACCTCGCGCAGCGTGATGACCATCGCGGCGTCCACCGGGTCGATGTCCGGCGGCAGCACCGTCTGCCCAAAGGCGCATTCCGGGGTGGGGCCGTAGGCGGTTTCGTCCCACTTCGGGTCGCACACCACGCCGTACTCGCTGTAGGAGCCCCAGCCGCACTCGTAGCCGTCGATGGGCCCGGCGAAGGGCAGCAGCACCAGGTCGCCCACCTTGTAGGTGGACACCTTCTGGCCAACAGCCACCACGCGGCCCACGGCCTCGTGCCCCAGCATGAGCGGGTACATGTCCGGCCCGAAGTTCTTGAAGGAGCGATGGATGAGCTTTGCGTCGGTGCCGTTGCACACGCCGCAGCTGAGGGTCTTGACCAGCGCCTGGCAGTCGTTGTATTCGGGCATTGACACTTCCCGGACGGAGAGCGAACCGTCCTTTTCGACGATCAGGGTTTTCATCTTTTCCATGCGAGCGCCTCCTTGTTTTCGGGAGCGCGGCGCGATGCGCCGTCCTGTGAGATCATTATATCATGACATTATAGCAAATGCAAGCGGAGGTCGAAGGCCCCGCGTGCATTATTTAGAGATCATTACGGTGAAACCCGCATAAAATATATTCTGTAACCAATGCGCGCTGACGAAAATGTACAATAATTGATAGGCGGATGAAAAAACCGCTTGACAAACCCCGGAAAGGCCTTATAATAGAAAACGGGGGTTAGAATGTAGGTACATTACATCATAATTAGAACGGACTAAACCGCCGTAACGCCCCTTAATCCGCATGGCAGAGCCGGGAAAGCCCCGCGACGGACGCCGCCGGAACCGTGAAAAACCCGAGAAGGACGCGCGACGGACGGTCGGAACCGGGAGACACCTACCGGAAAAACCTGAGCCGATGCGCGACGGACGCATCCGCGCCGCCGGAACCGGGAAGTCATCCACGGCGGAAGCGCGAGGGAAGGCCGGAACCGGGAAAAACCCGCCGGAATAAACCTGCGACGATGCGCGTCGGACGCATCCGCGCCGCCGGAACCGCGAAACGTTTCGAAATGTACATCGTGGTTTGAAGATACGGCCGGTCCGCCGAGCGAGCACCGAGCCTTCGGGGCCGGGAACGCGCGGTGCACGGACAGGACGAGGTTGAAGCGGTTGCCCGCGACGATTGAAAAGGGCCGGGAACGCGCGCGGCGCACGGACAGAACAGAGAAAAGCATCCTCGCGCACGCGCATCGAACGGTCAAGTGCAAAAGCCAATTCGCCCATGCTTCTCAATTTCGGCGCACGCGCCGGATGAAGAATAAGGAGGGGAAACCATGAAGAAGGTCCTGTCCCTGGTGCTGGCCATGATGCTGGCGCTCGGTCTGTTCGCGGGTGCGCTGGCCGAGGTTGACTACGCAAACCTCAAGGAGTTCAAGATTGAGTCCGTCCCGCAGGAGAAGCTGGACACCACGCTGTACCTGGGTGTCTCCGTCCGCGGCCTCGAGAACCCCTACATCGCCACCATCAAAGTCGGCATGGAAATGTTCGCCAAGTACCTGGATTCCATCGGCCAGAAGTATGAGATGCAGGTGCTCGACTCCCAGGGCGACAACGACAAGGAAGTCGACAACATGCGCCAGTTCGCCGCCAAGGCGGGCGGCAACGCCATCGCCTACTCCGACCCCAACGAAAACTCGATCGCCTACGCGCTGGCCGAGGCCATGGCGGAGTCCGGCGGCTTCATCGGCACCGCCTGGAACAAGCCCGACGACGTGGGCCCCGCAGATCTGACCCCCAACTGGGTCATCCACACCTCGCCCGACAACGTGCTGGGCGGCTACAACATCGCCAAGGCGCTGTTTGACTCCATGGGCGGCAAGGGCAAGATCTTCGTCGTGCAGGGCATGCTGGGCAACACCGCCGCCACCGCCCGCTACGAAGGCCTCCAGAAGGCGCTGGCCGAGTACCCGGAAATCGTGGTCGCCGAGAGCGACACCGGCAACTGGGCGACCTCCGAGGCGCTGACGCTGGTTGAAACCTGGCTCAACAAGCACCCGGATGTGGCCGGCGTGTGGTGCGCCAACGACAACATGGCCACCGGCGCAATGCAGGCGCTGGACGCCAAGGGCCTCAAGGGCAAGGTCGGCGTGGTCGGCATCGACGCCAACACCGACGTGGTCGAGGCCGTGCGCGACGGCTTCGCGATTGCCACCGTCTCCTCCAACGGCTACCTGCAGGGCGGCTACACGCTGGCCATCTGCTACGCGGCCTGGGCCGGCCTGATCGACGTCAGCCAGCTGCCCGCCGAGTACCGCGAGTTCGCGACGCCGTCCCTCCTGATCACCAAGGACAACGCCGCCGAGTACCTGACCTCCGCGCCGACGTTCGACTTCTCCATCCCGTTTGCCTGCAAGGCGGACTAAACGATTGCGCTGAAATCCGCTTGCGCGTCTTTCAGCGCGGCGGCTGGCAAAGGACTTGGTCCTTTGCCAGCCGGGGAAGACCTGCGCGGCCTGTTGCGGAGAAAATCCGCTTCGCGGCTTTCCACCGCGTGAGACCTGCGCGGGCCTGAAATCCTGACGGATTTCCGGGCGGCCCGCTGACGATTGCGCCGAAACCCGCTTCGCGTCTTTCAGCGCGAATAGCGTCAAAATCTCCTTGTGGATATTTTGACGCGTGGAAACGGGGCGCTGCGCTCGCCTGAAACCCTTTGGGTTTCGGGCGGCTCGCTGACTTGAGGAATTGTTTCCGCCACCAGTGTGCGCACTGGTTATGGAAACCGTTCCCGGCGCGCATGTCGCCGGGAACGATTGAGAAGGACGTCGGGAGTTTTCACCTTCGACTTTCGGAATGTCGCCGGGACGATCGGAAGGCGGCGGGGGGTTCCCGAACGCCGCCGGGAACGACTGGAAAGAACGGAAAGACCGGAACCTGTTACAGCCCGGCGGGGCGGGGACACCCGCCCCGCCGGGGTATCCCAAAGCATTTTCATCTTCCCCCGGGGCTTAAGTGGAATGTACGGCGCGCCCGGCGCGTTGAATCATAGAGGATAACCCTCGCGGGATTGGAGCGTGAACCTATGGACGAACAAAAACGCGCGGCGATGACCATTACGGAGGAATTCGCCGAAAAGGTGCGCAGGGACAATTTCAGGGAGCGCGTGATGAAAATCGCACCGGTGATGGTGCTTCTTTTGCTGATTGTGACGTTTTCTCTGGCCTGCGGGCGCAACTTCGCGTCCGGCGACAACCTGGTGGCCATTCTGAACCAGCTGGCGATCCCGCTGATTGTGGCGTTCGGGCTGACGTTTGTGATCATGATCGGCTCGATCGACCTGTCCATCGACGGCACCGTGGGCATGGCCGGCTCCTTGATGGCGGTGTTCGTGATGAACAGCCAGTTCCCCGGCATGAACATGGGGGTCGGCGGCGCGCTGCTCGCGATCCTCGTCTCGGTGGTGATCGGCTTCATCGTGGGTGTGGTGCACGTAAAGCTGCGCATCCCATCCTTCATGGTGACGTTCGCGTTCATGTACATCTGCCGGGGCATCGGCATGCTCTCCTATCAGGGGCATCCGCCCACGATCACCGACCCGCTGTTTGTTTGGCTGGCGCGGGCGTCGTTTCTGGGCATCCCGTTCATCACGTGGGTGGCGCTTTTGATGCTGGCGCTGTGCTACTTCATCCAGGAGTACACCGCCTTCGGCCGCTACATCTACGCCGTGGGCACCAACGAGAGTATCCCGCGCTCGGTGGGCGTCAGCGTGGACCGGGTGAAGATTCAGGTGTTCACGCTGGCCGGGTTCCTGTTCGGCGTGGCGGGCGTGATCGGCGCGATCCGGCTCGGGCAGGGGCAGGTGGGCATCGGCGAAGGGCTGATGTTCCCCGCGCAGGCGGCGGTGGTCGTCGGCGGCACGAGCCTGGCCGGCGGCAAGGGCGGCGTGGTCAACACGATCGTGGGCGTCCTGATCATGACGGTCCTGTCCAACGGGCTGGTGCTCCTAAGCGTCAACCCCTACGTGCGCACCGGCATCCAGGGGCTGATCATTCTGATCGCGGTGATCCTGACCATCCCCCGTGGCGGTCAGGTCATCAGCAAGTGAGCGGGGGTGGGCGCATGGAAGAGAGAAAGCCGCTGTTCGCGGCAAGGGACATCACCAAATCCTTCGCCGGCACCCAGGCGCTGAAGGGTGTGGATCTCACGGTCTATCCCGGCGAGATCGTGGGCCTCGTGGGGGAGAACGGCGCGGGCAAGTCGACGCTGCTCAAGATCATCATCGGCGCGTTTTCGCCTTCCTCCGGACACATGGAGATGCACGGAAAACCTTACCAGCCCAAGACGCCCATGGAGGCCAACCGCGAGGGGCTGGGCATGGTGTTCCAGGAGCAGAGCCTGATCGTCAACCTGAACGTGGCGCAGAACATCTTCTTCGGCCACGAGAAGGGGTTTAAAAAGAACGGCTTTGTGGACTGGGGGCGCATGAACCGCGAAGCGCAGAAGGTTATGGAGGAAGTGGACGTCGCCGGCATTTCCCCGAGGAAGAAGGTTTCCGACCTCAACTTCGCCACCCGGCAGATGATCGAGATCGCCAAGGTCATCAACGTGACCAAGCAGGCGGGGCAGGAGCATTGCCTGATCCTGCTCGACGAGCCGACATCGGTTCTGAGCGAGGCCGAAGTCCAAAACCTGTTCAGGCAGATGCGGAAAATCGCCGAGCGGGGGCATTCGGTGGTGTTCGTCTCCCACCGGCTGGACGAGGTGCTTTCGATTACCGACCGCATCTACGTCTACAAGGACGGAAAGAGCGTGGGCGACCTGCCGACCAAGGAAGCCAGCGAAAAGCGGCTGTATGAGATGATGGTGGGGCGCACCACCACCACCGAGTACTACCACCTGGAAAAGCAGCGCAAGCCCGCCGAGAAGGTGGTGCTGGAGGCGAAGGACCTGGGGCTTCACGGCGTGTTCAAGCACGTGAACTTCAAGCTGCGGGAGGGCGAGATCCTCGGCTTCTGCGGCGTGGTTGGCTCCGGCAAGGAGGAGATCTGCTCCGTCCTCTGCGGCGACATCCGCCCCACCTCCGGCGAGGTGTCGGTGCGCGGCAGGCGGGTGCACTTCGGCTCCCCGGTGGAGGCGCTCCATGCCGGGATTCTGATGATCCCCAAGGAGCGGCTGTATGAGGGCGTGGTGATGACGCTGTCCGTTGAGGACAACATGGCGCTTTCGAACGCCGCCAAGCTGAAGAAGGGCATCTTCGTATCGAAGGCGAAGATCGCGGGGCAGGCCGAGGAGTGGATCGGGAAGCTGCGCGTCAAGACCAGCGGGCGGCGGGAGCTTCTCATGCAGCTGTCCGGCGGCAACCAGCAGAAGGTGGTCTTCTCCCGGGCGCTGGCCAGCGGCGCGGACATCCTGATCCTCAACCACCCCACCCGCGGCGTGGACGTGGGCGCGAAGGAAGAGATCTATTCGCTGATCCGCGACATCACGAAAGCGGGCAAGTCCGTCATCCTCCTGGGCGACACGCTGGACGAGTCCATCGGCCTTGCAAACCGCATCCTGGTTTTGCAGGACGGCCTGATCACCGGCGAGTTCGGCGCGGATGTCGGCGGCAAGCCCGAGCAGGTGGACGTCGTCAGCCTGATGATGTGAGGAGGGCGAAACATGAGTCAAATAAAAGCGGTTGACGCGGGGAAAAAATACAGGCTGCGCGAAAAAATCGTACAGTACTTCAGCTTTTCCGCCATCGTGCTGCTCGTGGTGGGGCTTTCCACCACCCAGCAGAACTTTCTGGGGAACTCCAACCTGACGAACCTGCTTCGGGATACCGCGCCGCTGATGATCATGTCCGTGGGCATGACCTCGGTCCTCCTGTTCGGGTCCATCGACCTTTCGATGGGCGCGGTGTGCTCGGTTTCGAACGTGCTGTTCGTCAAGTTCCTGAAGGCGTTCAGCGACAATTACGCCGCCGCCGGGCAGGAGCCGAACGTGGCGCTGGCGACCTTTGTGGCGTTTTCGATCTCGCTCGCGTTCGGCCTCGCGGCCGGGTTCCTGCTGGGCGTGATCCACGTGAAGCTGAAGGTGCCTTCGTTCATCGCGTCGCTGGCGTTCATGTCGGTGTGGCAGTCGGCGGCGCTGCTCATCGCCGAGGCGCCCATCTCGGTGCCCAAGAGCATGTGGGGCGCGGTCAACTGGTTTAAGGTGTCCTTTGGCGTGGTGGGGCTGCCGCTTCTATTGGCGCTGATGCTGGTCGCGCTGGTGTACGTGTTCCAGACCCGCACCGCCGTCGGGCGCGCGATGTACGCCATCGGCGGCAACGAGCGCGCCGCCCGCATCGCCGGGACCCCCGTCGACAAGACCAAGATCGCGGTGTTCACCGTCAACGGCCTGTGCGCGGCGCTGGGCGGGGTATTCCTCGCCGCCAAGCTGCGCTCCTGCGCGCCCACCATCGGCGACCCGTTCACGCTGCTCATCGTGGCCTCCTGCGTGCTGGGCGGCACCGCGCTGACCGGCGGCAAGGGCAGCGCGCTGGGCACGGTGCTGGGCGTATTCACCGTCGCCATCATCAACAACGGCATGAACTTTATCGGCGTGGACGCCTACTGGCAGAACGTGGTGTTCGGCGTGTTCGTGCTGGCGGCCATCGCGGTTTCGATGGACCGATCCACCCGCGGACTGACCATTAAATAGCCCCACGAAAGGAGAAAGGGTATGGAAGTAAAGCCCTTTGTGCTGGATTTTGACCTTGTGACCGGCCGCTGCGAAACTGGCGGCGCGCAGCCCACCGCGCGGACGCTGCGGGACGTCGCGCCCGCCTTCCACGATCAGGCCGCCGCTGCGGAGATGCAGAAGCGCGGAAACCCGATGGTCTACGAATTCTACGAGCTGAACCAGATCCCCGAGACGCCGGGCGACCTGCGCTTCGGCACCACCATCATCTACCCCGGCAAGGTGGGGGACGAGTACTTTTTGACGAAAGGGCATTTCCACACCATCCTGGACGTGGCCGAGGTGTACTACTGCCTGTCCGGCGAGGGTGCGATGCTGATGGAGACCCCCGAGGGCGAATGCAGCCTGTGCTTTTTGAAGCCCGGAGACAGCCTGTATGTGCCGGGGCGAAACGCGCACCGGTCCATCAACACCGGAACTGTGCCGCTCGTGATGTTCTTCGCCTTCCGCGCCGACGCGGGGCACGACTACGGCACCATCGAGGAGAAGGGCTACCGAAAGCTCGTGGTGGACGTCGGCGGCGCGCCGACGATGGTGGACAACCCGAAGTGGAATCGCTGAGCGATACGACGCCCTTTTTGAGAAATTTTTGAGCCCGGCGAAATGCCGGGCTCAAAAATTTTTCGGCGCGCCCGTGGATTTCGTCTGATTTCGCCGGAGGAAAAGCGCGGCGGAACGGAGAATTTTTTTGCATCCGGCTCGCGCGAACGAGGCGCGCCCGGCCGTCCGCTCCGGCGCGCGCCCGGACGGACAGGCGACCGGCGCGCGGGGAAATTTCGACAGGGGGCGCGAGCGTATGACCGTCGGGTGCGTCAGGGAGATCAAGAACAGCGAATTTCGGGTGGGGCTCACGCCCGCCAACGCCGCGGAGTACGTCCGCCACGGGCACCGGGTGCTGGCGGAGGCCGGACTCGGCGAGGGCAGCGGCTTTTCGGACGCCGAATACGAGCAGGCCGGTGCGGTACTGACAAGCGCCGACGGCGTCTGGGCCGAGAGCGACATGGTCATCAAGGTCAAGGAGCCGCTTCCGGCGGAGTATCCGAAGATCCGAAAGGGGCAGATCCTCTACACCTATTTGCACCTGGCCGCCGACCGGGCGCTGACCGACGCGCTGCTCGCCTCCGGCTGCAAGGGCGTCGCCTACGAAACGCTGAAGGACAGAAAGGGGCAGCTGCCGCTGCTCAAGCCCATGAGTGAGATCGCCGGGCGGCTCGCCGCCATCGAGGGCGCGAAGTGCCTCGAAAAGCCCTTCGGCGGCCGGGGCGTACTGATCTCCGGCGTGCCGGGCGTGCGCAAGGCCAAGGTCGTGGTGCTGGGCGGCGGCTTCGTCGGCACCAACGCCTGCCGCATGGCGCTGGGGCTCGGCGCGGATGTGACGGTGATCGACCTGTCCATCGACCGGCTGGTCGAGCTGGATGAGCTGTTTAACAGCAACATCAAAACGGTGTTTTCCACTACGCAGGCCATCTGTGAGGAGATCGCCGACGCCGACCTCGTGATCGGCGCGGTGCTCATTCCCGGCGCCGCCGCGCCCAAGCTGATCCGCCGCGAGCACCTGAAGCGGATGCGCCCCGGATCGGTCATCGTCGACGTGGCGGTCGACCAGGGCGGCTGCGTCGAGACCACCCGCCCCACCTACCACGACAACCCAACCTTCGTCGTGGACGGCGTGGTGCACTACTGCGTCGCCAACATGCCCGGCGCGGTGCCCTACACCGCGACGATGGCGCTGACCAACGCCACGCTGGGCTACGGGCTCAAAATCGCCGACCTGGGCCTCGAAGAGGCCGCCCGGCGCAATGAGAGCATCGTCTCCGCCATCAACGTCTACGAGGGCGAGGTCACCTGCCCCGGCGTCGCCGAGGCCTTCGGCCTGCCGCTCAAGGGATTGGCGCTGTAACGGTACTGAAAAACCCGTTGGTTTTCAGGCCGGGGGGAAGGCCTGAAATGCTTTGGGATTTCCGGGGGAGCACTGACCGGAGGGATTGTTTCCTCCGCAAGTCTTCGTAACTGGTTAAGGAAGCCATTCCCGGCGTACACGCCGCCGTGCACGATTGGAAGACACGAGGGGTTATGATCCTGGTCTGCCCGCGCAAAAGCGCGGGCGTTTTTTTATTGAGTGTCGGAATTCGCGGCAGAATGTAAAGGTTTGCGGCGCACAATTTACGCTGTTCGGGGTTTTGACGCGTTGACAACGGGCGCGGGCGGACATATAATGCACTTAGTGAATTATATCGGGGGCGACCCATGCAAAACGAAACGGGCATCAGCCGGGACGCACAGAAGGAACTGAACCGCGCGCTGGTCATCCGCGCGCTGCATTCCGGGCGCGCGGAGACGCGCATCGGCCTCGTTCGGCTCACCGGGCTCAAGCAGGCGACCATCACGAAGATCGTGAAGGAGCTCGTGGACTGGGGACTGGTGTCCGAGACCACCGGGCGTGACGCGCCGCTGGGCCGACGGCCCATGGGGCTGACGCTGAACGAGGATAAATTCCTGCTGGGCGCGGCGCGGGTCAACCGCAGCTACCTGTCCTGCGCGGTCTATGACATCGCCGGAAACGAAAAGGCCTACGGTCAGGCCGAGAACCGCCCGGAGCGGGGGGCGGAGGCTTCGCTGGAGGCGCTGTGCCGCCTGGTGACGGAAACCCTCGCCCGCGCGCCGGGGGAGGTTCTGGCGCTGGGCGTGGCGCTGCCGGGGCCCTTCAACGCCCGGACGAAGCGCATCACGCTGATGAGCGGCTTTCCCGGCTGGGCCGGGGTGGACATCGAGGCGGGGCTTCAGAGGGCCACCGGCCTCAAGGTGTTCCTCGAGCACGACGCCAACTGCGGCGCGATGGCAGAGCTTTGGTACGGCGAGCACCGGCGCGACGAAAACCTTCTGTACGTGGTGTGCGACCGGGGCGTCGGCGCGGGGCTGATCACCGGCGGACAGGCGTACCACGGCGCCAGCGGCTACGCCGGGGAGATCGGCCACGCCAGCATCAACTTTGCCGGGCCGCTCTGCGAGTGCGGCAACCGGGGCTGTCTGGAGCTTTACGCGTCCTCCGAAGCGCTCAAGGAGGCCTACGCGCTGACGCGGCTCACGGAGGGCGGCGAGTCGCCGGGCCTTGACGAGATCCTCCGGCGGGTGCGATCGGGGGAGGACGCGGCGCGGGAGGCATACCGCCGGGTGGCGGGGCATCTTGCCTTCGGCGTCTGCGGGCTCATCAACGCCCTGAACCCGGATTCGGTGGTATTCGCCGACCGGCTGGTGGAGGGCGGCGGCGAGTTCTTCCCTGAGGTTGCGGACGGGGTGCTCCGCCGTCACCTGATGCCGGAGGTCTACGGCGCGCTGAAGGTTTCGGTGAACCATCTGCCGGGGGACCCGATGCTCGTGGGCGCGAGCGTCGTGGCGCTGGACAATCTTTTGCTGAGGCCCACGGGCGCATTTGGACAGGCGGGAGGCACGGCATGACCATCGAATACTTTCAGAAGGGCTTCAACTACAATCAGGACGGGCCGGGCAACCGGCTGGTGTACCACCTGGCGGGCTGCAACATGCGCTGCCCCTGGTGCTCGAACCCGGAGGGCGTGGCCGCGGGGCGGCCCGGAAACCGCCGGGAGGACGTGGAGAAAATCGCGGAGGCGGCAATCGCCGCCAAGCCGATGTTCTTTGACGGCGGCGGGCTGACGCTGACCGGCGGCGAGGCCACCGGGCAGCTGGACGCGGTGGCAGCGCTCTTTCTTAGGGTGCGCGCGGGCGGCGTCCACACCGCCCTTGAATCGAACGCCACCCACCCGAGGCTCCCCGCGCTCTTTGGCTTGACAGACCTCTTGATCGCCGATTTCAAGCACCCGGACGGGACGGCGCATCAGAAGTACACGGGGCTTTCGATCGACGGGGTGAAGGAGAACCTCGGGCGCGCGGCGGACGCGGGGGTGAACCTTCTCATCCGCATCCCGCTGATCCACGGCGTGAACGACGATTTGGCCGCGCTTAAAGGCTTTGGCGCGTACCTCTCCCGCTTCGCGGGCCACGCGCGCGTCGAGGTATTGCGCTACCACGAATACGGCCGGGACAAGTGGGAAAAACTGGGGCTTTCCTACGGCATGGAGGACGCGTTTTTGCCCGCCGGACGGGCCGAGGAACTGGAAAAGGTGCTCGAAGCCGAAGGGCTCGAGGTGGTCAGAACCTGAGGAGGTAGAGGTATGGAAATGGTGAAGCTGAGTCCGTCCGCGGTCATCGACAGGGCGAAGGCGCTGTTTCGCGAGGAGCGCGCGCTGAAGCGGCTGGACGGGTGGTTTTTGATCCGGGAAGCCTGCGCACGAAACGAGGAAAAATACGCGGCGCTGCCGCCGGGGGAAAAGGCGGCGCACCTTCTCTACGACGCGCTCGCGGCGCTGCCGATTTCGATCAGCGCCCACGCGCTGTTCGCGGGCACCCAGCGGGACGCCTTCGCCCGGTCCTACGCCCTCATCAACCCCAGCTTCAAGGTGGAATCCTTCGCCGGGTACTGCGACCCGACGGCAGTTTTCGGCGACATCGAGCCAAACGATGAATTCCCGCCCCAGCGGATCGAGGCGGTCAAGGCCCACGACCGGGAGACGCCCTACGTGCGCGCGCTGTCCGAGACGTATTGGTCGGTCGAAAAACTGACCGGCGAGGTCGCCTTCTTCATGGAGCAGGTGACCGGGCACGTCATCCCGGACGTAAGGCCCCTCCTCGCCCGGGGCGCGGGCGAGGCGATCCGGGCGCTTTCGGAAAAGCTCGAATCCGAGCGCGACCCGGAGAAGGCGTCTAATTTCCGCGCGATGAAGCGGGCGCTGGAGGCCGCGGTGATGCTGGCCGGGCGGTACGCGGCCCTCGCCGATGAAATGGCGGGCACAGCTTCGGGCGACGACCTGGCGCGGCTTACCCGCATGCGGGACGCGCTTCGCAAGGTGCCCGAGGGTGGCGCGACGAACCTTTACGAGGCCATCCAGAGCTTCATGATCCTGTGGCAGGTGATGTGCGCGGAACAGGCGCCCAACCCCTTCGCCTTCTCCGTCGGCAACGCCGACCGCATCTTCGAGCCCTACCGCGCGGCGGAGGGGCTCTCCCGGGACGAGGCGGCGGCCTATCTTTCGCACCTGCTGGTGTTCTTCAACGTCGGCGACCGCAGCTGGGCGATCTCACAGAACCTGATCGTCGGCGGGCGCGATGCCGAAGGCAACGACCTGACAAACGAGACCAGCTACGCGCTCCTCGACGCCTACTACGGGATGAACCTGCCCCAGCCGATCCTGTCGGTCAAGCTGCACAAAGGCACGCCGGAGAAGCTGTACCGGGAGATGGGGCGCTTCTTCTTCACCCCCGGCTGCCTCACGCCCTCGCTGTTTAACGACGACAGCGTGTTCGAGGTGCTGCGGCGCGGCGGCGTCCGGGAAGCGGACCTCGCGGATTACGCCATCGCCGGCTGTCAGGAGCCCCTCGTCATGGGCCGGGACAACGGCAACACCACCAACACCTGGCTGAACCTTGCGAAAATTCTGGAGCTGACGCTGACGGGCGGGGTTTCGCTGGTGACCGGCGAGGAGATCGGGAATTTCGTCGAGCCGGAGGCGCCCCTCGCCGCGCTCCGTTCGCTGCGCGAGCGATTCTACAAAAACCTCGAGGGTTTCCTCGCCGAGATGGAGCGCGCGGCCAACGGCGCGTCCCGCGCGGTCGCCCACCTGCCGGTGCCGTTCCTGAGCGCGATGATGGGCGGCATGGAGTCGGGCTATGACATGCGCGACCCGGTACACCAGGGCACCCGCTACAACGGCAGCGGCTGCCTGATCCACGGCCTGGCGGTGGTGGCGGATTCCTTCGTCGCCGTCGACCGCCTGCTGGCGGAGCGTCCCCAGGACGCGGAAATGCTCCTGCCCGCGCTGCGCGCCAATTTCGAGGGTTACGAGGAGTTGCGCGCGTTTTTGAGCGCCTGCCCCAAGTACGGCGAGAACGAAGCGCAGCCCGACGGCGAGGCCCGCGAGATCGCGTCCCGCGTGTCGGACATGGTGGCGTCGCTTAAAAACTACCTGGGCAACCCCTTCCGGCCGGACTTTTCGACGCCGTCCACGCACCTGCTCTACGGCTACTGGGTCGGCGCGACCCCCGACGGGCGCGGCAGCCGCGAAATGCTTTCCTACGGCGTCGACCCGCTGGCGGGCGACGCGGCGGGCGGGCTGGGGCTGCGCGCGCTGTCGGCGATGAAGCTGCCCTTTGAGAAGTTTTCGGGCGGATACGCGTCCCACCTGGGCGTCGATCCGAAGTACTTCCGCGCCGAAAATCACGAGGGCAAGGGGCTGGAGTTCCGCGACAGGGTGATCGCGCCGCTGTTCTTCAACGCGCACGCAAACGGGGTTTCGCCGTTCTACCTGTACGTCAACGTGACTACGCCGGAGATGCTCCGGAAGGTCTTGAAAAACCCGGCGAAGTACGCGCCGTCCGGCGTCTATATCATGCGCATCCACGGCACCTTTGTCAATTTCCTCGATTTGTCCCCGGCCATCCAGGAGGACATCATCCGGCGGCTCGACCCGGCGTCCAGCGCGATTTCGTGCTGATGCGGCGCGGAGAAAAAACGCGGTG
>JAEYPB010000080.1 GCA_023411175.1 Bacillota bacterium | reverse complement strand
GCCGGGGAGACCGCCCGGAGCATGGAGACGCGCGCCAAAGCCGACGCGCGCTGGCGCGACCGGACCGGCCGGGCGAGAGACTCCATCCGCGGTTGCGCCGCCGAATCCGGCGGGAAGATCACCATTTCGCTGACCGGCGGCGCGCCCTATGCGTCCGCCCTCGAGGCGGGCGGGTACCAAGTCATCAAACCCACGGTTTTGAATCTCGCGCCCGAATTTCTGCGGGCGCTTGCAAGGGAGGGGAACGCATGAGCCCGGTTGAACGCGCCCGAAGGGCGCTTTCGGACGCGGGGTACGCCGTGTACCGCCCCGGCGAGGCGCTGGGGCCATGCCGCGCCCCATACCTGGTGGTTTTTGACGGCGGGACGTCGGGCGCGGCGGGCGGCGGGGTGAAGCGCGCGGTGGGCGTGATGGCCTGCGCGCCGCTGGGACAGCCTGCCGCGCTTTTCGGGATGCTTTCTGGCGCGGCGGCCGCCCTTTCGCCCCTCGGGATGAAGCCCCGGGGCGCGGCGGGGCCGGAGAACGTGGACGAGGCTTTCCGCGCCCACACCCAGACGATCGAATTTGTGGCGCTGTGCGCCATGTGAGGAGGACGCTATGGCCGATACCCGAATCTCCGGTGGCAACATCGCGGGCTGCGAGCGCGTGAAGGTGGTCACCCTCGAGGAGACGCCGCGCACCTACGTGGTCGAGGCGATGACGGGCATCTCCTTCGCGGCGAGCCTTTCGGAAGGCTCGGAGAAGGAGCTGCGCGTGAAGAACACCATTTTCGGCGCGCTGCGCACCGAGGACATCGTAAGAGGCTACGACATTCAGCTGGACGACCCGCTCCTGCACAGCGAGATCCTCTCGCTGGTGGACGGCGGCGCGCTGAGCGGCGTGCCGGGCGCGCCCGGCGAGGTGTATGCCGCGCCCGCCGCGGGCGCGCCGGTCTCCCGCACGGCCTTCGACCTGTACGCCTACTCCGCCGACCGGGACGCGGACGGCGAGGCCAAAGCCTACCACGAGTGGAAGTTCCCCAGCTGCAAGGGCAAACCCATCGAGGGCGCGCTGAAGGACGGGGAGTTTACGACGCTTTCGTACAGGATACAGTCCCGACCGGCAGGCGGGGTTTCACCCATCACGGTCCGGCGCATCGAGGCGCTGCCGGACATGGCATAACGGCGGCGCACTTAATTGACAGGGCTGCCCGCGCTTCGCGGCGCGGGCGGAAGGGAGAGGGCATGACCGACATCCATCTGGCCGCCCGGCGCTACGGCGCGCAGGAGGCGGCGCTGCCCGGCTGGGAGCCGGGCGAGGACTTTGTGTGCAGGCTGCGCAGGCCGGGGCTCGTCGCGATGGCGCGCGCCGCCGGGTTCGTTCCGAACCCGCTGATCGAATCCATCCAGGAGCTGTTCTTCCCCGCCGCCGCCGGGACGCGCCTCGCGCCCGAGCAGCAGGCGAAGGCGCTCCATGAAATCGCCCGCTACGCGCTGGTCTCGCCGACCATGGAGGAGATCTCTGACGCGGGGCTTGAGCTGACCGACGAGCAGTATCTGGCAATCTACGCGTTCGCGCTCAAGGGGGCGGATGGGATGGCCCGATTTCGCCGCGTGCTCGGCGGCGAACCTGGCGGCGATGGCGACGGCCTTCGGGGCGAGGCCGTCCTCGCTGGCAGGAATCCGTGACCCCTATTGGGCCTATTGCCTGGACGAGGCCGTGCTCGACTACATGGCGCGGCTGAAGGAAGGGCAGAGGTTGAAGCCGCCGAAGGCGGCGGACAACCGGAAACTGATCGATGCGTTGGAAGGAGGCGCGATGCATGGTGGATTTGGGAAAGGTCGTCGCAAGCCTTGAGCTGGAGACGGCGGGGTTTACCGGCGGAATCGACGACGCCATCAAGGCCGCGCAGGCGCTGGGCAACCTGGAAGGCGTGGGTCGTGCGGCGGTAAACGGATTGATCGCGGGCGCGGCGGCGCGGCGGGGCGCGCTGGTGGCCTCGTTCAAGGGCCTCGCCCGCGCGGCCATTGAAGCGGCCCGGCAGGAGCTGGGCATCGCGTCGCCGTCCAGGGTGTTCATGGAGATCGGCAAGAATACGGCGAAGGGCTTCCAGCTGGGGGTGGACGGCGGCGCGGAAGGCGCGCGGGCTTCCATGCGGCGGCTGACCGCCGTCGGCGCGTTTTCGTCCGCAAACCTGAACCTCTCGCCCCCTCGGGCGGCGGGATCGGTCACAAACCACTACGGCGCGCCGATTTCGGTGACGTTCCCCGGCGCGGTGGTGCGGTCGGACGCCGACATTTTGGAGCTTGAGCGCCGCACCCAGAAGGTGGCGCGGGATTTGCAGTACGGACTGGGGGCGAGGTAGATGAGCGACATGCATTTTGGCTGGCGGGGCGCTTCTTCGGACGACCACGGTGTGGTGGTGACGAAGCTGCCGCCCGTCATGTTCCCCGGCAAGCGCACCGAGACCATCGTGGTGCCGGGGAAGAGCGGCGCGCTGCACATAGAGGACGGCGCGTGGGACGAGATGCTGCTGCCCATCGAATGCTACCTGCCCTATGAACAGGGCGGCACCGTGTCGCCCCTTGAGACCCTCGCTTCCTGGCTGCAGGGCCTCGACTGGCTGACGCTTTCAAACCGCCCCAACCGGCGCTTCCGCGCCCGGCTGACCGATGCCGTGACGCTGTCGCCGCTGATGGAGGGCTTTAACGACCGGATCTTCGCGCTCTCCTTCTGGGCGGATCCCTTCGCCTATGAAGCGGTGCCGACGGTACTGACCCGCACCTTACCCTTTGCCCTGACGAACCCCGGCACGGTATTCTCGGAGCCGGTGATCGAGCTGACCGCCACCGGCGACATCACGCTGACGATCGGCGAAGCGGCCATATCAATCGACGGCGCGCCGGGCACGGTGATGATCGACGTGCCCGCGGGGCTGATCTATTCCGGCGGGACGAACCTCTCCGGCAGCGCGTCCATCGAGGACTGGCCGCTCATTATTCCGACCGGAACAAGCAACGTGTCCTGGACGGGCGACGTGACCCAAGTGAAAATCCAGCCCAACTGGAGGTGGCTGTAGTGGCTGTATACGTATTTGCGCCAAACGAGACGGACTTCAGCACGATGGGCCTATGCGGGCCGCTGACGCCCACCCGGTGCGAGCATCAGGAGAAGCGCAACGGGCTTTCGCAGCTGACCCTCGTCCACCCCATCGACGACGAGAAGCGCTGGCAGATGCTGATGCCCGGCTGCGTACTCTCCGCCGAGGTGCCGGTGCGCACCACCGCCGAGATCGACGAAGAGGGAAACATTGAGACAACCGTCGAGAAGTGGCAGATGAAGACCACCGCCACCAAGAGCCAGCGGGGGCTTTACTCGAAGGCGTCCGGCGGCAGGCGGCTGAAGACGCTGCCCCTCTGGGCGGACAAGAAGAAGACCCAGCGGCTCACCCTCACCGTGACGCGCAAGGTTGGCCGCTACAAGGTCAAGACGAAGTACGGCAGCGGATGGATCTCCGCCGCCGCCATCGAGTACATCGTGACCGAGACCATCCCGAATGACCCCACAGCCATCGAACAGGTGGAGCCCGCCTGGACCGTGAAGCCGCAGCTGTTCCGCATCCGGGAGGCAGAGGTGACCGCGAAGGGCGTCACCGTCACGGCCAGCCACATCTTCTACGATCTCGCCGGGAACCTGACCACCTGGACCGGCTATATAAAAAGCACCAACACCAACGAGCCCACCTGCATCCAGGCGCTCGCCGGGGTGATGGCGGGCGCGCTGATGTCCCACGAATTCGAGGGCAGGACGAACCTCCTCGACCGGCGGGTGCAGGTGAACTGGACGAACGAGAACATCGTCGCGGCGCTGATGGCCCCGGAGACGGGGATCCTCGACCGCTGGGGCGCGGAGCTCGTCCGGGACAACTATGAATTCACGATCCTGCGGGAAGCGGGGCTGAACCGGGGCGTTCGGATCGAGCACGGCAAGAACCTCATGGGCGTAACGGTCGCCACCGACGTGACCGACGCGATTGCCCGCGTGATGCCGGTGGGCAAGACCCATAAGGACAAGCCCTTGTACCTGACCGCGGGCAGCTATGACATAAACGGCGTGACCGTGACCATCGGCGCGGGAGAGAGATGGATCACCAGCAACCGCGCCAGCGACTACCCCGCGCCGCTCATTGCGGTGCTGGAGACGCCGGTCAAGGCCAAGAGCGATAGCAGCGCGGACGTACTGGCCGCCCGGAAAAAGATGATTGAGCGGGCGCTCAACCTGTTTACGATCGAGGAGGCCGACCAGCCCGCCGCCAACGTGCGGGTGGAGTTTTTGAAGCTGGGAGACACCGTCGAATACGAGCAGTACAGGCGGCTTGAGGACGTGTTCCTCTGCGACCGTGTGCGGGTGCGCCACCCCGGCATCGGGGTGGATGTATTGACCGAGGTCATCGAGACGGTGTGGGATTGCCTCACGGGCCGGTTCAAGGCCGTCGAGCTGGGGCGGGTACGCCTTCCTCGCGAGCGCCTAAGCGTGCCGGTATGGCAGCTGCCGCAGAATATCCCCGGATCGCTGGTGGCGGCGGGATCGATGGGCGCAGGCGCGCTGGCGGATAATTCCGTTACGGACGAACAGATCGACGCGGAGAGCGTATCGGGCGCGATCATCCCGGTGACCGAACTGCCGCCGGAGAACCCGTACATCGGGCAGATGTGGGTGAACCCGGAGACGCACATTCTGATGACATGGGACGGCAGCGCGTGGACGGATCTCGGCGTACCGACCGGGGACTTCAATGCGCTGACTGGGATCGTCACCGAGCACGATAGCAAGATCATTCAGAACGAAGAAGCAATTCAGCTGCGCGCCACGAAGACCGAGGTAAACGCGCTGAACGCGCTTGTCGGTCTGAAAAACACCGTCTATTATCTGGCGTCCGCGCCCACCGAGGGCATGGCCACCGGCGACCTGTGGATCGACACCGACGACGGCAACAAGCTATACCGCTACAACGGTACCGAGTGGCTGGCGGTGGACGATGTGCGCCTGCAGCAGGCGCTGCTGGCGGCGGGCACGGCTCAGGCCACGGCGGACGGGAAGATACGCACGTTCTCGCAGCCCTCCGCGCCGACGGGCATGACCGAGGCGGATGAGGGTGACCTGTGGATCGACACGGACGACAACAACAAGCTGTACCGCTGGAGCGGCACCGGTTGGGTGAACGCGCAGGATACCCACCTGGACGGCACGGTTTCGTCCCATACGGCGTCGATCACTACGATGGCCGGGCAGATCGCGCTGAAGGCGGAGCAATCCTCTGTGAACGCGCTGGGGAACCGGGTGACCGATGCGGAAGCCAGCCTTAATCTGGTGCCGGGGCAGATCACGGCAGCGGTGGAGGGTGTAGCCGTCGGCGGTACGAACTTGTTTTTGAACTCCGGCATGCCTGTAAATACAGCCTCGTGGCTCGGTAGTAATGCTTCGACCATAACACGAGACACCGCCCCCATAACAGGCGCTCCCTTTCCGGGGAAAACCGCCGCATCACTTAGGAATGTGTGCGCGTCTGGTCAGACAAACGCTCGAAACTATCAAGACGTGAAGTTAATTCCCGGCCAGACGTATACCGCTTCCGGATGGTTTTACATTCCCGCTGGAGCCGTAGGAGCCTACACGATAGGAGCCTACAATGAAACTTGGAGCTTGCTCGGTTTCGGCCCTGTGATAACTACGCGAAATGCATGGGCGTTTTCATCTTTCACTTTTACCGCTCCGAGCACTACGTACACGCATGTGCTTTTTGGAGCTGGAAGTACAATCCCCGGATCAGTGTTCCATACGTACCGGATGAAGCTGGAAAAGGGCAACAAGGCAACGGACTGGTCGCCCGCGCCGGAGGACCCCGGTCAGTCATTGGTGACAGGCACATCAGTCACCATCACGCCCGAGAACGGCCTTGAAGTCGCGCAGACGCTTTCCAACGGATCGCAATCGCTGCCCACGAGGTTCAAAGCGAACGCCTCGCAGTTCGGGCTGTACAGGGCGTCGGACAACCTGATGATTGCGGGAGCGGGCGTCGACGCCAGCGGGCAGGGGTATTTTGCGGCCAGCCAGATCAAGGATGTGCTGGCGGCAAGCGACGTGGTGTTTGAGCTGAAATCGACCGAAGATTCGGTATTTCGCCACCTGTTGCTCGCGCCTACTGTTGCCGGGTCGGAGTACGGAGGCTTCGGCATTACGATACCCAAAGGCGCGGGCAATAAAAAGATACGGCTGCTCGCCCAAAACGACAGCAACCTCGACATTCACGGCAATGTCAACGTGGCAATCGGCGCGGGCGGAGGCCTGAGCCTTTCCTCCGTGGGGACCCTGATTATGAGCGGCGCGAGCGCCTATGTATACGTCGGCACAGACCAGAACCCGGCAGGCGCGGCGAGTTTCGCATGCCACGCCATCCCCAATGAAACCAATAAATACGCGCTCGGTTCCACGGCATACTCGCTGCGGTGGACGCGCCTGTACTGCGTACAGTCCGTGGATGTTTCCTCCGACGCGCGGCTGAAAAAGGACATCGTGGACCTTGACGGATCGCTGATCTACAAACTGCGGCCCCGGAAGTTCCGCCTGATCGACGGCAACGGCAAGCTGCGCTTCGGGCTGGTCGCGCAGGAGGTCAAGGCTGCGCTGGACGAGTTGGGCATTGTGGACGCCGACCTGTACGGCGACGACAACCCGGAGAGCTTATCTCTGGTATACGAGGAACTGATCGCGCCGCTGATCGCGGCCGTACAGACGCAAAAAGGGCGGATCGACGCCCTGGAGGCGCGGCTTGCCGCGCTGGAGGAGCGCGCCTGACGGGCGCGGCTCGGAAAGGAGAGGCCATGAAGGCGGAGGAAATGAGGCGGGAGACGGTGGCGGCGGCAAAGTCGCGCGCCGGGCTCAACCGCTACACCCAGGGCGCGAAGCGCGCCTACGTGGGCGGCTACCCGCAGGCGCGGGAGGGCGCAAAGGGCTACAGCGATTGTTCGTCCTTCGTGCGATGGGTTTTGAAGAGGGCGGCTGGGCTCGACATCGGCGCGAACACGGATATGCAGATCCGAAACCGCGGCAAGGGGATTCTGATCGAAACGGCTTCGGCGCGGCAGACCGCGCCCACCGAGGCGCTGCTCCTGCCGGGAGACTGCCTGTACTGGAAGGGCACGCCGTCCCACGCCTGGGGCGTGGGGCACGTGGAGTTGTACATCGGCGGCGGCAAGTGCATCGGCCACGGCAGCGGCACGGGGCCCACGGTAAAGACGCTCAAAACCTACAGCCGCGGCCGGGGCGCGGGCGGCCGGAAGTACCTCTGCGCGATCCGCTGGATTGCGGAGGACGCACCCGCCGCGCTGGGGGACAGGCTGCTCCGATTCGGCGACGAGGGGGCGGACGTGATGGCGCTTCAGCGGCTGCTTCTGTCGCTGGGCTACGGCCTGGGCGCGTGGGGCCCCTTTCGGGACGGCTGTGACGGGGAGTTCGGGCCGGACACCCGGCGGGCGGTGCGCGCGTTTGAAACGGCGCGCGGCTTGACCCCTGACGGCGTCGCGGACGCGGCGGACATCCGGGCAATCCGGCTGGCGGCGGGTGCGCCCCTTGGCAGCGTACGGGTGACGGCGACAAAGCTCAACGTCCGGCGGGGGCCGGGCACCGAAAACGGCGCGATCGGCGTGGCGGCAAAGGGCGACGTATTGTCGCTTACCGGCGACGACACCGAGGCCTGGCGCGGCGTCTTCTACCGGGACGGGCGGGCCTACGTCAGCGCGAAATACGTGGAAGCCGTCTGACGGACGGGATTGGAAGGGAGAGATTTTTGTGAACTGGTTTTCGGGGATTCCGGCATTGCTTCTTTTGCAAGCGGTCGCACGGGCGGAGAGCGCCGCCGGGCCGATCGATTTGACGCCGCTTCTCGAGGCGGTCGCGAGCCTCGCGCTGTCGCTGATCACCGCGTTTCTGATCCCGTGGATCCGGGCGCGGTACTCTGCCGAACAGAGAAGGCGCATTTCGGCGGCGGTGGAGATCGCGGTGTGCGCGGCGGAGCAGATCTTTGGCGCGGGCGCGGGCGATAAAAAGCTGGAGTGGGCGATCGGACAGCTCGAGGAGAAGGGCTTTCACGTAGAACTCGCCGCCATCGAAGCGGAGGTTCTGAAGCTGAAGGGGCTGGGCCGCGCGATCTCCTCGGAGGGCGGCGCGAACGGGTGACGCCTGCGAATTGTTCGGGAAGAACACAAACAGCCACCGGCGAAAGCCGGTGGCTGTTTTGCGTGAAGGAGGGTTTGTTCAGGCCTTACGGTGCGGCTTCGTTCCCTTCCGGCAGGTTTGTGTCTGGGATTGCGGCTTCCGGCGCGGTTTGAGCCGAAAGGGTATCCGCTTCGCGCTCCGGGCATTCCGGCGCGTCCTCCGGAAGAAGGCGCTCCGAAAGGCCGGCCAGCGCAAGAAGCGGATAGGCGCCGTAGAAGAGGATGAGAAGCATGCTCAAAACCTGCGTCAGCAGGTAGATCCATCGTGCACCCAGAAGCGCGCTCTGGCGCATACCCACATACTGGGCGATGCTCGATACGGCGAAGGGCCAGCCCGTCGCCGCCAGCATGCCGAGAACACGGGTGAAGTTTTTGCTTCCGGCATGAAAGCCGGACCGCAGCGCCCGGATCGCGCCGTGCTCCGGTGCGCGGGCAAGCTGGAAGGTTGCCATCGTACACCATGCGTACAGCCAGACTGACACACCGAGAAAGAGTGCCAGGATTCCATAGGAAGTGAGAGCAAGCGACCGTATCGTATCACTCGAGACAGGTCCCTGGGCCATGAAAAACCGCTGCGCCAGCATAAGCGTGCCATAGAACACAGCAAACGGGATGATAAAGATCAGAGCCTCTGCGAACATCACCCCAAGTGCGGTCCAGAAGCGCCACTTGTGCCAGAAGAAGAGCAGCATGCCCGGACGCGGCGCTTCCCCACGCCAGACGCGCACCGCCGCGTAAACCGAACCGAGGGTTATTGTCAGCGATATCAGCTGCAGGGGGATCGAGAAGATGAGGCTCGCGGCGTGAAACCAATTTCCCATCTCGGATGGCGCGAAGGTTATGGCGGCGAGCAGCAAAACCGCGATGGCGGAGAGCGGAAGGATTTTTCGGTAGTTCAGCCGGAACAGATGCCACGCCTGCGCGCGGATGGCAGTATTGGCTGCGTGGCGGGATTGCGGGATCGGCTCGACCTCCGCCTCCGGGGTTACTTCCGGTTCCGGGGCCGCATCCTCCGGCGGGAACTCCACCGCGTCGCACGCGTCGAGGGACGGCGCTTCCATCAGCTGAAGCTGGCATTCCGCCCAGCTTACTTCCGGGTGTTCGGTTTCCGGGGCGGTTTCGGAGGATCCTTCGGCGCTTTCTTCCTCCGCGCCGTCTTCCGCTTCTTTTTGGTCCTGCCGACTGGCCCGCGCCACCGCGTACAGGACCACCGCGATGATCAGAAAAAGCAACATCCAAAGATTGCCCTGCATGGAAATCCTCCCCGGCCGATGGCCACTTCCTTATGGAATCGTGAGCGCGGCCCCGCTCAATATCCCGTGAACACGAGCGCGCCGAGCAAGAGGACGAGGGCGACGACGGCCACCATGTACCGTAGGAATTTACGCTTCATGGCTCGCATCCTTTCCAGAATCATCCATAATGTGACTATACCGCGCCCGTGTTTTTTTGTCAACGCGGCGCGGTTGACAGCGCCCGGCATCGGTGGGATAATGCGCGTATGGAAGGGGGCGCGAAGATTGGAGATCAAAATGCTGGAGGTTCGCTCCGACCGCGGCGTAACCCGCCCGGTGCTCGTCCGGGACGGGAGCGCGGCGCTTCTCGCGGACACCGGTTATCCGTTGACGGCGGAGGCGGTGCTTTCGGCAATGCGCGACGCCGGGTGCGACCCGGAGACGCTTACCGTCATCGCACTGACCCATCAGGACATCGACCACGTGGGCTGCGCGAAGGACATCCTCGCCCGGTGCCCGGGCGCTGCGATCCTGTGCCACGAGGCGGAAGCGCCCTACATCCGCGGCGACCGGACGCCGGTCAAGTATGAATCGCTGCCGGAAGACCACGAATTCCGGCTGGCCTACGCGCGGCGCGTGCTGCCTTCCGTCCGGACGGTGAGGGACGGCGAGCGGCTGCCCTTTCCCTCGGAGATCGTCGCGGTGCACACCCCCGGACACACGCCGGGACACATATGCCTGTACATCCCCGAGGCGCGGGCGCTGATCGCGGGCGACGCGCTCAACGTGGACGGCGGCGCGCTGACCGGCCCCAATCCGGTGTACACAAAGGACATGTCAGAGGCGTACCGGTCCCTTGAGAAGATCAGGGCGCTTGCCATCGACCGCGTCTACACCTACCACGGCGGGGTTTTCGAGGGCGACGTGGTCGGAGCCCTCCGGCGGCTGATCGCCGCCGCGCCGGGCCGCTGAAGAAACCCGGGTTTTGGAACCGGGCGCGGTATTGGCGCGTCTTATGGAAAATGCTGCGGTAAACGCGGGGAGGGAGGGGCTGCCATGCGCGAAAGATACATCCGCCGTACAGCCCTCGCCCTGTGTGCGGCGTTCGTCATTTTCATCGGCCTGTCCATCGGCCTTTCGTTCGTTCACGCCGGACACCACTGCGCCGACGGGCGCTGCGCCTTCTGCATCACATACCAGAGCGTACAGTACCTGGTGCGCATTTTGGGCTTCGCGGCGTTCCTCCGCGCGGCGGCCTTTTTCTGGGGCTTCGCCGTGGTCGGCCGCGCCGCACCCCGGCGCAGCGCGCGGGTAACACCTTCCCCTGTTTCGCTGAACATTCGCATGAACAATTGATATTTCCCCATGCGCGGCCCGCGGCGCGGGCTTTTTAGCACACCCATTTTTGATCGCATGGAGGGAAAATTTCATATGAAGAAATCACTGGCGGCGCTTGCTGCCCTGGTCGCCCTGTCCATTCTGTTCGCCGGCGCGCTTCCGGCCTTTGCCATGGAAGGCGAAAGGCTATCCGTCGTCGCCACCAATTTCCCCGGCTTTGACTTCGCTCGAACGGTGGCGGGCGGAAACTGCGACGTGGAACTGCTGCTGCCCCCCGGCGCGGAGAGCCATACCTATGAGCCCACGCCCCGGGATATCCTGAAAATCCAGAACGCCGATCTGTTCATCTATGCGGGCGGCGAGGGCGACGCATGGGTGGACGATATCCTCTCGTCCATGGACCACGCGGTCCCGGCGCTTGGCATGGTGGACCTGGTGGACGCGGTGGCCGAGGTAACGGTGGAAGGCATGACCGAGGAGGAACACCACCACGACGAGGATGGCGCCGATCACGACGAAGATAGTGCCGACCACGAGGGCGACCATGAAGAAGATGACCATGCGGACGAGGAGGGCCGCGTCCACGGGCATCCGGACGAGCATGTGTGGACCGCGCCGAAGAATGCGGACCTGATTCAGAAAGCCATCGCCAGGGAACTGGCGGTGCTCGATCCGGCAAACGCCGCCGCCTACGAGGCCAATTCGGCGGCCTACGCCGAGGCGCTGACGGCGCTCGACCAGGCGTTTATCGACTTCTTCGCCGGCGTTTCGAACAGGACGCTGATCGTGGGCGACCGGTTCCCGCTCAGGTATTTTGCCGACGCCTATGGCCTGACCTACTACGCGGCCTTCCCCGGCTGCAGTACCGAAACCGAGCCCAGCGCCTACACCATCGCCTTTCTGACCGACAAGGTGCGGGACGGGAACGTCTCCACCGTGTTCTATATTGAATTCTCCAACCATCTGGTGGCCGACAGCATCGCGGAGCAGACCGGCGCGAAGACTGCGCTGTTCCACTCCTGTCACAATGTGTCGAAGGCCGAGCTGGACGCGGGCGTCAGCTACCTTTCCCTGATGGAAGGAAATCTTGAAACGCTGAAGGGGGCGATGATGTAATGCTCCTCGCCTGTCGGGACGTGTCGGTCGCCTATGAAGGCGGCATCGCCCTCAGCGGCGTCTCCTTTGAGGTAGACGCGGGGGACTACCTCTGCGTCGTCGGGGAGAATGGCTCCGGCAAGAGCACGCTGGTCAAGGCGCTGCTCGGGCTTGAGCCGATTCGGGAGGGCGCCGTCCTGACGGGCGAGGGCCTGAAAAGGGACGAAATCGGCTACCTTCCTCAGCAAACCAGCCTGCAGAAGGACTTTCCCGCAAACGTGTGGGAGGTCGTGCTGTCCGGCTGCCTCAACCGGCGCGGCGCCCGCCCCTTCTATACGAGGGGGGAGCGGGCGCGCGCCCGGGCCAACATGGAAAAACTGGGCGTCGCGCCCTTTGCGAAAAAGCCCTACCGGGCGCTCTCCGGCGGGCAGCAGCAGCGGGTGCTGCTGGCGCGGGCGCTGTCGGCCACCACAAGGCTGATCGTGCTGGATGAACCGGTGGCCGGCCTCGACCCGGTGGCGACCCAGGAGCTCTACGGGCTGATCGAGTCCATCAATCGGGAGGGCATCGCGGTGATCATGGTGTCCCACGACATCCGCGCCGCGGCGCGGTATGCCAGCCACATCCTGCACCTGGCGGGAAAGCCGCTCTACTTTGGGTCCAGAGAAGGCTACGAAAACAGCGCCGCCGGGCGGCGCTTCCTGGGGGGTGAGGCGGATGTTTGATGTCATCGCGCAGATGCTCTCCTACCCGTTTCTGACCCGCGCGCTGATCGTGGGCACGCTGGTGGCGCTGTCGGCGGCGCTTCTCGGCGTAAACCTGGTGCTCAAGCGGTATTCGATGATCGGCGACGGCCTCTCCCACGTGGGGTTCGGATCGCTGGCCATCGCCACGGCCTTCGGCTGGGCGCCGCTCGCGGTATCAATCCCGGTGGTGATCCTTGCGGCGTTTTTGCTGCTCAGGCTCAGCGAGCGCAGCAAGATCAAGGGAGACGCGGCCGTCGCGCTGATCTCCACCGGCTCTCTGGCGGTGGGCGTGATGGTGATCTCGCTCACCACCGGCATGAATGTGGACGTGTGCAACTACATGTTTGGCTCGATCCTCGCCATGAGCAGGACCGACGTGTACATCAGCGTGGCCATGTCGCTGGCGGTCATGGCGCTGTACCTGGTTTTCTACGGGCAGATCTTCGCGGTCACCTTTGACGAGGGCTTCGCCCGCGCGACCGGCGTGAAGGCAGGGCTTTACAACATGCTGCTGGCGCTTCTGACGGCGGTGACGGTGGTGGTGGGCATGCGTCTGATGGGCGCGCTGCTCATTTCGAGCCTCGTGATCTTCCCGGCGCTGACCGCTATGCGGCTGATGCGTTCCTACCGCTCGGTGATCGCCTGCTCGGCGGCGCTGTCGGTGGGGTGCTTCCTCGTGGGCATGGCGGTGTCCTACCTTGCGGCGACGCCCGCCGGGGCCAGCGTCGTCAGCGCCAACATGATCGCCTTCGGGATTTTTTCGGCCATCGCCTTTGTGCGGGAGAGGGGAAGAAAATGAGAAAACTATCGTATGCCGCGCTGGCGGCGGCGCTCATGCTGCTGCTCGCGGGCTGTTCGGTGGAAAGAAGCGGCGGAGCCACGCCCGATGAAAGCGCGCTGGCCGCGTCGCAGGGGAGCGCGCGGACGACCTCCGCGCAGGCCGTAGGCGGCGACGTGGTGGAGCTGACGGAAAAAATGTACGTCACCTACCTCAACGAAATCTACGCCAATACCCAGGATTATCTGGGGCGAACGATCCGGCTTCAGGGCATGTTCACCGCTATCTTCTACGAGCCCACGGACACCACCTACTACTACGTGTACCGCATCGGCCCCGGCTGCTGCGGAAACGACGGCAGTATGGCCGGCTTTGAGTTCACCTGGGACGGCGAGATGCCCAATGAAAACGACTGGATCGAGGTGACCGGCGTGCTCGGCGAATACGAGATCGAAGGCCTGAGCTACCTGACGCTCAACGCCTCCTCCGTCAATATAATGAAGGAGCGCGGCGCGGAAAACGTCTACCAGTAACCGGGCGCGCCGCGGGATTTTTTGATGCTTTGAGCCGCCGGGCAACCGGCGGCTCCGTTTTGCCCGCGCATGTCCCGGCATTGGCGCCGCATAGAATCCATTGAACGTTGAGCGGGGAGGTGGAAGGCGTTGTACTATGGCCGGGGCCAGGGCGTAAGCTATCTTGGACACATGCTGCGCATGCTGAGACCAGCGGCCCGCGCCGTCGTCCGGGGGAGCGGCGCGTATCCCGCGGTGGAAGGCTATGTTACATTTTACCCCAGCGGGCCGGGCGTCATCGTGGCCGCGGAGTTCACCGGGCTTCCCGGGGAGGCGGGACCCTGCGCGGGCCGCGTGTTTGGCTTTCACATCCATGAGGGCTCCAGCTGCACCGGCACGGAGGAGGCACCCTTCGCCGACGCCGGCAGCCACTACAACCCCAATGACTGCGAACACCCGCGCCACGCGGGCGATCTGCCGCCGCTGTTCGGGAACGCCGGATTCGCCTGGAGCATGGTGTACACCGATCGCTTCACAGTGCCCCAGGTCATCGGCCGGACGGTGGTGGTGCATCTCGACCCGGACGACTTTACCTCGCAGCCCGCGGGCATGTCCGGCGAGCGCATCGCCTGCGGCGTGATACAGGGCACGTAAAACGGAGAAGACCTGTGTGCGCCTGAAACTCTCCGGAATTTCCGGGCGGCGCATGGTCTGAAGGGTTGGAAAACGCCGCCTATATCCGCACAGGCGGCGCTTTCCCATGCCCGGCGTGTAAGCTGCCGGGCACGATAGAAACCCCGCGGGGGACTTTGCTGATGGTCTGAGCCCGGCGCGAACGCCGGGCTTTTGCCCATCAACACCGAAAAAAAGTACACGTTTTTCGGTTTGAAATAGAAGACGGATGTGTGTTTTTGCGCTAAAGTATAGCCATAGAAACCTATGGAGGATTGAGCGCATGAACCGCAATATGAAAACGTGGCTGAAAGATATGGTCGCCTCCCCCGCGAAGAAGGCGCTGCCTGTACTGTCCTTTCCGGCGATCCAGCTGATGGACATCACCGTCCGCGAGCTGATCTCAAGCGCGGATCGGCAGGCCGAGGGCATGCGGCTGGTCGCCGAGCGCGTAAAGAGCGCGGCGTCCGTCAGCCTGATGGATCTCTCCGTCGAGGCGGAATGCTTCGGCGCCACAATCCGCGTCAGCGACGAGGAGGTCCCCACGGTGACCGGCTCCATCGTGAAGAGCGAGGAGGACGTGGACAACCTTTCTGTCCCGCCGGTGGGCGCGGGCCGCACGGGCATCTACGTCGAGGCCATCGGGAAGGCAGTCAAGATGATCCATGACCGCCCGGTGCTGGCGGGCATCATCGGCCCCTTCTCGCTGACGGGCCGCCTGATGGACGTGACGGAGGTCATGTACGCGCTGTACGACGAGCCGGAGACCGTCTCAAAGGTTCTGGATAAGGTGACGGACTTCCTGATCGAATACGCGCTTCGCTACCGCGAAGTCGGCGCCGACGGCGTGGTGATGGCGGAGCCGCTGGCCGGCCTTCTGACCCCCGCCCAGGCCGAGGAATTCTCCTGCAAGTACGTGAAAAAGCTGATCGACCGGGTGCAGACCGACGAATTTGCCGTCGTCTACCACAACTGCGGCAACGCCGTCCCCAGCATGACGAAGGAGATCGCCGCCATGGGCGCGGCGGCCTACCACTTCGGCAACGCCGTGGACATGGAGGACATCCTTAAGAAGATGCCGCCGGAGGCGCCGTGCCTGGGCAACATCGACCCCGCCGGGCAGTTTAGAAACGGCACGCCGGAGTCCGTCCGCGAGGCTACGCTGAAGCTCCTGGAAAAGTGCTCGAAGTACCCGAACTTCGTGATCTCCTCCGGCTGCGACATCCCGCCCGCCTCCCGTTGGGAGAACATCGACGCGTTCTTCGGCGCGGTGGAGGAATTCTACGGGCGCTGACCAAAGGTGCGGATAGCGCACCAGTATGTGTGCTGATGTCGCTATCCCGTGTCCGGCGTGCACGCCGCCGGGCACGATTGAAACCCTCCGGGGACTGATGATATGAGCCCGGCGCGAAAGCGCCGGGCTCTTTTGTTTATCAGGCGTCAGAGGATTTCCTTCTCTACCGAAAGGATCTCCGCCTCGGTATTGGCCGCGATAAAGCCGGTCACATTTTCGGCGATGGAGTCCGCCTGGGCGCGGTCGAAGCAGATGGCGGCGACGCCCAGTTCGATCAGCGTGATGGTATCCTGCTCGCCCACCTCGGCGGCGGACAGGTTAAACTTGGCCCGGAGCCGGGCCAGCAGCTTTTTGACCTCCGACCGCTTGTCCTTCAGCGAATGGCACCAGGGCTCGTGCAGCCGGACGACCAGCGTCAAAACCAGCATAATCCTCCCTTTGCGGCCAAGGCCGCTAGGTCCTGATCGACAGCCTTCGACCGGACGCCGGGGATGTTTCGGCGTCCCGCGCGGCGGATGTGCCGGGGGCGGGGTTGCCTGACTGAGAAAGAGCGGCCGCGTCCGGATTTTCCCGGTCGCGGGGCGGCCACAGCTTGGCCGCCACCTGCTGCCAGCCGTGACTTTTCGGCGCTTCCCCGGAAGGCGCAGGGCCGTTTGCCTTCGATTGGGTGATTCCGCGATCGGATGCGCCGCTTGCCGCCGGGGCGGTGCTCCGGGTTTTCGCGCGCCCGCTGCCGGACGAAACACCATAGTATTCCGCGTGAGACGAAGCGCCAACCGCGCCGCGCAGGATGGCAGAGGCTTCAAGGTTCATGCCGCCACCTCCAGTTTCAATAGAACAAGCAGGGTTTCCCCACTTGGATATATCGGCGGAGGAGGGGCGGAGTTGAGTGAAAACGAAGAATAAATCTACAAATTCGAAATATTTAATTCATAGATTTGCAATATTTTATGCGGGGAATGTGATGATGATGCTGGTGCCCTTGCCGACCTGGCTTTCCAGCGCCACGTTTGCGCCGTGCACGGCGGCGCTGTGCTTGACGATGGAGAGGCCCAGTCCGGTGCCGCCGGTCTCCCGGGCGTGGCTGTGATCGACCCGGTAGAACCGCTCAAACACCCGCGCATGGTGCTCCGGCGGGATGCCGATGCCGGTATCCCGGACGGTCAGCGTGGTTCGCCCGTCCACGGCCTTCACGAGGACGTTCACGCTGCCGCCCCGGACGTTGTACTTGATGGCGTTGTCGCAGAGGTTGAAGACCATTTCATCCAGAATCTTCTCATAGCCCTGCACCGACAGGTGTTCGCCGGATGCAGCGAGGAAGACATCCCGCCGCTCGGCCACGCCCTTCAATCGGCTCACCACGGCCTGCGAAAGGTTGAAAAGGTCCACCCGGCCCTTTTCGGGCAGTCGGCCCTTCTCGTCCAGCCGGGACAGCTTCATCACGTCCTCGATCAGCGCGATGAGCCGCGTGGCCTCGTCGTAGATCCGGGACGCGAAATCGGCCATGTCGTCCGGCCGCGCCGTGCCGTTTTTCATGATTTCTGCGTAGCCGGAGATGGAGGTCAGCGGCGTTCTGAGCTCGTGGGATACGTTGGCGGTGAACTCCCGGCGGCTTTTTTCGGCGCTTTCGCGGTCGGTGATGTCGAGGGCCAGGATCACCATGCCGCGGGCGGGGTTTCCCGGCTCCACGGGGTTCGCGATCAACTGGTAGAGGTGCTCGCCCATCTTGAGCTCCGCCTGGGCGCTCTCGCCCCGGCCCGCGCCTTCCACCACGTCCGTCAGCGCCACCGAGCGGTTGATCGAAAGGATCGGCCGCCCCACGAAGGATTTGGCGTGGATGCCGAAGATTTCCGCCGCGCTTTCGTTGATGGACAGGATGTCGCCGGAGCCGTTTAACAGCACCATGCCCTCCCGCATGTGGGCGGTGACGGCGGCGAATTCCCGGCGGTTCTCGGTCAATTCCTGCATGCGGCGGGCCAGCTCCTCCCGCTGGCGCTCCATGCGGGACAGAAGCGGGCCGAGCTCGTCGTACACGTCGTTTTCCAGCGGCTGGTCGAGGTTCAGGGTGTTGATGGGGGAGACGATGCGCTTGGCCATCATTCGCGCGATGATGAGGGACAGGACGCCCACGCCCAGAAGAATCACGAGAAGCACCGGCAGCATCTGCAAAAGGAGCCCCCACACGCTCGCCTGGCTGCTGGACAGGCGCAGCACGTTGCCGTCGTCGGTTTTAACGGCGAAGTAGAGGGTCTCCTGCGCCAGCGTGTCCGAAAAGCGGTGGGTTTCGCCGGTGCCGCTCTTGAGCGCCGCCTGAATCTCCGGGCGGTTCAGGTGGTTTTCCATTTTGGTCTCGTCGGCGGTGCTGTCAAAGAGCACGCTGCCGTCCGGCGCCACCAGCGTGATTCGGTGGTCGGAGTAGAAGCCGGAGAAGTAACCGGCCTCGTCCGTCTCCCGCGCCATCGCGTACAGAAGGTAGCTGGCCTCGGTTTTGAGCGTGGTTTCGAGCTGATCGGTATAGGTACGGTAGAGCGTCAGCATGATGAAGCCGGACGCCGCGATCGCCGCGCAGATGGCGAGCAGGAAGATCATCCTGAAAATCCGGTTTGTCATATCAGCCTCCGAACCGGTAGCCCACGCCGCGCACCGTTTCGACCATCTGTCCGGCGGCGCCGAGCTTCTGTCTGAGCGTCTGTATGTGCACGTCCACGGTGCGGGTGCCGCCGCCGTAGCCCAGGTCCCACACCCGTTCGAGCAGCTTTTCCCTGGTAAACGCGACGCCTCGGTTCTCCATCAGAAAGTGCAGAAGGTCGAATTCCTTCAGCGTCAACTGCACCGGCTCGCCGGAGACGCTCACCGTGTGACGGAGCGCGTCCAGCGTCAGCGCGCCGGAGGTGAGAGTGGTTTCGGGCTCCTTCTGTCCGGCGCGGCGCAGCATCGCCTTGACCCGGGCGACCAGCTCCATCATGCCGAAGGGCTTGGCGATGTAGTCGTCCGCGCCTGCGTCGAGGCCCACCACCGTGTCGTACTCGGTGCCCCGGGCGGTGATCAGGATGACGGGGATTTGCCCTGTCTTCGGCCCGGTGCGCAGCCTTTTCAGGATGGAAAAGCCGTCCTCGCCGGGCAGCATGATGTCCAGCAGCACCATCTCCGGCATCTCGCCTTCCACCGCTTTATAAAACGGCTCCGAGGTGGCGAAGCCCCTGGCCTCCAGCCCCGTCTGCCGGAGCGTGTAGACCACCAGCTCGCGGATGTTCTGGTCGTCCTCCACGTAGTAGATCATATCGGGTCTCCCTTGTGCCGGCCGGTGAGGGCGTATTCCACCCATTCGGCGATGTTCTGGGCGTGGTCTCCGATGCGCTCGAAGTACTTGGCGATCATGAGAAGGTCAATCGCCTGCTCGCCGCTCGAGGCATCCACGCGGATGCACTCGATCAGTTCGTACTTGACCACGTCGAACAGGTCGTCGATCACGTCGTCCATCTCGATGATCTGGCGGGCGAGGGCGAGATCGCGCTTGACGAAGGCGTCCACCGCGCCTGTGACCATGCGGATGGCGGCGGCGGCCATCTGGGTCAGGTGCTCCAGCTTCTTGATGTAGGGCTTGCCGGCCAGGTAGATTACGAGGCCGGAGATGTCCGCGGCCTGGTCGCCGATGCGCTCCATGTCGGTGATCATTTTAAGCGCCGCGGAGATCAGGCGCAGATCCCGCGCCACCGGCTGCTGTTTTAGAAGCAGCTTCATGCACAGCGCCTCGATGTCCCGCTCCTTCTGGTCGACCTCCTGATCGAAGGCGATGGCCTTGGCGGCGGCGGAGACATCCTGGTTGATCAGCGCGTGCGAGGCGCTTTCGATGGCGTGCTCGATCAGCGCGCCCATCTCGATCAGCTCCCGGTTGAGCCGGTCCAGTCTTTCGTCCAGCAGGTTGCCCATTATCCAAACCTCCCGGTGATGTAATCCTCGGTGCGCTTGTCGGCGGGGATGGAGAAGAGCTTTTCGGTTTCAGCGTACTCGATCAGGTCTCCAAGAAGGAAGAAGCCCGTCATGTCGGAGATGCGCGCGGCCTGCTGCATGTTATGGGTCACGATGACTATAGTATACTTCTCCTTCAGCCCAACCGCAAGGTCTTCTATTTTGGATGTGGAAATCGGGTCGAGGGCCGAGGTCGGCTCGTCCATGAGCAGCACCTCCGGCTCGACGGCGAGGGCGCGCGCGATGCACAGACGCTGCTGCTGGCCGCCGGAGAGGCCCAGCGCGTCCTTTTTCAGGCGGTCCTTCAGCTCATCCCAGATGGCGGCGTCCCGGAGCGATTTTTCCACGATGTCGTCCAGCTTGGCGCGGCCGCGGACGCCGTGGGTGCGCGGGCCGAAGGCCACGTTGTCATAGACGGACATCGGGAACGGGTTGGGCTTTTGGAACACCATGCCGACGCGCTTTCGAAGCAACGTCACGTCCATGCCGCCGTAGATGTCCTCGCCGTCGAGGCGCACCGATCCCGTGATCTTTACGCCCTCAATCAGGTCGTTCATCCGGTTCAGGGTCTTGAGCAGCGTGGATTTCCCGCAGCCGGAAGGGCCGATCAGCGCGGTGATCTTCCGGTCCGAAATGGACATGCTGACGCCCTTCAGCGCCTGGAAATTCCCGTAAAACAGGTTCAGGTCGTTCACTTGCAGCTTTTCCATGCTATCTCCTCGTCAGGCGCTTCGCCGCCCAGGCGGAAAGCGCGTTGATGCCCGCCACCAGGAACAGAAGCACCGCGGCGGTGGCGGACGCCTGCTTGATGTAGAGGCCCTCGCTGGACAGTGCGTACATGTGCACCGACAGCGTACGGGCGGAGTCGGTCAGGGCGTCCGCGGCCTTCGCCACGGTACCCGCGGTGTAGATCAGCGCCGCCGTCTCGCCCACGATGCGGCCGATGGCCAGGATCACGCCGGACAGGATGCCCGGCATGGCCGACGGCAGCACCACCTTGGATACGGTGCGCAGCCGCCCCGCGCCCAGGCCGAACGAGCCTTCCCGGTACTCCCGGGGCACCGCGATCAGCGCTTCCTCGGTGGCGCGCAGAATCAAGGGCAGGATCATGATCGAAAGAGTCAGCGCGCCGGAGGCGAGGGACAGCCCCAGCTTCAGCGTGGTCACAAAGAACATCAGGCCGAAGAGGCCGAAGAGGATCGACGGGATGCCGGTCAGCGTCTCGGACGTAATGCGCGTCACCTTCACGAGGCGGCTTGAGGAGGAGGCGTACTCGGTCATGTAGATCGCGCCGAACACCCCGACCGGCACCGCCACGATCAGCGACAGAAGCGTCATCGACAAGGTGTTGATCAGCGCGGGCATCATCGACGCGTTGTCGGTGTTGTACTCCCAGGCGAAGAGGCTCCAATGGAGGTTCGGCACGCCCCGGATCAGGATGTAGAGCACCAGCCCCAGAAACACCACCGCGGTGAAGGCTGCGCCCGCGTAGACGAGCGTCCGGAGGATCATCGCGCTTCTTCTGGCTTTCGTCATTTGGCAGACCTCCGCTTGATGACCGACAGCAGTAGGTTAATCATGAGGATGAACACGAACAGGACGACGCCGGTGGCGATCAGCGCCTCCCGGTGCAGTTCCGCCGCATAGCCCATCTCAAGGGCGATGTTGCTGGTCAGCGTGCGTACGCCTTTCAGGAGGCCCTGCGGCATGCGCGCCTGGTTGCCCGCCACCATCATCACCGCCATCGCCTCGCCGATGGCGCGGCCGATGGCCAGCACCACGCCCGCCATCACGCCGGACTTGGCCGCCGGCAGCATCACGCTAAACACCGTGCGCTCGTGGGTTGCGCCCAGCGCCAGCGCGCCTTCGTAGTAGCTCCGGGGCACGGCGTTGAGGGCGGCCTCCGAAAGGGAGATCACCGTCGGCAGAATCATCATGCCCAGAAGCAGGCTCGCCGCCAGCATGCTGGCGCCGCTGCCGCCGAAGAGCTCCCGGATCAGCGGCACCAACACCACCAGCCCGAAAAAGCCGTACACCACCGACGGAATGCCCGCGAGGAGCGAAACGGCGGGGCGGAGCGCCTTGATCGTGCGGGGCTTTGCGAACTTCGAGAGATAAATCGCGGTCAGGATCCCCGGCGGCACGCCCACCACCATCGCCCCCGCGGTCACGTACAGGCTGCCCATGATCATCGGCAGCACGCCGTAGATGTCGTTGCCCGGCTTCCATTTTTCGCCGGTCAGAAAGTCAAAAACGCCGATTTTGACCATCGGCGGCACGCCGTTGACGAAGATGAACGCGCAGATCAGAACCACCGCCAGGATCGAAACGCTGGCGGCGACGGCAAAAAGCGCCTGGGCGGCGCGTTCCTTGATCTGCTGCGCGCGGTAACCGCGACGCTTGTCCGGCGCGGGGGCGGCACCCCCGGACGCGGAAAAGGGGCCCGCGTCCGCGTTGCCCTGAACCTGGGTTTCGCGGCGGCCCGCCTCGGCTTTGAGCTCCCTTCCGCCCCCGAACCGGGGGGCGGAAGGGAGGGGTTTTCTGATCCCCGTATTAGCCATTCAGTTCACTCCAAGTCGTCGTTTCGCCGGTGTAGATCGAGCGAACCTGCTCCGCGGTCAGCCCGGTTACCGGGTTTTCCTTATTGACGATCACGGCGATGCCGTCCATCGCGATGACGGTGGGGGTGAGGCCCGCCTCGATTTCGGAATCCTTCAGCGCGCGGGAGGCCATGCCGATGTCCGCGATGCCGTCGATGGCGGATTTGATGCCGGTGGTCGAATCGCTCTGCTGCACCTCGATCTCGGCGTTGGGGTTCAGCGCGGCGTAGGCTTCCTTCAGCTTCTCCATGACCGGGGTCACCGAGGACGAACCGGCGACGACGACCTTGCCGGAGACGGTGCTGCCGGTGAAGGGCGCGGGTTCGCCCACCGCCACGTAGCCGTGGTCGACCACGACCGCCTGGCCCTCGGCGCTCAGGATGAACTCCACGAACGCCTTGGCGGCATCGCCCGCGTTCTGGGAGAGGACGATGTTGAAGGGACGCGCGATCTTGTAGGAGCCGTCCACGATGCCCTCGGCGGAGGGGGCGACGCCGTCGATCTCAAGGGCCTTGACGGTGTCGTTCAGCGAGCCCAGCGAGATGTAGCCGATGGCGTCCGGGTTGCCCGCGACCGATGTCATCGCGACGGAGGTGCTGTTGGTGATCTCGGCTTCCTCGGTGGTCATGTCTTCCTTGTTGCCGTCCGCGTCCTTGACTTCGACGCCGAACAGCTCGATGAACGCGCCGCGGGTGCCGGACCCCTCTTCGCGGGAGACGACGGTGATCTCATCGGCCGCCAGCGCGGTCGTGCCCATGCCCAGCGCGAGAATCAGCGCCAGCGCGGTGGATGCAAACTTCTTCATGATGATACCCCTCCATGTTTTCTTCATTTCCTTCTTTGTACGGTATCAGTGTACCGCCGGACTGTTTAAAACAAATACGAAAAAAATCAGATGCGGGTAAAATCGACACCGCAACCTTGCGGCAAAGATTCCCGCGCTTTTTGCGTCCGGCACATGGAGGAACCCGTTCCGCCTTTGACAGGGATCGGAGCCGTTGCCGCCGGACGCGGATGCTTCGGGGGGAAATTTCATCGCACAATTTGAGACAACAAACGCCACGCGTCAACATGTCTTCCCGCGACCGGTTGTGCTATCATGGAAGCCGGACAGCGCGCTGGGGGAGGCGTTTTTATGCGCTACGGGCATTTTGACGACGCGGCCAGGGAATACGTGATCGACCGGGCGGACGTGCCGGTTTCGTGGACCAACTACATCGGAACGGAAAGAATGGGCGGCGTGTTCAACCACACGGCGGGGGGCTACTTGTGGCTCGACTCGCCGGAGTACCACCGCATCACCCGCTTCCGCCCGAACGGCGTGCCGATGGACAGGCCCGGGCACTACGTGTACCTTCGGGACGCCGAGACTGGAAAGTACTGGTCCGTCAGCTGGCAGCCGGTGGGCGTGCCGCTGGACAGGGCGGAGTATTCCTGCCGCCACGGGCTGAGCTATTCGAAGTACCTTTGCGAATATGAGGGCATCTCCGCCAGCCAGACCATCTTCATCCCGAGGGGGGACGAGGTGGCGCTGTGGGACGTGCACATCAAAAACGATTCCAACGTGCGCCGCGAACTCGACGTGACCGGCTACGTGGAATTTTCGTTTCATCACATCGCGATGGACAACCAGAATTTTCAGATGAGCCTCTACGCCGCCGGCTCCCGGTACGAGGACGGGGCGGTGGAGTACGAGCTGCACTACGAGGAGGACAGCTTTCAGTTCTTTACCGCAAGCTTTGAGCCGGACTCCTTCGACTGCCTGCGGGACGCGTTTCTGGGGCCGTACCGCACCGAGGCGAATCCCTTGGGCGTCGAAAACGGGCGGCTCTCCGGCAGCTTTGAAAAGACCGGAAACCACTGCGGCGCGCTTCAAAAGCGGCTGACATTGGAGCCGGGAGAGGAAGCGCGGCTCGTCTTCATCCTCGGGCAGGGGAACGCTTCGGCGGCGCGGGCGGCCCGGGAACGGTATGCCCCGGAGCGGGTGGACGGGGCGCTCCGGGAACTCACCGAATTCTGGGAGGAGAAGCTCTCCCGGCTCCAGGTTGAGACCCCCAGCCGGGACATGAACACGAGCCTCAACCTGTGGAACCTGTACCAGAGCGAGGTCAACGTGATGTTCTCACGCTTCGCCTCGTTCATCGAGGTGGGCGGGCGCACCGGCCTCGGCTACCGCGACACCGCCCAGGACGCCATGTGCGTGCCCCATTCGAACCCGGAGATGTGCTTAAAGCGCATCCGGCAGCTGCTCCACGGCCAGGTGCGGGAGGGCTACGGGCTGCACCTGTTCGACCCGAGGTGGTTCGAGCCGGGGAAGCAGCAATCCTTTAAATCCCCGACGGTGGTACCCACGCCGGACAGGGCTTCGATGATCCACGGCCTCAAGGACACCTGCGCCGACGACGCGCTGTGGCTGGTGCCCGCCATCTGCGAATACGCCCGGGAGACCGGCGACATGGACTTCTTCCACGAGGTCATCCCCTATGCCGACGGCGGTCAGGACACCGTCTACGGCCACATGAAGAAGATTCTGGACTTCACCTACGCCCAGCGGGGCGCAAACGGCGTCGCCAAAGGGCTGCGCGCCGACTGGAACGACTGCCTGAACCTGGGCGGCGGCGAGAGCGCGATGGTGGCGTTTCTGCACCTGTGGGCGCTTCGTCACTTCCTGTCGGCGGCGGCGCGGCTGGGCCGGGCGGCGGACGAGGTGCGCTACGGCGCGATGCGAGCGGAGATGACCGAAATCTGTCAGAAGGTTTTGTGGAACGGAAGCTGGTTCATCCGCGGCATCACCGGGCGCGGCGAGCCCATAGGCGACGCTGATTCCAAAGAGGGAAAGGTGCACCTGGAGTCCAACGCCTGGGCGGTGATCTCCGGCGCGGCCACGAAGGATCAGGCGGAGCGCGCGCTGGACGCGGTGATGGAATATCTCTACACCCCCTGGGGACTGATGCTGAACGCGCCTTCCTTCACCGAGCCGGACGATTCCGTCGGCTTCGTCACCCGGGTCTACCCCGGCGTCAAGGAGAACGGCGCGATCTTCAGCCATTCGAACCCCTGGGCGTGGGTCGCGGCGGCGATGGCCGGTCGGGGCGGCATGGCGATGAAGCTCTATGAAGCCCTTCTGCCCCCGCGCCAGAACGACAAAATCGAGATCCGCCAGTCGGAGCCCTACGCCTACTGCCAGTTTGTGATGGGCCAGGACCACACCGCTCACGGCCGGGCGCGCCACCCGTGGATGACCGGAAGCGCCGGATGGGCCTACTACGCCGCCACCCGCTACATGCTGGGCATACGGCCGGAGTGGGATCACCTGACAATCGATCCCTGCATCCCCGCCGAGTGGGACGGCTTTACCGCGACGCGTTCCTTCCGGGGCGCGGTCTACGAAATCGAGGTCAAAAACCCGGATCACGTGGAAAAGGGCGTGCGGAAAATCCTCGTGGACGGCGAGGCCGCTGCCCGCGTCCCGGTCTTCCCGGCGGGCACCCGCCACCGGGTGGAGGTCGTCATGGGCAAAGAGGGGGAAGCGTCATGATCGCGTTCGGAACCGGCGGCTGGCGGGCGATCATCGGCGAGGAGTTCACGAAGGAGAACGTTTCGCGGCTGGCACTCGCGGTGGCGCGCCGCATGCGGGCGGAAGGCGCGGACGAAAGGGGCATCGCCATCGGCTTCGACCGGCGTTTTCTGTCCCGGGAGGCGGCAAAATGGGCGGCGGAGGTCATGGCGGCGGAGGGCGTCCGCACCCACTTCATCGCCCGGGAAGCGCCGACGCCGCTCGTCATGTTCACGGTCAAGGCGATGGGGCTCGACTACGGCATGGCGGTGACCGCCAGCCACAACCCGGCGCTGTACAACGGCGTGAAGCTGTTCACGCGGGGCGGGCGGGACGCGTCCCTCGAGGTCACGGAGCCGCTGGGCGCGGCCGCCAGCGCCATCGGCCGGGCGGAGATTCGCGCCGTCCGCTACGAGGACGCGGTAACGCGGGGGCTGGTGACCGAGATCGCGCCGGAGAACCGGTACCTGGACGCGATCATCGAGACCCTCGACATGGAGAAGATCCGTGGCCGGAACCTCTCCATCGTACTGGACCCCATGTACGGCGTCAGCCGCACGTCGCTTCAGACCATCCTGCTCACCGCCCGCTGCGACGTGGACGTGATCCACGAGCGGCACGACGCGCTGTTCGGCGGCCGGCTGCCCTCGCCCAACGCGGAGACGCTGGGGGCGCTCCGGGCGGCGGTGACCGAGCGGGGCGCGGACATCGGCATCGCCACCGACGGGGACGCCGACCGCATCGGCATCATCGACGATTGCGGCCGATTCGTCCACCCCAACGAGATTCTGGTGCTGCTCTACTACTACCTTCTCAAATACAAGGGGCTCCGCGGCCCGGCTGTCAGAAATCTCGCCACCACCCACCTTCTGGACCGGGTGGCGGCGGCCTTCGGCGAAAAATGCTACGAGGTGCCGGTGGGGTTCAAGCACATCTCCGCCGAGATGGAAAAGCGCGGCGCGATCATCGGCGGCGAGTCCTCCGGCGGGCTGGCGGTCAAGGGGCACATCCCCGGCAAGGACGGCATCCAGGCGGCGGCGCTCCTGGTCGAGATGATGGCCGTCACCGGGGCGCCCTTAAGTGCCCTCACAAGGAGGATTTACGCGGAATTTGGCGAAGCCTATATGGCGGAGTACGACTGGCCCTTCCTGCCGGAGGAGCGGGCGCGGCTTGAAGCGCTCTTGCTAAAGGAGAAGGCGCTGCCCGTCTTTCCGGAGAAGGTAGAAGGCGTAAGCTACATGGACGGCGTCAAGGTGCTGTTTTCCGAAGGCTGGCTGATCGTGCGCTTCAGCGGCACCGAGCCGCGGCTCCGCGTGTTCTGCGAAATGCCGAACCGGATCCGGGCGGAGAAGCTGTGCCTCGCCGCGGCGCAGTTTCTGGGGCTGAAGCTCTAGCGCACCGGCGCGAGGCCCAGCCGCATATGACCGGAACACGGACGATAAAGGAGGCGCTTCGGGATGCGGAGGCTTCGCGCCTATCTGGGATCGCTTCGCATGCGCATCCTCCTGATCGTGCTCCTGTCCTGGCTGGTGCCGACCCTGGCGCTGGGCGCATACATGGGCGGCGTGATGTTCGACGCGCTGCGGGAAAAGACCCAGGCCGCGCTGGCGGAGAGCGCCGGGCACGCCCAGACGCTGACGGTGTCCACCATCGCCCGGTCAATCACCATCGCCAAGGACGTCACCTACGACGGGGATCTGACCCGCGCCTACGCGGCCTACGCCGCCGGAAAGTACGGCTATGTCGATTTCTACCGGCTCAGCCGGAACTACCTTGAGCGCAAGTTCGGCCGCGACCCGCTGTTTCTGTTCGCGGCCTATTTTCCCGCGAACAATCCGGAGGCGTTCATGTACACCTCCGGCGGCTTCGCGGAGGCGCTTGAATTTCAGCGCAATTTTCAGCCGGAGGCCGAGGCGCTGGGCGAGAAGCTCAGCACCCGCTGCGCCTTTGTGGGCTGGGGTGGGCAGCTGTACCTGGTGCGCAACCTCTACAACCTGCGCCTTGAGCGCTTCGGCATGCTGATCTTGGGCGTCAACCGCGCGGAACTGTTCCGGGCGCTGGATGAAACCGGCAGCCGGTGGGGCGCGCCTTTTGACATACGCCTGGGCGGCTACGATGGCGCGGCGGTGGACTGGGAAAACGAGCCGGACGGCATCTCCGAGCGGGGTGAAAACCTGTCCTTTACGCAGCGTCACGCCGAGTGGGACTTCACCCTCTTCACCCGGCTGCAGGTGCCCAAGAATGCGGTCTACGCCGAGATGGCGCAGGCGCAAAAGCTGCTCATCTTTCTGGTGCTGGCCATCGTGCCGCTGGGCATCGCGGTACTGTGGTTCGTCCACCGGCGCATTGCAAAGCCGATTCTGATCCTGTCCCGGGCCTCCCGCCGCATGGCGGAGGGCGAGCTGGGCGTTACGGTGCCGATGCGCGGCCCGGACGAACTGGGGCAGCTGGGCGTCGCCTTCTCCAGCATGAGCGAACAGATCCGCCATCTGGTGGATACGGTATTGAAGGGGCAACTGTCGCTGAAGGATGCCCGCATCGAGGCGCTGCAGCGCCGCATCAACCCCCACTTTCTGAACAACGCGCTGGAACTGATCACCTGGCAGGCGCGAATGGATGGCAGCGAGGCCGTCGCCGCGATGGTGGAGGCGCTGAGCGTGCTGCTGAACGCCAGCCTCGACCGGGGCGAGCACCCGCTGGTGCCCCTCTCCGAGGAGATGGAGGTCGCGGACGCCTACTTCTATTTTATCCGGCTGCGCTTTGGCGAGCGGCTCGTCATCTGGAAGGACGCGGACCCGGCCCTGATGGGCGTTCCCCTTCCGCGCATGATCGTGCAGACCCTGCTTGAAAACGCGGTGGAGCACGGCATCGCGCCGTCGGGCGGCGGCCACATCCGGCTGAACGTGTTTAAAAATGAAGCGGGACTCAACATCGAGGTACTGAACAGCGGCAAGCGCCTGACCCCGGTCGACCGGGACAGGATCGAGCGGCTGCTCCGGGAGGAAGGCGCGGGGGAGGGCCACGTGGGCATCCGAAACGTCAGCGCCCGGCTGCGGCTGATCTACGGCGGGCGCGCGTCGTTCTCCATCCGCGAGGACGACCGCACCCACGACACCGTGGCGTCGATCATCATCCCGCTGGAAGCGGGCGGCTGAACGCCGCGCACAGGCTGTCAAAATACTTCGTCTTTTGACAGCGGAATGCAAGTCCTGCGAAGCTGCGATTCACGGCCGGACTTGCATGTGATAAGGAATGCAGCCTGCGGCCGTACATGCCGCCCTCCGGCTGCCTTCATTCGGGGGCTGCGGCCCCCGATACCCCCTTAAGCTGGAACGGCTTGTATTTCTCTCTTTCTCAGAATGCACCTTTTTCGGCGTTTTGCGCCCCCTCCCCGCCGTTCTACTTCACTCGTTCCCGGCGCAGCGTGTCTCACCCCCGTCGTTCTCCTTCACTCGTTCCCGGCGACATGCGCGCCGGGAACGGTTTCTTATGCCAGTGCGCACACTGGTATAAGAAACGATTCCTCCAGTCAGCGAGCCGCCCGAAACGCTTGCGTTTCAGGCGAGCGCAGATACCCCACGCGCTGAAAGACGCGAAGCGGATTTCTGCGCCATCGTCAGCGAGCCGCCCGAATGCTTTAGCGTTTCAGGCGAGCGCAGAGCCTCGTCTTAGGCGAAGAAAAGCCGCAAAGCGGATTTTCTTCGCAAGATCGCAAGCGCAAACAACGAATCGCATTTTAAGCCAATGACGCCGTGGGGCGGGATTGTTATAATGAGGTTATCCCGAACAGGAATAAGGAGGAGAGCCCATGAAGAGAATCCTGGCCATCCTGCTGGCCCTGACCCTGGTCGCCGCCCCGGTGGCGCTGGCGGAAGGCGTGACCCTCAAGACCGTCTCCACCTTCGCCGGCACCGACGCCGCCGCGGAGGACTACGTCGCGCTGCTCGAAGCGTGGGAGAACGAAACCGGCAACCACGTCGAAGACGCCTCCGCAACCTCCGACGAGGCCTGGAAGACCGGCGTTCTGAACGACTTCGCCGCCGGCAACGAGCCGGACGTGCTGTTCTACTTCGCCAAGACCGCCGACTCCGCGCCGATCCTCGACAAGGTGGTGCCCATCGGCGAGATCAACAAAGCCTACCCCGATCTCAAGCTCCCCGAGAACGTCAACATCGCGGAGGCGGACGGCGTCGTCTACGCCATCCCGGTGCGCGCCTTCTGGGAAGGCCTGTTCGTGAACAAGGACCTGTTTGAACAGAACGGCCTCGAGCTGCCCACCGACTGGGCGAAGCTGGAAGCCGCCGTCAAAAAGTTCAACGAAGTGGGCATCATCCCCATCGCCGTCAGCTTTGCGGACGTGCCCCACTACATCACGGAGTTCGCCATCATCGCCTCCGGCACCCCGGACGAGCACAAGGCGCGCCCCGCCACGATCGATGAAGTGCCCGACTCCTGGAAGGAAGGCATGGCGCTCCTCAACACCCTCCACACGATGGGCGCTTTCGCCAAGGACGCCAGCGCCACCACCAACGAGGTTTCCTCGCAGCTGTTCCGCGACAAGAAGGCCGCCATGCAGCTGGACGGCTCCTGGTTCGCCAACAGCATCGCCGAGAGCAGCTGGGAGACCACCACGGTCGTGCCCTTCCCGGCCTACGCGGCGGACGCCGAGCCCACCGCCTTCATCGGCGGCGTGTCGATGGGCTTCTACCTCTCCCGCAAGGCGTGGGATGACCCCGCCAAGCGCGACGCGGCGGTGAGCCTCCTGGCCTACCTGACCACCGGCGACAACGCGGTGCGCCTGGGCGGCTTCTCCTTCGGCGGCAGCCTCCTGGCCGACAGCTACGTGATGCTCAACAACGCCAAGGTCATGCTCGCGCCCTTCCAGGATGAGATGACCGCCGAGGCCCGCTCGCTGTGGTTCAGCAAGGTGCCCGCCATCGTGGACGGCACCGCCGATCCCGAGGCGGTCTGGACCGAGGTCATGGCGCTCAATCCGTTTTCCAAGTAGGCGCTGAAATCCCCTTAGGGTCTTTCAGCGCGAGGGAACGACGGGTCCTGCTCTCACCTGAAACCCTTCGGGTTTCCGGGCGGCTCGCTGACGATTGCGATGAAATCCGCTCACACGTCTTTCAGTGCGTAGGACGAGGCTCTGCGCTCGCCTGAAACGCTAAAGCATTTCGGACGGCTCGCTGACGATTGTGCTGAAATCCGCTCACGCGTCTTTCATCGCGTAGGACGAGGCGCTGCGCTCGCCTGAAACGCTAAAGCATTTCGGACGGCTCGCTGACCTGAGGAATCGTTTCTTCCTCCAGTGTGCGCACTGGCTGCAGAAACCGTTCCCGGCGCGCATGTCGCCGGGAACGAATGAAGGAGAACGACGGGGCATGGCGCGCTGCCGCCGGGAACGATTGAATGAGACGGCGGGCCGGCTGCGCTGATCCCGAACGAAGACAATTTCACCACTCCCCATGCCGGGCCGCTTCGCAAGGGGCGGCCCGGTTTTCGAAAAAAGGCATACGATGGATGAACGCCGCCCAAGCGGATGCCCCTGAAGGAGGTTGTGCCCATGCTCTACCGGGATCGCCGTCCGCTGATCGTGTTTCTCGTGCCGGGCTTTCTTTTGATGCTGGTGTTTCTGTACTACCCGTTCCTGGTCAACATCTTCAATTCGCTCTTTGACATCCGCAGCATGGCGGGGCGGCAGGAGACCTTTCAGGGCCTCGCCAACTACCGGAAGTTCTTTCTGGAGGATCCGATCGGCCGGGTGGCCCTCGTCAATTCCGTCAAGATCATGGCGCTGACGGCGGTGTTTCAGGTGGGCATGGCGCTCATTCTGGCGCTGATGGTGGACTCCATCAAAAAGGGGCAGCAGTTCTTCCGCGTGGTCTACTTCTTTCCCATTGTGATCTCCGCCACGGCCATCGGCCTGATGTTCAACCTGTTCTACAGCTACGACGGCGGCATGTTCAACCAGATCCGCGCGTGGTTCGGGCTGGATCGGGTGTTCTGGCTGGACAAGGACCGGGCGTTTACGATGCTCGCCATCCCGATCCTGTGGCAGTACGTGGGCTTCTATTTTGTGATCCTGCTGACCGGCCTCTCCGGCATCCCGGAGGAGGTATACGAATCCGCCGCCCTCGACGGCGCGACGGGCCTCAAAAAAGTCTGGTACATCACGCTGCCGCTGATTTCGGACGTCCTGGTCACCTGCACGACGCTGGCGGTCACCGGCTCGATCAAGGTATTCGACCTGCCCAGCGTCATCGCCCGGAACGGCGCGCCCAACGGGCTGACCCATTTTCTGGGCACCTACATGCACAATCAGGCTTTTGTGGCGCAGAACGTGGACTACGGCTCGGCGATTTCGATCGTGATCGTCGTGTTCGGCGTGATCGCGGCACAGTCGGTGACGCGGCTTCTCGGCCGCTTCGCGCGGTCGGAGGTGTGAGCATGCGGCGCTTTTCTCCCGGCCGGGCGCTGGTGTACGCGCTCCTCAGCCTTTGGGCGCTGACGACCATCTTCCCCTTTGTGTGGGTGGTCAACAATTCCTTCAAGGACACGACGCTGGTCATCTCGGACTCCTTCGCCCCGGCCTTTTCCACCGTCTACCAGACGGACAAGGACGGCCAGATCGTCCGCGAGCGGACGCTTCTGGACGAGCACGGCCGCGAGATGTACGACAAGATGCTCGTAAACGAGGACGGCACGCCCGTCCTGGAAAAGGATCAGAACCCGACGGCGCTGAAGGACGACAGCCCGTTCGCGGGGCTTCTGGGCAACAACCTCGAACGAGCCGCGGGCGGCGAGCTTCAAGCCTACGACACGGTGAAGGGCAGGCGCCTGTACGACCCGGAATCCCCTGCCGTGAAGCTGACGCCCACCCTTGAAAACTACATCTCCGCGTTCACCAACAACAACGTGAACATCCTGCGCGGCTATAAAAACAGCCTGATTATCTGCGGCGCGGTGACGCTTGTTGTGACGCTCCTGGCCGCGATGATGGCCTTCGCGCTGACCCGCTACCGCTTCTTCGGCAAGGGTACGGTGCGCACGATGGTCGTCGCGGCGCTGATGTTCCCGGCGTTCGCGACCATCGTACCGGTCTACCGCATGATCGCCTCCGCGGGGATGTTCGATACGCTTGAGGGCGTCAGCATCGTGCTGATCGCGGGCAACCTGGCCTTCGCCACCACCGTCATGATGGGCTTTGTGGCGGGGCTGCCCTACGAACTGGAGGAGGCCGCCTTCATGGAGGGCGGCGGGCCTTACCGCGTCTTCTTTCAGATCATCCTGCCCATGAGCCGCTCCACGCTGGCCACGGTGGCCATCTTCACCTTCATCTGGAGCTACAACGACCTGTTTTTGCAGACGGTGCTCTTGAGATCGAGAAAGCTGCTGCCAGTCTGCGCGATCCTGCGGGAGATTTCGAGCCAGTACGGCACCGATTTCGGCCTCATGGCCGCGGCGGTGACCATCGTGGTCGCGCCGGTGCTGCTGGTGTACGTGGCGATGCAGAAGAACATCATCAAGGGGCTGACGGCGGGGGCGGTAAAAGGATGATGGCACTGGAAATCCGCTCGGCGGCTTTCCAGTGCGTTTAGCGCAAGCCCTGCAAGCCGTCCGGCTTGCGGCCGGGCTTGCGCGCGAAGCGGAATGCAACCTGCGGCCGCGCATGTCGCCCTCCGGTTGCCTTTAATGAATCGGGGGTGGCGACCCCCGAGCCCCCGGAGAGAGCGGGCGCACGCCGCCGGGAACGATTGGAGGAGACGACCGGGATTACACTAGCTCCATCGCCGGGAGCGGTATATGGGTGCGGCGGGGGTGTTCTTACGTCGCGGGGAAGGGCTGCAGGGCGGCGTTTTTATCTTTAATGGCGGCGCGGTTTGGTGTACAATGGGGGCGAGAGGGGGCGGGCGCGTGAAGACGGTGGTTCTCGTGGACGACGAGCAGGTGATTCTCACCGGGCTCATGCGCGTCATCCCCTGGGAGGAGTATGGCTGCCGGGTGGCGGGCACCGCCGCCGACGGGCGGGAGGGGATCGAGCTGATCCGAAGGGTCAGGCCGGACATCCTCTTCACCGACATCCGCATGCCCAACATGGACGGACTTTCGATGGTGGCGGCGCTCAAAAGCGAGTTTCCCGCCCTCAAAATCGCGGTGCTGACCGCCTACCGGGACTTTGACTACGCGCGGCAGGCCATCACGCTGGGGGTGTCGAGGTACCTGCTCAAACCCAGCAAGATGGACGAACTGAAGGAGGCCATCCGCTTCATGACCGCCCCGCCGGAGGCGGCGTCTCCGCCGGAGGAGGCGTCTGCGCCGGAGGGAGAGGCCGCGGGCAGCTTCGTCGTCCGGGCTGCGCTTTCCTACATGGAGGAAAACTGCGCCGCGCGGCTGACGCTGGGCGGTGTGGCGGACCACGTGTTCGTCAGCCAGTGGCACCTGTCGAAACTCATCAACCGGCACACCGGCAAGAACTTCTTCGACATCCTGAACCAGCTCCGGGTGGACCGCGCCCGGGCGCTCCTGCGCGACCCGGCGCTCCGGGTGCACGAGGTGGCGGAGATGGTCGGCTACGCCGACGTGGCCCACTTTTCCAAAAACTTCAAGCGTCTGACGGGCAAATCCCCCGTGGCGTACCGCGCCCGGATCAAGTAAGCGCGGCGAAAACCCGCACGCCGTCTTTTCCGCCGCCCACTCATCGTTCCCCACGTCTGCTTCCATCGTTCCCGGCGACATGCGCGCCGGGAACGGTTTCTGTAACCAGTGCGCACACTGGTGGAAGAAACAATTCCACAAGGCAGCGAGCCGCCCGAAATCCGAAGGATTCAGGCGAGCGCAGGAAACCGCGTTCCGACGCGTTGAAAGACGCGCGAGCGGATTTCGGCGCAATCGTCAGCGCGCCGCCCGAAATCCGAAGGATTTCAGGCGAGCGCAGGAAACCGCGTTCCGACGCGCTGAAAGACGCGTGAGCGGATTTCGGCGCAATCGTCAGCGAGCCGCCCGAAAACCGAAGGATTCAGGCGAGCGCAGGAAACCGCGTTCCGACGAAAGACGCGTGAGCGGATTTCGGCGCAATCGTCAGCGCGCCGCCCGAAATCCGAAGGATTCAGGCGAGCGCAGATCTCACGCGGAGAAAAGCCGCAAAGCGGATTTTCTTCGCAACAGGCGAGCGAAGGAACCCCCGTTCCACGCGCTGAAAGATACGAAGGAGATTTCAGCGCAACTGCAATAAACGCATAGCCGCGGCGCACTCCGCATATCGTATAAAAGAAATACGCATGCGGGGAGTGATACGCTTGGAGAACCCAAACAACCGGATGACAGCTGCGGGCCGGCTGGAAGGCCCGCTGGAACTGAGCCACGAGGTGATGAACGAACCCTTCTACGCGGGGACGCTCCTGGTCAAGCGCCTGTCCGGCGCGGTGGACCGGCTGCCGGTGACCATGCCCGGCAAGCTGCTCGCCGGAGGCCAGTGGCCCCTTGAGACGCTCATCACCGTCGAAGGCCAGGTTCGCTCCTACAACAAGGTGATCGACGGCGCGGGGAGGCTGCTGGTGACGCTGTTCGCCCAGCACGTCCAAATCGGCGCTGAAAACGATACGCTCAACCGGGTGGAGCTTTCGGGCGCGCTGTGCAAGCCGCCGGTATACCGCTCCACGCCCTTCGGGCGCGAGATATGCGACATGATGCTTGCGGTCAACCGCGCGTTCGGAAAGAGCGACTACCTGCCCTGCATCGCCTGGGGGCGCAACGCCCAGTACGCCGCCCGGTTCCGCGTGGGCGACCGGGTGCGCATCGGCGGGCGGCTGCAGTCCCGCGAGTACCAGAAGCTGTTGGAAAGCGGCGAATACATGAGCCGGAACGCCTTTGAGATCTCGGTGTTTACGCTGGAGGCTGATCGCGGCGAGGCCCCCGTACAGAGCGAGGCAGAGCACAAGCCTGAACACATCCCGGTTTAGAGGGCAAATTTCCTTCAGCGTGCGCCGATGACGATAGACGCCCCGTGGAGACATCCGAAAGCCTCGGCCCTCGTAAAGACGCGGGCCCAAAGCATCTAAAAACCCGCTGGTTTTTTTGATGCGAAGGGAAAACCCCTGCGTGCGCCTGAAACTCTCTGGAATTTCCGGGCGGCGCGCTGACCAAAGGTGTGGATAGCGCCACCGGTGTCTTAACTGGTGGCGCTATCCCGTGCCCGGCGTACACGCCGCCGGGCACGATTGAAACCCTACGGGGCCTTTGTTGATGGTCTGGGCCCGCGTAAAGACGCGGGCCCTTTTTCATGACAAAAACAAAACGCCGTCATTGAATTTGAGTGTTTTTTGTGCTATTATTCGCAAGAGGGGTGATCTTCATGGGCGTGGAATACACAGGAAAAATCTGCGTCGTGACCGGCGCGGTTTCCCGCATCGGGCGCGCGCTGTGCGCGGAGCTTTTGCACCGCGGCGCTGTCGTCTACATGGGCGACGTCAGCGATACGGCGCTTCGGGCGATGGCCGATGAGTTCAACCTTGCCCATCCCGGCCACGCCTTCGCGGTGCCCGCGGATGTGACGCAGCAGATCGACGCACAGCACATCGTGGATGTGGCCCTCGCCCGAAAGGGCAAGCTGGACTGCCTGATGATGGCCGAGTCCGCCCCCTGCGGGGTGCCCATCGAACAGGTGATGACCGAGAGCTGGCGCTACGCCATCGATGTCAACCTCATGGGCGTGGTGCACATGGTGGAAGCGGCGCTGCCGCCCATGCGCGCCCAGGGGCACGGGCGCATCGCGCTCCTCATGCCGCTGTCGGGGCTGATGCCCGCGCCCTTTGAGGCGGTGTGCAGCGCCACCCACGCCGCGGCGCGGGCGCTGATGGAGAGCCTCCGCTACGAACTCTGGGACGAAAAGATTCAATGCACCAGCGCCTGCCTGGACGGCGTGTTCGCGCCGGATTTCGAGCTGGGCGCGGATCGGACGGCGGAAGCCGCCGCGAAGGCCGTGCTGGAGGGCATTTCCCGCAACGAGCCGGTGGTCATCTGGCCGGAGGAATCCCGGCGGACGGTGGACGCCTGCGGCCCCTCCACCGACGAGCGGCAGGCCTGCCTTCTGAAGGACGCCCGCACGCGCAAGGCGGGCATGCGCACAAAGGGCGCGTATATCTAGCGGATGGCGCTAAATCCGCTCACGCGTCTTTCAGCGCGAATGGCGGCAAAATTCCTTTCGGGCCTTTTGCCGCGTGGAAACGAGGTTTCTGCGCTCGCCTATTGCGAAGAAAATCCGCTTTGCGGCTTTCCTTCGCGGAGAGTCCTGCGCTCGCCTGAAACCTTCTGGGTTTCGGGCGGCTCGCTGACTTGAGGAATCGTTTCTTCCGCCAGTGTGCGCACTGGCGCCAGAAACCGTTCCCGGCGCACATGTCGCCGGGAACGATTGAGAAGGACGACGGGGTTGCCGCGGGACGCCGAGAGCGATTTGAGAAGGACGGCAAGGTTTTTGGGTTTCGCTGACTTCATGAACAACTTACCGGTGCGCGGGCTGGGAAAAGAAACCACTTCCGGCGCGCGTGCCGCCGGGAACGATAGAATGAAACCTGGGTTCGCATGATCCTTTTTCGCGCCCACAGGAAGGGCTGGCGCATTTTGATGATTTTCTTCCGCCCGTAAAGGGCGGCAATGCTATGGATGGGGAGGAACCCGCTATGAAGAACGTGGTCGCCTACTATTCCCTGAGCGGCACCTGCCGCAAGCTGGCCGAGGCCCGCGCAAAGGCGCTGGGCGCGCCTGCCATCGCCGTGGAGGAAACCCGCAAGCGCGGCGTGGTCGCCGCCTTTACGGTGGGCTGCTTCCAGGCGCTCAAGCAGAAGCCATCCGCCGTCAAGCCCATCAGCGACAAGATCAAGGGCTGCGACCATCTGGCGGTGTTTGTGCCCGTTTGGGCAGGCATGCCCGCGCCCGCGTTCAACGCCCTCGTCCCCGCGCTGCGCGGCGGGCAGGAGGTGGAGGTCTTCCTCGTCTCCGGCAGCGGCGGCAGCAAGGCCGAGGACAAGGTGCGCGCCCAGCTCGAAGCCCGGGGCGTAAAGGTGACCGGAATTTCCAACGTAAAGGCGCCTTCCGCCAAATAATACGCATACGACAGGGGGGATCCCCATGAACCTGACCTTTCTCGGTGCGGCGCGCGAGGTGACCGGCAGCTGCTACTACCTGGAGACCGAAGGCGGCCGCCTTCTGATCGACTGCGGCATGGAGCAGGGCGAGGACGTCTACGAAAACCAGGAACTCCCGGTGGAGCCTGCCGACATCGACTGCGTGGTGCTGACCCACGCCCACATCGACCACTCCGGCAAGCTGCCGCTGCTCTATAAGCGCGGCTTCCGCGGGCCGATCTACGCCACCACGCCCACCCACCGGCTGTGCAACCTGATGCTGCGGGACTCCGCGCACATCCAGGAGTTCGAGGCCGAGTGGCGCAACCGCAAGGCCAAACGGTCCGACGAGACGCCCTATGTGCCCATGTACACGATGGAGGACGCCGTGGGCGCCATCGGTCTCTTCCGCCCGGTGGAGTTGGGCGGCGAGGTCCAGGCGCTGCCCGGCCTCGTGGCGCGGTTTTCCGACGCGGGGCACCTTCTGGGCTCGGCCAGCATTACGCTGACCAGCGAACGCGAGAACTTCACCGTGGTGTTCTCCGGCGACATCGGCAACACCCGTCAGCCCATCCTGAACGACCCCGTCCCGCTGACCAGGGCGGACTTCGTCGTGATGGAATCCACCTATGGCGACCGCAGTCACGGCCCCCGGCCGGACTACATCGCGGAGCTGTCCAAGATCATTCAGGAGACGTTTGACCGGGGCGGCAACGTGGTCATCCCATCCTTCGCCGTGGGCCGCACCCAGGAGATGCTCTACTTCCTCCGGCAAATCAAGGCGGAGGGGCGCGTCAAGGGCCACGGGGACTTTACCGTCTACGTGGACAGCCCGCTGGCCATCGAGGCCACGAACGTGTTCCGGGAGAGCGACGTTTCATCTTTTGACGAGGAAACCCGAGCGCTGATCGAGAAGGGCATCAACCCGATTTCGTTCCCCGGCCTCAAGCTCAGCGTCACCAGCGACGACTCCAAGGCCATCAACTTCGACAGGAACCCCTCTGTCATCCTGTCGGCCAGCGGCATGTGCGAGGCGGGGCGCATCCGTCACCACCTGAAGCACAACCTGTGGCGGCCGGAGAGCACCGTGCTGTTCGTGGGCTATCAAGCCAAGGGCACGGTGGGGCGCTCGCTGGTGGAGGGCGCGAAGAAGGTCAAGCTCTTCGGCGAAGAGGTGGCCGTTCACGCCGACATCCGCGTGCTCGGCGCGGTCAGCGGCCACGCGGATAACGAAGGGCTGATGAAGTGGATCGGCTCCTTCGACCCGAAGCCGAAGATGGTGTTCGTCACCCACGGCGAGGAATCGGTGGCCCAGACCTTCGCCGCCCGGCTCCGGGAGGAGAAAGGGCTTACCGCCGAGGTGCCCTATAACGACGAGACCTGGGCGCTGCCCGAGGCCCGCATGGTGCGGGAAGGCAGCCGCGAACGGGCGCTCACCCGAGCCGATCGCCGTGCGGAGGCGCGGCGCGCGCCGGTGCGGGAATCCGCGTCGCCGGATCGGCGGGCGGCCTTCAGCCGCCTCACGGAGGCGGGCGACCGCCTGAACGCGCTGATTCGCAGGAGCGACAACCTGAACAACAAGACGATGGCGAAGCTGGCGGAGCAGATCATCAAACTCCTCGACCGCTGGTCCTGACGAGGGACTGCCGGACACGCGGAGAAAAGGGCGCATTTAAAAGGGGATCGGCGAAATGCCGATCCCCAAGCCATCAAAAAACCGTTCCCGGCGGCGTGTGCGCCGGGAACGGGATATCGCCACCAGTGCGCATATTGGCGGCGATCCGCACCTTTGGTCAGTGCGCCGCCCGGAACTCCCTTCGCGTCAAAATACGCGTCAGGGGATTTTGACGCTCTCAATATCGTACCGCCGCGTCGTCAGGAAGCAGTAGAACGAGATGACGACCATCAGCGCGCCGGAGTAGAGGAACCACTTGTCCACGCCGATCACGTCGCTGAGGGGGCCGGAAAGGAAAAGTCCGAAGGGCGTGGCCAGCGACATCGCGGTCATCATCAGCGAAAACACCTTGCCCATCATCTCCGGCGCGACGGTGGCCTGCACGTAGGCGTTGAGCGGCACCATCAGGAAGGTGCCCGTCGCGCCCATCGGGAAGCACAGCGCCACGAACAGCCAGAAGGCCTCCGGCGGCAGCGCGCCGGACAGCGCGCTGGTCAGCCCGAGGACGAAGATGGAAAGGGAGATCATCAGAAAGCGCTTCTTCGAGCCGCCCCAAAGCCCCATCACGAGGCTCGAAATCGCCATGCCCGCGGCAAACACGAATTCCACCACGCCGTTGTGCCAGGCCTCGCCCAGAAAGTGCGCGCGAACCAGGAGCGGGTACAGCGCGCCCAGCGGCATGTACACGAGCACCGCCAGAACCATGGACGGAAGCACCGCCATCAGCGGGCGGTTATCCCGCATGGCGCGGAAGCCGTCCTTGAAGTCGTCCAGGATCCGGGGCTTCTCCATCGTAGTGGGCAAGTCCGGAATCGCGACGAAGAGGAGGCTGATGATCGCGAACGCCGCGCCCAGGATGTCCACAAGCATGATCGGCGCGACGGGCATCACGGTGATGAGCAGCGCGCCCAGCACCGGCCCAAGAAGCGTGCCGGCGGAGACGATCAGGTTGCCCCAGCCGCCGGCCTTTGTCAGCATGTCCTCGGGCACGAGCAGCGGGATGGCCGCCTGCATCGCCGGGCTGTGGAAGGCCCCGCCCACGCCCCGGAGCGCCAGCGCCCCGTAGATCATCCAAAGCGGCGGCCCCTGGAGCACCCAGAAGGCGATGCCGATCAGCGCGCTGGACAGCGCCACAAGCCCGTCTGCCACGATCATCACGGTCTTGCGGTTGTAGCGGTCCACCCACACGCCCGCGAAGAAACCCAGAACGATCGACGGCAGGAAGCCGGCGATCATCGCCTGGGCCAGCACGTTTCCGGAGCCGTAGCGGGTCGTCAGCCACCACACCAGCGCAAACTGCACCGCGGAGGAGCCGAGGATCGAAAACGCCTGCCCCGCGTAAATGATGGAAAACTGCCGTTTCCAGTTCTCTCTGGTCATATTGACCCCCCTTTTGAAGGCAAACATAGGAGGATTATCGTACCATAACCGGCGTGGCGGCGCAAGCAAAACGCGCGGCGCAAGCCACATATTTGCCCAATCTTGACGAAAACACGCTGGCTTTACCGCTTCTTGACAGACTTCGTCCCCGCGCGGCGTTGCACGGCGGCGCGGCTGGTTTATACTATAAGACAGACCCCCTGTGAAAAACAATTGGAGGCACGACATGGAGAAAGAACATTCCCACGGCCAGCACGGCCATGAAGGACACATTCACGGCGAAGGCTGCGGCTGCGGGGAACATGCCCACGCGCACACGCACGGTGAAGGCTGCGGCTGCGGGGAACATGCCCACGCGCACACGCACGGCGAAGGCTGCGGCTGCGGGGAGCATGCCCACGCGCACACGCACGGCGAAGGCTGCGGCTGCGGGGAGCATGCCCACGCGCACGTCCACGGTGAAGGCTGCGGCTGCGGCGGACACCACCACGAGCCCGACTACGAAAACGGCCTCACGATCGCCGAGAACAACGTGCTGATGGCGCTCACCGAGCGCGGCGCGCTGCCGGTGGCGCGGTTCACGCTCACCTCGTCGAAGGAGGCGGAAGCCTACGCCGTGGCGATGGAGCCGGTTTACATCGCGAACCCCTCGGACTCGCTGGACGACATCAAGGAGTACGGCTCGCTGTTCGCGCGGATGGAGGACAAGGGGCTGATCGACCTGGAATATGATCTTCCGCTGCCGGGATACCCCTATTTTGAATACAAGGGCTCCGACGCGTGGAAGCGCTTCGTCGAGACCGCCGCCGAGGCCAAAGAGCGGGGCTTCACCTTTGACAGCCCGAACCTCGAGCTGGGCGGCATCGCGCTGACCAACATTGGTCAGGAAGTCGTCGAGCGGATGCTTGGGTAAAGCC
>JAEYPB010000001.1 GCA_023411175.1 Bacillota bacterium | reverse complement strand
GTTCAAGACCGTACCGGAGTCCACCCAGATGCTGAGCGCCTACAACGGCAAACAGTACGCGCTGCCGCTGGCGATGAGCTCCTACGGCGTATTCTACAACAAGGATATCTTCGAAAAGCACGGCCTGACGCCCGCCACCGACTACCAGGGCTTCCTGGACCTGTGCCAGAAGCTCAAGGACGCGGGCGAGCAGCCCATTTCATTCTATGACAAGAGCGCGGGCGGCGTAGGCCAGATGGCGGAGCGCTTCACGGGCATCCTGAACAACGACAGCAACGCGCTGTTCCAGAAAGTCGCCAGCGGCGAAACCGACCTGACCAAGGAGCCGGAAATCCGTGCCTTGGCCGAGGCGCTTCTCAAGATCCGCGAATTCGGCCAGAAAGATCAGCTGGGCACCGACTTGGATCAGGTGGTCGCGGACTTCATCGCCGGCCGTACTGCGATGTTCATCGGCGGCACCTGGAACGTGGCCACGATCCTCAAGGCCAACAAGGATCTGAACTTCGCGATGTTCCAGTTCCCGAACCCGATGGGCACCGGCGAGAGCCTGCCGGTCAACATCGACACCTCCTACAGCGTCTACACCGGCGCCAAGGATGTCGACGCGGCGGTGGCGTTCGTGGCGTTCCACGCCCGCCCGGAGATCGCCCAGATGTACGCCGATGTGGAGGGCTCGCCCAACGTCATCGAAGGCGTGCAGTATAACATCGAGCAGCTCAAGCCCATCAACGACGTGATCCAGAAGGGCGAAATGTTCCTCACGCCGGTCAACTTCTGGCCTGCTGGCATGCGCTCCAACTGGGAGCAGTACCTGCAGCAGCTGTTCATCGACAAGGACGTCGACGCCTTCGTGCAAGCCACGCAGGACATGGTCACGGAGTTCTACAATTCCTGATCGCGCCGGGAATTTCAGTAGCTTGGGGGGCAGACGAAGGCCAAAGCCAACGTCTGCCCCTTGCGAAAAAACCGCGCGTCAAAAGGCTGGGGGGAAAACGCATGGTCCGAAGAATCGGCAAAGAACGGGAAATCACCTATTTTTGCTTTGTGCTGCCGGCGCTCCTACTGTACGTGGTGTTCTTTATCGAACCGGTGGTGATGGGGTGCTATTACAGCCTTACCAACTGGTCGGGCATCTCCGCCAACGTCAAATTCGTGGGCTTTCAGAACTACGCGAAACTCGCCACCGACAGGGTGTTCCTCTCCGCCCTGAAATTCAATGGCCTGTACAGCCTGCTATTGGTCATCATCATCGTGTCGCTGAGCCTGTTCCTGTCAATGTGTCTGAACGCGGAAATCCGGGGGCGTTCGTTTTTCCGCGGCGCGCTGTTCTTCCCGGCGGTTCTGAGCATGCTCACCGTCGGCATGGTGTTCAATGAAATCTTCACCCGCGCGATCCCCAATCTGGGCTCGATGCTGGGCATCGGGGCGCTGGAGACAAACATCCTGTCCAACGTGGACACGGCGATGTACGGCGTACTGTTCGTCAACGTCTGGCAGGGGTTGGCGATCCCCACGGTTCTATTGCTGGCCGGACTTCAGACGATCCCCCAGGAAATGTACGAGGCGGCCGAGCTGGACGGCGCGGGGAAATTGAAGCAGTTTTTCGCCATCACGCTCCCGTTCCTCCTGCCGGTACTCAGCGTGGTGCTGATCCTCACGCTGAAGGACGGCCTGACCGTTTTCGACTACATCAAGGCGCTTACCGAGGGCGGACCGGCCGGGCATACCAAGAGCCTGACGTTCAACATCTACAACCTGGGGTTCAAGGAGCTGAAGTTCAGCTACGCGATCACGCAGGCGATGGTCGTCACGGCCATTGTGGTGGCCGTCTCCTACCTGCAGATCCGCATGGTGGACAGGAAGAAGGTGTACTGACATGGTCAAAACGAGATGGAACCATGGGCTGATGTACCTGACCCTGATCGCCGCCTGTCTTCTCATCGCGCTGCCGTTTTACATGGCGATCATCGCCGCCTTCAAAACGCCGCTGGAAAACATGCAAAGCTATTTCGCGTTCCCCAAATCGCTGTATCTGGGAAACTTCACGGAAGTTCTGAACCGGCCGGGCTACTATCAGTCGGTGTTCAACACATTCTACATCACCATTCTGGGCATTGCCGGCATGATCGTCATCCTGCCGATGGCATCTTTTCCCATCGCCCGAAAAATGTCAAAGAGCCGCGGCTACCGCCTATTGTATTTTTTCATGCTGGTGGGCATCTTCGTCCCGTTCCAGGTCAAGATGATGCCGCTGGTCAAGCTGGCCGGATCGATGAACCTGATGAACGTGAACGGCATCATCCTTCTGTACCTGGCGGGATCGGTGTGCGAGGGCATATTTCTGTATGTCGGCTACATTCAGTCCATCCCTGAAGACCTGGAGGAGGCGGCCTACATCGACGGCGCCAGCACGCTGCGCACCTACGGAAGCGTGGTTCTGCCGCTGATCAAACCCATGATCGCCACGGTGTCCATCAAAAACGCGCTGTGGCTGTGGAACGACTTCCTGCTGCCGCTTCTGATCCTGAACAAATCCACCGAAGACTGGACGCTTACGCTGTTCCAGTACAACTTCAAGACCAAGTTTTCGTCCGACCCCACGCTGATCATGACCTCGTTCCTCTTGAGTATGCTGCCGGTTTTCATTGCCTATATGTTCGCGCAGCGCTATATTATAGGGGGACTGGTATCGGGAGGAGTAAAGGCGTAATGAAATTCACCTATCTGGGCACGGCGGCGGCGGAGGGCATCCCCGCGCTGTTCTGCGAATGCGATATCTGCCGATACGCCGAGCAAAAGGGCGGGCGAAATCTGCGCACGCGCTCAAGCGCGATCATCGATGATTCCATCCTGATCGACTTTCCGCCGGACATGCTGACAGCGAAAATGCGCTGCCACCTGAATCTGGCGGCAGCGAAGGCGGTGTTTTTCACCCATTCCCACATCGACCACTTGGCATCGAAGGAATTGTGCTACTATCATGGCATGTACAGCAACCGAGTCAACCCATCGAGCGTACTGCACCTGTACGGCAACGAAAAAGTGCTGGACACCATCCAAAGGGATTTCATCTTCGATATGGAAACGCTGCCCGACTGCGTGGCGCTTCACCGGATGGAGCCATTCCTCCCGGTGACGATCGACTCCACGCGCGTCACCGCGCTGCCCGCGCGGCATGATCCGCGCGAGGAGTGTCTGATCTACCTGATCGAGCAGCCAGGCGCCAGACTCCTGTACGCCAACGACACCACCATGCCACCCGAAGAAACGCTTGAGTTCCTCCGGGGCAGACGCCTGGACGCGGCCAGCCTGGACTGCACCACCGGGCGCTTCCCGTGCAGCACCATCCACATGGGTTTCCCGGACAACCTGGCGCTCCGGCGGCGGCTGATCGAGCTGGGCGCGGCGGACGAGGGTACCCGGTTCATTTCCCACCATTTCTCTCACAACGGGCGCGTCAATTACGACGACTTCGAGGCACTGGCTGCGGGCAGCGGGTTCGAATCCTCCTATGACGGGATGGAGATCCGGCTGTGACGCGACGCGTAAAAACCGGCCCCCCAGGCGCTTTACGCGGTGGAAGCAAGAAACCCTCGCGCTATGCTTGATCCGGTACGCCGCGTCCTACCTTCTGCGCACCTACCTTTCGGGGTGATAATCAATGCCCATGCGCCATCCTGATTGCGCCAACGTGATCAGGTTGGCGTTAGGTGCCCAGGATGAGCGCATGGGTTTGGCTTTTATTCCGTTGCATGCCTGTGATCGTTGATTCGCGAGAGGGTACGCGCCTTTTCAAGCGACGATCTTCATGGTTTCCGTATCGAATTGGGCGGTATGGTCGGCATAAGTCAGCACAATCCGGTGCGGCGTGCCGTCCTCCGGGAAAGAGAAATCCTGAACGCCGCGGAAAACCGAAAAGACATCGCTGTCGCAGCTTATCTCCCCGTAGGCCAGGTCATAGCACGTTTCAAAGTTCACCACGCCCGAATCCCGCCGCTCCTGATCCGTCATGCCGAAGTAATTGAGCCCGACCTGCCCGTCCCCCCGGTCCCAGGTGGGGTCGCAGTGGTAGTACGCCCCGTTGATGCGCACCACCAGCCACATGTGCCCCTCGTCCCGGTCCGCCATCTGTCCGGAAAACCTGAGGCACTCAACCCCCAACTGCTGCAGCGCAAATTCGCACAGGTATGCGTAGCTGTGGCACACGCCCCGGTTGGTCTTGAGCGCCTGATAGATCTCGATTTCCGGGTATAGAAACCGCTCATCCGAAAGGTTCAGCCCTTCCAGCCACTCGTAGTCGTATTCGATGCGCTGCGCGAAATAACGATAGACCGAAAGCGTCTTTTCCAGTTCGTTCATCCCGGGCCGGATGATCTCCCGGAGCAGCCGGAGGTACTCTTCTTCCATGAAGGTGCGCATTTCCCGCTGCTCCTCCACCGTGTAGGCGTAGCTCAGCTTGACCGCGCGGTGGTCGCCGGTGAATTCCAGCTTCTTCACGAGGAAAAAATAGGGATTGCCCTTGAGCGCGCCAAAGGCCCTCAGGTTGGCGTCGTAGTCCTTTGAAAGCGTCACGCGGGGCTCCCGCGCGAAGACCGCGTCCACCAGCTTCCTGTACAGGTCGATTTCGTCTCCGCTCAGGTATGCGCGGTCATCCGCCTTGATGACATAGGGATCGATCCGCTCGATCACCGGACCTCCGTTCGCCTCCGTCTCCTGCGCGGTGTCCGCGGCCATGGCTGCCCCGGGCATCCCCAGGCCCAGCAGCGCGAGGAGCATGAGCGCCGTCAGGCGCAAACCCAAACCGGCAAAGCCTTTTTTCATGTTCAGCCCACCTTCCGAAAATCCTTCTATTCGGATTACAGGTCCCCGCAAGGGCGCGGAAAGAAATCGGTAGCGCGATGGCGGCTATCGCATCTACATGAAGGGCAGCGGATGGTCGGCTGCCCTTCATGTTCGCCATGCAGACGGCAAGCCTTAAATTACGGAATCTGGGCCGTGTTGGGGTGGGCCTATGAAGCGAGGGGGAGCACCGGGGCTCGCACGCATAACGGCACTCCTTCGCCAGCAACCTGTGCGCCCGCGGCTACAGTTTCAGTCCATAGTATATCTTGCCAGAAGCCTTTCGATGGCATAAACGTCCTCTGGTTCAAGGCCGCAGTGATTTGTGAGAAAGCCCAACAAGCCTTGCTTTTGCAATGACTCCTGCAATTCTGCGGCCGGTCGATATGCCAAAGCCGCGGCGACGCCCGTCAATATGGAATCATAGGGCTTGCCTTGCGCCTTGCAGCGGTTGATGGCCCCGATCAGGCGATCGTCCGGGCTCAGCTTCCGCAAGGGATCCTTTGCCACGCGCTCGATCGTATCGCCCAACCGGCGGTTCTGGTATCGCTCCAGCAGCTCTTCCAAAAAGCGGTCCATCGCGGCTTCGTCGGCGGAATAGGCTTCGGCGATGGCCGATGCGGTATGCTTCATTGCATCCCGCGCGACCGCCCGGATTGCGTCGTCCTCCGCCGCTTCCCACAGGTAGGTATAGCCCTTGTGATAGCCCAGATAGGCGCACAGCGCGTGGCTCATGTTGTGCAGATAGAGCTTTTTCTCCTCGCAAATGGCAAACGGTGCCACATACTCGGCATGCGCCAGCGCGGGGACGTCCCCGACAAATTTGCTCACGTCCACGGGCAATGTGCAGAAGCGCTCCACCTGCACCAGCGTGGGGTCCAGTGCGAACATCTCCCCGGGCAGTGCGGGCACCATGCGGCCGATTGTCACTTCGACGAGCCCCGTCCTGTCCAGCAAATCGCCCTCAAGGTGCGGCGCCAGTAGGTCCCGCATGTGGCGCGCCGCGTGCATCAGGTTTTCGCACAGCAGGATGTTGAGCGGCTGCTTATTGCCCATCGCCTCGCGCCGCTTAAGTCCTGCGGCAATGTTTCCGGCGATGCGCGGCAGGATGGGAACCCCGATGGCGGTGGCCATCAGATCGGCGCCGCCGATCGCGTCCGCGACCGCTTCCGCGTCGCGCCCGTCGATTCCCCGCACGTTATCGATAAAAGTGTCCGAATCGCCGTCGTTTCCGACGACGCGGAGGGTGTAGCCGCCCCGGAAATTCAGCGCGTCGATGATCGTCTGGTTGATGTCGATGAAAACCACTTCGTACCCGGAGTCATGGAAAACCTGGCCGATAAAGCCCCTGCCGATGTTGCCCGCCCCATATATGACGGCCTTTTGCATCGATCCATTCCTTCCCTTCTTTACGCAGCCGCTATTGGAACAGCTCTTTGACCAGGCGGTAGCACTTTTTGTACCGTTCGTAGTGGGGACGGTATTGGGCCGCCTGCTCTGGCCTGGGGATGAAGGGCGGCTCATAGCGTATCATGGCCTCTTGCGCCGCGCGCACCGACGGGTATGCGCCGGTACCGGCGTAGCAGAGCATGGCGCTGGCCAGCGTGCCGGCCTCTTTGTGCACGGGCAGGTACACGGGACGGTCAAACACATCGGCGCGGATCTGCATCCACAGCTTTGAATTGGAGCCGCCACCCACCGTGATGACCTTGCGGATGTCGATGCCGACCTCCTTCAGACATTCAATATTGAACATCATCTCATAGGTCTCACCCTCCAGAAACGCACGGAAGAGCTTCCCGCGGGATGTGCCCAACCGGAGCCCCGCGATCACCCCGGGCGTATTACCGTCCATGAACGGCGTGCCGCCGCCTGCCAGATAGGGCAGAACCAGAATCCCGGTGGGCTCCGCGGGCGCTTCCTCGTCCAGAAGCCGGTAGGCGTCCTTTTGCCCGGCCAAATCCTTCGCGACGGTGTCCCGGAACCACTTGATCGCGCAACCGCCCGACATGTTGAAGGCGTAGGTCACGTAGTCGCCGGTGTCCATGAAGGGCACCACCGGGAAGTTATACTTGATGAGTGCATCCAAATTCAGCTGCTCCCCGCGCATGACCGCGGTGATGCAGTCCACTGTGCCCATGCCGTTGGCCACGTCGCCCGGCTCCCACGCGCCGCTGCCCAGCGCGGCCAGGATCTGGTCGTGCCCGCTGACGATCAGCTTGACGTCCCCGTCCATGCCCAGCGCGTCCGCCATCGCCCGGCTCATGTGACCCACCACGCTGCCGCTGGGCACGGGCTTTGGCAGGATGGCCCGGTCGATCGTGGAGAACTCGATTGCCGAGTCGATCCATTCCTTGGTGAACACATTGAACATGGCGCTTCTGGCCGCCAGCGAGTAGTCGCACTTGTGATCCGCGCCCAGCCGATACGTCATGAAATCCGCAATGAAGCACAGTTTGCGGGTCTTTTCCAGGATTTCCGGTTGGTGCTTGCGCATCCAGCGCAGCTTGTACAGCCCGAACATCGGGTCCACGAACTGACCGCACTCGGAGAAGATCTCCCGCTCGGAGCGCTTCGCGCGGTACTCGGCGCACTCCTCCGTGCCGCGCTTGTCCATGTAGATCATCGTGTTGCACAGCGGCTCGTCCCGCTCGTCCAGGCACACGAAGGATTCGCCAAAGGATGTGACCGAGATCGCCCGCACATCCCGTCCGCACCCGCGCGCGGATTCCCCCAGCACCTCAAGCGCCTTCGTCCACAACTCGGATGGGTCAAGCTCAAACTTCCCCTCGTGCTCGCCGATCAGGTTGTACTCCCTGTAGGCGTGCCCGATCACCCGCGCGTTCTCGTCAAAAACCGTACTCTTGACGCCGGTGGTCCCGACGTCCAGGCCAATCACCGCCATACGCGGCTTCACCTCCCGCAAAGAATAGCCGGGGGCCGCCCGCCGGAGCGGACGGCCCTCGGACGCAATCGCTTACTTCCTTGGCATGTTGGGGTATTCGCTGAACAGCGGATACAGGATGGGTTCGTCCTCCTCAATGGTCGGGAAGCGGCCAACCTTTTCGTAGAAGCGGTTGTCCACGTTGTCGTCGTTGGTCTTGGACACTTCGCCGATCAGACAGGGGCCGCCCTCTGCCCAGAAGGTGTGGTATTGTCCGGTTGGCAGCGTGATGCTCTCCCCCACGCCCACTTCGATCCGCTGTCCGGCAGGCACAACGAAAGCGCGGCCGTCCATATAGACGGTGACGGGGGTATCCAGCATTTCGCCGTTCTCGTCGGAGTTGTAGCTCTTCACCACGAGCGTGCCGCCGCCGCGGTTGATGATGTCCTCCATCTTCTTCCAGTGGAAGTGGTAGGGCGTGACCTGGCCTTCTTCGGAGATCAGCAGCTTCTCGGCGTAGGGTTTCACGTACTTGGGGTTATGGAAGTTTCCGTTCCTGAGCGTGATCATCAGAAGACCGACCTTGTGGAAGTCCCCGGAGCCAAAGTCGGTGATGTCCCAGCCCAGCATGTTGTCCTTGATCTCGTCATACTCGCTGTTTTTGTTCTGCCATTCGTCCATGGTCCAGGTGACGAAGGGCGGCAGCGCAAACTTGAAGGAAGCGATGAACTTCACCGCGTCCCGCATGATCTGATTGAGTTCCGAACGTTTCATACTACAATTCCTCCCGCTGCGTAATCAGACGATCTGCTTGGATTTCTGGGTTTTGATGAAGCTGTCCAGCGCGACGGCGCCGATGAGCACCATGCCCTTGACAAACTGCTGCACGTACTCGTTGATGGTCAGCATGGTCATGCCGTTGGTCAGGATGCCCATGATCATCACGCCGACGACCACCATGATCAGGCGGCCCTGGCCGCCGGACATGCTGACGCCGCCCAGCACGACGCCGGTGATGACGTCCATTTCATACCCCGTGCCCGCGTTGGGCTGGCCGGAATTGACGCGGGCAAGCAGCACCACGCCCGCCAGCGAGCTCATGAAGCCCGCCAGGCCGTACACCAAGTACTTGATCTTCTTGACGTGGACGCCGGAGAGGCGCGAGGCCTCCTCGTTGCCGCCTACGCCGTAAATATGGCGGCCCAGGCGTGTCTTGGCCAGAAAGATGATCCCGAAGGCGAACACGCCGATCATCACAATGACCGGTATCGGCACAACACCCAGGTAGCCCTGACCCAGCACCGTAAAGGAGCGGTTGAAGCCGAACACAGGGAGGCCGCCGGTGATGATGTACGCGATGCCGCGAACAGAGGTCATCATGCCAAGCGTCGCGATGAACGGGGGCACCTTGAACTGGGAGATGAAAAAGGCGTTGGCCAGGCCAAGGACGGTGCCGAAACACGCCATGATGACGCAGGCGAGCACCGGGTGCATGTTCGCCTTGGTCATCAGAAGCGCCGCGCCAACGCAGCTGGCGCCGACGATGGAGCCGCAGGACAGGTCGATGCCGCCGGTCAGCATGACGAAGGTCATGCCCACCGAAATGATGCCCACGATGGACACCTGGCGGAGGATGTTGAAGATGTTGTCCGGCGACAGGAAGCGGGGGGACAGCATCGCGAACACCGCCACCAAGAGGATCAATACGAAGATAATGCCGTAGCTGCCCAACATGGATTTAAGCTTTTTAGAATCGATTTTGGCCATGGGGTCAACCTCCTATCAATCCGGATGCGTATTGGAAGATGAGCTCCTGCGAGAATTCCTCCCGATCGATTTCTCCGGCGATCCCGCCATGCCGCATGACAAGGATTCGATCGCTCATACCAATCAGCTCGGGCATTTCGGATGATACCATGATGACGCTCTTGCCCTCGACCTCCACCAGATGGCGCATCAGATGATATATCTCCTGCTTGGCGCCCACGTCGATGCCCCGGGTAGGCTCGTCAAAAATGATCACGTCGCAGCGCGTGGCCAGCATTTTGGCCAGAACCACCTTCTGCTGGTTGCCGCCGGACAGGTTCTTGACCAGCTGATGCACACTGGGCGTCTTAATTCTCAATTTCCGGATGTATTCGTCGGCGATTTTCGCATCCTTCTTGTCATCCACGAAGGGGCCGACCATGGCCTGCTTCAGCGATGAGAAGGTCACATTCTCCTTGACCGAAAGCCCGAGCAGGACGCCCTGATTCTTTCGGTCTTCGGGGATCAGGCCGATGCCCTGCTCCAGCGCGCTTCCGGGGTCTGTGATTTTCAGGGCTTTGCCGTTCAGGATCACTTTTCCCGCCGTCAGCGGGTCCGCGCCGAACACAGCCTGCATGACTTCCGTCCGGCCCGCGCCCACCAGCCCGCCAAATCCCAGAATCTCGCCCTTGCGGAGCTTGAAGGACACGTCCTGCACCTTGTCGTTTGTCAGATTCTGAACTTCCATCACCACGTCGCCGATGGGCGTCTTGCGAGGCGGGTAGTCCTCGCCCAGCTCCCGGCCGACCATGTAGGAGACCAGCTCCTTCATCGTGATGTCTTTGATGTCCTTGGTGATGATGTACTTGCCGTCCCGCATGACGGAAACCCGGTCGCAGATTTTGAACATCTCCTCCATGCGGTGGGTGATGAAGATGATGGTGGTATTGCGCTCCCTGAGCTTTTCGATGATGCGAAAGAGCATCTCGGTTTCCTTGTTGGTCAGCGGCGCGGTGGGCTCGTCCATGATCAGAATCTTGGAATTGGACGACACCGCCTTGAGGATCTCCACGATCTGCTGATATGCCACGCCCAGATCGCATACATAGCTGGCGGGGTTCAGGTCAATGCCCATCTCGTCCAGCAGCTTTTTGACCTGGTCGTTCATGGCCTTTCGGTTGACAAAGCCGCGACTCGCAATTTCCTTGCCGAAGTAGATGTTCTCGGCGATGGTGAGATGCGGAACCAGCGTGAACTCCTGATAGATGGCCGCAATGCCCTTGCCGATCGCCTCGATGGGGTTCAGCTTGGAAACGCTTTCGCCCTCCACAACGATTTCGCCGGCCGTTGGTTCGATGGCGCCCGTGATGGCCTTGATCAGCGTGGACTTTCCGGCGCCGTTTTCCCCAGCCAGCGCGTGTACTTCGCCGCGTCGGAACCCGAGCGATACGTCGTCCAGCGCCTTGACGCCGGCATAGTACTTGCTCAGATGTTTGACTTCAAATATATACTCTTGCATCTTACGCCTCCGCCTTGTGCAAAGCACGCGTTGAAGATTGCTGTGTGCGCCTCATTTAGAGGCGCACACAGAGGGGTCCTTGAAAAGGGAGATTAGGCAGCGGGCACGAAAGCGCCGCTCAGGACGTCCGCCTGCAGCACGGGGATCATGCGGAAGTAGGCAACCGGAGCGGTCTCCGGGATGCCGTTGGCCAGGAAATCGGCCAGCGTGGTAACGCAGTCAACGCCGGTGTCGAAGGGCCCAAGGTCGACGGTGGCGCGGTAGATGGAGTTTTCTTCCTTCATCTTCGCGATGGCCTCGGGGGTCGCGTCGCCGCCGCCGATGTAGAACTTATCCAGTTCTTCCTGCGGGAGGCCCTTGCCCAGGATGGCTTCATAAGCGCCGAGGGGGCCGGAGTCATTGTTGCCGGTGATGACGCGAACGTCGGGATACTGCTGCATGATGTTCTCGGTGATCTCCATGCCCTTGGTCGGGTTGTCGCCGGCCTGACGGGCAACGATTTCAGCCTCGGGGCAGAGCTTCTCGATGGTTTCCTGGATGCCGTTGCCGCGGGCGACGACCGCTTCCACGTTGTCCTGGGAAATGATCAGGACCTGGGCCTTGCCGCCCAGCTTCTCATTGATCCAGTTGGCCGCGTTGGTGCCGATGGCAACGCCGTAGGTGTACTCATCAAGGGTGAAGATGGCGTTGGCGTTTTCGATGATCTGCGCGAAGGACATCACGATGATGCCCTTGGCCTTCAGCTGATCCACGACCGGAACCAGCGCGTTGGAGTCGATGGGGCAGGCGATGACGCAGTCAACGCCCTGGTTGCCGAAGTTTTCAAAGTCGGAAACCTGCTTGGCCACATCGTAGCCGGCGTCGACGGTGATCAGCTTGTAGCCGAGCTCGTCGCACTTCTTCTGCACGCCGTTCATAACCGAGACAAAGTAGGGGTTGGCCATCTGGGGGATGGACATGCCGACGGTGATCTGCTTGGTCTCGGCGACCGCCATCGGGGCCAGCAGCGCTGCGATCAGCAGCGTGGCCAGAATTAAGGATACCAGTTTCTTCATGAGATTCCCCTCCTAGATCAATGTATTATCATGCCTTCCGGCATAATAAACTAGATGGTGGTTTCGCGGATAACCAGTTCGGGTTGGATCAGGTAGGTCCTGCCGCGCTCGACATCAGCCTGGTCGGTTCCTGCGCGCAGCTTTGCCTCCAGAATTTCCATCGTTCTTTCGCAGATCGCCACGAGCGGCTGGCGCACCGTGGTGAGCGGCGGAGACACGAGCTCGGAGAACATCACATCATCAAATCCGGCAACCGAAACATCCCGGGGAATGTGCAGCCCGCGCTCCATCATGCGCTTCATGATGGCCATCGTCATGATGTCGTTGATGCACAGCACCGCCTCCGGCAGGTCGTCCACGATCCGGTCGCTGGCCTCATAGGCCTCTTTATACCGGGGTGTCGACAGCAGCATCACCCGCTTGGGGTTTACCTCGAGGCCGTACTCCCGCATCGCCCGGCAGAACCCTTCGTAGCGGAAGCGGGCGAATTGCGCGTCCATATCGGTGGACACAAACCAGAAATCCCGCAGTCCCTTGTCCAGAAGGTACTTGGTGATCGCGTGCTGCCCGCTGGCAAAGTCGCACATAACCAACGGTTCGTCGCAAGCCGCATAGTTTTCTGTGCAGAACACCACGGGCACATCTGCCGAACGCAGCATCGAAAGGTGCGAGATGTCCGGGTGGTTGGCCAGCATTGGCACCACGATCACGCCGCATACCCGGCGGGACAAAAACATCCGAACGTACTCGGCCTCCTGCCGGCTATTGCTGTTTGAGATGCCCAGAAGCAGCGTATATCCCCTGTCATCCGCGATGCGTGTCAGAATGTCGACGATCGCGCTGTAGAACGGATTCTGGATTTCCGGAATCATCAGCCCGATGACGTTGCTGGACTGCATCACGAGCGACCTGGCCGAGTGATCCGGCACGTAGTTCATTTCCTGCGCGATGCCCAAAACCTTCGCCCGAGTTTTTTCGCTGACGCCATCCCGGTGGTTAAGCGCCATCGACGCCGTTGCAACCGATACCCTGGCCGCCCGCGCCACGTCCTTGATGGTCAGCTTCATTGGCGATCCTTTCTGGTTTGAAACGTTTTGGATTTTGAGGAGAGCCTTCCCTCGTTCGCTTCGAACGAGGCGATCCGGCTTGCGCAGCACCCACCAAATCCCGTCCGAAACGTTTCAAATTTTGTATACACAGCATTTTTTCGGTTCTTTGGCTAAATCCAATTCTCAATACTTATGACAACATGCCAATTTTAAACGTTTCAAATTGTCCGCTCGTTGATTATAACAACATTGCGTGCTATAATCATAGCACCAGACAGCCGATTATTAGCATTATCAAGCGATCATCCAGAAGGTTTGTGGAGGTTGTGTTAGAAATTGGAACGAGTGGACTTGCTGACGGACCTGTCGCTCGCGACCGGGTACGGCGCTTTCGTCGTCGATCAGAATGCGCTGCAGCTGACCGGCGATCAGGCACTGGGCCGGCCGCGGGAAACAGAAACCTGTTCCGACTGTGCGCTTTCCTCGCCCGCGAAGTGTTTCGTCCATTGGACGGTGCCCAGCGAAAAAGGCCTCGTTTGCTGTCCCGGCGGGCGGCCGTTTGCCTGCCTGACGCTGACCAGCGAAGGGGCTCCGGCCGGGCATCTGCTCATGGGGCCGTTGAACCCGCAGGCAGCAGAGGATCCACGGCAGGCGCGGGCGCTGCTCTCCGTAATGGACGCCCTGGCCGCGTGGATGGAACGGCTGGGCCTTCTGGCGCGCAGGAACGATTTGTTCGTCAGGCTCTCGCGCCATATCACCGGGCACCTGACCGACACACTGACGGGAGAGGAACTGCACCATATCCTGTATGCATCCGAGAGCGCGCTGGCACACGCCGTGAAACAGGAGACCGGCATGTCGCTGAGGCTCTATGTACAGGCCCGGCGGTTGGAGGCAGCGCGGCAGATGTTGCTGGGTACCTCGATGACCGTCATGCAGGTGGCCGAGAAATGCGGCATCAACGATTTCAACTACTTCGCGCGGATCTTCAAAAGGCGCTACGGCACACCGCCCAGCGCGCTGCGCAGGAAGGAGATGCCGTCCCGCTCAGGCCGTGAAAGTCCGCTGTCCACGCCTTGAAGTCCGGCCTTTTCTTCGGTAACGAAATGATAAAAAAAGAAACAGCACTTGATTTTGTTTGTGCTCTGCTGTATAGTGCGCGGGGGAAGACATAGCTGGCCTGACATGGAGCTGCGGTGAAATTGCCCGGATCCCAGCGCCATTTATGAACCGGCCTGCCCGCGTCCGGCAAGCGGATCGGCCCCCACCGAACGGCCCAAGTAAAGCGGCGCGTTCCCATAAAAAAACAAAGAAAGAGGGTTATCTCATGCTTCAGGCGAAAGACGTGGTCCGGCGGGCGCTGGATCATCACGTCGTCATCCCCGCGTTTAACATCCCCCATCTGCCGATGGTGAAGCCCGTGGTTCAGGCAGTCGTCGACATGAACAGCCTCGCGATGGTGCAGGTCGCCCGCGTCGAATGGGAGAAATTTGGCTCGGTGAGCCTCGAGGCGGTGGCGGAAGAATATAAAAAGTTCAAAAATGACCGCCACACGCTCCTGCATCTGGATCACACGCCCGTCATCGACGAGGACATGAAGCAGGTGGATTATCTGCCCATCATCCGCCGCGCCATCGATGCGGGCTACCAGTCTGTGATGGTGGACGCGTCGCGGCTGGACTACGCCGGGAACGTGGCGGCCACGAAGGAAGCGGCGGCGCTTGCCCACGAGGCGGGCATCCCCTGCGAGAGCGAACTGGGCGCGGTCATGGGACACGAGAGCGGCCCGATGATGCCCTACGAGGAGATCTTCGCCACCAAGAAGGGCTTTACAGACGTGGCGGAAGCGCGCAGGTTTGCCGCGGAGAGCGGCTGCGATTGGCTCTCCGTCGCGGTGGGCAGCATCCATGGCGCGGTGGCTGAGAGCACCCGAAACCAGAAAAAGCCCGACGCCCGGCTGGACATAGAGCACATCAAGCGCCTCCATGAGGCCACGGGCCTTCCGCTGGTGCTGCACGGCGGCTCCGGCATCCTGAAGGAGTACATCATGGATGGCATCCGCGCCGGCATCGCCAAGATCAACGTGGGCACCGAGATCCGGCAGGCGTACGAGCAGGCGCTCGCCCAGAAGCCCGGGGACATCCCCGCGGCACAGGCGGCGGTATACGACAAGGTGTGCGCCGTGATCCGCGACATGCTGGAGATCGAAAACACCCGAACCCTCCTGTTCGGAGCGTAAAAGCCCTTCATCAGCGGACTGACGGCCATCCGATTGAACACTCGGATGGTCGTTCAAAGCATCAAAAAACCCGCTGGTTTTTTTGATGCGAAGGAAAAACCACTGCGCGCGCCTGAAATTCTCTGGAATTTCCGGGCGGCGCACTGACCAAAGGTGTGGATAGCGCCACCAGTGTCATAACTGGTGGCGCTATCCCGTGCCCCGCGTACGCGCCGCCGGGCACGATTTAAACTCCGCGGGGGCGGCCATCCGGTTCGATGGCCGTTTTTTGTCGCCTTTGCCGTCTAAAACCCAAAGACAAGAAGCCCTTATCCGCGCAAGCCGCCATGCGTTCAAACAATTTCGCCAAAAACAACTTGACATTGCTTTGGAATGGTTGTAACATCGCGTCGTAGGACGATCCCTTTAGGAGCGCAGAAAGAAGTTATGGAGCAGAAATTGACCCAGGAAAGGCGCAATGAGATCGCGGAATCCCTGGTGCGCGACGGCAAGGTGTCCGCGGCGGAGCTTTCGGAGAAGTACTCGGTCAGCACCGAGACCATCCGAAAGGATCTCCTCTGGCTGGAGAAGCGCGGCGTGGCCGAAAAAAGCTACGGCGGCGCGACCGCAACGCCCCATGCGCTGGAAAAGCCCTTCTTCGAAAAGGCTACGAACAACCCCAAAGAGAAGGCGCGCATCGCAAAGGCCGTCGCCGGCAGGGTCCCCGCCGGTTCGACCGTCATACTGGATTCCGGTTCCACCGTCCTTGAGGTGGCAAAATATCTCGCCTCCCGGACGGATGTCACTTTTTTTACCAATTCACTGCAGGCGGCGCAGTTGCTCGCGCAGAAAAAACGGTCCGTTTGCATGCTGGGCGGCGCGATCAGGCTGTCCAGCCACGCCGCCACGGGCGTATGGGCGACGGAAATGCTCTCTCAACTCAACGCGGACATCGCGATTCTGGGAACCAGCGGGTTTGCGGGAAGCAGCGGCCCTTGCGTGGAGAGCTTGGAGGAATGCGAGGTGAAGCGCGCCATGATACGCGCCGCAAAAACGTCCATTCTCGTCGCCGATTCGACCAAGAGCCGCTGCCGGGCGACGATCAGGTTCGCGGGATGGGAGAACATCTCCTGTCTGGTCACGGACAGGGAGATCGATCCGGATTTGCTCGCTGACCTCCGCAAAACCGTGGAGACGATCGTGATTTGAAAGGAGCCGTTCCATGAAGGCCAAGTCGCTGCCGCTGCGTGCCGGACGATGTTCCGGAAAACCCCATTATCGAGTGCCATGCGTGACATGATCGGGCGGATCTTCTCCATCCAGCCGTTCTGCGTGGACGACGGCCCGGGCCTGCGCACCTGCGTGTACCTGAAGGGCTGTGATATGCGCTGCGCCTGGTGCCATAACCCCGAGAGCATATCGCCGCTTCCGGAGACCTCGTACATGGAGGCGAGGTGCGTGGGCTGCGGCCGGTGCGCCCAGGTTTGCCCGGCGCACACCTTTGAAAACGGCAGGCACCGGTTCAACCGTGCGGAGTGCGACTGCGGCGGCGAGGATGTGAAGGCGTGTCCGACCGGCGCGCTCACGCGGATCGGAAGCGACCGGACGGCCGAGGACGTGGTGCGCGAGGTGGCGCGGGACAGGCGCTACTTCGACCGGAGCGGCGGCGGCATTACCTTGACCGGCGGCGAGCCGATGACGCAGCCGCACTTTGTTCGGGCGCTTCTGACGCTCGCAAAGGCCGCCGGCATCCACACTTGCGTCGAGACCAACGGCGCGGGGCGGTACGAGGATTACGAGCGTATTCTCGGCTGTACGGACCTGTTCCTGGTGGATTATAAGCTGACTGACGATGAAAAGCACATCGAGATGACGGGCAGGTCGAACCGGGGCGTTATCCAAAACATCGAAGCCCTGTGCGACGCGGGCGCGAAGCTCGTGCTCCGCTGCCCGATCATCCCCGGCGTCAACGATACCGACGACCACCTCCGCGCAATCGCGGAAATGACCAAGCGCCTGAACGTGCTGGGGTTTGAACTCATGCCGTACCATTCCTTCGGCGTGTCAAAATCCGAGCGGCTGGGCAAGGCACGGCAGGCGCAGTTTCCCGTGCCGGAGGCACAGGTCGTAGACGGCTACCGGGCCGCGATCCTTTCAATGGGCGGGCGCGAATGGAGGAGAGGCTTATGATTAGGCGCATAGAGTCGCTCAGAAAGACCATCGAGCAGTTGAACGACGCGGGTGTGCGGCGGACGTGCTTCTATCCGCTGGCGTACGAATCCCTCGTTACGACGCGCGGCGAGAGCATCCAGATGCGCCGGGCCAAGGCGCAGGCGTACCTGCTCGACAACGCGCCGCTCGCGGTGCTTCCGGACGAGCGCATCGTGGGCAGCACATCCAATTTTTTCCCCGTATGCGAGGGCACGCCGGGCACTGACGAACAGCACGCCATGGCGCGAAAGGCGCTGGACAACTACCTCTTGGACCGCGACAACCGCAACAAGGCAAAGGAGAAGGGCGGCATTCGCACCTTCGAGGATGACTTCACCACCAAGAAGAGCCGCTGGGCGCTGATGAGCCGCGTGCACCACGATGCCAGCATCACCTATGACGCGCTGCAGGCGCTGATCCGGGACATGACCGCCCAGTACGACGGCGCGCTGGCGAAGTACGAGATCGGGCGCGAGCTGGAACGTGCCTTCAAGCTGGATTACGGCGCGGAGGTCAAGCGGGAAATCGATTCCCTGCCGTGGTACGCGGCGAACCACCTGAGCCTGAACTACGGCAGGATGCTCTCGGAGGGCTTTGAGGCGCGCATCTCGCGGACCGAGGCGCTGGCGAAGGCCAGCCCCGGCGAGTTCTACGAGGCGCAGCGGATCGTGTTGGAGGCGGCGAGTCGCTTCTTCGCTCGGTACGCTGAATTTGTCCGGGGAGAAGCGCTGAAAGCCCCGGGCGAGCGCGCCCTCGAGCTGACGAAAATCGGAGCGATGCTCCAGAAGCTCTCCACACGCCCCGCCGAGACCTTTCTGGAGGGCGTGCAGTTCACATGGATGCTTCACGTGATGATGTCGATCCTTTGGGGCTCGGCGCTGTCCTTCGGCCGGTTCGACCAATACCTGTTCCCGCTCTACGAAAAGGACCTGTCGGGCGGCCGTATCACCCGCGAAAGCGCGAAGGAGATTCTCTCGTGCTTCTGGCTGAAGGTCAACGAGCCCCGAATGCGCACCGTCCAGAGCCTGACCCTCGGCGGCGTGACCCCCGAGGGAGAGGACGCGGTCAACGAGCTGACCGGGCTATGCCTGGAGGTCATCCGGGACATGCGGCTGCCCTACCCCAACGTGGGCGCGCGCATGAGCCGAAAGAACCCCGAATGGTATCACGAGCAGGTGATCGACTGCGTGCGCATGGGCGCCGGGCAGCCGATGCTGATGGCGGATGAGGTGTGGATCGAAAACCTGAAGCGGCTGGGCTACGGGGACAGGCACGCCAACGACTACTACAACATGGGCTGCGTAGAGATCATGATCCCCGGAAAACAGCCCAACTGGGGCGTTACCGAGCCCATTGCCTTTCCGATGGTCTTTGAAACCGTGCTTGAACGGTACCGGGGCCGCGAGGAAGCGCTGGACACCTTTGAAAAATTCCGGGATGCCTACTTCGCCGCGCTGTCGGAGCAGATAGAGGCCGACCACCGGGAGGCGCTGGAAAAAGAGGCCGACAAGGCGGGAAAGTGCTACGATCCGTTCGCTTCGGCGCTCACCGACGGCTGTCTGGAGAGCGGTCGGGATTTGTTCCAGGGCGGGGCGGAACTGGGCACCCACTGGTCGTTCTACGCCTACGGTCTGGGCACCGCCGCGGATTCCATGATGGCGGTAAAAAAATGCGTGTACGACGAGAAGGTTTTCACGCTGAAACGGCTCTTCGAAATGCTCCGCGCGGACTTTGAGGGCTTCGGAGACGATCGCCGCACCCTTCAGAATTGCACCCACTACGGCAACGACCGGGACGAGGTGGACTTTTTGGCGCGGGAGATCCTTTCAAAGTTCAACGACCAGGTGTTCTCGTACAACCGGGCAGACGTGCCCGAAAAATACGTGTCCACGCTGTTCGGCTACTTTTTTCACATCTATCACGGCGAGATCTCCGGCGCCTCCGCCAACGGACGAAAGCGCGGCGAGCCCTTCAGCGACAGCATGGGTCCGTCCCAGGGCAAGGACGTGGAGGGCCCTACCCGGCTCCTCAATTCCGTTCTGAAGCTGGACCATTCCAGGGTGACCGGCGGTTACGCGCTGAATGTGAAGTTGAGCCCGTCCGTCATCAAGGGCGACGCGGGCAAAAACGCGCTTTCCGCGCTGCTCTACGCCTACCTTGAGAGCGGCGGACCGCAGGTGCAGGTCAACTTCGCGGACGCATCGACGCTGAAAAGCGCGAAGCTCGAGCCGCAAAAATACCGCAACATCATCGTGCGCATCGGCGGTTACTGCGAATACTTCGTCAACCTGGATTCGTCCTTGCAGGACGAGATCATCGCCCGTACCATCCACGGTTTTTAAGCGCGCAAAATGACCGCCCGGGCGTAAACCCGAGCGGTTCAAGGCATCAAAAACCCGTCGGTTTTTTTGATGCGGTGGGAACCCCTGCGTGCGCGTGAAATTCTCTGGAACTTCCGGGGGCGTACTGACCAAAGGTGCGGATGAGCCCTCCGGCAACATGATGTTGACGGTAGAGGCGTCCGCCCCAAAGCCTTCCGAGAAGTCGCGGCGAATTAAAGGCGCCTCGCAAAGCAGTCCGCGCGGCTGCTTTGCGAGGCGCGGAATCCCGGCCTTATAGGGCGTCCCTAATCGCCCTTGCACGGCAGCAGGCCACCGCATAGGCTGGCAGGTCTAAAGAAATCCGCCCGGAGGACCACTCCGACATGGGCCGCCCCAGCAGGTCCTCATGCCGCAGTTCGAAACCAGGGAACGAAAGCTCTCCCCGGACGGGAACGTGCTTCACGCTGTGCAGATGCAAGAGGAGGCCTTCCTCATCGGGCATAAGCCGGGTTAGGCGCACGCCGTCCGGCAGCGAAAAGGGGAGCGGCTCGGCCAAGCGCGGTTCGCAGAGATCGCAGGCGACCGCATAGGCGCCGTCGGGGTCGTCTCTGTCCAGCGAGAACACCCGGAACTCAAACGAGAAATCCCCCTCGATCCATTGAGGGAAGTTCGTGCCCCACATGTTGTTGAACAGCGTATAGCGCATCTCCGGCGGGGTTTCCAGAAAGTCCTTGCGAAATCCGTATACGCCGCTTTCACCGATGGTGAAGAGCGGGCAGTCCCGGCTGACCACCGCCACCTGAGCGGATGTGAGCCTTGCGGACGCAAAGTGCTCCAGCGCATAGAACACATGGCTTGCGCCCCGGGCGATGTCTTTTTCGGGGTCGAGGACACAGCCCGGCTTGTTGACGCGGTACGTCGCGCGATCCGCGGCCAGGCCAAGCATCAGTTCGCCGCTCTCCACGTAGGGCGTTGCGGGCTTGCCTTTGAGATGGACGCGGATGGTCAACGGGCTGCCGTCCTCCGGCACGGTGACCGAAAGCTCGATGCCCTCGGCGTCCCCCGCGTCCGCGGCGTTTGCCCGGGTGCGATACCGAAAGCGCACGGTGTCCCCGTCCCGAAGGCATTCCTCAAAGGCGGGGAGCCAGGTTTCATGCCTGCACTCGGGGTATTCAATGCGGCCGTTGTCCATGACCCCCCAGTCCGAAAACCGGTGGGCGTATGCGCGCAGGTACTCGGTCATGTCCTGAGCGCCGTAGCGGTCGTAGCGGTAGTGGATGGCCCCCCGGCCGTCCCGGTTGGTGAGCAGGTAGCACCCATGCGCCTTGTCATACAGGCCGGTGATGGTGCCATTCTCCGGGTCAAACTCCAGACGGTACCGCCCGCTCTCCAAAGAGCGGTCGAGGCAGCGCACGCCGGAAAACGGCGCGTCCTCAGCAGCCGGCGCGATGGAAAGCGCTTTCTCCGCACGCTCACAGGCGGATGCGGCCCTCAGGGCGCGGCCCGACTGTTCCGCCCAGGAGACCTCCATTCTTCGGCAGGCCTCGCCCTCGCGGAATTTTTCGAAAGCGGCCCGATCATAGTCCGGGATCGCGCCCAGGTGGGTCTTGACGTCCAGGCCCCAGGTGTGCTCCGCGAACAGCGCAAGATCGTCATAGGCCTTTTGAATGTCCTCCCGCGCCGCCCCCCGCGCTTCCGGGGAGAGGACGCCGGAGAGCGCCAGCGCGGCTTCCGCCCGAACCAGGCGGGGCCGCACCCGGCGGACGAGGGACACCTCCCGGGGGTAGGAGCCTACGCCGTGGATCCAGGTGTCGGCGAGATCCTTTCTGACCACAGGAACGCCCGTCAGATCCTCATGGGACAGCGCCTCCCAGAAGTCGTCCAGAGAGCCCGTGACCACCTCCGCATTGGGGTGCTGATCGCGCGCCTTCTGGATCAATTCTTCCAGCGTCTGGGCGGACTGGGGACCGTGGTTGTCCTGGGTGTTCATCAGCGCCATCCATACCGGGTAGGGCCAGTTTTCCGGCGGGCGCAGCCCGGTGCCGTAACCGGAATCTGAGTACATGACCAACACCCGCTTGCCGGACGGAGCCTCCCACCAGAACAGCTCCGGCACTTCCGGCGGACTGGCGAACTGATTGCAGCCCATGTGCAGAAAGCGGATGCCCGCCTCCGCCAGGATCTCCGGCACCATCCAGCCCGCGCCGGGCACGTCGGTCATCTTGCCGGCGCACATCAGGGGCTTAGCGTGGGCCTTGGAGAGCGCTTTCGCGTACCCGAGCCCGTGGATGGCGTCCGCAAGACCGCAGAAATCGTAGTGGGAGGTGAACGGCAGCGCGTGCCAGGCGAGCTGCCCGTTTTCGATCAGCGCGCGCAGTCTTTGCCGCATCTCGGGCGCGCAGTCCCGCTCCATCACCTGAAGCGGCCAGGCGGGCACCGTCCACACATAGCGCTTGTTATTGAAGCGTTGGGTTGACTCGCAGGTGTCGATCACTTTTTCAAGCATTTCGCCGGAGTAGAGCTTCAGCACGTCCTCCGCCAAGGCGGTAAAGCCGATATCGAAATGGGTTTTGAACACCAGAAATACCTTGTCGACGCGCATCCTCATTCCTCCGGGCTGAAGTATAGTGGATTGGAGACCATCACCCGCATGGGCGGCATGCCGCCCGGCAGGTTTCTAAGCACCTCGCAGCGCACGAATTTTTCGCCCGCGTGGCGGAAGGGAACTTCCGCCGCCGACGCGCCGACGGGGCAGAGGGTTTCCGTCTCGCCGCGCTCGGTGACGAGGCGCAGCCGGTCGCCGCCCAGAAGGCGCGTAAATTGGATGGAGACCGGCTGCCCCGCGGGAACCTCGCCGCCCATCCGCGCTTCGCCCGAGGTGATGGAAACCTCCGGCCCCTCCGGCGTGAAGGAGACGAAGCAACGCCCGGCCCTGAGCGCGGACAAAATGTCCTCCGGCGCGCGGGACAGCGCGTAAACCTTGGTGCAGGGCAGGCCCGGCAGCGAGAGCGGCCCCGCCCGGTGGAAATCGCTTCCGCCCACGATGGGCAGACGCCGCCCTTGACAGAGCTGATCGTGCCACCAGGCGAGGCATTCCTCGTTGGGGCCGGTCATGAGCGCGCCGTTCCAGACCTCCACCGCATCCATCGGGAACACGTCCATCCCCCACCGCCAGCCGCACGGGCCGTCGAAGGGATGGTTGAAGGAAATCAGCGCGCCGTTGTCCCGGGCTTCCCGGAGGATGGAGCGCGTCTCTTCCTCGGTGTTGACGCAGAACGGATTTTTGTAGGGCCGCTTTAGGCCCAGGAAGTTGGCGTGGCCCTCGTAGTGGGTCCATTCCGCGCCGGGGATCACGGTGAGATCGCCCCGCCTGGGCAGGTGCTCGTTTTCAAACCAGGTGTTGTGGTTGGTGACGAACACAAAGTCCAGCTTCTGCCGGGCGCAAAGCTCCGCCAGTTCCTCTGGCGTCAGCACACCGTCCGACCCGGTGGTGTGGGTGTGCAGGTCGCCCCGGAACAGGCGCATGCGCTTTTCGGTGAACTCGATCTCGTAGGTGACCGTCACGCCCTCCTCCGGCACCTTGTACGCGCCCACGATGATCTCCCATTCGCCCGGTTCGACGCGGGCGGCGGCGTAGCCGTGGGAGCTGCCAAAGGGGGAGATGGTGATCGAAGACCGGTCGGACCCGGACGCGCCGACGAACGCGCCGCCCGGCGCGTTGAGGCCCAGATCCACGATGGCGCGCTCCTCGGAAATCTGAAAGCCCGCCTCCTGCCGCCGGACATGCCGGGGGTAGGCATAGGAGACGGTCATTGATTCCACGTTCTCCGGCGCCCGAAAGGGGATGGTGAAATAGGTGCGCTCCTCGCCCTTGGATATAAAGCGCTCGAAAGCGACGCGGGGCATGAGCATTACTCCTTTGTGGCGCCCAGGTTCAGGCCGGAAAGCAGGAACCTCTGAGCGAATACGTAGATGACGAGCAGCGGCGCGGCGGTGATGATGATGGCGGCCATGATGGCGTTGTTCGGAATCTGCGCCGTGCCCGAGGTGGAATCGGTGCTCAGGATCATCATCTTGAGCTTCAGCGGCAACGTGTAGAGCTCCTCCCGGGTGAGCAGGGTGGCCGGGATGGTGATGGTGTTCCACTTGGCGACGTACTCCATGAAGAACACCGTGGCCAGCCCCGGCAGCGAGATGGGCATGTAGATCCCGGCGAAGGTACGCAACTCCGACGCGCCGTCAATGCGCGCGGACTCCGACAGCGCGAAGGGAATCCCCTCGAAGAAGTTGCGCATCAGAAGGATGCTGAAGCCGGAAATCAGGCCGTTGACGATCAGCCCGGTATAGCTGTTCAGCAGATGCAGCGATCGGTTGAGCTGATAGATGGAGATCATCGTCAGATCGCCCGGAATCATCATGGTGATCATCACAAAGGAGGTGATGAGGCCCTTGAAGGGCAGATCCCGCTGGATGAGCACATAGCCCGCAATGCTGGAGAGCAGCACCTGGATGGTCGTGCCCACCGTGGTCACGAGGAGGGAATTGAGAAACGGCCTGCCCAACTTGGAGATCTGAAATACGTACCGGAAGCCCTCGATGCTGAACTGATCCCACCACAGCAGAAAGCCGCTGCGGGAGGAAGAGAGCGTGGTGGAGGTGGACACCACCACCACGTTCCACATGGGCAGCACCATGATGAGCGCGACAAAGCCCATAAACACCCAGAGTACGGCCTTCTGGCCGGGGTTCAGTTGATTGCGATAGGCTGCCTGACCGCGTGCGCGCGCCATGTTTGCCCTCCTAACCAATTTCGTCGTAGCGGATCAATTTGCGAACGACGAAGGTGATGAGTATGGTGGCCACCAGCACCACGCAAGCCGCGGCGGAGGCCAGGCCGATTTTGAACTGTACAATGCCGTCGTTGTAGATCAGATACAAGAGGTTTCTGACCCTATCCAGAATGGCGGAATTTGCCATGACGAAAATCTGATCAAAGTTTCGCAGCATGGCCATCACGCCCAGCACAACCACCACCTTCATGGTGGACTGGATGGAGGGGATGGTGATGCGCCTAATCTGCTGCAGGCGGGAAGCGCCGTCGATCGACGCGGCCTCGTAGATGGCGGGATCGATGGAGATGACGGCGGCCAGAAACAGCGCCGCGTAGTAGCCCGCGCCCTTCCACGCGCCGGTAAAGATCATGATGAACCGGGCGTATTTCAGTTCGGACATAAACACGATTTTATGAAAGTCTTCGCCCCCGATGGCGGAAAGAAGGCCGTTGAGCATGCCGCCGGGGGACAGAATGGTGATCCACATGGAACCGACCACCGACCAGGAGAGCAGGTACGGAATATAGGTGACCGTCTGAAAGGACGATTTGACCAGCTTGGTCCGAACCTCGTTCAGCCCCAGCGCCAGGAGCAGACCCCAGACGAACTGAAGGCAAAAAGTGCCCGCCCCCACGGCCAGGGTATTTTGGAAGGCCTGGGTGTAGACGGGGCTGGCAAACACCGCCTGATAGTTGGCAAGGCCCACGTAGCTGGAGCTGCCCAGGAGCTTGATCTGCCAGAAGCTGTTGACCAGGCCCAGCGCCATCGGATAGTAGGAGAACACGATGAAATACAAAACCACTGGCAGCAGCATCAGATAGATGTAGCGGTAGCGGCTCAGCCTGCCCTTGAGCCGCTTCATGCGGCCTTGGGTGCGAATGTCCGGGGAATTGACCATGGCGCACCTCCTCAAACCGTGCCGGAGGCGAAGCGCAAAAGAGGAAACGCCCTCTTTCGCGCTTCGCCCGGTTCGCGGCCGCAAGAGGAGAGCGGACTTTCATCCGCTCCCCCCCGCCCGCGCTTAACGGATTACTTTTCGCAGACGCCCATGGAGACCAGTTCCTGGCGCATGCCGGCAAGGCCGTCGGCGATGGAGACGTCGCCCTTGCACATGGAGATGGCCCACTTGCCCACGATGGACTTGTAGTCGCCCTCATTGGGGATGATGGTTTCGATGGAGGCGTAGGGCAGGTAGGTCAGCGCCTCTTCCACGCCCAGGTTCAGGCCCGCGGGGAAGGTGAAGGACTTGTCGATCGGCACCGGTGCGCCGTGGTCCTTGCCGTGGGCGACGCCGGTCTCGGTCAGAGTGTAGGTTCCGTCGGCGTTCACGGTGTAGTCGTTGTCCTTGATGCCCACGCTCAAAAGCTCGCCGCCCGCCTGGGTGGCGAAATACTCAAGCACCTTGATGGCGCCCGGCACGTTGGATGCGTTGGCAGGCACCGCGAACAGGCTGGCGCTGCCCTTGCGCAGGACGTAGTTGCCGTCCGGCGTCTTGCAGCCCGGCAGCGACACGACTTCGTAGGCGTCGGTGGCGATGTTGCCCGCGGCGGCGTTGGCGTTGTGCAGGCCCATCCAGGCGGCCCAGTCCACGCACACGGCGGTCAGCTGAGAGGCCGCGCTCATCTTATTGCGCATGTCCTTGGTGGCGTCCGCGAACGAGGCGGGATCCAAAAGGCCCTCGGTGTAGAGCTTCTTGAACCACTCCCACACGGGCGCGGCGGCGTCGGTGGCGTAGGGAACGTAGGTCTTGCCGTCGGTGTCGGTGACCACGCCACCCTTAAGGCCCACGGCGGACATCCAGGGCTGCAGGTCCCAGTTCTGACTCAGGATGGTGTTGAAAGGGTAGAAATCTGCATTGTCCTTGTAGAATTCCTTCAATGTCTTGAAGGTGTTGTAGTAGCCGTCCAGCGTGGGGTCGATGGCCTTGTAGTCGATGCCGGCCGCGGCCAGCATGGTCTTATTGAGTCCGACGACGATGTGCAGCTCGCGCTTGTTGAAGCCCGCGTACACCTTGCCGTCCACGGTGATGTCGGCCCATTCGCTCTCGGGCACGTTGTCGGTCAGGATCGGGGAGTTCTTCACGTACTCGGTGATGTCGGTGAGCGCGCCCTGCTGCACCAGGTTCAGGTACTGGCCGGCGTTCACATACACCAGATCGTACACTTCGCCCGCGCCCAGCTTCTGCATCAGGATCGAGTCGTAGTCGCTGGCGGGCTTTTCGATGGTCACGTCCAGGCCGGTGGCTTCGCTCAAGGTCTTCTGCCACAGCTGCATCTCGGCGTCGTCCTTGCCGCCGGTGACGCCGGAGAGGATCCGAACGCTGCCGGTTGCCTCGGTGAAGGGCTGCTCAGCGAAGGCGGTCCAGCAGGATGCGATCATGGCCAGCGCCAGAACCAAGGAAGCGAGTTTCTTGAACATAGCATTTCCTCCTGTTGTCTGTTGACGGTTAGAAAATCGGTCCACCCAACAATCCGCATATTATCATACCGACCGCGCAACATCAATGCATACTTTATAACGGCTCAATTCTGCCACGCAATAGAATAACTTCCTTGCTATTTCTTGGAAGTTTCACATATACCGTACATTTTTGATGTTAAGATCACGAAATGATCAAGAATTGATCAGCGTGCCGCCCGTCGGCCCCATATATAAATATACTTTTCGCAGCCAGCTCTGCCGCCAAAGGTGTTGGCAGATATGCCGACCCACGCTAGGTAGTGCGGCCCTGGCGGAAAATCGCGTCCACCCGCACCGGATCCGGGCTGACTTCCTCCCCGGAGATCAGCCTGAGCAGGATTTCCACCACCCGGGCGGCGATGGCGTTCTCGTCCTGACGCATGTGGGTGAACAGATACCCGCCCGAGGCCTGGTCGTCCTCGTCGATGCAGCAGGCCTTGAAGTCCCGGCCCACCGCAAGGCCCCGGCGCGCGCAGGCTTCGAACAAAAGCTGGGCCAGGTGGTATTCGGTCATCACCAGCGCGTCGGGCAGGACGTCGAAGGATTCGAGGAAGTTTTCAATCGTCGAAAGGAACTCGGCGTCCTGCGCGCTGGAGAGCAGGTTTTCCTTGCGCGTGGGCAGGATGCACTCCCCGGCACAGCCAAGGCCCAACGCCTTCAGCCCCTTGTAAAAGCCGTTGACCCGGTCGCCGAGGGAGGTGGTGCTGGAGGGATCCATGGTGATCAGCGCTGCGTTTTTACACCCGCGCTCCTTCAGGTGCTCCGTCAGGCGGAAGATCGCGCCCGTGCCGTCGGTGCACACGCTGGGCACCGGCAGGCCGTACATGTGCTTGTCCACCAGAATCACCGGGAACTTTTCCAGGATGAGCTTCAGGATGGTCATGCTGTAGTAGGAGTTGTGGCAGGGCATGGTGATCAGCGCCCGGATGCCCATGGACAAAAGGGCGTTGATCTCCTGCGTCTCCTTTTCAATGTCCCCGTAGGAGAAGCGGATGAGCAGCGTATAGCCCGCCTGGTTCAAAAGCTGGTCCATCTGGTAAAGCATGCCCAACCCAAAGGGGGAAGTCACGTGCTCGAGCACCACGCCCACCAGATTTTCCGGAGCCAGAGCACTCCCCTCCCGTCCCGCTTGCCCCGGCTGAGCCGCCCTTACGAAGGTGCCCCGGCCCTGCACGCGGTCGATGAAGCCGTCCTCCTTCAAAAGTTCCAGCGCCTTCTTGACGGTGATGCGGCTGACATGGTACTTGAGCGCCATGTCGTCTTCACTGATGAGCTTCTCCTCCGGTTTCAGTACGCCGGACAGGATATCGGAACGGATTCGCTCGTATACGTCCATGTACAGGAACACCTTTTTGCCAGGCCGCGCCATGTCCATTCCTCCAACGTCGCTCAGATGGGTGGATATATTGATTATATCCAAAATGCGTTAAAACGCAATCTTTCGGGCACAAAAGCGTTTGCCAGTGTCACGGGGAAAAGAACGGCTGCGCGCCGCGTCGGCAGGCGGCGGGGACGTTAGGATGCCAAAAAAGATGGACTGCCTTGCCGCGTGCAAGGCAGTCCATTTCCATAGGATGTTTATGCATTCAGGGGCTGCGTTGTCTTTCTTGCTTCTACTCACCTTGTGTCAACTCTGAAAAAATCTCTAGTCATACAGCGCCGCGCCACGGGAGAGCAGTACTTGCTGCACGAGGCGGGGGTCGAGTGAGCGCGGCTCAACGCGCGCCCGAGCCGCCAGCGCCGCCGCCGCGCCCGAAGCCTCTCCGATGGCCATGCAGATGGACATCACCCGGTAGGATGCGTGCGCGCGGTGCGTGCCCGAGATGCAGCGCCCCGACAGCAACAGCCCGTCCACACGCGCGGGCACCAGGCAGCGGTATGGGATATCGTAGGGTTTGACCTTTTCGGGGACGCCCTCCGCTTGTGCGCTGCCTGTGGGGTTGTGGATGTCCACGATGAAACTGGCATTATGCACCACAACGTCTGAAAACCGCCGCCCGCTGCGCAAATCCTCGTCATCCAGCACATATCCGCCCATAAAACGGCGCGTCTCACGCACGCCCAGCGTGGTGGGGGTTGATTTAACGCGGCAGTGCTGGTAGCCATCCACGTGTTTGCGCAAAAACTCCGTTACCCGATCAATCTGACCTCGGAGTTCCAGTTCGGCATGCTCCACATCGCCTGTATCAAGCGCGTTGATGCCGTTCATTTGGGTGGTGTTGATCACGCGTTCGCCGGGGTTGGCGCAGCGGAAGCTGCGCACCGAGGCCGCGTCTCGCGGCAAATGCCCCTGCGCCGCCATGCGCGTGGTGTAGTCCAGGAACCGCTCGCCGTTGTACTGCACGTAGTCCAGCTCGCCAATGCAGGTCAGCGCGTCATCCTGCACGTTTTCCAGCTTGAAGGTAAGCGTGACAGGCTGCACGCGCGCATCGCCCGGACGGCCCATTTCGAATTCCGCGCCCGCGAAAAACGCAGCGTCCCCGTCACCCGTGGCATCCACCACCACGCGCGCGGTCAATGCGCAAAGCCCCGACTTCGGGCCGATCACGACACCGACGACCCGGTTTTCTTCCATCAACACATCCACGACCGGCGTTTGGAGATGAAGCTTGACGCCCGCATTATGCACAAACTCGATCAGCGTTCGCTTGGCCGCCTCGAAATTGTGGGTCAGCTGCCGCTGGCCCTCCTCGTCGGAGCCGGGTACGCCCAAAAGGTTCACAAGTTCGTCGCGCATGGTGCCCGGCGCCACGCTGCCCAAGATTGGGGCCACCAGTCCTGACGTCAGGTTACCGCCCAATACGCCGTACCGCTCGACCAGCGCGGTCTTCGCGCCCAACCGTGCCGCGGACACCGCCGCACACACCCCCGAAGGACCGCCGCCCACAACCAGTACATCGTAGTCCGCCATGACCGGAATGGATTTTCGAAGCTCGACCGTATTCATACACATCAATCCTCCAAGAGTGCGCCCTCTGCGGCGAGCGCGCTTCGCAGCGCGGACGAGTCCAGGTGTACGACCGAGAAGCCGTTCCGCGCCGAAATCGCGGCTGCCGTTCCCGCCGCCTGTCCCATGCCCATGCACGGCGCCTGCACTCGGATCGAGGCAAACGCGCGCTTGTCCGCAGAGATGCAGCGGCCCGCCACGATCAGGTTGGGAAAGCCGCTTGCGACCATGGCACGGTACGGAATGTAGGCGGGTTTCTCCAAAAACTGGACGTCCTGCTTCGCGCCGCCCGCACGGTGCACGTCGATGGGATGGCAGGAGCGCGTGACCGCGTCGGGGTAGGCCTGGGCGCTCAGGTATTCCTCGGCTGTAATGGTGTGCACGCCCACGATGCGCCGCGACTCGCGGACGCCGATGGCCGTGGCCACCTGGGTGATGTATGCGTTCTTGAACTGAGGCGCGTGCCGTTTCAGCACGTCCGCGAGACGGAATGCGTCCTCCCGCAGCCGGCACTCCGCGCGCGCGACGTCCCGGTTGTCGAGGTAGTCTACGGCGCAGCGCGTCATGTTCACCTGCACCGCGCCTTCGTGCAGCAGCGTACAGAACCAGGGCCCGCCAAACTCGGGCACGCGCTCCTCCCCGTCAAGGCCGATCAGAAGATCGCGGATCGCCAGGTCATGGCAGTTGACGCCCTGTCGGTTGTGGTGCATGCTGGGGAGATTGGCCGTATCCACGCCCGCCAGGCTGAAGTACATCGACGCAGGCTGATATTCTCCTTCTTTGGGCTGCATGGGAACGCCCGCCATGTACGCCAGGTCTGCGTCGCCGGTGCAATCTACAAACACGCGCCCCTGGAGCGCCTGGGTACCGCTCTTGTTCTCGATGACAGCCTCCAGAACCCGGCCCTCCTCCATGCGGCAGTAAGACAGATAGGAATTGGTGTACAGGTAAACCCCCGCTCCGAGCACCATGCGCTGCGCGGCCAGCTTGTACTTCTCCGGGTCGAAGGCCACGTTGTTGAGCGGCGTCTCCACATAAGCCCCGCCGATACTCTCCAAACTCTCGATAAACTCCCACGGGATGCCGCCAATGATGCGCTTTCCATTGTAAGAGAACACGCTGATTGGGGAGACGAGCCCGGCCGTGGCCATGCCGCCCAGGAACCCGAAGCGTTCAATGAGCGCGGTGCGCGCGCCGCTTCTGGCCGCGGCGGTGGCGGCGACAAACCCGGCCGGGCCGCCCCCGCACACGACCACATCGTACGACCCCACCACGGGAATCTGGCGGCTGATTTCAATCTGGTTCATGCTTTCTCCCACCCGTCCCCCAGGAACGCGCCGTCCCTGACGAGCTGCTTTTGGAGCACCGCCACATCCACCCGCGCTACCTCCGTCCCCTGCTTCACAGCCATTGCCGCCGCGGTGCCCGCCGCCTGACCGAACACCATGCAGCAGGGAATCATGCGCGTCGCCGATCCGGCCATGGCGTCGGTGGAGATGCTGCGCCCGGCCACGAGCAGGTTTTCGGTTGCTTCGGGCACCAGACAGCCGTAGGGCACACCGAAGTATTGGCCGTTCTCCAGCGTGTAATAGGTGCCGCCCGGATCGCTCTTGTTATGGGTGTCCATATTGGTTGCCATGACGGCGATGACGTCGTCCGGCACGCGCGCCGCGCGCACGTCCGCTTCGGTCAGCCGCTGCAAGCCGTGGATGTGTCGCGTCTCGCGGACGCCCACCATCGCGGCGGTGCCCATGAAGCGCGCGTTCTCGAACCCGGGCGCGTGGCCCTTCAGGAAGCGGTACACGTTGTGCGCCTGACGCATGCCTTCGAGCTCCGCCCGCGTCAGGTCCTCGGCGTTGGTTCCGTCCACGTCCAAAATGCGCGTCACGTTCAGCCGATATTCGCCCGGCTGCACGCCCTCAAACATGCATACCTCGGCGCGCGGGGTGTCGCCCCACGCCTCGGGCTTCTCGCGGATCAGCCAGCTTAAGGGGCCGTAGAAAGGGCGGATCTCGCTGTCATGCTCTGCGATGTGCGCCTTGAGGCGGTCGCTGTCCACGTTATTTACGCGGAAGAACAGCGTGGCGGGCTGCATGTTGCCGTCCTCCACGCGGCCCAGGTCGAACCCGGCGCCCGCGCGCATGGCAACGTCCGCATCGCCGGAGCAGTCAACCACCACTTTGGCGCGGATTGCGCTCAACCCAGACTTATTGGCAATCACAACACCGGAGACGCGGCGTCCCTCCATCATAACATCCACAAACCGGGTATGCAGCAGCAACTCCGCGCCCGCCTCGCGAAGCATCTCAACGCCCACAACTTTAAAGCACTCGTGGTCGAACGGGCCGCAGCGGTCGTGCCCAACATGGTAAAAGCCAGCCCTTGAGGAGGGTGAGCGTACCTCGCGCGGGTGAATCGCACCGCCCTTTTCCACCATGCGGTTCACGAACTCCTCGAAGATTCCCTTGATCACTTGGCGCTCACCGTCGGCGCTGAAACTGGTCATGAAGGGGCCCACCAGCCCGTTTGTGGCCGCCCCACCGATCGAGCCGTTCTCATCGAAGATGAACGTCTTCGCGCCCATCCGCGCAGCAGAGATGGCCGCGCACACGCCCGCAGGACCCCCGCCCACGACCAGCACGTCCACATCGCGGTACACGCTCAGTTGCCTGTCATAGTTCATTATTTCCATAATAACTACACTCCGCTTTTCGTAATGAGGGCCGCCCCGCGCGGGGCGGCCCGAAGCATTGATTGACCCCTGTTTACTTGCCGTAGAACGAATCGTACCAGCCCTGCATCTCGGCGCGCACATCCTCGCCGCCGTTCACGGCCCAGTCGGACTTGAACGCGTCAAAGTCCTTTTCCAGCGTCTTGGTGCCAGCAATCAGCTGCAGCATGAAGTCGCTCGTGCTCTTGAACAGCGATTGGTTGTACTTCGAATAGTTCTGAAGCGCCGGCATGAACGCAAACGTGTTGTCCACAAAGATCTCGGGATGCTCCTGGTTGGTCTTAATGGTCACTTCGGAGAAGGGCCACCACATCGCGTCGGCCTTCCGAACGCGCGCGGGCCACTGCTTGGCGAACGCCGCCTCGTCCGTGCTGTTGTTGTACCAGTACGAGTTGCCGCGCTGCTCGGCGAATATCGGGTTGATCGGGGAGATGGAGCCATCCTGATCATAGGTAAAGTGCACGCCCTCCACGCCGATGTTCAGGAACAGCTGGTTCTGCTGCTTGATGTTGATCCAGTTCACCACGTGCGCCGCGTTCTTGGCGGACTTGAGGATGCAAGTGATCTGGTTGATGGCTTCGGTCTTCATGTACTTGCAGTTGCCCTCGGCGTCGCTCAGCGCGCCGATGTAGCCGATCTGCTCCTTCGTCAGCCCCAGCTCGCTCATCATGACCGGGGTGGTGACCATCGTGCCGGTGCGGTTTGAGCAGGCGATGATCGCTTTGCCGCTCGAGAGCTTCTCGTTCACGGTGGTGGTGTTGTTTACAGCCCAATCCTTATCGATCAGACCCTCCGACATAAGCTTGGAAAAGAACTCCATCATCTTGGGGAAGTTCTCGTGCTCGGTCATGTAAATCAGCTTGCCGTTGTCGTCCAGCATCCAGTCAGAGTAGATGCCAAAGGCGGAGGTGATCGACTGCGGGATGTCCCAGGAAACGCTCGTCTCGCTGGCCACGCGGAACGGGCCGGTGAAGATGATGTACTCGTCGCCAAACTTGGCCTTCAGCGCCTTCAGGCAGTCATAGAACTGATCGATCGTGGTGGGCACCTCCGTAATGCCCGCCTGCTCCATCAGGTCCATCCGGCACACCATAAACGTACTGATCTCGGAGGGGTAGGGATATTTGTACGGGATGCCGTAGATCTTGCCGTCCGCGCCGGAGCACGCTTTCCAGGAATCCTGAGACACGCCGGTCAGGATGTCCTTGCCATACTCGTTCAGCACTTCGTCCAGCGGCTGCAGCGCGCCCTGTGCCAGCAGCATCTGGAACTGCTGCGTAGACACCTGCACCACGTCGTAGTTCGCGCCGGAAGACACCTCCATCATCAGCTTTTCGGTGGAGTTTTCGGCCGGCAGTACGTTGTATTCCACGTGGTAGCCGGTGGTTTCCTCGTAAACCGCGGCCATCGGGTCGGTGTTCGGGTCCCAGCTTGTGTTGTAGCCCAGGTACTTCAGCGTGGGCTTTTCACCGTCCAAGGCCGCAGCCGATGCGCCCGCAAAGAATGTCAGCATCATCAGCGAAGCGAGCAGGAACGACAAAAATTTCTTCATTGGGTTACCCTCCTTATTCTATATGTTCATCGGCATTCGCCGACAAATCCGCGTTGATCTCCACTGGGGCCTCTCCTCGGTGTTTGGCGCGCAGGGGGCTGTCCCACTCAAAATCCGGCCGCGGCCGATCTCATCCCTTTACCGAGCCGACCGTCAGCCCCTGCACCATAAACCGCTGCACCAGCGGATACAGTAGAACAATCGGGATCAGCGACATCACCACGACTACGGCAATCATGCCGTCGATGGACACGTTTTTGTAGTTGCCGATCACCAGCCGCTCCACCAGGGTCTGGGTGTTGCTGACGGTGTTGTACAGGAACACCTGCAACGTCTGCATGCTGGTGGATGAGGTGTACATCATCGCGTGGAAGTAGTTGTTCCAATAGTTGACCGCGTACAGCATTGCAACCGTCGCCAGAACCGGCGTGGACATGGGGCATACGATGTCCACCAGAATTCTGACATCGCCCGCGCCATCGATGCAGGCCGACTCCTCGATGCTGTCCGGGAGTCCTTCAAAGTAGTTCTTGACGATGAACATGTTGAACTGCACGATAAAGAACGGCAGGATCAGCGCCATATAGGTGTCCATGATGCCGAGCGTTCGGACCACCATGTACGCCGGAATGATGCCGCCGAAGAACACCATGCTGATCACGTACAGCAGCAGGAAGAACCGCCGCCCCTTGAGCGCGGGCTTGCTGAGCGGGTAAGCGGTGGTGATTGTCACAAACATGCTGATCAGCGTACCCAAAGACGCCACCAAAAACGTGTTCCACAGCGCGCGCGGGAATGTGGTTTCGCTCAGCACGTACCGCATCGTTTCAAACTGCAGGCCCTTGGGCCAGAACACCACCTGCCCCGCGGTGACTGCGGACGCAGAGCTGACAGACTTGGACGCCACGTGCAGGATGGGCAGCAGCGCCAACAACCCCAACACGCCCATCACGATGTACGCAAAAACCTTGACGGCGCGCTCGCTGGCATCCATCGGGATGCCATTTTTTCGCTTAATGCCGCTCATAACGCACCTCCTTTTACCAGATGCTGCGGTTCAGCAGTCTTTTGCTGACCTGGTTCGCCCCTACGATCAGCACGAAAGCCACCGCCGAATTGAACAGCCCGAGCGCCGTACCCATTGAAAAATCAGCCTGCCCCAAGCCCATGCGGTAAACATAGGTCTGGATTACATCGGCCACGTCGTACACGGTGGCGTTGTACATGACCAGGATCTGCTCAAACCCGGTATCCAGAATGTAGCCGACCTTAAGAATCAGCATCAGTACGATCGTGGGCGTGAGTCCCGGCAGCGTCACGTGCCAGATCTGGCGCAGCCTGCTGGCGCCGTCCACGCGCGCGGCCTCGTACAGCGCGGGATCAATTGCGGTGATCGCGGCGAGGTAGATCACCGCGTTCCAGCCAACCTCCTTCCAGCCCTCGGTGAACACAAGCAGGCTGCGGAAGTAGCGCGCATCCGAAAAGAAGCTGATCCGCTCCAGCCCCAACTGGGCCAGCAGCGTGTTCACCACACCGTAGGATCCGAGCAGCGAATAGAAGATGCCGAAGATCACGACCCAGGAAAAGAAGTAGGGCACGTAGATCGCGGTTTGCGCCAGTTTCTTGTAACTCTTTTGTTGGATCTCGTTCAGCATGATCGCGCTCAGGATCGGTATTGGAAACAGGAACAAAATCTTGTATCCGTTGATGATGAGCGTGTTTTTGAGCACCTTGGAGAACGCCGATCCCGCGAACAGCCGATTGAAGTGCTTCATGCCCACCCAGTCGCTGTTCGCAATGGCATCGAGAGGATTGATCCCGTTGAAAATGGAGTAGTCCTTAAAAGCGATGGTGATGCCGTACAGCGGCAGAAACTTGTAAATCACCAGAAAGAACAGCCCCGGAATCAGCATCAGGTACAGCACATAGTGCCTGCGCACATAGCTTAGCGCGCTGGACCCTCTGCGGTGCGGGCGGGCGCGATTCACGCTTAAATTTGCGTTCATGAAGCCTCCTTCGCAAATTGTTGATTTTTCGATTGCTTCTTATATTCGGATTTTATCACAGATTATTGGCGCATTAAATATTTCATACTTATGATATCTGGTCCAATCTTTGTGTTTTAAATGTCAAGTGCCGGAAATTTCAGGTTGGGCGGCCTCGAACCGTGCGGGTAGGCGGATTGTGGCCACGGTGCCCTGATCCGGCTCGGACGCCACCTGAATGTCGCCGCCGAACAGCCGAAGCCGCTCGGCCACGTTGTACAAACCGTAGCCGCCGCTGTCCTCGGAGAGCAGTTGCGCAATCTTTTCCGGCGGCATGCCGCACCCGTTGTCGCGGACGGATACGGTCATCCAATTGTCCTCCAGCGTGGAGCGGATTACGAGCTCGCCTTCGCGCCCCTTGTTGTTCAGGATGCCGTGCAGCAGCGCGTTTTCCACGAGAGGCTGCAGCGTCAGCTTGGGGATTTGGCAATGAAGCGTGCGCTTGTCCGCCTCTACCGTGACGACGAATCTGCCCACGAACCTTCTGCGGATGATGCCGATGTAGGCATCGATCAGCGCCAACTCCGTCGAGAGCTCCACGATGTTGCGCCCGCCACTCAAGCTGAGCCGGAAGTATTTGGAGAGCGCGTTGACCATCCACACGCTGTCGTCCTTCTTGTCCCCCATGATCATCCACTTGATCGTGTCCAGCGTGTTATACAGAAAGTGCGGGTTGATCTGGGCTTGCAGCGCGCGCAGTTGATAGTCGCGCGCCTTGATCTGGGCGGCAAAGCTCTTTTCGAGCAGCGCGCGGATGGTGCCCACAAGCCGGTTGGCATTATGCTCCAGCACGCTCAGGGGGCTCTTCCCCTCCAATTCCTGCGCCGGCAGCGGCGGGATGTTCTCGATGCCTTCTTGATTAAGCGTGTCGATGGCGTTGTTGATGCGCACCACCGTGCTGCGCGCGATGATCGAATACATAAGGATCAAACCAATCACAAACACCGCAAACACCGCAAGGATCAGCATTACGCGCGTCAGATCCAGGGTGAACGGCTTTGTCCCGTACACGGCCGAGGCGGGCACCCGCATGACCAGATACCAGCCCACGCTGCCGAGGCGAGTGGCGGCCACCAGGTCTCCGTGGTTGCTCTGCCGTCCGTCCAGATTGACTTCGCTGGCGGAGGTCACCAGGGCAAGCTCGCCGGCAGATAACCCCGGTAGCCCGATCTTCGAAGCATCCGGGTGAGACACGATCGTGCCCTGGGCATTTACAAGGTAAATCTGCTCGGCGCTCGAGATGCCCGCGTCAAAAACGCGGCTCAGCCGGGTCTCTTCGATGTCAAGCTGCAAAACCGTCACGATCCGCTCATAGTTGTTCCAGCTGGCTAGCGCGACCTGGCACGAGATCAGGTTGGTGAGCCCCGTCTCATAGATGCGCGCCTTATACGTGTCACGCCAATGGGTACCGGGCGCGTTGCTGGCCTGCCCGTTCGCATCTCGCGCGCCCGCCAGATCCGGAAAACTATAAAACCCGGCGGACTGACCCGCGTATATCTTGGTACTGGGCACGTATAGGTGCAGCCGGGTGATCATGTGCTTGTTTTCATAGGCAGACAAAAGCCGCTTCAGCTCGCTGTACTCCCGGAACTGCCGGGCGGTATCCTGCTCTCCACTGGTAACGTAGGGGTATGCGGCGGTCAGTATGGATAGCGCGCTCTCCTCCACCTGGGTCAATCGGTAGTCCAGGTTGTTTCGGAGCTGGCGCGCAGCCAGCATCATGTTCGCGGAAAGCTCGCTTCTGATAATGTTGGCGGAATGCTGCGCATACAGGAACAGGATGATCAGCACCGGAACGCACACCGTAACAAAGAACATCGACAGGATAAGCGCAGTTAGCCGCATGCGTCGGTTCTCGGCCAGATAACGCTGTATCCATGCGGTAAAACTGGGCCGCCTGCACCCGTTCATGGATGATCCTCTCTCGGCGTGCCGTCCGCCGACAACAGCAAATCACGATACTCGCTGGGCACCACGCCGGTGTGCTTTTTAAACAGTTTGGAAAAGTAGCTGGGAGAGAGGTACCCCGCCCTGTAACAAACGTCGTACAGGCGGATGCGCGGGTCAGCCAGCAATTGCTTGGCATGCTCTATGCGCGTCTCGGTCAGGTATTCGTTGATGGTCTTGCCCACCAACTGCTTGAACAATACGCAAAGATACGTAGGCGTCAGGTTGACCTGTTCAGCCAGATTTTGCAGCGACAGTTGATCCATGTATTGCGTGTTGATGATTTCGCGCACGCGCTGTATGATCGAGGCCGCGTGCGCGCCCAGGCGTGCGCCGCCCAGCGAGGCGGCCTCCTCGTACAGCTGCTGGATCAGCGCCAACTGTTCACGCTGATCCCGGCAGCGCATGTACCGCTCCAGAATACGCGGAAAGTCCCGGTACTCGCTCCGGGCGCGGATCTCCGGGTCAATGTCAAGCGTCGCGGGCAGCATCAGCAGATAGATCAGATGGTTTTGCATCTCGCTTTGGGACAGCCTGCCGTCCACCTGGCCAATGGACTCCAGCAGCATAGCGCCCAGTTTCTCGGCGCTGCCTTGGCTGAACGCCTCTCTCAGCGCCCGCTCTGCCTGTGCGCGGGCGCGGCGCGCCAGGTCTGCACCCTCGTACTTGTCGATGGATATGAGTGATTTCTCGTCCAACAGATAGCGGTTACGGATCGCGTTCACCGCCGCTTTGTAGGCCGGATGAAAATTGAGCAGCCCGGAGAACCGGTCGCTGATGCCGATGGAGACGCGAAGATCCACGTTTTCAATCAGTCGCCGCTCAAGCGCCTCGGACACTTCGAGAAGCGTGGTCTCGTACTCTTCCTGTTCCATGGGCAGCACCAGCACAAACTCGCCCGTGCGGCTCCTGAAACACACGCACGGCCCGCACCGCGCGCCCTCTTCTGCGCACTCGGCCTGGATCTTCAGCGAGCGCAACGTGCGGTCGCGCTGGGAGACGGGGTGTAGCGGCAGGAACAGATCCTTCAGCTGAATCACGAGCAGGCAGTAACGCGTAGAATCGTCGATGGGGATTTCCAGAAACTCCAACTGGTTCAGGATCGGTTCGTCCGATTCCAAATCGTCCAGCACCAGCGAGGCCAGTATTCGTTCCTGCAGAAGCGGCATGCTCTGTGTCAGCTTCTCCTCCATCTGTTGCAGCGCCCTGTCGCGCTCACGCTCCTCATCCATAATGCGCGTGACGCGCGCCACGGTCTCGCTCAGCTCGTCCAAGTCCACAGATTTTAGGATGTAGTCCACCGCGTCCATCTTGAGCGCCTCTTTCAGATAGCGCACGTCCGCGTGGCCACTCACAAACAGCACCTTAACGCGGGGCAGCAGTTTACGCGCCTCAATCGCCAGCTCGATGCCATCCACATCCGGCATCCTGACGTCGGTCACGATCAGGTCCACCGAGTGCGTGCTGAGAAAGTTCAGCGCCTCTCGCCCGTCCGGGAGGTCGGCCATGATCTCCACGCCATGCCCCGTCCAGTCGAAATGCTTGCGCAGGCCTTGGCGCACCAACTCCTCATCATCCACGATGATCGCCCTGTACACAAATGATCCCCCCGCCGAATTACAATTGAAACAGACAAAATGGGCAATAACCCCATTCACAGAACACCTGTTTTGTGTTTATTATATCAAAAGTTAACCGAACCGGCAAGCTCGGCTTCGTGTCGATTCTTATGATCCCTGACGCAATCCTTTGGATTTGGCAATGTGCGATTGACGCGGTCGTGGCCATCCGTTATACTCGACCCAGAAAATACATGGGCGGGCGACGAGGCAGAAAGGGTGTTTTGGCTATGAGGCTGCTGCAGAAACGGTACGATGTTGTTGTGGTGGGCGGCGGTCCGGGCGGAATCCCGGCGGCCATCGCCGCCGCCAGGGGCGGCGCCAGCACATTGCTGGTGGAAAAGAACGGGTACCTGGGCGGCAACCTGGCGATCGGCCTGCCGCTGTTGGCCTACCTGGACCGCTACGGCAACCATGTGGCGGGCGGCATTGCGCAGGAGTTCGTAGACCGGTTGATGAAGCGCGGCGCCAGCTGGGGCCACGCGCGCTGCCCGATGCACAACTCGGTCACGCTGTACCACCACGACATCGCCAAGATCGTGTTGATCGAGATGTGCCAAGAGGCCGGTGTGGACATCCTGCTGCACACGGCGTTGGAATCTGTAGATGTTGACAACGCGCGCCTCCAGCGGGCGACCTTTATGGGCAAGGGCAACCGCATCGAGGTTTCCGCAAAAGTGTTCATCGACGCTACCGGCGACGGCGATGTGGGGTTCATGGCGGGCGCGGCCTACGAGATGGGCCAGAAGGGTACCGGCGTACTGCAGCCGCCCACGTGCATGTTCTCGGTGGGCAATGTTGACGAGCGTGAATTCTTCGATTTTCTGGAGCGCGACCCGGAGCAGATGAAGCTGTGCGACACCATCGAGGTGGATCCGGGTTTTGACGCGGCACATTTCCGGTCTACCAAGAGCCACGTGGTGGTAGGGCTCAGAAAGCTCTTCCAAGAGCTGAAGCAAAAGGGTGAGCTGCCCGTTGATCGCGACACGTTCATCAGCATCAACAGCCTTCTTCCCGGCCAGGCCAACATCAACTCAACGCGCCATCTGGGCATCGACGGCAGCAACCTGTTCGACCTGACGCGCGCCGAGATCGAGGGGCAGCTTCAGATCGAGAAGCTGGTCATGACCATGAAAAAACACATCCCCGGCTACGAGAACTGCTACATTACGCGCATCTATCCAACGATCGGAATCCGCGAATCCCGGCGGTTCCTGGGCAAGAAGTATTTGACCGAGGCCAGCATCCTCAAGGGCGAGGTGCCGGAAGACAGCATCGGCCTCTCGAGCTACATTATAGACATCCACGACGGCGGCGGCGCCGAGACCATCGTAAAGAAGGTGGATGCCTACGGCGTCCCGTACGGTTGTCTGGTGGCGCGCGATATCGACGGGCTGATGTTCTCGGGGCGCTGCATCTCCATGGACGCGGTGGTGATGAGCTCCTCGCGCGTGATGCCGCCCTGCATGGTGATCGGCGAAGGCGCCGGAACGGGCGCGGCGCTGGCCGTGAAACATGGCGTATCTCCGTCGGCGGTCGATGCATCGGAGCTTCGTTCGCTCCTTCGCAGCGCAGGCGTGATCCTGGACGCTCCCCATATGACAGGTACTGTTGTGGACGGCCTCGATCATCATCGTGCAAAAGAGTAAAATCCCTTGAAAAAAATCCCTGAGCGGCGTATAATAACCTCATAGATTTACTTGTATACGGAGGAATGTGCAGAATGCCGGAGGACAAGAAGTGGGAGACGCCACACCTGGAATCCATCGAAGTTGAAAAGAAGACGCAAGCGAAAGCTGCTTATCATCCGATCGAAAGTTTTACAACATCTGTGGGCCCTAGCTAGATTGGCTCTAAAAACACAGCCGGCACAATTCCCTTTTGAGGGCGTTTGCCGGTTGTGTTTATGCCCGTACCCCATTCGATTCATTTCAAACTGATTTAGGCTTGGCCTTTATTGCCTCCTCCAGAATTCGCTGCAGAATGTAGCAACCTTCTAATCTCCTCACCGTCAGCCGGGTTTCCCTGGAATTCTCAGCGAAATAGTCATTCTCCAACAAGGTTCCAAGTCGGTTCGAATCAATGTAGCGTGAGAATTGATCCCAATTCAGTGTGCCGAAGACGAACGCCGCCCTCTCCCCGGGGCTGGTATCGCTGGTGCGATATTCATGGATCGCCGTGTCATCCTTGTGGGGGTAAGATGTGACCCATTCCGGCAGTATTTCTGCAAATGCCTTCCGGTAGATATACCGGCTCGTTCCGTGTTTGAAGTACAGGTGCCGGGGGATGGAAAGCGCGAAATCAATCACGCGACAATCCAGAAACGGAAAGAGGTACTGTACATTGTAATCGGCGCCTACCCACGCCGTCTGCTCCGTCCGGGAAGGGATGTCTGGAGAGTCAAAATGCCTGACCGGATTTAGCCGGAACCAAAGCATGCTCCGCCGGCAGCGGCGCTTCATACGCCTGGTGAACGCGTCGCTCACGATCACCGGCATTTCGCTGTTGTCTTTGCCCAAGAAGCTATAGGGCACGAACAACGGGAACGCTGTGTTCCGGATGAAGGATTTCACGAACCTGACAGGTGAACCCTTCGCATCCCGCCGCACTTCCCGCAGAAAGCATCCCCAATGACCTGACAGGAAGAGTGAAAACATGTTTGCGCGGTGGCTGATCGCCTGATCCCCGCCCCATCCGCTGAACACCGCCCGAACCCCTGCGGAATGCATATAGGCTATCCCCTTGATCAGCGCTTCGAAAGCGGGATAATCCGGCATCATGGGCGTATACCGGCGGTCGGAAGACAACGGCTGGCTCGGGTCGTCATACCTGCAGATCAATCCCTCCTGCCGGCAGACCAGTTCCACCATGATCCGCTCGTCACGAGGCTGCAGCTTGCAAATATCAAAGTTTGGGGACCAGGAGCAGACGGCCGGGGCGGTTCCGCTCTTTTGCAGTTCGCGGTTCACAAGCACCGTCACCACGGAGGAGTCCTGTCCGCCGCTGAGCTCCGCGCCCAGCTTCTCGCCCGCGAAATACTGAACGCGCCGGCGAACGGCATCCTTCACGATGTCAACCATCGCCTGGGCGTACTCCGCTTCGGAAGAAAAGCGCGTCTTCCTATCTCCGGGCGCCCAGTATTTTCGTTTTTGAACGCCCTCCGGCCCAACGCGCATCGTGCGGGCCTGGGGCAGCTTCCGGATCCCGGCGAAATAGGTTGATTCCGCATCCGACCGGTACGTGCCGGTCAACATGGCGTACAGCTTGACCTCATCCAGATCCGTCCCCACAAACGGCAGCTTTAACAGCGCCCGGTAATCCGTCGCAAACGCGAGAACCGTTTGGTCGTAAAAATAGTATAAGGGCCTTACCCCGGTATGATCCCGGGCGAGGAGGATCTGCTTTTTTTGCTCATCCCAGATCGCGACGGCGAAGTCTCCGTTGACGTATTTCGGGAATTCCACTCCCCATTTAAGGTAGGCTTGCAGGAGCAGTTCCTGGGTGGACACACCCTCGCCTGACTCCAGACCATGATCCGCCAGTTCGTCCCGGTTGTACACCCTGGCATCCGCGACAAGCGTAAGTCCGCCCGTGCGTTTGTCTATGAGCACCGGTACGTCCGCCTGTTCGAACGGGCCCAGTTTCGAAACACAACCCCCGAGACCCGCACCGCCGTTTATCCGGAATCCTTGGTCTGCCGGGCCATACTGAAGCAATTCGCCCTGCATCATCTGAAGCAGGTCACTGTCCGCCTGAGCGCCATCCCAGCGGACAATCCCAAAAACGGCGCTCATGCGATTTCAATCAGCTTTTCTTTTAGCAAGTCCTCCAAAAAAGCGATCACTTCCGCCTCGCACCGTTCGCGCGGCACGTCGTACTCCTTCAAAAGATTCAAAACGATCTCCCCAGCCGGCGTGGGATTTTCGATCAGGCTCCAGATCACGCTGCCGGTCTTGCCGAGGTTATAGTATCTGCTGGTGTCCAGGCTCATCATCACAGTCTCGCCGTCCATATCGGCGGTAATCTGCCCGGCCTTCCGCGCGACGACCATATCCAGTGCGATGCGGTTCATGTTTTATCACTCTTTTCTACTTAGTAAATGCTCTTCCCGTTTTCGTCCAGATACCCGAACTGGCGCATGACCCGCCCGTGATCCCGAATCAGCCGGTCTTTTTGCGCCTCGCTCAGATGACATCGCCAGTCTCCCACCTCGCCCTTTCTGAAGAAAGATGCCACATTAAGCGGCTTCTCCTTGAATCCTTCCTCCTGCTCTTGCTTTTTGAGCCTGGAAAAGCTGGACATCTCAATGGCGTCCTGAAGCCGCTGTTGCGTGCAGCCGAATCCCAGAAACCTCACAATGCCATCAAAAGTATCCGTCGGGTTCAGCTTCATGTCTTCAAAGCGAACCACCTTCATAGGAATCTCCTTTTGGCGCGTCCAGCTCTCCACATGCCCGCTCCAGGATAAAAGCCGCTGCCGGAGTTGAAGATGCAGCTTGCCCTTGTTCGAGCACATCACGTTGGATACACCCCCCATTAGGGCAATCGTAGTATCGATATCCTTCGCCATGTGGTTCGCATAGGAGACCGCCACGTCCAGCGGATTGCGCAGAACGTAGACAGCCCTGGCTTTTTCCGTACCGAACAGCGGCCGCCCGTCCGGAAGGTACGTATAGGCGTCGTGCGCTTTGATGTACATGGTCCGCTCCGCGGCATTCGAAAGATAATTATAGATTTCCGGACGAAGCCTGTCAATCTCTTCGTTCGTCAGGTTGGATGCCTCAATGCCGGTGGCGGCATCAAAAATTTCTCTGGAACTGAAGATTCCGTCGGTCTTCAAATGGTTGATGTCCACTTGCTCGCTTTCATCGCCCAGAACGTTTGTTAGGAAGGTCCGCATCCATGTGTTGCCGGATTTCGGGTACGAGGCCAGCCATACGATTCCGTTCACCTAGCTCAGCTCCTTCATCATGGAATCCGACAGGGCGTTCACCCGCCCGGCTCCCTGAGCGTAGGTGATTTCAAGAAAAGACACGTCCCGTGCGACCTCCGCGCAGGCCGTGAAAAAAGCCGGTCTTTTGCAGAACAGATGGGCGAAGGGGATGTTTTGCACCAGTTTTGAGAATTTCTGCGCCCCTGTAACGGAAACGCACAGGTCGATCGCCTCGTTGTGATGCTTCAGCAGCACGACGCGGGATAATGGGACGGGCTTCCCTAAGAACATTCCCGCCTCGTGAACCGCGTACTTTTCCAGCCCGCGGCGGATAGGCCGAAAACCCGCGACATCCCTGCCCGAATCCTTCAGCGTATCCGCCCACACATTCAATTGGGGAACCCCCGGAAGGAGAACCGTCTTCCCTTCGAGAAGTGCAACCGCACAGACCTCGTCGGCCAGAAGCTTGTATTCCCGATCGCATAACGCCAGCGCCAGCGCCGTTTTGCCGGACTGCGACGCACCGAGAATGACGGTCCCCTGCCCGTTGATGACAACCGCGGCGCCATGCAGCGCTACCATGCCCCGCTGCAACAATAGCGTGGGCAGCACCGAATTGAGTAAAAAGACCCGCACGTCCTCGCTCGACGCGCCATCCGATATCCCGATCACGATCCGCCTTCCATGTTCCACGTAGTAATCGGCAATGTCCGGCACCCGGAGCAGGAACCGGTTTCCCGCTGCCTCGTACCAGGGATCGGCATAATCTGCGTTCTCAAGATGATCGGGCACGTTCCCAAGCTCAATCCTTACGTCCGCATCTGCGCGGATTGCCCGATCCATTTCCGGCAGTTCCATTTCGGATTCAAACGTAAGGCCGAAGGCACTGCGGACTTCTTTTCCATCGCACCACATACAGTTACGCTCCCGTTCCGAGCTTTTCTGAGCTGCCGCGTGCTGCCGCGGCCTTAGGTTTCCGTTCGCCGTTCGGCGAGATCTCTTCCCGGCAGATGAGTCGCTTCAGCTTCCAAACCGGCCGAAAGAAGTAATACAGCCAAAAAAACCGGTCGGGAATGCGCACCGCTTGAAACTCGATCTCCCCGGGGTGAAAGAGGGTCAGAAAAAAACGCAGCCTGTCCCGTGGCATCCGCCTCAGCCCGATCAGATACTCCTTGAAGGTCAGGTAGTGTTCGTGGTTGGGCATTCCACAGAGGTCGTCTGCGCTTGCAATCAGGGCGGCCGACCGCCGCGCCTGCCGAAGCGCCTCGGGTTGACCCATTTCGAGACCCTTCAGCCCAGCCGGAAGCTCCAACCCAAAAAGATTTTTCAAAAGAACAAATGCTTGGTCCAGCATGCTCGTCATTCCGCGTGCCCGAGCCTTCTGGCAAAGGGATGACCAATCGATCTCGCCCCGGAGTGCGATTTCGCGCATGTCCAAAAGCCAACGCAGACGCTTCCAGCCGTGCTTTGTGCCGTGATGTAAAAGAAAGAGGAAATTCTCCTCGTTTTCGAGCAGGTCAATTCGCTCCCCAAACGCCGTCATAGACTTCCGGTCCATCCACACATCGTCAAAACCGACCGAATAGTTGTCGTCGTACCGCCAGTGAAGCTCAACCTCAACCCCGTCGCCATTGACGTAGCTGAAGTGGTGTCCCTTTTCCAGGAGATAGCGCCGCTGCCGCGGGGTGAACCCGTTGGTCTGGCCGCATCCGGCATAGCCCATGCTGATCAAGATTTGCTCCGCCGCATCCACATCTTTGGGGCTTACCAGGAGGTCAAGATCCTTAGACGTCCGGAGCGACAAATCACCATAAAGGGCTAAACCCAGTGCGGGACCCTTCAACGAAATCATCCGGACTTTCTCACGGTCAAATCGCCGGGCGATGCGGATGAGTTCTGCCATCAGCTTAACAACGCTCAGGTTGTTCTGCTCGCACCGCACCTGCAATAGACGCAGCGTCTTCTCATCCACAATCCCGTCAAGGCGACTCAGGCTCCTAAAGACGCTTGGGAAGACTCGGTTTTTCAAGACAAGACGCAGAAAATAATCCCACTGCTCAAAACCCACGGCCAGCTTACGCATTTCGGCCAGTTGCCCGGTTGTGCATTCGCTGACGCAGCTGAGCAGCATCAACCGCATTCCGGGCGTCATCAGATCGCTCATGGATCCATCTGTTCTTCCGTTCATCCCGCGTCCTCCCCGACGGTCCGGCGATTGCCGTAAAACTCGTTGGAAAACCTGGCGACGACCGTATAGTCCATCGCCGGACGCTCGCCCGTCAGAAATGCATCGCCGCATTTCACCCACGCGTGCGCTTTCAAGGGTTTATCATTGCTCCGGCTCACGCCAAGATACAGGGTGCTGTTGATCCTGCGCCGGCCAAGCATGAGCTGCGCCGCAATTGCCCGCACGAGGCATCTGGCTTTCCACGGCACGCGCCGGCTCATCTGCGCTACGGCAAACGCCACTTCCTGTGCACGCTCAAGTTGCGCCTTGCCCGGCACTTTAGGCTCGCATGAAACCTGTTTGCCCAGCATTCGGGAAAACCAGCTGAATTTCATGGCCGCCGTCATCAAGCGAGCCAGCCCCAGAAACAGAATCGCCTCCTGGAAGATGAAGGCTTCACGCGCACGCACGGGATCCCTTTCGTTATGCATCGGTCGCAATTCCATCCTTCCGTTCCGGGAAACCTGATTGTGCGGCCAAGTGTCCCGCCTGTTGAATGCACTCGACAATTTGGTCCTCCGGATACGCTCCCTCCGGCCGGACGAGGCGAAACACCTTCAGATTCTGCGCGATCTTCATGCCGGAAAGAAAGCACCAACCGGCTAACCCCATACGGTAAGCGATTCGTCTGCGGTAGATGTTGCTTATCAGCACATCCACCTTCGCCGCGCCCTTGATCTCCTCCAGCGTCACGCCCGGAACATCGCTGGGGACGATTTCATAGACCGCATCAATCCGCGCGCTCTCCGGGCAAAAGCATCCGCCGCGCGCTATGGAGAACTTGCTTCTATTGCCTTCCGATCGGAAGAGGAGTGTTTTTGCATGCGCGCCGGGGACACGCTGGACGACATCCTCCCAGAGCTTCTGCCTCGGAAAAGAAGGGGCCACCAGCGGCATTTGCGCATCATCCAATCGCACCGCCGCAACGTCGTCCGTGAGAATTCTAAAGCCCTTCGCCAGAAATCCCGCCGCGATGGTGGACTTCCCCGCGCCGGACCTGCCCGTCAGCAAGATGCCCGACTTCTCGTCGCGAATGCAGCTTCCATGCAGCGGAAGAATTTTCCGTTGAAGCAGGGTTGCGCCGATGCAGGAGCCCAGAAGATACGCCTTGACCTGCTCCAGGGATGAACCGGGATAGATCTGAACGGTGATGCGTTCGCCACGTTCCACCAGGAACCTCGCGACATGCTCCTTGTCCATTAGAAACGTATCCTCTGTGACTTGAGGGCGGAACACCTGCGCGGTGTTTATGACATGGGCCACGTCCCCAAAACATATGGAGACGTCCGCCACTTCAAAGATGCCCGGAAGAAGTTCGCTCAGCGGGAACTCCGATTCTATATTCAACTCGAAAGCCCTGTATCGATACATCATTTGATCACTCCGGTCGTACCATAGGCCATCGCAAGCGCGCCGTCGATCATCCACGCCAAAAATCCACGGACTCCTTCAGCCATTGGCTTTTCACCCTTACAAACGGGAACTCAGGCGCCGGAATGCTTAGTGCATTCCAGCCGGGAAGACCAAGGCCTCGCGCTGAACAATAAATAATTCGGGACGTTTCGCAGGATATCCTCCCTCTTTTTCAATTTAAATACATTCGCAGCGATACGCCCTCGATCGGGTCGGCACAGCTCTTCCAAACATTCGCGCAATAAAAGCGCCTTACAGGCCGTGGGCTCGGAAGTTGATCACATACCGGACGGATGAAGAAGTGCGCTCGCGCTTTCAGGCGCTTCAGCCAGGGGTGTAATGAAAGAAAACGGCGGGCGTCTCTGCCGAGATGGCAGGGCTGCCCGCCTGTTCAGAAATCCGCATCGCCTACGCGAAGGCAAAGCGAGTTCCGTCAGAACAAAAGCTACCGCGCGTCATTAGTGTCGAAAACGTCGCCGCACTCCGGGCAGAACTTCGGCGGATTGGCCTTGTCCTCCGGTTCCCACCCGCACTTGTCGCAGCGGTACGCCTTCGCGCCCTCGGGCTTTTTCGCGCCGCACTCCGCGCAGAATTTCCCCTTGTTGACCTTGCCGCACGCTGCGCACGTCCAGCCTTCGGCCGGCTCGGGCTTTTTGGCGCCGCAGTCTGCACAGAACTTGCCGGTGTTCACGTGGCCGCAGCCGCATTTCCAACTCTCCTCCGCCGCAGGCTGCGCCGCGGCCTGCGGGGCTGAGGCCTGCTGAGCGCCCATCTGGAAAAGCGCCTGGGCGCTGGCGCCGCCCGCACCCTGAGCCGCATTCATGCCCATAAAGCCGAAAACGGCGCCGCCATCGTTCTTCGCCGCGTCCTGCATCGCCTGCGCCTGGGCGCCCACCAGATGCGCCGCCGCCATATTGGGATTGCGGAAGGCGGCGTTGCGCTGGAGCTCCTTAATCATCTGCTCGTCCTCTTCGGACGCCTTGACGGAGCTTACGCCGAAGGATACGATTTCAATGCCGCGCAGCTTCGCCCACTTGGACGAGAGCGCCTCGTTGAGCGCCTGCGCCATTTCGACGGTGTGGCCCGGCAGCGCGCTGTATCGGATGCCCATCTCCGAGATCTTTGAGAAGGCCGGCTGCAACGCGGTCAGAAGCTCGGTCTTGAGCTGCCCGTCGATCTGTTCGCGCGTGTAAGCCTGCTCCACATTGCCACACACGTTGGTATAGAACAGGAGGGGATTTATGATTTTGTAGGAGTACTCGCCGAAGCAGCGCACGGAGATGTCGACGTCCAACCCCACGTTTTGATCCACCACTCGGAATGGGACGGGGTTGGGCGTGCCGTACTTGTTGCCGACGATCTCCTTGGTGTTGATGAAGTATACGCGCTGATCCTTGGGCGCCTGGCCGCCGAACGCAAAACGGTCGAGTACCAGAGAGAGCGACTCCATGACGGCTTCCTTGTCCATGTCGCCGTAAAAGATGCTGGGCTCGGTGGATGTGTCGTACACGAATTCGCCCGGCTCAGCGGAAACTTCCACCACCTTGCCCTGGCTCACGATCAGCATACACTGCCCCTCGTTGACCGCCACGATGGACCCGTTGGAGATCACATTGTCTTCGGCGTTCCTGCTTCCCCCGAAGCGCCGGTTCATGCGCTTCAACGCCTTGACCGCCAGTACATCCGCCTCCAGCGCTTCCACATGGAAGTAATCACGCCACTGATCCGCGAGCACGCCCGACAGCGCGCCGATTCCCGCTCTTAAAAGCCCCATATTCTCTCCATCCTTCCGTTAGAATTTTCCGCTGCTTCCGCCATGACTTGTACCGCTGGAGGAACTGAACGTGGAGCTTCCCCCACCGGAAGAGGATTGCTTCTCAACGCGCACGCGCGTTTGGGTGTGGTACAGGTAGATGTCCTGCGAACGCATGATATCAAGGGTTCCGTCCTTGACATACTGGCTCGCGTTGTACTGAGGACGCGCCGTCTTCATGCCCAGAATCATGATGAGCAGTACGATCCCCGCAATGACGGCCGCCGCGATCGCCAGGTAGACGGCGACGCCTGTGGCGCGCTCCAGAGGCGTTCGTAGCTGTACGGGGTTATCGACGTCGAAGGGCTTTCCGGTTTGCGCCTGCTCCAGAAAAACGCTCACGTTGTGGAGAAACCGCGAAAAACCGGCCGCGTACTCCCCTTTGGAGAAGTAGGGGACGATGTCATCGGAGATTACTTCGTTTCCATAATCGGTGAATGCGTCGATCCCGCGCCCGGTGGTCAGGATGCACCAGTCCCGATCCGCCATCGAGAGCACCAGCATGACGCCGTCATAATCCTCGCCCTGTCCGTACCCACGGGAATCGTAGTAGTCGGCGGCATAGTTGAGCGCAGTCTTTCCGCCAAGGCTGTTGGTCGTATGAATGACCACGTCCATTGCGTAGGTGCCGGAGAGCCGCCCCGCCTCGGCCGAGAGCTGATCAAACGCATCCTCGGTGAGCAGCGCGGCATCGTCCACGACCAGCGGCAGTCCCTCAGCCAGCGCAGGCGCTGCCAATGCGAAGAGCACAAGTGCCAGCAAAAACCACTTTTTCATGCTACATCACCCCCGTGGCGAACAGAGCCAGCACAATGGCGAACAATGCCGCGAATGAGCCCAGGAAAAGCCCCAGCCCCCACTTTAGCGCAAGCCCTTTGTCCACCGGGAGATTGCCTACAATTCTACCCGTCTGGCCGTTCATCGCAAACGTGTACGTCTTATCCTTCCAACGGGTGTTCAGCATCCAGACCGGCATCATCACGTTGCGTACGCCGCCATGTTGGAGCCGGACGCTCGAGGACTGCTCCGCTACCGAGGTATACCCGTTCACCGTCCTGCGAAAGACTTCGGAGACGCTTCGCCGGATTCGCTCGTCGGCGCGCGGCTTCGCCGCCTCCGCGGCGACGTCATACCGTTCCGCCTGATATCCGGGCAGATAGGCGGTGGTGAAAGCGGCCTCACGCTCTGAATCAAATGGCTCGATGGCTTCCATCAGCGCGTCGTCGAACTTCGAGGAGCCGTCCACCGGAACGTTCTGAAAACCGATCCTGCCGCCGCGCAGCACGAGGTAATGATCGATGTCGGTGATGTCATAGTCCCCGCTTCTGTGCTGGGACACGCGCTCCGCGCGGTAGGTAATGTCTGCGTCCGCATCGCATCCAAACATCCAGAACGGCACGTAGACCCCTGTAATCTTTTCGATGCGGTTTTCGGAAGCAAATAGCTTGGGCAGCAGGCGCTTGCCCTTGATCAGATCTTTGTACGCTTTTTGAGCATCCTTCTTCGTCTTGACAAAAGGGAGCACCGCGTCGGGACGGAAATCGCCGCTGAGCTGCCCCGGAATGATGGCCGGGTTTCCACAGTAGACACATTCGGTCGCCGCAGTCTCTTTGTCGGCGACAATTTCCGCGCCGCAGGATGAGCAGCTGTAGGTGTGCAGCCCCGATTTTTCCTCGTCGGTCCAAGCCTGATCGCTGCTGGACTGCCAATTCATCTCGGAATCCCGGCTGGACTGATTGAGTGCCTCGTCCACCTGGCGCATGACGTCCTTCTCAAATGCATTCCCGCAGGAATCGCAGTGCAGCTTGCCCTCGCCACCGTCAAAGTGCAGCGGCGCGCCGCAAGATGGGCAGGAAGCGCCAAACATATCGCTGGCCATTTTATCCCCTCTTTCAGGTTGCATCATCACATGGAGCCTGATAACCATTTCCAGTATAGCGAAATGGCGATCCGTTTTCAAGGCATTATTGTCCAGAAACTGGTTCAGCTTCGCGCTTCCATACAGATTCTAACCCGGGCCAACACGAAAGCCCCTTGTTTTAGAGGCGGCTTTTTTCGCGGCCCGGGATGTGGTATAATTTCATATAGGGGGTGCTCGCATGCGGTTCGTCGTCGTCGAGGATGAAATCCGGTCGCGTCAGGGCCTGGTGGATCTGATCCAGTCCATCAACCCGCGCTGCAAGGTGGTGGGTCAGGCGTCCAGCGGCCAGCAGGGCCTGCAGCAGCTGGGCGCGCTGTCGCCGGACGCGGCGTTTGTGGACATCCGAATGCCGGGGATGGACGGGCTAAAGATGATCCGCGAAGCGCGGCGGCTGGAGATCCAGTGCGCCTTCGTGGTGGTCAGCGCCTATGCGGAGTTTGATTACGCGCGGCAGGCGCTCGTTCTGGGCGCACAGGACTACCTTATCAAGCCGGTCACCTATGAGGATGTAGAGGGCGTATTGAACCGGTTGATGCCCTCCGAGGCCGCCGCCGTTCCGCCGCCGCAGCACCCGGCGGTGCGCAAGACGCTGGAGGCGATCCACCAGAACTACGCAAGGCGCATCGGCCTCGAAGAGCTGGCCGGCCAGCTGGACATGGCCAGCGAATACCTGAGCTATCTGTTCCGCCGGGACGTTGGCGTGACCTTTTCCACCTACCTTCGCAACCACCGCATCGATCGCGCCTGCGAACTGATGCGAAGCGGCGACGTATCCACCTACGAACTGGCGCAGTCGGTGGGATTTTCCGACGCCAAGTACTTCTGCCGCGTGTTTCGCCAGGTGACGGGCCAGTCCTCCGGCGAGTACCTCAAGGGGTTGACGAACGGCACACCTGGGCGCGGGGCAGAATGAGCGTCACAGCGGTGCCGATCCCGACCCAACTGCGGAAGATCACCTTCGCGCCGCCCCGGTAGTAGCCGCGGATGCGCAGCGCCGCGTTTTCAAGCCCGATGCCCTCGCCCGCGGCGTCGATTTCCAGCGTGGCGAAGCACTGGTTGAGCCGCGCCACCTGCTCGGGCGGCATGCCCCGGCCCTTGTCCCGGACGGTCACGCGGATACGGCTTTCATCAAACGGCGCGATGCGCACCTCCATCGTCCCGCTGCGCACGCCCCCCTCGAACCCGTGCAGAAGACTGTTCTCCACAAATGGCTGGAGGATCAGCTTGTGCACCGGCCAGGCGGCGGCGGCAGGGTGGACGATGATTTTGTAGTCGATCCCGCTGCCAAAGCGCAGCCGCTGCAGCTCCAGGTAGTCGCGGAGCCAGTCGGCCTCCTCGCGGATGGGCACGACGCCGGTGGAGCGCTCAAAGGTGTAGCGCAGCATCTTGGACAGGTGCTGGATCTGCTTGGATACGTCGTGGTTTCCGGCCTGAATGGCGGTATAGCTGATGGTCGAAAGCGTGTTGTGCAGAAAGTGGCTGTCGATCTGGTTTTCAAGCGCCCGGATCTCCGCCACCCGCAGATTGTCCGTGGCGGCGATGGCGCGACGGGCCTCCTGCTCGCGCTCCGTGCTCGCCTGCCTGAGGCGCGCGGTCATCCGGTTGAAGGAGGCGATGATCTGCCCGATCTCGTTGACCTGCCGGGTGCGCACCAGCGCGTCCAGGTTGCCCGCCTCCACCTCTTCAAGCCCTTCCTTGAGCCGCCGGATCGAGCGGATGATCCGCTGCACCGTGGCGGCGAGCACCATCACAAACAGAATCGTCAATACCGACAGCACCAGCGCCATGCGCCGGGTGTAGCGGTTGGCGTCCTCGAGGAGCACATCCCGGTCCACGACGCGCATCAGCCGAAGCCCGAGAAGCCCCACCGACTGCTCCAGCGCGGTGGTGTTATCCGCCAGCGTAGCGGCATCCGGCTTCCCGTCCCGCGACAGGTACATTCCGACGGTATCCGCGTCCGGGTGAGAAATGATGAGGCCCTCCGCGTCGGCCAGGATGCCGTAGGAGGCCCCCTCCCCGCCCCCATCACGGCGCGGGTTGACCAGCCGATTTAGCTCCGACACTTCAAAGCTGAGCACCACCACGCCGTAGCGCTTGTGGCTGTACAGGTTGCGCAGCGGAAAGGCCAAGTGGAAAAAGCGCATGCCCCCGGTGACGTTCTTCCGCGGAAGAACATCGATCTGCATGGTGTTCAGGCGGTTCGTCCGCTCGCAGAGCGCTTTCATCTGTTCGCCGTAGTCCTGGCCCATCGCCCATCCGAACCAGCCCAGCCCCACCGTGGCCTTGAGCTTGTTGTAGTACACATAACTGCCATCCGGCATGTAGACGGTGTAAGCCACCGCGTCGCCGCGCTCGCTCAAGTGATCCCGCATCACGTCGTGCAACAGCTGCGCGGCATAGGCGCGGTCGCCCGAGGGCTTCGTCTGGTAGGCGATGGCGTACTTCAGCACATCCCGGTCGATCACACACTCAAACACCATGTTCCGGCAGGCGCGGATCAGCGTGCGCACGTTCCCGGACTGCATCTGAAGGTAATCCCGCTCCACCTGCTCCACAGACCGGGTCAGTGCCGGGTTGAAGTACTGCTGCACGAAGACGACCGCAACCAGAATGAACACGAGCCCCGCCAGCGCCATCGAAATGACAAAGCGGGGCAACAGGCTGGCGTGATACCAGCCCATTCCCCGCCTGTAGATGGCAATGAGAAGCCGCATTGCTACTCCTTGATGGCGCCGGCGGTCAGCCCGCCGACGATGTATTTTTGAAGCCCGACGAAGATCAGAACCACCGGGATTACCAATATCATACCATAAGCCATGATCTGATTCCACTTGGTTCCGTACTTGTCCATGTACTTGTAGATGTTGGCGGTGAGCGGCCGCATGTTGGCCTTGACGTTGAAGGTCATCGAGTACACCAGGTCGTTCCAGCCGTGCAGGAAGCAGAACACCAGGCACGTCACAATTCCGACCCGGGCGATGGGCACCATAATCCGGAGGAACGACGTCAGCGCGTTGCAGCCGTCGATGCGGGCGGCCTCATCCAGCGACTTGGGCAGGCTCAGGAAGAAGGGTCTGAGCGTCACCACGATGAACGGGATCGAGCCCGTCGCGATGGCCATGACCGGCGCGGGGTAGCTGTTGAGCAGCCCCATCTTCGTAAACGTCAGGTACAGGGGCGTCAGAAGGAGGCTGTTGGGCATCATCTGCGTTACGAGGAACAGGAGCATCACCGTGCGCTTGAAAGGCAGGTTGAACCTCGCGAGGCCGTAGGCCGCGGACAGCCCAAAGAGCGTCGAAAGCGCCATATTGCAGATGGCGATGGCGAAGCTGTTGAAAAGCGAAGCCAGAAATTCCTTGTCGCCCAGCTGCGTCACCCAGGGGTTCACCGTGACGACCCGCGGCCAGAAGGAGATGTTCTTGTCGAAGATCTCCACGTCCGTCTTGAGGGACGAAATAAGGATCCAGTACAGCGGAAAGAGGAACGTCGCCGCGATCAGGACGGCGATGAGGTTCATCCCCAGGCGCTTCAGGCGCGTACGGGCGCTCTCCACTTCCAGCTTTTTATTTACGGTCAACTGCTGCGCCACGCTACATCACCTCGTCCTTCCGGATCAGCCTCAGGTAGAATACACCCACGGCCATCAGGCACAAAAACAGCACCACCGCGCTGGCCGCGCCCATCGAGAAATTGTACAGCGAGAAGCTCTGGCGGTAGCTGTAGGTGGACAGAACCTCCGTGGCGTTGAGCGGCCCGCCCTTGGTCATCATGAAAATCAGGTCGAACACCTTAAAGGTGTAGATGAAGCCCAGCATCAGGACCGACATGATCGCGGGCTTTAGGAGCGGGATCGTAATGCGGAAGAACCGCTGCACCGCGTTCGCGCCGTCGATGGCCGCGCTTTCGTACACATCCGCGGGGATGTTCGACATGCCGGTGGTCAGAAGCAGCATGTTGAACGGGATGCCCACCCAGCAGTTGGCGATGATGACCGACCACATCGCGAGGCTCGGGTCGATCAGCCACCCCAGCGGCGCCCCGATGCCAATGCCGACGAAGGACAGAAGCTTATTGATGACGCCGCCCTCCGTAAGGAACATGTACTTGAACAGAAGGCCCGTCACCGAGACCGGCATCATCCACGCCACGAGGATCGTGCCGCGCACCGGCCCGGCCAGCTGAAACTTGCTGTTAAAGAACACGGCCATCAACAGGCCCAGCGTAAATTGCAGCGCGATGCAGGCGATGGTAAACCAGAACGTCTGGCCCAGCGCCGTCAGAAACTCGGGGTCCCGGAAAAGCGTCACATAATTGCTCAGGCCGACGAACACCGACGTGTTTCCCTTGAAAGTCATGACGCTCAGGTCCCGAAAGGAGAGCAGGAAATTGTATACCAGCGGATAAACCATCAGCGACAGCATGTAGGCGATGGCCGGGAGCGCGAACAGGAGACCTGTGATGCGCTCGCGGTTGCGCCGATACCATTTGATCGCCACTGGGCGGCACCTCCATACGGCGGTTTAGAACCGGCCCGCCCGGTCATAAATCGGGCGGGCCGCTCGTGCGCGTGTTTTTTAGGTTACTGAGCCAGGATGGCCGTGACGGTCGCGGCGGCGGTGTCCAGCGCCTCCTGCGGCGTCTTCACGCCGGTGAAGGCCTCGTGCTGGGCGACGGAGATGGCTGTAGAGATCTCGGGCCAGCGGGGGTGCGGGCCGCGGGGCATCGCGTACTGCATCTCTTCGGCAAACACCGAGAACACCGGGTCGGTGGTCCAGATTTCCTTGGAGGCGGAGGAGTCGGCGCGGGGGGAGAACTTGCCGCCCGCTTCGCAGAAATTGGCGGAGACGTCTTTCGACATCAGGTAGGTCAGGAACTCAACGGCGGCATCCACATTCTCGCAGGCGGTGGTCACGCCAAAGTTCTCGCCGCCCAGAACGGAGGCGTACACGCCGTCGTCCGCCTTGGGCACCAGCGCCACGCCCCAGTTCTTGTCGGGCGCGAGGTTCTGGATGGTGGCCACGTTCCAGGGTCCGTTGACCTGCATCGCCAGGCCGCCGGAGATGAACTGGTTGTTGCAGTCGCCCTGGGTCCAGTTGATGATGTCCTTGGGCATGGAGCCTTCGTTAATGAGGTCGGTCAGGTAGGTCAGCGCGTCGACGCAGCCCTTGCCGTTGAGCTCTTCAAGCTTGCCGCCCGCGGAGATGAACCACGGCATGAACTGGAAGCAGCCTTCCTCGTTCTTGACGGCGCTGATGCCCAGGCCGTAACGGCCGGTGGCGGGGTCGGTCAGCTTCTTGGCGGCATCCTTGAGCTCGGTCCAGTTGGTGGGCACGGCAACGCCGGCGGCATCCAGCAGGTCCTTGTCATAGAACAGCGCCAGGCAGTTGGAGTTGTGGGGCAGGCCGTAGATGCGGCCGTTCTGGGTGCAGCTGTTCAGCGGGCCCGGGAAGAACTGGTCCAGCTGGCCCCAGGCGGTTAGCTGATCCGTGATGTCGGCGAACACGCCCATCTGGATGAAGCCCGCCATGTCCGGGTTGTCCACCATGCCCAGGTCCGGCAGTTCGCCGGAGAGCGCACCCATGGTGTACTGCTTGAGCAGATCCTCGCGGGAGACATAGGTGTAGTTGACGCGGATGCGATCCTGGCTGGCGTTGAACGCATCGATATCGCGCTGGAAGACGGAGCCGTCGGAATACTCGTAGTCGGTGCCGTAGTAGTGCCACAGCTCCAGCTCAACGGCCTCGGCCGACGCCGTCGGCATGATCACCATGGACAGAAGGAGGCAGAGTGTTAAGGCTGCGATCAACAATTTCTTCATGATACCCCTCCCCATATTTGTGCAACACGCCGCCAATGCGCTATGCATCATGTAAAAATACTATCATTGTTAACAATATGCGTCAAGCGCGGCGGTGGACAATGCCGGTGCATTTCATTAAGGAACGCACAGTTTTCGTCCTACACCTTGATCGCAAGCCCCGAACCCTTGCGCAGGAAGACCGGGATGGTCTCAAGCGGCGCTTCGGCCACGACCGTCTGGCCGCCGGGGTATTCCCGTCCGGTGCGGGACTCGGTCCAGTCCGCTCCTTCGGGCAGGTACACGCTCCGCTCGCGCACGCCCAGCTCCATCACCGGTGCGACGAGGACGTCCGGGCCGAACATGTACTGGTCCTCACAGGCCACCGCCTTTTCGTCCTTCGGGAAGTCAAAGAACAGCGGGCGCATGACCGGTGCGCCGGCGTCGGCGGCCTCGCGCATCAGCCGGGCGGTATAGGGCCGCATGTCCTCGCGCAGGAACAGGTACTTCTTCAGAATCTCGTAGGCCTCTTCGCCGTAGCTCCACACCTCGTTGGGGCCGCCGGTGTCCGCCTTGACCGGGTTGGCCGAGGGCTCGCCGTTCTCGCGGTAGCCGTGCAGCCGCATCACCGGGCAGAACGCGCCGAACTGGAACCAGCGGACGAGCAGTTCCCGGTACGCCGGGTCGTTCTGGTCGCCGCCGTGGAAGCCGCCGATGTCGGTGGTCCACCAGGGGATGCCCGCCATCGCCATCGAAAGGCCGATGGCGAACTGCTCGCGCAGCGTCCTGAACGTGGTGTCGATGTCGCCCGACCAAACCAGCGCGCCATAGCGCTGGGAGCCTGCCCACGCGCAGCGCAGAAGGTTCAGCGGGGTTTCCATTCCGGCTTCGCGCATGCCGTCGTAGAAGGTCTTCGCGTAGAGCGCCGGGTAGACGTTGCCCACCTGCAAGACGCTCCCCAGGTGGTAGCGGTAGTGGTCAAAGTCGTAGACCTTGCACTCCGGTTCCGCCTCGTCCAGCCAGAACACCCGAACGCCCTTGTCAAAGTAGTTGCGCTTAACCACATCCCAAACGAACTTCCGCGCGCCGGGGTTGGTGGCGTCAAAGGGGATGGTGTTGCCACAGAAATCCATCGAATAGCGAACGCCCCGGTCGGTGCGCGCCAGGTAGCCGCCCTCCAGCATCTCCTCGTAATTCTCGCTGCGGGTGTCCACGTAGGGCCAGAACGAAACCATCAGTTCCACGCCGGCCTCGTTGACCTCGCGGATCATGGCTTCGGGGTCCGGGAACTCGTCATAGTCGAAGTGCCAGTCGCCTTGCAGCGGCCAGTGGAAGAAGTCCACCACGATTACGTCCAGCGGCAGGCCGCGCTTTTTGTGCTCGCGCAGAACCTCAAGCAGCTCTTCCTGGGTGCGGTAGCGCAGCTTGCACTGCCAAAAACCCATGCCGTAGTCGGGCATCATGGGGCTGTGGCCGGTAGCGTCGGCGTAGGCGCCCAGGATCTCGGCGGGCTTGTCCCCCGCGGTGATCCAATAATCCAGCGCCTTGGTGGACCGGGCCTGCCATTCGGTCATGTTCTTGCCGAAGGTCACGCGCCCCACCGCCGGGTTGTTCCACAAAAAACCGTAGCCCAGCGTCGAAGCGTAGAAGGGCACCGACGCCTGGGAGTTGCGGTGCGCAAGCTCCAGCACGCAGCCCATCTTGTCGAGGCACCCGTCCTGGTACTGGCCCATGCCGAAGACCTTCTCGCCGGGGTTCGGCTCGAAGCGCATGTTGAGCGCGTAGTCGCCGCCGGTGATCGGTACGAAGTCGCGTCCTTTGACCTCCAGCGCGCTGACCACCGAGAAGCCGCCGCTCTCGCGGGTGCGCCACTGTTCCTCCAGCAGCTTTTCACCCTTATGGTTGTAAAAGGTCACGCAGCCGCCGGACGCGATTTCCGCTCGGATCTTGCCGTTCGTGATTGACGCGGTCTGGCCGTCGATGATGATCTCCGCCTCTTGGGATGTGGGCGGAATCAGCGCCCAGTCCTCGGTGGGCATTTCCGCCTGACAGGTCGCCCGCACGCGCAGGCTGTCCGAGCCCCAAGGCTCGATCCAGAGCTTCTCACAGTCGTTCAGTCTTATCAGCCGCGATCCTTCCCGGCTCAGTTTTGCCACTCGTACCGCCTCCTTGTATGTTTTCGGCTGGCACCAGTATAATGGCGGCCGAACGCCGGTGTAAAGGCGAGTGTGCCGTTTAGTCGCACAAAGCCGTTGGATTTTTTTACATAAACTTATGATAGCACCGCACGACGCAGAGAATTGAAGCGCGTAATTAGCAATTATCAGTGAATATTAGGTCACAAACCCTTCTATAATCGCTTACACTGGTTTCATCTCTTGAAGAGATGCCGAGTGGATGAAGGCGCTGGTCATAGACGAGCCTACAGAGTCAGTCGGGCTTCCGCTGATGCCGCTTGACACCGGCGTTTTACTCTTTTCAGGGTTGTTTTGATGGCAGAACCATCGTAAAAATGCTGCCTTCAGGTTCCCTAAGAAACCGGAAGGCAGCCGTTGTTTGGTACGCAATCCGTGATGGCAACCCGTATATCCGATATTGGGGTTTGGATGAAGTAGCAAAAGTAGGCATATCATTTATTTCACATGGAGACAGGTGGCTCTCGCCACCTGTCAAAAAAACCCACTACGGAGTTGACAGGTTTTGTAAATATCGGTACAATGCGAAGAGGAGGGGTATCTATGCGTAGTTTTCTCAAAGATGGAAGCAAGCTTCTATTTATCCCTATCATCATCTTCTGTATTGTATTCCTCTCCGCCTCAATATCCTTATTACTCCAATTGCTCTTTGAAGAATTCTGGGTGGGATCATTTGGACTTCTGTGGACAGTCATTGCGTTGATCGTAGTAGTATTTAATATATTCGTACTTATTAAATATAGAAAAATCAAAGAAAAACGTGCGTGGATTTTTTGCGGAGCGGGTTTGTATTTATTCGCTATAGTTTGCCCTGCCGTTTTAAACCCAGTCTCGCAAACCTCTGATATAGCATATATTAATCCGTTTAATATCGCCCTCGTACTATTAATTTTTTTAGGCGGATATTTAAACAAGAAGATTACTTAGGAAACGAGTGAATAAGTCGTTTGAATTTCCGTGAGATTTAGCATCCACACCGTCCAGCGCACCACGAAGACGGCATCAGAAAAGCGGACAATTCCCTTCAACAGCAGGGCCATCGAGGCCGTCCAGCTCCTAAAAGAGCAAACGGTACGCGGCTGCCCCTATGTGTTTGCCACCCAGAATGGCAAGCACTTGAGCTACCGGAACCTGCCGGCAATGATGGACAAGGCCTGCGAAGCGGCGGCGGTGGAGCACCGGGAGGCTGCACGCGCTCCGGTACTCCTTCGCCAGCAACCTGTAGGCGCGGGGTGTGGCGGTAAAGGTCATCCCAAAGCTGCCGGGACAGCTGCATGCAGATCACACACGGCCGGTGCATCCATTTCTTGGATGGCGAGATTGTCGACACCCTCCGGCAGGCGGCGGGGCATAGACGGAGCGAAAACCGCAGGACGCCTTGCCGGAGAGTATCGCCTTTTACGTAACTATGTCATTATGTCGCTATGTTACTTTGTCACCATGGGCATTTCTGTCATGCGCAGCTTTGCTGCTCCATAGGGGATCATGCGCATTGGTCTTGCCTCATCGATGGGCATTCTGGAATTGGGCTCCGGCAAGCAAACCCCATGGGCTTCGGGCCAGTCAATCGGCGCAAGCGAGGCGATAATTTCAATCGCCGCAGGCTCACTTCCAAACGGATACTCGCTCATCGGGTTGCGTACAATATCGAAGGATTCGGCTGCAAAGCCAAAATTCCAGGCCGATTCCGGATACACCTCATAGTCGCAGTAGGGGAAGCGCCTTTCAACATCATGACGGGTGTACTCCAGCATCTCCCAACGTTCACGGATGGCGACCGAATACAAAAGCGGGCCGCGCCACAATGCGCGCATATCCCGAGGGCGCTTTTCCAGGGAGCACTCGAGCTTGAATTGCACATCCACCTTCTGCTCACCGTTCCACGTTCGCCGAATGGTGCAGAAGGAACCGGGCGTTGCCGGAACGCCGTCCACAAGCGCTGAGCGCACAAAGCCGGGAATTCGGATCCTCAGCTCGAACTCAACCGGGGCATCGGTTATGATGGTGTACTCCAACGCCTCCCGGAAGGGGTACTCCGTTTCCAGTCGGCAGGTTACCTGATGACCCGCAATTTGCGTCGTTACGGACGCAGGCGCGAGCGCAGCGGACACGATGCCCTCGTCCGAGCGCATGAAGGTAGACATGGCGAACTTCGGCCAACCCTGATTAAAGTTGGCCGTACAGCAGCCAAAATTCGGCTCCAACCCGAACAAATGGCTTTCAGGGCCATTCGTCCCGAAAATGACGTGATCTTCCGGGAGCCGCGCGCAACAGATTTGGTTGGTCTGCTGGTCATACTGGTGCGTCCACATATCATGGCTGAGCGATGCAGGCAACGCGTTGAAGGCCAGCCTCTCCAGCATGTCGCCCCACTCGGGATTTCCGCTGATGGAGAGCAAATGTTCATAGGAATACATGGCCTCGACGACGCCGCAAAGTTCGCTTCCCTGCACGGGGCTGTCGCCCATAACGCATTCGTCGCCGGTAAAGTGCCCTGCCGCCATGCCGTGGTACTGAAACAGATCCTTCAGCATTTTTATGGCGAAGGCTTCCGAATCGCCGCCGTGCAGACGGCTGATCAGCGCACCCTGCTTGATGGCCATCGCCAGATTGACCACATGGGTGGAATATGTCCACACGCGCTCGGGTTTCTGATCCCTGTATGGCGAGAACAGCTTCTCATAGTCGAATCCCTGCTGTTCAAACCGGATGGCCAGCCTGAGAAGCCATTCTTCCGGCCGACGCTCGTAGAGCCAGTAGATGGGAATCAGCATTTCGAACCATCGGAGCGAGGCCCAGTTGTGTATGGTGGTGTGCCGGGTAAACACGTTCAGGTTCTCCATGAAACGGTATATCGCACCTTCAATGCGCGTGTCTCCGGAGAGATCGGCGTACATTGCAAGCACTTTGGCGATCAAAATGCCAGACCATAGATCGTAGGAGCGGCGTTCCTCAATGCTGCATGGGCACAGCCACCCATCCGCGCTTTGACGGGCGAGGATGCCGTCCACATACTGCGTGGCGCGATCAATCAGATCGTCATCCTCGAGCAGGTACGCCAGCGGGATGAAGCCGTCCAGCCAGTAGGGCACCCGTTCCCAGCCATCACGATCCCCGCCGACCCACTTGCTGTCGCGAACATCCGGCCACACCTTGTCCAGGTTGCCGCTCAGGCCGTTTGCTTGGATCTGCAACTGCCTTTTCAACCAGCCTTCGGGCTTGATTTCCCCATTGGTGAAAAACTGGTATTGGGGTTTGCGAAGCACATGCCACACCTCTTCTTTCATACGAACCGGCCGCCAAGCCAGGGCCTGGCGACCGATTCAAATGGTCTCAACCCTATTTAGAAGCCCAGGAGCGAAACCGCCTGCTCCTGCAGTTCATCAAAGCCCTCCGTAACCGTATATTCGCCGAACTCCATCAGGCTGGAGATGGGCAGGAGCGAGTCGGAAAGGAATTCTGCCCACTTGGGGAACACGGTCAGCGGCTTGCAGTTGTCCAGCGAGGCGAAGATGCACGCGCGCTCCTCTTCGGTCAGGCCAGCAAAGCACTTTTCCTTGGAGTCTTCAGTGGCCTTCTTGTTGACCTGAGGGCCAAGCTGGTTGTTTGCATACTTGTACATGCAGGCCTCGTAGCCGATCAGGTAGTCAAGGACCTCCATCGTGGCTTCGGGGTGCTTGGTCGAACTCAACGGAATGTACACGTCCACATAGCCGACGGTGGTGCCGCCCGGAGTGGAAGCCGCGCCAAAGTTGACGCCCGAGGAGTAGATGGTGGCGTGATCCCAGGTGCCGGTGATGATGTTGGCGACCTTTCCATCCGCGAACAGCTGTGTCATGCCGGCCGTGTCGACCATCGACGCATCAGGCATGACCATGTCTTCGTGCAGCATGGTGTAGAGGTCTTCATGGATGGCGCGGATGCGCTCATTGTCGAACTGCGGGAAGTAGTCCTCGCCCCAATAGTTCAGCCCCTCGGGGAACAGGATGCAAGCGGTGCGCTCGAGCTGGTACTCGATCCAGGCGCCGAACTTTCGTTCCAGACCATTGCCCTCGGACAGATCGTAGGCGGTCTTCTTCCAATCCTCGTACGTCCAGGCATCCTTGCCCCACGCGGTGGTCGGGTAGGCATAGCCCTTGGCATCGTACATGTCCTTGTTGAAGTAGTTAATCAGCGTGTAGACCGAGATCGGCACGCCGTACAGCTTACCGTCGATCGTCAGTCCGTCGAACACGGACCAGTAGTATTCTTCCTCCGAATACGTAGCCTTGGCGTGCTCGGTGATGTCCAATAGCTGCCCCAGCGCCGCGAACTGCGGATAATAGGAGGTGGAGACCGTCGCGATGTCCACTTCCTCGCCGCCGGCCAGCATGGTGATCAGTTTGGTCGATACGCCGTCCCAGCCGCTCGCGCTGGCATCGACCTCGATCCTAATGTTGTCGTGCGTGGCGTTGAACTCATCCGCAAGCGCCTGATGGACCTCGCCCGTGTGCGCCGCCGCCAAGAGCTTGACCACCGTGACGTCGCCTTGCGCGTTTGCCGACGTTGCGATGCCAAGAGCGAGTACGAGAACCAGAAGCATTGACAGGAATTTTTTCATTCAATAAGCCCCTCCTCGTAATATATTCAAAGGCCATCAGCCTTTGATCCCACCCAGCATGATTCCGCCAATGATAAATTTCTGACAAAGAATATACAGTATGATGACCGGCGCCAGCGCTATGCAGGCGGCCGCCATCAGCAGATGCCACTCCGTGGTGTAGCTGCTCTGGAAGATCCTGAGCACCAGCGGTACCGTCATTCTGGACTGGCTGCTGATGTAGAGCATGGGGCCCAGGTAGTCGTTCCAGTGCCTCATGAATGTCAGGACGCCCAATGAAACCAGTACCGGGACCGACATCGGCAGTACGATGAAGAACCAGATGCGTATATGGCCGCACCCATCGATGAAGGCGCTGTCCCCATAGGCGTCGGGGATGCTCATCATGTACTGCCGCGTCAAAAACACGTTCACAGCGGTGCCAAATAAGGAGGGCACGATCAGCGGGTAATAGGTATTGATCCAGCCAAACTGCTTGAAGATGATGAAAAGCGGGATCAGGATGACCTGGTAAGGGATCATCATCGTGCACAGTACCAGCATGAACAACACGCTCCGGCCTTTGAACGGAATCTTGGCAAAACCGTAGGCCACCATGGAACTGACGAAAATGTTGCCAAACGTAGCCGTGACCGCGATCAAGAGACTGTTGAACATCGCGCGGCCCATATTGGTCTGCCGCCAGGCTTCGGGATAGTTGCCCCAGGAGACCGGGTCGGGAATGAGCTTTGGCGGATAGCTGAAGATTAGCGCGCTGTCCTTCAGCGACGAGGAAATCATCCAGATGAAGGGGAACATGCATACGAGGCACAGGAAAATCAAACCCCCATGCAGCAGCAGGCGCTGACCGGCACCCCTTCGCCATTGGGGGCGGGTGGTGGTCCGCAAGCTCTCGGTTCGCGTGTCAGACATCGTAATTCACCCACTTATCCTGAAGCTTAAATTGCAGGATGGTAATGACAAATACGCCGAAGAACAGCACCCAGGCGTATGAAGACGCTTCGCCCATCCTGAAAAACTCAAACGCGGTGTAATAAATCTGCATCACGATGGTTCTCGATGCGTGGCCGGGCCCGCCGTCGGTCAGGATGAAGGCGGCGTCAAACATCTGGATATAGCTGATGCAATGCGTCACGACCAGGAAGAAAAGCGTGGGCGTCAACATCGGCAGCGTGATGCGCCAGAAGCGCTGCCAACCGCCTGCGCCATCGATATATGCCGCCTCATAGTACGTCTCGTCGATGCTCTTGAGGCCCGCTGTAATCAAAATCATATCATAGCCCATCGCCTGCCAGATGGACATGAACGCGACAGAGGGCATCGCCCAACTCCGGGAGGAAATCCACTTCACCCCGGGTAACCCAAACATATTGAGCACATTGTTGAACAGGCCGTAGTTTTTGTTGTACAACCACATCCAGACGATGCACACGGCCACCGTCGTCGTGATATTGGGCATGAAGAACGCTGTCCGGTACAGCGCGATGCCGCCGATCTTTGCGTTCAGCGCCAGCGCCAGCAGAAGGCCGAACAGGATCGCGCCCGGAATCGCAATCGCACAGTAGATCAGTGTATTTCGGCTGACCGTGCCCAACATGGGATCGGAAAAGATCTTCTGGTAGTTGCCCAGACCGACCCATGTGTGCTCCTGCAGCATGTTCCAGTCCGTAAAACTGATGTAGAATGAAAAGAACACCGGGATGACCGTGAACAACAGGATGCCGATGAGAATCGGAGAAACCATAAAATATCCCATCAGGGTATTTCGGTGCTTGAAGGTCCGTGCCGGCAAGGTCGCTGATGATGTTCGCATGTGCACGTCTCCTTACGCTATGTTGTTTACATCATAATACACGGCCAGAATAAAGTCACTCAATTTTTGGGCTATAATCTCAAATATTGAGCCATTTTTCCCAATCATGTTGTTTTTATGATAACTATGCCCTATACTGGTTTCCAAGGAGAGAAGCGTTTATGGGTGTAAGAAAACTGTTGGTTATCGGGGAAAACACGCGCCTGCGAAAGCAGATCATATCTCTGTTGCGCGGCCTGCACGGCTTGTCGATTTCGGAGGCGGAACTGGACGCGGGCAATATCCAGGGCGTGCTCTCCAACCGCCGCTCGGATGTGATGCTGATCGAATGCGGCGTATACTTGAAAGAAGCCGCATCGGCAGCCAATGTCGTTTGGCCTGGGATTCCCGTAGTAGGATATGCGGATTCGCCAGGTTACGCGGCCACCCGGGAAGCGTTCAAAGCCGGGTTGAAGGACGTTCTGGATGTAAAAACAGCCCAGCCGGAAGAGATCAGAGATGTGCTGGAGTGGGCCATCGACCCGGCGTCCATCGTCAACCCCTCCACGGCGATCCAAATCATTCAGTGCATCGAGGAGGCAAAACGAAGGGGCGTTTTCCTGGAAGAGCGGATGCAGGAGGGAAACCCGCCGCCGTTTTACATGAATGGAAACCGCGCTGAAATTCTGCGCGCAGACATACTGCCCTTAAAACCGGGCGTACAGTGGCGTAGCGACGCGAGCAAGATATGGGTCGAAGAATTCGGCGCGCGCAACTCGATGATCTTTCCTGAAAAAGGCGAGGCCCTTCGAGTGGGCGCGATGATCGAGCAGGACTACGTGAACCGGGCATCCTTCAAAAAAATGCTCGATGTCAAGCTTGAGCATTGCTTTGACCGTTTGCGGGCGCTGGGCAGCGTATGCGCCGCGACCTATTGCAGCGCGGACTATCTGAACGCATCCATCGCAAGCCAGTTGGACAGCCTGACGGATTTGGTCTTTTATTTGGAGGACTGCAAGCTGCTGCTGGATGGGATGCCGCGAAGGAACACAATCCTGCCCGAGAGAGTTTACAACGAATTCTCTTCCGCCGTAGCTGTCCGCGACGCCAACGCTGCCATGCGCTTAATCGACGACGTGGTCAGCAAGTTGCGCCAGGATATGCCTCCCCCAGGCTTTGCCCGCGACAAACTCATGCGGTTTCTATGGAACCTTGTCGCGGTTGCGCACAGTGACGCAAACTGCATCGAGGTATCCTTGCGCGTTGACGATTCTCACCTTTCAGCATTGCGCGATTCTATTTCTTCTATCGTGTATGCCACGCTATTAAAGCCGTATGAAGCCGGCCATGATACCCCGCTTGAAGCGTTGATAAAGAGCATTGAAACGAACCCCGGCCTTGCAATCAACATCGATCAGGCTGCCGAACAAGTCGGCTTCAGCAGGTCGCATTTCTGCCGCTTGTTCCGCGCGCAAACAGGCGTCAGCTTCAATGCATTCCTCACTCGCTGCAGGGTGAAATTGGCGTGCGATCTTCTCAAAAAGACCGGCATGCAGCCAGACGAAGTGTCGTCAATTGTCGGCATTCCAAACACCTGGTATTTCAAAAAGCTGTTTGTCGAAGAGGTTGGTGTTCCGATCGATGAGTGGCTTCGCAACCACAGGAAAAATTCCAATCCTTAACGGGAGGCGTCCAGAACCTCAAGGCCCAGCAGGTGTCGGGCTGCCCCTGTGTGTTCGCAAAGCAAAAGAGAGCAGCCTTGTCGACGACAGGGCTGCCGCTTTTTCAGAAAGTGTAGCGGTGTAGAAAAAAGCTGTGGGGATGCGAGCATCTCATTAAGAGTGACTGACCGCTTCATTCAGAACTAGTTCTCGTTCCCGGAGTTCCTCCTTGGAGGGAATGGAAGCCTGCGCGCCCTTGCGGGTGACGACGATCTCCGCCACCGCCATGGCGCTTTGAATCACGTCGGGCAGTTCGAGCCCCGATGCCAGACTGATGGCCACGCTCGCGGTAAAGCTGTCGCCGGCCGCGGTGGTATCCACCGCGCGGATGCCGGGCGTCGGAGGGTAGAACCTCTCGAATCCGTCGGCCGTGCTGAGAAAAGCGCCCTTGTCCCCCAGCGTTGCGATCACATTTTTTACGCCGCGGGCTTTGAGCGCTGCGGCCGCACGGGAGAGGTTCTCGGACGCGGCGGGATCCCCCGTGAGCATGGCCAATTCCGTCTCGTTGGGCGTGGCGATGTCTACGTAACGGAACAGTTCCTCGTCGATTTCCACGGATGCCGGCGCCGGGTCCAGGATGACGGTCTTGCCCAGGGATTTTGCCAGCTTCGCGGTATGGAGCACGGTTTCCATCGGAATTTCCAGCTGCATTACGATGATGTCGCACCGCTCGATCACGGAGCGCATATCGTCGATGTACGCCTTGTCCACCAGGCTGTTGGTGCCGGGGATCACGATGATCGTGTTGTCCCCGTCGTCGTTCACCGCGATGACAGCCATGCCGGTGTTGCGCTCGGCGGTTTTCTTCACATGGGCCACGTCCACGTCCGCGCCCTTCAGGCTGCCCAGGAGCAGGTCGCCGTAGGAGTCCACCCCCACCGCGCCCAGCATCACGGCGTCCCCGCCCAGGCGACCAACCGCGAACGCCTGGTTTGCGCCCTTTCCCCCCGGTGTGATCGAAAGGCGGTCCGCCAGAATGGTCTCGCCCACCGCGGGGGTATGGGCCACGTATACGGAATAATCCACGTTCATGCTTCCGACGATTGCGATTTTTTTCATTTTATGCCTCGGGTCTTTAGATTTATCCTTTGACGCCACTGCTGATGACGCCCTGCACGAAGTACTTCTGGAACGGCAGGAACAGCGACAGCGGGATCAGCGCCGATATGATGGTGCCTGCGTACATACAGGACCACAGCGTCTGCCGCTCCATCTTGAAGGACGATAGCGCGATCTGTATGGTCTGCACGCTCTTCGACCGGGCCACGAGCAGCGGCCACAGATAGGCGTTCCACTGATCCATGAAGATCATCAGCCCCGCGGTGATGAATACCGGAATGGAAGACGGCAAGATGATCCGAAAGAAGATCTGCGCCAGGTTCGCGCCATCGATGCGCCCGGCTTCGATCAGCGAAGGCGGAATGTCCTTGAAGAACTGCGTGAACAGGAACAGCACCAGGCCGCTGGCGATGGCGGGCAGGATCAGCCCGAGCCGGGTGTCCACCATGCCCATGCCGTCGACCACGTTGTACAGCGGCATTGCGATGGCCTCAAACGGGATCATGAACGACGCCAGCACCACCGCGTACAAAACGCCCTTGAAGCGGAAATCAAACGTAGCAAAAGCGAACGCGGCGATGGAGTTGATCAGGCAGCCCAGCGGGATCAGGATCACGATCAGGACGAGCGTGTTGATCATGGGCGTCAGGAAATTGAACTGGGTGAACAGCTGCACGTAGGAGTCGAAGGTGGGTTCCACCGGGAAGAGCGTGTGGATGGTGAAGGGCACCGTATACTGAAAGAGCTCCTTGTCCGTCCGGAGCGAGGCCGAAACGGCCCACAGCAGCGGAAACAGCGTGACCAGCGCGATGACGGACAACAGGACGTATAACAGGATCTTCGTGTGGGGCTTGTAGGTGATCACGACGCGGCACCTCCATCCTTGTCCTGCAAGAGTTTGAACTGGAAGATGCAGATGATCACGATGATGGCCAGAAGCACCGTGACGATCGCGGAGGAGCGCGACCGGTCTGCATATTTGAAAGCGGACTTGTAGGCTTCGTACATCAGCACGTTGGTGCTGCCCTGCGGGCCGCCCTGGGTGATCATTTGCATGGGCACGAAGAGCAGCACGTTGGCGGTGGTGTTGGCGACGAACACGAACAGCGTCACCCGCTTGATCAGCGGGATTGTGATGCGGGAAACCGTCGTCAAAAAGCCTGCGCCGTCGATCTTTGCGGATTCATAAATGGAAGCGTCAATGTTTTTCAGGCCCGCCAGGAAGAACATCATC
>JAEYPB010000093.1 GCA_023411175.1 Bacillota bacterium | reverse complement strand
CCTGTCGCTGCTCTACGAGGGGCGGCTTCACACCTTCCACCCCGTCACACACCTGCCCAGAAGCGGTATCACGCAGATCAGGCCCCTCATCTACCTGCCGGAAAAGCACGTGATCCACATGGCAAAGGTTCTGAAGCTCCCGGTCATCCCCTCCCCCTGCCCGGCCAATGGGCACACAAAGCGGGACGAAATCGAGGCGTTGCTGGACGGCATCTGCAAAAAAGTCCCCAACGCCCGGGAACTGATGCTGTCCGCGCTGCAAAACGAGGCGCAATATGGGCTGTGGAACAAGCCAAAACCATAAAATCGCCCCGCGCAAATTTTGATGCGCGAGGCGTTCTTTTGCCTATTCCCCGGCCTGCCAGTCCTTGCAGGCGTCCACCCAGCCGGAGGCCTTCGAAGCGCGGTACAACTCGTCCGGCGTGAGCGCCACGGCGGACCGGTCGTTGCCCGCGGCGGGCAGCACGGTCTCAAAGCGCCTGAGCGATTCGTCCAGATAGACCTTCGCCCTCGGACCTACCGCGAAGGGGCACACGCCGCCAACCGCGTGGCCGGTCATGTCCAGCGCCTCCTCCGGCGTCAGCATCTTCGCCTTGATGCCGAAGGCATCCCTGAACTTTTTGTTGTCCACCCGGGCATCCCCGGCGGCCACCACGAGGACGCAGCCCGCCCCGTCCTTGAAGGAAAGTGTCTTGGCGATGCGCGCAGGCGCCACGCCGGCGGCCTGCGCTGCCAGTTCCACCGTGGCGCTGGAGGTGTCAAACTCCCGAATCTTCTCCGCCAGGCCAAATTCATCCAGATACTCCCTGACCCGTTCAATGGACATACCGCTTTCCCGCCTTTTCGCAAAGCGCCGGCGCGAGCCCTTTCGGGCCCTTTGCGCGCGGCGCTTTTTTATCGCGGCAACCGGGAGGCATGGGTGCCGTCGGCTGCCTGTTATGCTTTTTCCCGTCGCGCCCGCGTCAGCCGCGCTGCCTGGACTGGATGTCCCGCGCGACCACCACGCCGGTGGCGCTGGCCTGAATGAGGCCGCGTGTCACGCCCGCGCCGTCGCCGATGGCGTAGAAGCCGCCCAGCACCGTTTCAAAGTGATGGTTCACGGTCAGCTTGGAGGAGTAGAACTTTACCTCCACGCCGTAGAGCAGCGTGTTGCCGGAGTACAGCCCCGGCGCGACGTTGTCAAACGCGCGGAGCGCCTCGATGATGCTGGTAAGGTGCCGGTGGGGCAGTACAAAGGACAGATCGCCCGGCACGGCGGTCTTGAGCGTCGGCTCGGTGGTGGACTTGGCGAGGCGGGACTGGTCGGTGCGCCGTCCCTTCAGAAGGTCGCCCAATCGCTGCACCATGATGCCGCCGCCGGTGAGCATGTTGCCCAGCTGCGCGATGTAGCGGCCGTACTCGATGGGCGAGTTGAAGGGCTTGGTAAAGCGGGTTGACACCAGCATGGCGAAGTTGGTGTTGTCGGTATGCAGCTTCTCGTCCAGGTAGCTGTGGCCGTTGACCACCGCGATGCCGCCCTCGTAGTGCTCCTCGCTGACCAATCCGCCGGGGTTCATGCAGAAGGTGCGCACCTTGTTTTCAAAGGTGTCGGCATAGTAGACCATCTTGGCCTCATAGAGGTGCTTGGTGAGATGGTCCATGATCGAGTTGGGCGCTTCGACGCGCACGCCGATGTCCACCTCGTTGTTGAGCGTCTGGATGTCGTTGGCCTTTGCGACCTTGGTGAGCCACGCGGCGCCGCCGCGGCCTGGCGCGGCCACCACGTAGGGCGCGCGGACGAGGCTTGTGGCCCCTGCGGCGTCCTTCAGGTACACGCCTTCGACGCGGCCTTCCTCCACCAGGACTTCCTCGGCGGTGGTTCTTTCGCGGAACTCGAAGTTGCCGGAGGCCTCCAGCGTCTTGTACATGTTGTGGAGCACCGTAAACGCGTGCTCGGTGCCCATATGCCGAACCGGAGACGGCACCAGCTTGATGTTGTACTTGGAGCACTCATAGCGGATCTGGTCCACCTTCGGGTCATTGAGGCCGTGCACCTTCTCCGGCGCGCCGTGCTCCAGATAGATGGAATCGGCGTAGCGGATCAGCTCCCGGACTTCGTCCCGGGGAAGGTAGTCCACCATGTTGCCGCCGACTTCTTCGCTCAGCGTCAGTTTGCCGTCGGAAAAAGCGCCCGCGCCGGACCAGCCGCTCATGATGTTGCAGGGCTTGCAGCCCACGCAGTGGCCGAGCGTCCGAGCAGGGCAGGTGCGCTTGTCGATGCGCAGGCCTTCGTCCACCACCAGAATGCGCGCGTCCGCGTTCAGGCGGCGCGTCTCAAGCGCGGTAAAAATCCCCGCCGGGCCAGCGCCGACGACGATCACATCATAATCGAACATAAAAACACCTTCCTTATATTCCACAACCCGAATAGTGTAGACTGAAAACGCCGTTCTGTCAAGTTAGGTTTCCTATAAACGGCGCAGACTTCGCCGTTTTTCCGAACGATTTTATGCAAACTACGTTGACCATCCGGCAAAAAGCATGTATAGTACATGGGACACAACAAATACTCAGGAGTTGGTACGTTTGGAGCTTCTCAAACAGCGGATCCTCAAGGACGGCAAGGCGCTCAGCCCGCACATCCTGCTGGTAGACTCTTTTCTCAACCATCAGGTTGACGTCACGCTGATGCAGGAAATCGGCAAGGAATTCGCGCGCCTGTTCAAGGATTCCGGCGCGACCCGCGTAATGACGATCGAGTCCTCCGGCATCGTACCCGCGGCAATGACGGCGCTGGAGATGGGGCTGCCGCTGGTCGTGATGAAGAAATCGACCTCCTCGATCCTGTCCGAGGACATTTTGCAGACCAACGTTTTCTCCTTCACCAAGGGCAGCAACTACCAGCTGACGCTGAAGACCAAGTTTGTGGAGCGCGGCGATCGCGTGCTGTTCATCGACGACTTTCTGGCCAACGGCGCGGCAGCCTCCGGCGCGTGCAAGCTGATCAAACTGGCGGGCGCGGAAGTGGCGGGCGTGGGCATCGTGATTGAAAAATACTTCCAGCCGGGCCGCGCGCTCCTCGAGGAAGCGGGCTATCCCATTACCGCGCTGGCCTCCATCAAGCGGCTGGACTACGGCGTAATCGAATTTGTGGAGGATCCCGCATGAGCTCGATCACAGACGTCAAACTCTTCCTTCTGGACATGGACGGCACCTTTTATTTGGGAGAGCGGATCCTGCCCGGCTCGCTGGATTTCATTAAAGCGGTCACAAAGAGCGGTCGGGACTTCATGTTCCTGACCAACAATTCCTCCCACAACGCGGACTATTACGTAAAGCGTCTCTCCCGGATGGGGCTTGACGTGGGGCCGGAAAAGGTGCTGACCAGCACCCAGGCCACCGCCATCAAGGTGTGCGAGCTCTACCCCGGAAAGCGCGCCTTCCTCCTGGGCAACGAGTACATGCTGGAGGAGATGCGCGCGGGCGGCGTCGCGATCGATCAGGATAACCCTGAAATCGTTGTCATCGGCTACGATACCACGCTGGACTACAAAAAAATGACCCGCGTGTGCGATCTCGTCCGGGCAGGCCTTCCCTACGTGGCCTCCCATCCAGACTTTAACTGCCCCACCGAAACCGGCTTCGCTCCGGACATCGGCGCGATCATCGCCTTCATCGAAGCCTCCGCCGGCAGAAGGCCCGACCTCATCGTCGGCAAGCCCCACAGGGGCATCGTGGAGGCCGCGGTGGCGCGTACCGGCCTTGAGCCCCGCCACATGGCGATGGTAGGCGACCGGCTCTATACCGACGTGGAAACCGGTTTGAAGCACGGCATGCTGTCCATCCTCGTGCTGTCCGGCGAGACAACCCCGGAAATGGCGGCCCAGTCCCCGATCAAGCCGCACCTGACCTTTAACCGCCTCTCCGACATGAACGGCCTACTGTAAACAGCATCCGGGAGGGAAACCCGTGCGGAAAATCCTTCTGCTCCTGCTTGTCGCGCTCATACTGCTCTCCGGCTGCCGCTATCAGGTGGTGGAGAACGCTACCCGCGTGACGGTCAACGCGCCCTGAGGCCCGAGGTGCGGCCGGATGATTCTCCCCAATCCTCGGCCAGCTTCCAGAATTCTTAACATTTATGACCTCGCAGCGTTTCGCGCTGCGAGGTCAGTCCGTCTCCCGCCTTGCGACATCCTCCTGGTCAAGGACGCGCACATCCCGGGCATCGGCACCTTCGCTTCTTGACCGTGCGTGCTGTTTTACCGCCTCACATGCGCACTGCGGGCAGAAAACCGGCGCTTCCCTTTAAGCCCTCCGTGCGGCGCGCTGCGGGGAGGCGCTTCCGGCGCGCCCCGAAACGTCCCTTCTCCCGGCGCTGCTTACACAATCGCGCCACATCCTTTTTACGTGCATTCGGGCGATCCATATGGTATAATGATGCCAAAGTTTCCATATTTGACTTGCTCTCGCGAAGGAGTGAAGCCTGTTGGCGCGCAAACTGCCAGTTATCGTTTTTATCGCCGTTCTACTTGTTTATACGCTGTATCCGGGCGTGGAAGCCGTCCGTCAGGCCTCTGTCACGGCTCCGATCACGGCAACGGCTCCGGCTTCGGAAGCCGATGCCGCTGAAGAGACCGTTGAATTCGACGTCACCGCCACCCCGAGCGATGCGGATGTTGGCGGGGATGTTCCAGACGGTACTTCCGTGAACGCGCCCGTGCCGAGTGCGACCGCGCTTCTGGGCGATATCGTCGTGCGCTACACCCCCACCCCCGCGCCCACCCTTGCGCCCACGCCGGTTCCCACCCCGGAACCCACGCCGATTGCCATGGGCATGAACAGCCCCTACGTATCGGAACTGCAGCAGGAATTGCAGGTTCTGGGCTTTCTGATGGACAAACCCGACGGTATTTACGGCAAGGGCACCGAGGAAGCGGTAAAAGCCCTTCAGGAATACCTGAACGCGATGGAGGCGGGCTTCGGTGCTTCCGCCACATTTGAGGATGAAAGCATCTACGGAGACGGCGTGGTTGAGGCACTGTCCAGCGGCGTCGAAGCCGCGGAGGAAACCCCCGCACCCACGCTCGAACCCACGCCAACGCCCGCGCCTCCCTATCCCGTAACCGGCATCGTGGACGGCAAGCTGATGCAGGCGCTTTCCGATGGCATTCCGGTGTACCGCGAGACCATCACGAGCGGCTCTTCCGGCCTTGACACCCAGCGCGTGCAGCGCCGACTCGCTTCGATGAATTACCTCTACAAGGGTGCGGACGGCGTGTTTGGCGACAACACCGCCAAGGGACTCACCTACTTCCAGAAAATCAACGGCATTCCGCAAACCGGAATCGCCGATGAAGTCACGCAAAAGCTTCTCTTCTCGGAGAACGCGGTGGTGTCCGACCGGCCCTACCACCCCTATTCCATCAAAGTGGACGTGAGCGAGCAGCGCGTGTACGTCTACGCCTGGAGCGGCGACGGCTACAAGAAGCTGGTCAAGAAGGTCAAGTGCTCCACGGGCCTCCCCGGCACGTCGACGCCGCTGGGCCTCTATCAGGATTCCACCGGCCCCGGCAAGCGCTGGCACTACTTCAAGAAATTCAGCTGCTGGGCGCAGTACGCGTTCTACATTCAGGGGGACATCATGTTCCACTCGGTCATCTTTGAAAAGAAGGGCGGCAAACCCACCTACGGCTCGGTGCACAACCTGGGCAGGCGCGCCTCCCACGGATGCGTCCGCCTCGCCGTCAAGGACGCCAAATGGATCTGGGAGAACTGCGAAGCCGGAACTACGGTCAAAATCCAAAAGTAGTAGAATCTATTAAAAACGTCGGCCCCCCCCCATGGCGGGGGCC
>JAEYPB010000079.1 GCA_023411175.1 Bacillota bacterium | reverse complement strand
GGCCCCCGGCTTTGGGGGGGGGCCGACACTTCTGCACGGGACGACTGCATCCGGCGCATGCAGCCGTCTAGAGCGGCGGAGTAGCCTTCAGGCCCTCCTTGGCCTCCGGACGGGACCGCGCCCGCGAGCCGCCCTTTGACACCGGAGATCCCGTTTAGAGGCTGCCTGCGCCATTCGTGCGGCCGCCTTGAGGGGCTCGCCGTCTACGCGTTGAGGGCAGAAGCGCCCGCTTGAAATCCTCGGGACGCCTATGGCTGATAAAGGCAAAAAAGCGCCCCGCAAATGCGGGGCGCTCAAAGCGCTTTTCGGGGTTATTCGCCGACGGACGAGTCCATCGGGTTGGCGGTGAGGACCTCGCTCTTTGCGGGTACTTCCCCGTCCAGCGTACGGCTGAAGCACTCCGCGATGCCCTTCACCATGCCGTCGATCAGCTTCGCCTGGTATTCCGGGTCGTTCAGGAGCTTGTCCTCCCGCTCGTTGGTCATGTAGCCCATCTCAACCAGAATGCTGGGCACTTCGGACCAGTTGAGGCCGGAATAGATGTCGCGGCGGAACACGCCGTCTTCGTTCGCGCCGGTGGAAGCCACCATGTGCTTGATGATGATCTTGGCGTCGGCAAGGGATTCCTCTGCGCCTTCGCCGCTCTTTTTGACGTACAGGCCGATGCCGTTGGCCTTGGCGTTTGAAACGCCGTTGCAGTGCAGACGCAGCACCAAATCCGCGCCCCATTCGTTCATCATCTTGGCGCGCTCGACGTTGGAGATGTCAATGTCGGCGACCTCCCGCGTCATCTTGACCTCTGCGCCCAGCGCGGTCAGCGCGTCCCGAAGCCCCAGCGAAATCTCAAGGTTCACAACGTGCTCCGGTGTGCCGGTGAAGCGGCCCGAGGTGCCCGAGGAGACCTTTGCCTTCTTCTCCTTGCTGCCCGGCGAGACGGGTTCCTGCGAGGAGTTGCCGCGGAGCTGATGCCCCGGATCGATGCCGATCTTCAGTCCTTCCAGCGGCAGCGGCTTGGGGGTGGGCGTCGGTTCCGGCGTGGGGCTTGGCGTCGGCTCCGGCGTAGGCGTCGGTTCCGGCGTCGGTTCCGGTGTGGGGCTCGGCGTCGGCTCCTCCGTCGGAGCGGGCGTTTCCGTCGCCTCCGGCAGGGCGGACGCTTCCGCGGTTGGCGCCGTCACCGGCTCGCCTGTGTCACGCGCGTCCGAAATGCTCTGGAACATCGCAAAAAAACCCGCGGCCACGGCCAAAATCAGCGCGATGGCCGCGATCAATACCCTGTGCTTGTTCAAATCCTGTCACGCTCCCTTACCGGCTTTAGACAGGATTCGCGCCCAGACGGTTCCATTTCCGTCATTGGCCCGCCCTCGCCGCCTTGCCATCATCCCGCTCATAGGCCTCTACGACCTCGGCAATCCGCTCCAGCCCGGTCAGCCGCACCGAGCCATAGGGCGCGTCCAGCAGGCGCTCTACGCCGCTTCTGTAGGCGTTCAGGAGTTCCATCAGCGCCGGGATGGCCTCCGGGTCTCCCTGCCTCTCTACCACCGCGCCAGCCAGCTCGTCGGTCAGCGCGTTGTCCATCATCAGGATCAGCCTCGCCACGCTGTCCGGGTAACCGGTGTAGAAGAGCTTCGCGGCCATGCCTTCGTGCACGATGCTTGTCAGGAGGGGCTCATACCGCGTCACGCGCAACTTTTTCACCATGTCCCTGAGCTGCGCGCAGCCGTCCTGATAGATCACCCGGATCATCAGGCTGACGTACTCCATCTCGCCCGCCTCGAAAAAACCGCCCACGTCGAACAGCAGGTTGAGCTTTTCCACCACACCGCCCTCGCACGCGTTCACCGCGCGCTCGGCGCGCTCGTAGCCTTCCTCGGTGCGCTCCAGCGCGATCTCCTCGAGAAGGCTGGCCTTTGATTCGAAATGGTGGTAGAAGCCGCCCTTCGAGATGCCGGCCTCGATCAGAACGTCCTGCACGGAGGTAGATTCGTACCCTTTCAGGTAAAAGAGTTTTTCGGCGGCCCGCAGGATTTCCTGACGGCGCGCGTCGCCTTTTTTCATCAAAACCGACCCCTTTCGGGCTGTGTAGTATAATACTGCGGTCTGTTTTATAGAATAACAGCTAAGACCGTGGTTGTCAAGGCGCGCCCGCCGGCCGCGGCAGGCAAACAGAGGCATAAAAAATGACCGCCCTTTCAGGCAGCCATGGAGCGGTAGACGAGACTCGGACTCGCGACCTCCACCTTGGCAAGGTGGCGCTCTACCAACTGAGCTACTACCGCACAGAGTATTGCCGAACCAGCGTCAGCGGAAAATATTGTATCACATATCTCCCTGCTTTGCAAGTACCCTCGGCGAAAAAATTGGAGCGGGTGATGGGAATCGAACCCACGTATCCAGCTTGGAAGGCTGGCGCTCTGCCATTGAGTTACACCCGCATACACCGTCCGCCTTCGAGGGATTCCGCCCTTTTAAGCCGGTGCAGGCCGTCCTCTGGTGCGGGCGAAGAGACTCGAACTCATACGTCCCTGGGACACCAGATCCTAAATCTGGCGCGTCTGCCATTCCGCCACGCCCGCGCGAGTTACTGGTGACCCAGCGGAGACTCGAACTCCGGACCCTCTGATTAAAAGTCAGATGCTCTGCCAACTGAGCTACTGGGTCGCATTGGCTGGGGCGGCAGGATTCGAACCTGCGCATACGGGAGTCAAAGCC
>JAEYPB010000033.1 GCA_023411175.1 Bacillota bacterium | reverse complement strand
AGGCCCCGCGCCCGGCTTACACCGGGCGCAGTTCTTCGGGGGACTTATGGCGGATTACAAAAAGAGCAATCCCTTTTACCATAGCGATGCTTGGCGGCGCGCGCGAGCATCCGCGTTGGCGCGCGACAAGGGCATGTGCCGCGACTGCATGGACCGGTTCGAGGCCGGGTATGGCGTTAAGCCCCGGCGGGCCACGATGGTGCACCATGTGAAATCCATCGAGGAGCGCCCGGACCTCAAGCTGGACCTAGACAACCTCAGGAGCCTGTGCGACCCTTGCCACAACAAGCACCACCCAGAGCGGCACAGCGCGAAGCCTGAGCAGAAGGGCCGAGTCAAAATGCGCGTCATCAAGATTTAGGAAGGAGGGACGGTCGGATGAACGAGGCTTTGAAGGTCAAGCACATGGAGATGATCACGGACACCAACGCCGTGGATATGTACGACCACCTATGCGCGGCCTGCGAGATGCGCGAGGGCGGCATGACCGACCCCGACCAAATGCTGGTGGCGGACATTGCGCGGGCAGAGCAGGTCAAGCAGGCGCTGCTACAGGACATCGCCAAGCGCGGCATCGGCAGCGAGCGCTCGAATGGGCGACAGCGGTATTGGGAGGAGAATAAGAGCCTGGCGCAGCTTCGAGCCTACGCGGAGCAGCAGCGAAAGCACTTGGCCGAGCTTCGGTTGACGCCCAACAGCCGCAAGGCGGCCATGGGGGTGGTCGGCGATGAGTTCAGCGACTTCTGATCCCACGATCCTCGAGCGCTGCTACGGGTACGCGCATAACGTGGACGTGGGGCGCATCCTGGCGTGCGAAAAGGTCAAGATGGCGTGCCGCCGGTTCCTTGAGGACTTGAAGCGCCAGAAAGACCCGGCTTTCCTCTGGCAGTTCGACGAGGAAAAAGCCGCCCGGCCCTGCGCATTCATCGAGCGGTTTCTGGCGCCGACCAAGGGCGATTACGACAGCATGGTGCTGATGCCGTGGCAGTGTTTCGTTGAATGCAACCTGTACGGCTGGGTACATAAGGAGACGGGCTTGCGCCGGTATCGCGAAGCGCTGATTGTGGTCGGCACCGCCAATGGCAAGTCTACGCTGCTGGCCGGGAATGCGACTTTCGGCGCCTGCAAAGATGGCGAGCGCGGCGCGGACATCTATCTGCTGGCCAACAGCAAGGAACAGGCCGGCATTGTATTCAACGAGTGCCGCGAGCAGATCAAGGCCAGCCGATTCCTGGCGCCGCGCTTTAGGCCCCTGCGAGACGGCGTGTACTACGACGCCATGAGCGCCAGCATCCGCAGCCGCGCCAGCGACAGCCGACGGCTTGACGGCCTGAACCCGCACATGGCCATATTCGACGAGCTGCACGAGTACCGGGATTTCAAACTGACGAACATCATCAAGCGCAAGGTGGTCAAGCGGCGGCAGCCCCTGGTGATTTACATCACCACGATGGGCAGCGTGATCGACGGCCCCTTGGCGCAGTATTACGGCACCTTCACCGACGCGATGCTGGGAAATCTCAAGCCCGATGTCTCTGATAGGATGTTCGCCTATATCGCGGAGCTTGATGAAGGCGATGATCCGGAGGACAGCTCCAAGTGGATCAAGGCGAACCCATCCATGGGCGTACTGCTCCAGATGGACGAGCTCAAAGAGCAGTGGGAGCGCGCCAAACTGGTTCCGAGTGAGCGCGCCGACTTCATCTGCAAGCAGCTGAACGTTATGGTCAACACCGACGACCTGCAGTATGTGCAGCCTGAGGTGATCCGCAGAAATAAGGCGGTGATCCCCGAGGAGGCGCTGCTGGGGCGGCGGTGTTACGGCGGTTTCGACCTTTCTGACCGCGAAGACTTCACGGCGGCGGCACTGGAATTTCCGCTGGACGATGGGCGAATCTTTGTGCTGCTGCACTCCTGGGTGCCCAAGCGCAAGGTTGACCTGGATCAGGAGAAGATCGACTACTACGGTCTGGCCTTGAAAGGCCACCTGACGATCGTGCCGGGCGAGTACGTCCGGCAGGAGGATGTGTACCAGTGGTTTGACGACATGTCGAAGAAGTACGAGATCATGGGGATTGGCTACGACCCGGCCAACGCCACCAAGCTTCGGCAGATGCTGGAAGCGCGGGGCTTCGCCTGCCATGTGGTCAGGCAAGGGCCGCTGACGCTCAATGACCCCATGAAGGACATCAAGGAACTGCTGATCGCGGGCAGTGTGGTATCCAACAACGATCCGATGCTGACCTGGTACACCGACAACGTTCGGCTGTCCGGCGACGTCCGGCATGCTGAAAAAAAGAACTGGATGCCCACCAAACGCAATAAATTCCGCAAAATCGATGGCTTCATCGCCTGGCTCTGCGGACACTGCCTGAACATGGAGAAGAACCCGGCGGGCGCGGAGAAGCCGGAAATCTCCGTGCGTGTAGTGAGTGTCGGGAACCGGCGATTGGCCAGAGGAGGGTATGCCCGTGTGGGGACTTAGCCTGAGGGGAAAGAACGCGGTCAAGGCGAGGGACAAGCCCAAGGAGGTGCCCAGGAACACCAAGCCGGCTGCCCATGGGCGATGGCTGCCCGTCGTCCGGGTGCGGGCGGACAACACGATCCGCGGCAACGAGGCGATCTACGCCGCCGTCAGCCGCATCTCCAACACCCTGGCCAGCATCCCGCTGCACCTGTACAAGGGGCACGAGCTGCAGACGGGCCACCCCATGGAGCGCCTGGTGGGCTACGCGCCGAACGGCAATTTTACGCCGTTCGGCTTTTTGCAGACCATGGAGGTCTGCCGGAACACCGAGGGCAACGCTTACGCGCTCATCGTGACGGACAAGCTGGGCGCCGTGCAGCGCCTGGACATTCTGGACCCGACCCGCGTAAGACCCCAACGGCACCCGGAAACGAAGGAAATGTGGTATTGGATTACGCTTGACGATGGCAAGCAATACCAGCTTCCGGGCTTCCAGCTGATCGTTGTCAGGCACATGAGTGCTAACGGTGAGAAGGGCGTCCGCCCGCTCGACGTGCTCTGCGAATCGCTGGACTACGACAAACAGACCAAGGAGCTGTCTCTCCGGCAGCTGGACGGCGTCAACCACGGCGTGTTCCTGACGGTGCCCAACACTGGCCTGGGCCCCGAGGAGCGGAACCGGGTCATCGACGACTTCCTGGACGCCTATGAGCGCAGCGGACAGCGCGTCGTGATCCTGGAAGGTGGTCTGACGGCCACGACCTTCTCGCAAAACCCCATCAACGCGCAGCTGCTGGACGTAGAGCGCATCACGCGCAACCGGGTGGCGACGGTGTACAACATTCCGCCCCACCTTTTGGGGGACTACACGGACACCAGCTTCTCCACGGCGGAGCAGCAGATGCAGGAATTTTTGCAGCTGACCATCCTGCCCATTGTCTCGCAGTGGGAGCAGGAGCTCAACCGGAAGCTATTGACCGCAGCGGACTATGCGGCGGGGTATCGATTCCGGTTCGACGTGGACGCGCTCTCCCGCGCCGACACGGCCACGATGGCGGAAAAGTACCAGAAAGCCGTCCGGGGCGGATGGATGCGGCCCAACGAGGTGCGCGAGCGTGAAGGCCTGCCGCCTGATCCGAACGGCAACGAGCTGATGGGCAGCCGTGACCTGCTGCCGCTGCGCATCGCGGTGCAGCAGCCGGAACTGCTGCTGTCGAGCAAGGGCGGCGGGGCCGTCCAGGAAGGAGGTAACACTTGAGCTTTTACAATTTCCTGAAAAACGAGGCGAGTGGCGGCGACGAACTGCACATCGATGGTGAGATTGCCAGCGAAGAGAGCTGGTGGGGTCCGATGGGGCAAGTTGTAGCCCGGCGCTTCCGGCAGCGACTTTCGATGACCGGCGACGTGACGGTGTACATCAACAGCCCCGGCGGCGATGTCTTTGCCGGCGCGGAGATCTACACGGCGCTCCGCGAGCACAGCAAAAACGGCAAGGGGAAGGTGACCGTGAAGGTCTCTGGCATCGCCGCGAGCGCGGCCAGCGTGATCGCCATGGCGGGCGACGAGGTGCTGATGTCGCCGGTGGCCTACATGATGATCCACGACCCGTGGACCTTCGCCGCCGGAAACGCCCGCGAGATGGAGCACCAGGCCGCCGTCCTCAAGGAGGTCGGCGAGGGGCTGATCGCGGCGTACACGGCCAAGACCGGAAAGAGCCGGGACGAAGTCGTGGGGATGCTCGCCGCCGAGACCTACATGAGCGCGCAGCGCGCCGTCGACGAGGGCTTCGCGGACGGCATCCTCTATGAGGAAGCGCCCAAACCCACCGGGAAGGACGGCAAGGACGGCAAGCCCGCGGCCCAGCCCGCCCGGACGCTGATGAAGGCCAGCCGCTACGGCCCCAGCGCCATCTGCGCCATGATCGGTCAGGCGGTGACTGACGGCATCCAGGCCGGGCTCAACGGCCAGGCAGCGGCGGCAGCGCAGGCGGCCCAGCAAATGACCGGAGCGGCCCAACCGGACCAGGACGCGGCACGCCGTGCGGAGATCGCGCAGCGCGCGCTTTTGATGGCCCAAATCTACCATGGATATTAACAACGAGGAGGATAAGTCCATGACCCTGAACGAGCTCCAGAACAGCATCCGCGAGCTGGGCGCGAAGATTCGCGCCGCCGCCGTCAAGCTCTCCGCCGCCGCGGCGGATGGCAACACCCCGATGGCCGACCTGCAGAAGCAGCAGGCCGATATGGCCGACATGCAGGCCCGTTTTTCCGCCCTGCAGGCGTCCTACGACGCGCAGTACAAGGAGGGTGTTTCCACCCTCCCCGACGCGACCGACCCCGGCCAGGAAAAGAGCCTCAAGGCCATGCGCAAGTCGAATGAGTACGCGCGGGCCTTCGCGCGGGCGATCCGCACCGGCGCACACCCCAGCCGACCCATGACCGACGAAAAGACCAAGGTGCTCTACGACGCGCTGACCATCGGCGGCGGCGATCCCGCGGGCGAGGACGGCGGCTTCCTGGTGCCCGAAGACCTGGATACGCAGATTCGGGAGAAGCGCAAGGCGCTCAACCCGCTGGCGGACCTTTTCAACGTCGAGCCGACCAGCAGCTCCAAGGGCTGGCGCATCATGGACAAGGCCCCGACCACGGGCATGACGCTGCTGTCCAGTGAGATTCCCGACCTTGGCATCCCGATGGACGACCAGCCCGCCTTTGTCCGTGTGGACTTCGCGCTTTCGACTTTCGGCCTCTTGATCCCCGTCAGCCGCGAGCTGGCGAATGACGAGGACGCCAACCTGTTCAGCTACCTCGCCGGCTGGTACGCCAAGAAACAGATCATCACCGAGAACCTTTTGCTGCGTGCGAAGCTGGAAACGCTGGTGGCGTCGAACATCGCCACCACCGATAAAACGCTCGTGCTGCCCCAGATCAAGACGGTGCTCAACGTGAGCCTTGACCCGGAGAACAGCCTGATGGCGGTGATCCTGACCAACCAGAACGGCTACAACTACCTGGACGGCCTCACGGCTGAGGACGGCAGGCCGCTGCTGCAGCCCGATCCGACCAGCGCCACGGGTATGATGCTCAAGGGGCGCCCGGTCCGGATGATGCCCAACTGGCTGCTGCCCACGCGCGTCGTGACGGATGTCGGCGCCACGAAGGGCGACTACCACCCGATGTACATCGGCGACTTCGCGCAGTTTGCGACCCTGTTCAGTCGGCAGCCGCTGGAAATCGCCTCGACCGACATCGGCGGCGAAGCCTTCCGGAAAAACTCCATCGAGGTGCGCGGCATCAGCCGCATGACGGCCACCAAGTTCGACGACGAAGCGGCTGTGCGCCGCGAAATCTTCATCGCGGGCGAGTAAGCCAGCGGTGTGCGGGCGGCTTTCGGGCCGCCCGCGTTGGAAAGGAGCTTGCGCATGATTATTCGGGACGACAGCCAGCAGACGACGACAATCATCTCAGTCATGGAGACCGACGGCACGCGCAGAGCGGCGGTGTGCGTCTCCTGCAATATCCGGCCCGGAAAGGGCATGTCAATCAGCGCCGAAGTCGTGGACGGTTCGGCGGTGAGCGGCGAACACCTTGCCGAAGTCATGGACGCTGTCGCGGAATGCCTGGGCAACGAGATCGCGAAGGCCGCCGCGCTGGGCGTTCCTGTCAAGCTGCCGGCGGCGGCGCCGACCGCGTAAGGAGGAGCGTATGCCAAGCATAGACATGGTGCGCCGCTTCGCGGGCGCTGACCCCGAGAGCGATAATCAGGTGCTTGGCCTGTGCGTGACCGCGGCGGTGAAGTGGTATGAGCGGGCGGGCGTCCCTCAGCAGGAGAGCAACGAGCTGTACGACTTTTGGGTGTGCAACCTGGCCGCCTGGATGTACGACAACCGCGGCGCCGGCGGCGCGGACGCCGTCGTGCCGCCATACATCGTCTCAAGCGTGCACCAGCTGCGCCCCACGGTGGAGAGTGAAAGCATATGAAGGCAGGTGACCTGAAACACTGGATCACACTGGAGCGCCCCGCCACCGTGACCGACGGCAGGGGCAATCGGATTGCCGGGTGGGCGCAATTCGCGGGCTGCTACGCCTCAATGGCCGACGTCTCCGGGCGCGATTTCTACGCCGCTCAGGCCTACCAGGTGCAGGACATCGTGACCTTCGGCATCCGCTGGCGCGAGGACCTGGACGTAACCTGCCGCATCGTCCGCGCCGGGCAGCCCTACAAGATCGAGCAGATCAACCACCTGGGGTACAAGCAGGATTTTCTGCACATCAAGGCCCGCGCGGTGCGGGGCAAGGGGGTGTAGCGCATGCCGATCGAGGTTAGCGGCATGCAGGCGGTCATCGACGGCATCAAGCGGCGCGAGGCCGGGACTGAGGAGCGCATCAAGCGCGCGGTCAAGGCGGGCGGGAAGGTACTGGCTGAACGGCTCAGCGCCAAGGCGCCGGTGGACGAAGGCGAACTCCGGGACAGCATCAAGGCGGGTCCCGTTCAGTACACCGCGGGCGACGGTTTCAGCTGCGAGGTCAAGCCGATCGGGAAACACTCGAAGACCGGCGAGCCGCTGGCGAAGATCGGCAACATCCTGGAGTATGGCCGCAGCTACGGCGAGAAGGACAAGCCCGGCCTGGCCTGGTTCCACCCGACGGTCAAGGCTGCGGAAGGCGATGTCGCCAGCGCCATGCGCGCGGAATTTGCCAAGGATGGGGGCGCGTAGCGTGAGTTTTGAAGAATTTTTCCAGAGCACGCTTTCGGCGCTGCCCTGCCCCGTATCGAAACCCCCGGCGGGCGGTGAGGAAACCTATACGACCTGGCGCGAGGTGCTGGGCACCTTTCAGGCTTACGCCAGCAACCAGCCGCAGCGCCTCAGCCACATGGTGCAGGTGCACGTCTTCTCCAAGCGGAGCGACGGCACGCACCGGACAATTTTCCACCAGGCTATTGCCCTGCTTCGCGCCGCGGGCGTGAAGGTCATCGGCTATGGCCCGGACGACTACGAGACGGACACGGAATACCACCACATCGCGGCGACCTGCGAATGGGTGGAAGAGGTAAAGGAGGACTGACATGGAGGGTTATTTCTACGGCGTGCTGGACGTGTACTACGCTAAGATCACCACGCCCGCCACGGCGACCGCGAAGCCCGTTTACGCCGAGCCCAAGGTGCTGGCGAAGGCCATCGAGACCACGCTGACGCCCACGTACCGCGAGGGCAAGTTGTACGCCAGCAACGCCACCCTGCGCAACAAGCGCAAAGTCGACACCTACGGCGTCAAGCTCAACCTGGACAAGATCACGCACGAGGTGCTCAAGGAAATCCTCAACCGTGAGGCCGATAGCAACGGCGTCCAGATCATCAAGGGCGACGGCGAGCCGGCGGATGTGGCCATCGGCTTTGCGTACACGCTCGATGATGGCAGCAAGGAGCTCTGGTGGCTCTTGCAGGGCCAGTTTCAGGAGCCGGTCAAGGCCGGCAAGACCGACGGCGAAAAGATCGAGTATCAGACGCCCAACCTCGAAGGAACGTTTACGCGCCGCATGAACGACGGCAGGCTCGCCGCCGTGGTGGATACCACGACCGTGGACGTGCCCCAGGCCGTCATCTCCGGCTGGTTCAGTGCCGTGTACGAATCACCGGAGGGGCCGTAGCCCCAACCCATCCGACGCAAGGCCAGCCCCCATCTCGGGGCTGGCCTTGATTTATGACAGGAGGCAACCATGGAGCAGGAACGTGGGCGCGACATCAGCGCGCCGGTCAGGAACATCACCATCGACGGCCAGAAGTTCGCGCTCGTTTTCAATAACCGCACCGCGCGGCTGGCGGAGGACGTGTACGAGGAGCATTTCGGCAGGGACACCGGCTACGCCGCGATCCTTAATGACCTCGCCAAGGGCAAGTACCGGGCCGTGCTGGCCGTCTTCTACGGCGCCATGGCGTCGGGCGGCTGCGACATGCCGTTTGAGGAATTCGACGAGAAATTCAAGCTGGACAGCGTGGACGGCATCCGCGAGATCATCGCCGCCGGCGTGTCCAGAGCGATGCCCGAAGTGCCTCCGTGCGGTGAGGCAGATGAAAAGGACCCTTGACGGGCGCCCGCGAGGACGGAAAGTTTCCCTGGGTGTGGCTTTTCTACCGGGCGCTTGACTGCGGGATGAGCGCAGCGGAGTTTTGGGAGAGTAGCCCACGCGCGATTGTCAGCCTGTACAACCGCGCCAAGGAGGCACGGCAGCAGCAGACGCCGGCGCCGCGGGTTTCCGGCAAGACGCCCGCGCGGACGCCGGAGCGGCCCCAGCGCCTTGCGCGGCTGCCCAGATAAGCGTCCGCGCGGGCGCTTTTTCGTTTTTGGAGTAAAGGAGGGGTCGGTGTGGACGATGGCATCAAGACAAAAGTAAGCGTCCTGGGGGACAAGGAATACAAGAGCGCCATGGGCGACATCGGCCGCCAGCTGAGCGTACTGAACAGCGACCTGAAAGCCTCGCAGAGCGCCTTCGGTGGTCAGGAATCGTCCATCGAGGCGCTTCAGGATAAGCAGGAAAAGCTCTCGAAGATCTACGAAGCGCAGGCCGATAAGGTGCGGCTCATCTCAGAGCAGCTTGCGCGCGCGGAGGAGAAATACGGTACCAACTCGAAGCAGGCCGACGACCTGCGCATCGCGCTGAACAAGGCCACCACCGCCATGAACGGCACCGAGCAGGAGCTGGGCCAGACCGAGGAAGCCCTGGACTCTGCCGCGAAATCCGAGGGGAAGGCAGCCGACGGCGCGGACGAACTGAGCGGCGCGCTGGGCAAGGCCGGGGATGCCGCCAAGGCGGGCCTAAAGGCTTCGCTGGAAGCACTGGCGGCGGCGTTTGCGGCGGTTGGCGCGGCGGCGTTTGAGGCCGGCAAGAAAGCCTTCGAGTTCGCCCAAGGCGCGGGCACCTACGCCGACGACCTGCTCACGCTGTCCACGCAGACCGGTGTCAGCGCTGAGAAGCTGCAGGGATGGTCCTACGCGGCGAATTTCATTGATACCGACGTCGACACGATGACCAAGAGCATGGCCAAAATGGTCAAGCAGATGGGCGACGCTGCCAGTGGAAGCGACAGCGCAAAAGAAAAGTTCAAGGCGCTGGGCGTCAGCATCACGGACGGCAACGGCAAGCTGCGCGACAGCGAGGACGTGTTTGCCGACGCCATCGACGCGCTGGGCAGGGTGGCCAATGAAACCGAGCGGGACGCGCTGGCCATGGACCTTTTTGGCAAGTCCGCCCAGGACCTTAACCCGCTGATCGCGGCGGGTGGGGACACGCTCAAATCGCTCTCTGCCGAAGCTCAGGAGATGGGCACGGTCTTTTCAGACGAGGCGCTGGCGGCGATGGGCAGCTTCGACGACAGCATGCAGCGGGCCACCGCGACGGGTGAAGCACTGAAAAACAGCATCGGCTTGGTGGTGATGCCCGCGTTTCAACCGCTGGTCGACACCGCCACCAGCGCCATGTCCTCCGTGGCGCTGGCGCTGCAGGACGGACTCAAGCCCGGCGAGCTCGAAGACATCATCGAAGGGCTGATGGGGCAACTGTCCGGCGCGCTGACCGATGTGACCGGCATCATTCAGGAGGCCGTCCCGATCGCCACGGAGGCGCTTACGACCGTCGCCAGCACGCTGGTGAGCGCGCTGCCGGGCCTGCTTGACACCATCCTGCCGGCAGCCATCGGCCTATTGCAGTCCGTGCTGGATGCGGTCACAACCAACGTGCAGCCCATCGCGACGCTCGCCACGAACATCGTCACCAGCATGGCCTCGTTCCTGATTCAGAACGCCAGCGGACTTGTGGAAGCGGCTACGTCGCTGATTACGGGCCTTGTGGACGGCATTGCAGCTGCGCTGCCGACGCTCCTGCCGGCGGCGGTCAGCATGGTGACTGAAATTGTGACGGGCTTGGCGGGTGCCATCCCGGACATTCTCTCGGCGGGCATGAATGTGATTCAGGGCCTTGTGGATGGCATCGCGCAGGCGCTGCCAACACTGGTCCAGGCGCTCCCGCAGGTTGTAACGGCGATCCTGACGGCGCTGACCGAAGCGCTGCCGCAAATCCTTTCGCAGGGCGCCGCGATCCTGACCAGCGTCATCGACGGCATCGTGGCCACCATCCCGGCACTGACCGCGGCGCTGCCGCAGATCGTGACGGCGATCGTAACGGCCATCACAACCGCGCTTCCGGAGATTGGCACGCAGGGCACGGCCATTCTGACCAGCGTCATCGATGGCATCACCGGAGCCATCCCGACGCTTGCGGCGGCGCTGCCGCAGGTGGTGACGGCGATTATCACCGCGGTGACCGAGGCGCTGCCGCAAATCCTGGCGCAGGGTACGTCGATCCTGACGAGCCTCATTGACGGTCTTGTTGAGGCCATCCCCACGCTGACCGCGGCACTGCCGCAAATCATCACGGCGATCATCACGGCGCTGACCGAAGCGCTACCGCAGATTCTGACCTCCGGCGGCGAAATTCTCGCGGGCATCGTCACCGGCCTGGTGGAAGCCATTCCGCAGCTGATCGCGGCCATGCCGCAGATCATCTCGGCCATCTGGGACGCCCTCACTCAAATCGATTGGGCGGGGCTGGGCCTGAACATGCTGCAGGGATTGGCCAACGGCCTTTCCGGCGCGGTGGGCGCCGTCATGGAATCCATCAAAGGCGTTTTTACCGGCATCTGGGACGCCATCAAGGGTGTCTTCGGCATTGCCAGCCCCAGCAAGGAGGCGGCTTCGGTCGGCGGTTTCATCCTGGAAGGCCTGGGCAGCGGCCTTTTGGAGGGTGTTTCGGCGGTGCTTAGCGTCGTCGCAGACGTGTTCGGGCGCATCTGGGACGCCATCAAGTCCATCTTCGGGTTCGGCGGCGGCGAGAGCGAGGAGAGCAAAGAGGCCAAGCAGGCCGGCACCGACATCATGACCGGCATCAAGGATGGCGTCACCGGCAGCGAGGGCGACCTGAAAGAGGCCGTCAAGAACGCCAGCCAGGCGGCGCTTGACCAGTTCAAGACCGAGCTGGGCGTGGAAGGCGGCACCAGCAACAAGACCAAGCCCTACGGCGAGGCGGCTGCCGCGGGCATCCGGGACGGGCTCGCCGCCGCCACGGCAGCCACCTTTGCTGGCGGCGCGAATGCCGCCGCCAACGCGGTAGCCGACGCGCTCAACGCCGCTTTCGGCATTGCCGGCACCGGCTTCATGGGATGGGGCGAGGCCAGCGCAACCAAGTACCAGGACCTGGGCAAGGCCGTCACCAAGGCCATCGCGGACGGCATATCGACCAACAACGCAAACGCCGAAGCCATCAGGACGGCGCTGACCGATGTGGCCAACGCTGGATACGAGGCCGCCATGGCGGAGATGGAGAAGGGCATCACTGGCGGCACCGAGGGCGTCAACGCCGCGGTGCAGGCATCCGCAAACGCTGCGCTGAACGCCGCAGCGTCCATCCTGACGGCGGACGCGGGCACGACGCTGGGCGACGACTACATGTCGGGCATCGAGGACGGCGTATCCGGCGCGCGCGCGGCGCTGGTCTCCACGACCGCGCAAGTGGCCAGGGCTGTGCAGGCCACCGCTTCCTATAACCTGAGCGCCGCGAACGGCCAGACCATCGGCAGCGCGTTCGGCACCGGCGTCAAGACAGGCATCTCTTCGAAGGCGTCCAGCGTGTCCGGCGCGGCCAGCGCCCTGGGCAGTGGCGCGCTGTCGGCGCTGTGGTCGGCGATCGGCGGCAGGGACGGCAGCAACTTCCAGAGCATCGGAGACGCGATCGCGGATGGCGTGGCGCGCGGCATCCGGAGCGGTTCCTCGAAGATCATCGCGGCGGCGCGGCGGGCCGCGCAGGACGCCTACAACGCCGTTAAGCAGGAGCTGGGTATTTCCTCCCCAAGCCGGAAGATGGCCGAAATCGGCGTGTGGACCGCCGAGGGCTTCGCGGAGGGCATCGAGCGAGGTATGGGCAGCGTGCTCGACAGCGCGCGCAGCCTGGCTGCCATGGCGACGGGCGAGGCGGCGGCGGGCGGCGGCGCGTACCCCAGCATGAACGCGCCGCAAATCGACTACGACAAGCTGGGCGAGGCGGTGGCCAGGGCCAACCGTCGCGCCGGTCTCGGCAACCAGGTACTTGAGGTGGATGGGCGCGAGCTGGGCCGCACGGTCGAACCGGGCGTCAGCCGCGCCACATACCAGCGCGTGCAACGCACCGCCTCCGGGCGTGCGTCCCACATGGTGCTGGTGGGATAGGGGGCGGAGCATGAACCTGAACGAAATCAATTTCAGTTTTGGCGGGCAGCACTGCCTCCGGGACTTCGGCTGCATCTACGTGGAGAAGGGTGGTCACCCGATCGCGCCGCCGGTGACGCCGAACGCCTACGAAATCGCCGGCATGTCCGGCACGGTGCGCCTGCCCGGCGAGGTATATGGGCAGCTGCCCTTTGAGGGCACGCTGTACTTCCTATCCGACCCGCCGTCCCAATCGGCGGCGCAGGAGCGCCTGAGGGCGATCAGCCGGTGGCTGCTTAACGGGCGGCAGCGGCTGGTATTTGACTATGAGCCGGACCGCTACTACCTGGCGGAGGTGGTGGACGGGACGGATTGGGGATTCTCCGGGTGGATCGAGGGCGGATTGGAGGTTGGGTTTTTCGCCCAGCCCTACGCCTACAGCGTGACGGAAAGCACCGCCAGCCTGACAACAACGGTCACGGACAACGCGCTGAACCTGAGCGTGTCAACGGGCGTGCCCGCGCCGCTCAAGCTGGTCATCCAAAACACCGGCGCGGCGGCTATCACCGGCGTGACGGTCACGGTGGACGGGAAGGCCGCCGCCTTCTTCGGCATGAACGTGGCCGCGGGCGACTCCCTCACCATCGACATGGAGCCGCCCGTCGGGGCGATCTTCTCCGGAGGCGGCAGCGCGCTGCCTCACGCGACGCAGTTTGATTCCATCGAGCTGTCCGCGGGCAAACACACCCTGGGTGTGACACTGGCTTTCGGCGCGGGTACCAAGAGCGCAAAGGTCACGGCCAGCGCGCGCGGGAGGTGGCTGTAGGCCATGGCGAATGATTATGTGCGGGTGTACGATCAGAACAACGACTTGCAGGCGGTGCTGGAGAACGCAGGCGACGTAGGCTACAGCCTGGCGCACAATGACCTATGGACGGCGTCTTTCACACTGCCGACTGCGGACCCGAAGAACGCAGCCTGTCAGGCGCATTCCTTTGTGCGGCTGCCTGACGGGCCGAGGGATACGGGGCTGTACCGCATCATCTCCATGCCCAGCGGCGAGGAAGCGGCGGCGAGCGGCGTCAAGCAGTACAGCATGGAGCACGTCATGGCGATGCTCCTCGACGACGTGCTGTTCGGATACCACGAGGTAGGTGGTGCAGAAATGCCGACGGGCGACGTGATCGCCTACATCCTCTCCAGGCAGACCACCGCGCGCTAGGTGCTGGGCGAGTGCGATTTCACCGACCAGTTTGCCTACAAGTTCGAGAACGTCTCGCTCCTTTCGGCGCTCCTGTCCCTGGGCGGGGTGCTGACGAGCGAATACATCTGGGTGTGGGATACGTCCGTCACGCCCTGGCGTGTCAGCCTCAAGCGCGCGGACAGCACGCCGGGCTGCGGCATCCACTACCGCCGGAACATGCTGGGCGTCACAAAGTCCATGGACGCGGGCACGCTGGTGACAAGGCTGTACCTCTTGGGCTACGGCGAGGGCGTCAACCAGCTGACCATCAAGGAGGTCAACGGCGGGCTGCCGTACATCGACGCGGACACGGTAGGCGTCTGGGGCGTCAAGTGCAGCGTGTACCCCGACACCCGCATCGAGGACGCGGCGACGCTCAAGGCGCGGGGGCAGGCGGTGCTGGAGAAGGTCAAGAACCCCTACATCAGCTACACGGCCTCCGCCGTCGACCTGGCGCAGCTGACCGGCGATCCCTGGGACACCTTCATGCCCGGAAAGCTCGTCCGGGTGATGGACGGCGAGCACGGCATCAATTTCAGCGCCCGGATTGTCACGGTAGGCAAGGGGGACGTGCGGGGGCGGTCCGGGGACATCCAGATCACCATCGCCAACGTAGAGCGGGACGTCGCGGGCAGCGTGAGCGCGCTGGCCGACCGCATGGCCATTGGCGAGCTGTACAGCCAGGGCGCCACGAACCTGTACAGCCAGCAGTACGCCGACAACGCCGACGCCGCCCATCCGGCGGAGATGCGCGTATTTGTGCCTCAGGGCTGCGTGCGCATCAACAAGATGCTTTTGTCCTGGAAGCTAGAACCCTTCCGGGCCTATGAGACGGGCGCGGCGGCGGGCGGCGGCACGACCCGGACGACCAGTTCCGGCGGGGGCACCACCGTATCCAAGGCGTCGGACACTTCGACCGCCAACAACGTGGACAACACCGGTCCGGCCAGCGGTTCGACCGGCGGAGCCAGCACCGAGTATACGGGCAGCAGCGGCACGCTTACATCCAATTCCGGCGGCACCGGATCGACCGGCAGCCCCAGCACAAACCAGACCGGATCCGCCAGCGCGGTGGACGGGCATACCCACTCGCTTTCCACCCATAGCCATACCGGCCCGAGCCATACGCACACCGTCTCCGGCCATACACACTCCATGCAGGGCCATACCCACAACCTGGGCGCGCACACGCACAGCCTGAACGAGCACACCCACGGCATCCCATCGCATAGTCATACGGTCCCATCCCACACCCACGGCGTGACGCTGGACGACCACACGCACGGCATCGTCTACGGCATCTACGAGGGCGGCACCGCCGCGGGCATCGCGCTGTACGTGGACGGCACGCTGGTGCCCGCCGGCGCGGTGACGGACAGCGAGATGGACATCGTGAGCTACCTGGCGAAGGACGCAAACGGCCGGATCACCCGCGGGGCCTGGCACACCATCAGCATCGTGCCCAACGCGCTGACCCGCATCGAGGCCAACCTGTTCGTGCAGGCGTTCATCCAGAGCGTCGGCGGCGGTGACTTCTAGGAGGAGGAATGATTATGCCGAATTGGCTTATCTACGAGGAGGTCGACCTGCAGCGCGGGGCCGCACCCATGAAGATTTGGCCCAACGCGCTGGTGATGTATGGGGACAACCAGGCGCACCTCTGGCAGGTCCGGGTGACGGACGGCGGTGCCGCCGCCAACCTGGCCGGCGCTACGGTGATGGGCCATTTCGTCCGCGAGGACGGCGTTACCGTCCCAGTGGCGGGGACCGTCACCGGAAACATGGTGAGCGTCCTGTTCGCGCCGCAGTGCTACGCCGTCGCCGGCGAGCTGAAAGGCATCCTGAGGCTGGCCATCGGCGTCGCTATGCTGACGCTGTCCGCGAACGTGTTCCGGGTGCGCAAGGAGCTGACGGACGTTGTCACCAACCCCGAAACGCTGATTCCGAGCCTGGAGCAGCTGCTCGCCGTGGTGCCCGCGGCGCAGGCCGCGACCCTGGCCGCCCAGATCGCGGCGAACATGGGGGCAGGCTTGAACCTGCACATCAACACCGGGTTTTATGCCGACGCGAACGGATGGACACTTAGCGCTAACGTTGTACGGGATACGTCGAAAAGCCTGTTTGGCGCCTACGTGGTGAAATCCGAACAGTCCGGCCTTGGGACGGATGCGTGGCGGGGAATTAGCACGCTAACGGCGAACAGGATTCCGTGCGAGTTAAACGACAACTTCACTGGTTCGGTATGGTTGTTCTTTGATAATGCTTCCCTTTTTGATCAACCTATCCGTATCGAAGTGGCCATATACGACGCATCAGGGACGCGGATAACATCCGCAAGCTATGACTACACACCGGTAGCTGCTGACCAAAATCGGTGGATACGCATTTTCGTAAACCGGCTTGCGAACGTGGAGGGCGCGGCTTCGGCTGGTATTGCGGTAAGTGTCCGTCGAAATGGGCGGGCGTGGTTTGCCTGCCCGAAACTGGAGCGATACACCAACGGGACACCGTCCGACTGGCGGCCGTCGTGGGCGGACATTCTGGCGCTGCCGTATGGCGAGGACTGGAAACAGCCGACGATGCTGAACGGCGCGGCGGAGGTCGGGAGCGGACACGTTGTAAGGTACTGCAGAGATGCGCAGGGGTGGGTGCGATTCAAAGGCCGCTTGAACCCAGCTGGGATGGATCTTGCTAATTTCAATCTGCCCGCCGGATACCGACCGGCAATTAATGCAGTCTTCCTGTTCCCGCGTGGGGATAATTCCGCCGGTTGCATACGAGGATACGTGAGCAGCGCAGGCGATTTCATTCTCAACATTTCTGCAACCTCTACATGGATCGACATATCCGGAATGAGCTACAAGGCGGAGGCATGATCGTGATGATGTATCGAATGGTCAACCCTGAAACCGGCATGTTCATTGAGGATGTGATTCTATCGTCGCCGCCCATCTTGGAAGACGGCGAACCCGACCCGGCGTATATCGAGACGCCCGTCCCTGGCGACGCTGGTTTCTGGTGGCCGAGATGGGATGGGGAGGCATGGGTGGAAGGCCTGACGGCGGAGGAGATTGCGGCGAGGGTGGCGGCGGCCCCGCCCCCAGAACCGACGCCGGATGAAGAGTGGAAACTTGGCATCGAGGCGGCACTAATTGAGCTGGCCGGGATGGTTACGGGAGGTGCATAGCATGGCGGAGATTTACGCGCGATGGATACAGGCAGAGCGAATGACCATTGAGGATGTGCCCGAACGCTGGCGCGCCGAGGTGCAGGCGCTCCTGGGGCCATCCGAAATACCCGCCGAATAGGGGCAGCAATCTAATCCCAACCGCCCGGTAGGCGGATTTTTTTATGACCGAAAGGGCGGAGAGGCGGTACATATGTCAATCAAGCGCGTACCCATCGGTGTTTTCGTCGATTATCTTGTCTGGTGCCTTGAGCATAAGTGCGGGTACATCATGGGGGCCTACGGCCAGGACCCGAAACTGTGGTCCAAGACCAGCTGGTGGTTCCAGCAGTACAAGGGCGAGCAGCTGCGCAAGGCGCTTTACTGGCGGGAGCGCGCGCCGCTAGTTCATGACTGCAATGGGCTGGCCGAGGGCGGATACCAGAAAGAAACTGGCGTCAACATCAACGCCCGAGCCCGGAACAACTACGCGACCTGGTGCAGCCCCAAGGGCAGCGGGCGCATCCCGGCCAAGCACCGCACGCCGGGCGCGGCGGTCTTCATCCACAACGGCAGCTACGTGTCGCACGTCGGCTATCTCTGGAAGCCGGTGGAATCCGGGAAGCCCTCCGGCGACTGGTGGGTGATCGAGGCGCGTGGGGTCATGTACGGCTGCGTCAAGACGAGGCTGTACGCGCGCGGCTGGAACCGCTGGGGCTGGATGACCAAGTATTTCGACTACTCGGTGACCGGCGTCGACGCCGATCAGGGCGTGCCGGAGTTTGGGCACCGCACGCTCCAGATGGGCGATGAGGGCGCCGACGTGACGCAGCTGCAGCTGGCGCTGATCGCGCTGGACTACTCCTGCGGCAAGTGGGGCGCTGACGGCGAGTTCGGCAAGGCCACGCGCAACGCCGTCCGGGCGTTCCAGACGGACGCCAAGATCGCGGTGGACGGCGTGGTCGGCCCGAAGACCGTGGCCGCCATCAACGCGCGTCTGCCGGAGAGCGGCGACGACCCGGAGGAGACGCCCGCCGAAACGCCCGCGCGGCTGGTGGAGATCACCGGCGGCACCGTGTGGGTGCGGACCCAGCCCTCGACCGGCGGCGCGACGCTGGGCATTGCCAAGGCCGGGGACAAGCTGCCATACTGCGGTGAGGCGAGCTCGACCGGCTGGCTGGCGGTGGCGCTGGACGGGGAGGACGGCTGGGTCTCCGGGAAGTACGCGAGGGTGGTGGATGGATGAATGAGACGCTGACCGCCTTCATCCAGATCATGCAGGCGCTCGCCGCGCCGCTGACCCTCCTGGTTGCGGTCACGACCCTGAAAGGCCGCAGCGACGACAAGAACACCATGCTGGTGGAGATGCGCAAGGACATCGAACATATCCGGGAGAACACCGCCTGCATCCCAGCCCAGACCAGCAAGCTCGTGGAACTTGAGGAAAGCTGCAAGTCCGCGCACAAGCGGCTTGACGATCACATCAAGTACGACCATTAAGAAGGAGGGAGACCCATGAAGAAGACCATCGCGCTGATCCTGGTGCTGCTGATCGCCCTGACGCTCGCCGTATCGCTCTACGCCGCCGCCGAGGTGGTGGCGGCGCCGCCCGACGCCCAGACGCCCCAGGAGGCCGCCATGGAGCCCACGGACGCGCCCACCGTACAGACGGCCACGGAGGACGCCCAGGAGACCGAGCTGGGCGGGGCTCTGGGATTTGTAACCTGGGGCCTGCTGGCGACATACGCCGGCGCGCTGTCGTTTGTGCTGATCGCCACGCAACTGACCAAGGGAATCGGGATTATCGACAGGCTGCCGACCCAACTATGGAGCTGGATTGTTGCCATGGCCGGAATGTACCCGGCCTATTACTTTACGAAGCAGCTGACACCCGAGGCGGCGGCGCTGATCCCCATCAACGCCGGGCTGGTGGCCTTTGCGGCCAACGGCGGGTATGAGGTCCTCACCAGAATCAAAGCGGATTTAATCAAGAAGATGTAATCGACGATGCCCCCGCTGGCTGTAAGGCTAGCGGGGGCTTATTCATTTTTGATAACAGAAAAATAATTGCAAAATTATGGGCGTGTGTATATAATGTTTGCAAAAGCATCTGAAAGGATGACGGAGCTTTGGATTCTCATAAACAAGCTGACGTAAATCTTAGTGGTTGGGGGCGCAAAAGGTGGATCAGATTACTTCAAATAATCACTATGTTCCGCAATTTTATCTTAAAAATTGGAGCGATGACGGTAAAAGTATTTGGGTTTATCGAAAGCTCGTATCAAATAGTAAAGTGCCGTTGTGGTGCCAAAGAGCTATAAAGGGCACATCAAAAGTGGAACATCTATATACCCAGGGCAGCGAAAATAGTAGAGATGATTCGGTTGAAGAATGGCTAAACAACGAGGTGGAAACACCCGTCCAGAATACATATAAAAAGATAAGAGAATCTGAAGAATTGAATGACGAGGACTACGACAGGCTAGTGAGATTTGTTAGTGTTCAAGTATTTCGCACACCGGCACATTATTTAAAAACGGTAGATACGAGGGGTAGAATTATACAAGAGGTGATAGATCGATATACAAGTAATTTTGATGAAGAGAAATTTATAAGAAGAGTAAAAAGAAATCGGTACAGGTCAGTCAAGGAACAAGACATTTTCAAGATGCCTATTAAGACAGAAATTATTGAAAAAAACGAAGATGAGAACTTGTTAAGAATAGATGCATATTACGGGAGAGAAGCGTGGTTATCCGAAATCAGATACGCGTATAATAAGTATTATAATGTATTGCGCAAGTTAAAATGGAGTATCATTGAAACAAATGAGCTTTCGATGCCGACTAGCGACGATCCTGTGATTAGATACAACAAAACTAATTCTTCAGTTTATCAGGGCGGAATAAGCCAAACGGGTACACATATTATATTTCCGCTAACGCCTCACCGAGTGCTATATGCGATTGTTGGAAATAGAAGCCTGCCGAGGAGATTTGTATTGAATAAAGAAGAATCGTTTGTAATATATAAAATGATACTAGATCATGGCTTTTTGGAAGTATATAGTATTAACTGGCTTAGGCATATGCGTGAAAACTGCCCACGAACCGAAAATCTGAAAGACTATGAGCGAATTTACGCTATGCTAGAAAACTGGGACAGGCATAATCTGAACATGGAAGCGGAATATCGTGATGTATGAGGCAATCCCATAAAAAAGTGGGTAATCTTGTCAGCAGTTCCTACCTCGTCATTGATTTAAAACCTTAATCTCAAATTTCAGCATGCACCCCACCGGTCGGTCTCTCTATCCTTGCCCTCTACAAACCAGCGGTCATCTTCCCGGTACAGGAAGGTTTCATGGCTGCCGATGCGGCAGGCATAGCGTATCCCATGGCCGCCCGCCTTGAGCGAGGCGGCTTTGCGCACATCCAGCACGCGGTCGATTTCGAAGCGGCGGTCATCCTCCCAGACGATGGCCTCGGGCATGACGATGCCATCCTCTGAGAAGTTCGCGTAGACTTTGACATATACCTTTCGCGCCATAGACCGTCATCTCCTGCATGTCACTGAAAATAAGATACCGGATGGATAACGTGGTCATCCTTGGGGTTGATACCGCCGATGCTGTCACAGAGCAGCGAGGCGCGCTGGATCGCGAAGTGGCCGAAGCGGCGGCGGATGTCATCGACCACGTTTTCGATGATCTCCTGGTTGGTTCGCTTGCGGTCCTCCTCGATGAAAGAGAGCTGGATGCTGCCGTCCACGGTCTCAAGGTCCGCGCCGCGAACGCCCAGGGACCGGATGGGCTTACGGGTGGCAAAGTCATAGTTGGCGGCGAACAGGAGCATGGCGGCGCCGGCGATCTCATTCGCCAGCTGCGTGGGGTGCTTTAGCTTCATCTGCCGCTCAAAGCTCTGCAGTTCGTTATCCCGCACATAGATCTGAACGGTGCGCGCCCGGAAGCGGTGTTCCCGGAGCCTGGCGGCGACGGATTCCGCCAGCACCCAGGTGGTGACCTTGACGTCTTCGAGGGTGGTCAGGTCCCTTGGGGTTGTGGTGGAGTTGCCGATCGACTTGATTTCCGGTCTGTAGCCTACGTTACAGACGGGGCTTTTGTCCATGCCGTTGGCGAAGACCCAGAGCATTTCGCCGGGCTTGCCGAGCAGCGCGCGCATGACCGCGGGCGTGGAGCGAGCGAGGTCCCCAATGGTGAGGTAGCCGAGGCGCGTCAGTTTGGCCTGGGTCGACCGGCCAACATAGAGCAGTTCCCCAACCGGCAGCGGCCAGACGCGGGTGGGGTAATCCTCCGGGCGGAGGACGGTGGTGGCGTCCGGCTTTTTGAGATCAGAGCCCAGCTTGGCCATGATCTTATTGTCCGCTACGCCGACGGAGGCGGTGATGCCCAGCTCATCCCAGATGCGCTTGCGGATTTCATCGGCCGCTTTGCGGCCCTGATCGATCGTATCACGGCCTAGGCCGAGCCAGGCTTCATCCAGGCCGAAGGGTTCCACGCGGCCAGTGTAGTCCTCAAAGATTTCCCGCGTCTCGTGCGACATGCGTAGGTAGAGGCGGTAGTTGGGCGGGAGGACGATCAGGTTTGGGCAGAGCTGGCGCGCCTGCCAGATGGCGTGGCCTGTCTTGACGCCGGCTTTCTTGGCCAGATCGCTCTTGGCCAGGACGATGCCGTGGCGCGCTTCCGGATCGCCGGCGACGACGACGGCCTTGCCGCGGAGGGAGGGACGTTCGGACATCTCACAGGAGACGTAGAAGGCGTTGCAGTCTGCGTGTAGGATGGTAGCGTCCACTTTGGCACCTCCTTGGGCATAATAGAACAAGTGTTCGTATTGCTATTCTATGCGGATTGGGGGGCATTGTCAACCGGAAAATCTAGGCTGAATCTTTGGCTGTACGTGGTTTTTGTGCGTGCAAACGGGGAAATGGACGGTTGGGGTGCCGGAATTGGCTTACAGAGGCGAGCAGGAACGGCTGTGGCGGGACGGGATAGCTATGACGCCTAGACCGGAGACGGAAACGGTGACCTGGGGTGCGCGGCTGTAGCCGTGCACCTGACAATTATAGCCATGACCCTTTGGGTCATGGAAAAAGAATGGTCCGCCATGGCCATGGCGGAGGCGCGAAGCGCAAGCCCGTGAAACCGGCGCGGTTTGAAAGGGGAGCGGCTTGCGCGGAACGGGGAAGAGCGGTCGAATTTTTCGCTGATAAGGAACATGTGGTCACGCGGCGCATCCTGAGGTTGCATTGGTACCCATCCCCCCTATGAGAAAGTTCCAACGTGAAGGGGCTCACACCGGAAGGTAGCCAGCACCTGAGAGCGCGAGGGCTGAAAAAACGAGGGGGGCTTAGTTCCGATTACACTTGCACATCACTTATGCCAGCACCCGGTAGTAGCCAATGGGCCATATCCTTACACTTTACATTTCATTCTTACAGATAATTATATTAAGTGTAAGGCGATACTGATGCTGCCATATAAAGAAGCGATAATCTTCATTACGGGTCTTACAGATATTACACTTTGTTTTCACCAAGGGCTATACCTTTCTTGCATGATATCCGTGAGGGCTTCAAGAATTCGCGCAATGGCTGGGTGAAAATATGGGGGAAGATAAAAAAAGAAGTGACAGTATACTTGAGATAAGAACCGTTATTGAATGCCCATATTGACCGATATGGCGGTATTATCATGATACTGTAAGAATGATAAAACGTGAAACCACTTCGGGACCAAAAGGCCGCAGGTTCAAATCCTGTCACCTCGACCAAAAACCCGCCTGAAATCAGCCGATTTCAGGCGGGTTTTCTTTGCGCAAATCGCCCGGTCGGGGCGATTTCCTTTGCTGTACGACTGCCATGACCTCAACGCCGCCATTCTGCGCCGGATTTGCGGGTCTGCTCTTCTGCTTATCCAATGGACTCACCAGTTTCTTGTGATATCTACGCTGGCATGACACAGGAGCTTCGGTGTAATTTATCATCTACACCTGACAAAAGAGATGCTGGTATGCTCAAAATGGGCTGGCTGCACAGGCTGTTTATCTTAATGGACTTCACTTTTCTGGATGGTGTTTTATAATATAGAAACAATAAACGAACTGAGTAAATGAGCATATACGATAATGAATTTCACGAATATTTGATAATCCCGTTGCATATGCCGCGTTTTATGCTATAATAATCCTGAAAGACATGTTCCGGAGGGTTTCTATGAGTGTAGCCATACATATTCAAAACGCGGTCAAGAGATACGGAAACGCGACAATTCTGCCGAATCTTTCGGTGGATATAAAGAATGGCGAATTGTTCACGCTTCTGGGGCCTTCCGGCTGCGGGAAGACCACGCTCCTGCGCATGATCGCTGGATTCAACAGCATCGAAGGTGGGGAGTTTTTCTTTGACGACCGGCGGATCAACGACATTGATCCGGGTAAGCGCAACATCGGCATGGTTTTTCAGAACTACGCCATTTTTCCGCACCTTTCGGTGCGCAAAAACGTCGCCTTTGGGCTGAAAAACCGGCGCCTGGACAAGCAGACCATCCGCAAGGAGACGGACGAGTTTCTGAAGCTCGTCAAGATCGAGCAGTACGCCGACAGGATGCCCGATCGGCTGTCGGGCGGGCAGCAGCAGCGCGTCGCGCTTGCCCGCGCGCTGGTGATCCGCCCGGACGTGCTGCTTATGGACGAGCCGCTCTCGAACCTGGATGCAAAGTTGCGTGTGGAAATGCGCACCGTCATTAAGAATATTCAGCGGGACGTGGGCATCACCACCGTCTATGTGACCCACGACCAGGAAGAGGCGATGGCCATCTCAGACCGCATCGCGGTCATGAACCAGGGAGAGATTCAGCACATCGGCGCGCCGAAGGACATCTATCAGCGCCCGGCAAATCTCTTCGTCGCAACCTTTATCGGAAAAACCAACATTCTCTCCGGCCGGGCTGTCGTCCAGGGCGGCAGATGCTGGGTGGAGTTTAAAAACGGGTATCGGGTACCCGTTGACAACGTTCTGGAGGGGGACGCGGCGGAGGCGGAGGTTGTCATCTCCGCGAGGCCTGAGGAATTGGTGCTGTCGGCCGCGCCGGAAGCGGACCGCCGCCTAGAACCCGACGAGGTTGCCGGAATCCGGGCGGTGATTGACGACAGCGTGTTTTTGGGCAGCAACACCCATTATTTCGTTACGCTGGAGACCGGAGAGAACGCGGAAATCATACAGGAATCTATGGTCGACTCCATCCTGCCGCCGAAGTCGCAAATCATGCTCACCGTAAAGACGGAGAAGATCAACATCTTTTCCCGGAGAACGGAGCGCAGCATGATGAAGGGCGTTGAGAACGATTTGGAGGTGCCGGGATAGATGATGCGCGCCCGTAAGCGAATGGAGATATGGAACTGGCTGGCGATCATCCTGCTGGCTCTGTTCCTTGTGTTTTTTATCTATCCGTGCATCCGCCTCATGTGGGAGGCATTTTACACCGAAAAAACCGGATTCACGCTGGGGGCGTTCGCGAAATTTTTCCAGAAGAGCTATTACTGGAACACGATTCTGAACAGCTTCAAGGTGTCCGGGGCGGTGATGCTGATATCCCTGGTTCTGGGCATCCCATTTTCCTATTTCTTCTCCTTTTACGCGCTGAAGGGCAGGCGGATACTGTTTGTGCTGGCGCTGCTCTGCACGATGTCCGCGCCTTTCATCGGCGCCTATTCATGGATCATGCTGCTGGGCCGTTCAGGGGTCATCACCAAGTTTCTTGGGGGCTTGGGCATCAACATAGGGTCCATTTACGGCTTCGAAGGCATCCTGCTGGTGCAGGCGCTGAAGCTGTTCCCATTGGTTCTGATCTACATGAACGGCGCCTTTCAGGACATCGACAACAGCCTTATGGAAGCCTCGGCCAACCTGGGCTGCACCGGTGTGAAAAGATTCTTCAAGATTGTCATGGGCCTGACCATGCCGACGATCCTCGCGGCCGCTCTGATCGTCTTTATGCGCGCTTTCGCCGATTTCGGCACCCCGGCGATCATCGGCGAGGGATACAAGACATTCCCGGTTCTCATTTACGACTCCTTTTTGAGCGAGGTTGGCGCGGATTACAATTTCGCCTCGGCGGTCAGCGTGCTGGCGATGCTTCTGACCGGCATCGTCTTCCTGTTCCAGAAGTTTGCGACGGGCAGGTTCAAGTTTACCATTAACTCGCTCCACCCGATCCAGAAAAAGAAGCCAATGGGACTGACCGGCTTCTTCATGCATGCCTACTGCTATCTGCTCATCGCGGTCGCGCTGCTGCCACAGCTTTACATCGTCATCGATTCCTTCCGGGATTACAAGGGGCAGGTGGCCCAGAGCACCTATTCCTTATCCAATTACCACAACGCCATCCGGAAACTGCTGGGCCGGTCGATCACAAACACGCTTTCGGTTTCCATTCTCGCCCTGGCGATCATTATCGTGATCGCAGTATTGATTGCCTATCTGGTCGTTCGGCGGGGGAGCGCGTTCAACCACCTCATCGACACGATTTCGATGATGCCCTACATCATGCCCGGAGCGGTCATCGGCATTGCGCTCATTATCGCGTTCAGCGGAAAGTATTTTTCGCTTACGGGCACGCTGGCCATCATGGTCATCGCGCTGGCGATACGGCGAATGCCCTACACAAGCAGGTCCGCCACCGCGACGATCATGCAGATTCCCATCAGCACCGAGGAGGCCGCCATCAGCCTGGGATCATCCAAGTTGAAGACCTTCGCGTTCATCACGGTGCCACAGATGTCCCGCGGCATCATCTCCGGCGCGATTCTCAGCTTCGTCTCCATCATAACGGAGATGTCCAGCGGGATTTTCCTCTACAACAACCGGACCATCACGCTGACCTTGAGCACCTACTCGGCAATCACGCTGGGTTCCTACGGGACGGCATCGGCGTTTGCGACCGTAACCACGCTGTTTACGGTTATATGCCTGGTGCTCTATTTGGTCTTTTCGCGTGGCTCCGAACGTGTGCAAGTCTAGGGTGCATAGAGCCGGATATGGCTTTATAGTATTGATCGGCGGGAGGAAACCACATGAAAAGAGCTCTCAGTTCCATTTTGGTTGCCATGTTGATCCTGAGTCTTGTGTCCTTTGGCGCGCTGGCTGAATCGAAGCCTTCCTGGGTGCGCGAAGACCCCGGCTCCATCGGCAACACCGTGGTCGTGTACTCTACCCTTGACGATGCGCAGCAGGCGACCGTGGAAGCGATCTGGTACAACTATTACCCCGATTGCACGATTGAGTGGATCTCGGACTCCGTCGGCAAGCTGATCGCCCGCGCCCGCGGCGAAGTCAACAACCCGCAGGCGGACGTGATCATGGGCGGCCTGTTTGAATCGGACGGGACCACCTTCCACGACGTACTCCAACCCTATACGCCGACCATCGCGGACGAATTGTCCATGCTGGACCCCTATGGCTATTACAGCTTCTTTGACATCCAGTACATGGCCCTGGTTACCAACAACGACCTGCTCAAGGAACTGGGCATCGAGGTCAAGGGCTATGAGGACCTGCTCCAGCCTGAGCTGAAGGGCAAGATCATCCAGGCCGATCCGAACGCTTCCTCCTCGGCATATCGCCAGTTCCACACGATCCTGGCGCTGATGGGCGATTCCTTCGGTGACGACAAGGCTTGGGCGTACCTCGACAAGTTGATCGCCAATTGCGCCGGCGTGATCACCACCTCTTCCTCGACCGTGTTCAAGAGCGTCATTAGCGGTGAGTATGCGGTGGGCCTGACTTACGAGAACATCGTCCAGATGCAGATCGAGAAAAACGGCGCGAACAACATCACGCTGGTCTACCCGGTGGAAGGCAACACCGCCTGCGCTTCCGGCGCCGGCATGGTCAAGGACTGCCCGCATCCCGACGCTGCGGCCGCGTTCCTGGACTTCTGCGCTTCCGTGGACTACCAGAAGGCACGTTCCGATGAGAACTGCGCCCGTGGTACCAACTTAAACATCAAGTACGGCAACTACCCTGCGGACGACCAGCTGGGCGTTGTGAAGATTGACTGGGAGTGGCTCGGAACCCAGAAAACCGCTTTGCTTGAGAAGTGGACGGAGCACTGGGCACAGTACGCTGGCTGATGGCTTACGCTTCATAGGTATTTCTCAAATCACCCGGATGCCGAGCGCATCCGGGTGATTGATGTCTATCCACGTATTTGCTGGTAGCGCTCACCTTAAGAGTTTGCACCACCCACCCGGCTGATTTCAGGCGGGTTTTATGCAAATCTGACGGCGTACTGTTCCAAAACGGAAGTGATCTGTCGGTGATCGTCGGCGATCAGCATCAGCGGCATAGGCGTACCTCCTCCCGGTGGATCGATTATACCATAATCATAGCGCATGTCTGTGACGAA